>CALKIV010000080.1 GCA_937995835.1 uncultured Dysgonomonas sp. | reverse complement strand
CTTCTTTAACGAGGATGAATATTGATTCGATAAACATATTTGGGGAAAAATATATAATAAAAGACTAGAGCTGACTCTAGTCTTTTATTATATACGATCTTTTTCTATGTGGTTGATTATTTGGGAGAAGACCTCTTCTTCACGATTTAATGATAGATTAAACCATGTAGTAGATAAGTCTTTTTTGAACCATCGCATCTGTTGCTTAGCATAGGTGCGAGTATTTTGTTTTATTTTTTCAACTGCAAAGTCAAGCTCCCACTCGCCATCAAGATACTTGAATAGCTCTTTATACCCTACAGTATTTAGGGCATTGAGATGCTTTAGAGGATGAAAACGTTTGGCTTCTTCCATCAGTCCAGCTTGGATCATTTCATCCACCCGATTGTTTATGCGTTGATATAACTCTTGTCTGTCACGCTCAATTCCTACTTTTATAATTTCAAAAGGGCGTTCTTTCTTTTTTCCTGTTAAGAATGATGAATATGGCTTACCTGTTTGTAGGCAAACTTCTAAAGCATGAAGCACTCGTTTGTAGTTCTTTTGGTCTACTTTGTTGTAGTGTATGGGATCTAGTTGTCTCAGTTGAGATAAAATATTCTCCAAGCCTTCCTTCTGATAGCGTTCGTAGAGCGATGTTCTCAGTGCATCATCAATGCTCGGCATTAGATCTACACCATCACATAGAGCATCTACATACATCATGGAGCCCCCTGTTGCCACCACAACCTCTTGCTTATGATGGAGTTGTTCTATCTTTTTTAAAGCAGCATCTTCATAGTCGCTAGCACTGAAATATTCGTCAACACGAAGGGTGCCAACAAAATGATGCTGCACTCTTGTCCGTTGTTCCGGAGAAGGTGCAGCTGTACCAATTTCTATGCCTTTATATAATTGTCGCGAATCTATAGAAATAATATCGCAACCATAGTGTTCAGCTATTTTTAAGCTAAGTTCCGTTTTTCCTACTCCCGTAGGCCCCACCAGAACGATCAGCTTCTTCATCTTATAGGTTTATTTCTTCAGGGTTAAAGTCTTCTTCATCCACGTTCTCTTCTCCCATATCCTCATCTCCAAAGCCATCAGCATCTAGTTCATCCTCATTGTAGCTGTCGCTTGTGTAGTTTTCAGGATTGAAGTCATCTAGTTCAAAACTGTCATCTTCATTAGCAGGAAGAGTCAGAGTAGGCACAACTTTTACAGGTTCTTCCTCAATAGGTAATGCTTGTAATGGGGCTTTTCCGACAGATTTGGAAATTTCGCCAGCATCCATATTCTCACCAAAAGTGATCTCACGTAATTCCATGAAGAATGAACGGTCGTTGAGATAGTCGAATTGGTATAAAAGTTTTTGACGCTCGTCCTCAAGGTATTCACTAAGGCTGGTTTCACTCATTATGATCGAGTCTTCTTCCGATTTTGTATTCATCTCGAAGAGAGTTATTTCGGTTTCTTTGCTCCAGTCGTCTTCACAAATGAAGAAAGAAGCCATCTCTGCTTGGTCGTAGCCCACAGATTTGCTAATCAACTCATGCAGTTCTAAAAAAGTAGCATCGCCATCTATTCTATATTCACGTCGGAAGTCGTCAACTTCGTCAGATAGCATTATAAAACGGTAAATCATTGTTAGTATATTTTTTTAATGCTCAAAAATAGTGACTTTTTTAGACTTATGCCATATTCGTTAATATAAAAGTGAAATGTTGTAAAACAAGGTACAGACTAGCTGAAGTGTATGCGATTAATTATTATTAAGTTCTTATTTGTAGGATTTTTATAAAATAATTATCTATTTTTATAGTTTAATTTAAAAACTAATTACTTTATATTGTTAATATCATGCAAAATTGTGACAAAAAGATTAAATTCTATAGTGGTGAAGATATTCCTTTAGAATTGCATAAGGTTCGTATCGTTCAAAAACTGCATTTAGTGCCAATTGAAAGAAGACTAGAAGCATTACATGAAGCGGGTTTCAATACTTTCCGTTTAGATACCAAAGATGTTTTTCTTGATATGTTGACAGATAGTGGGACGAATGCTATGAGCGATAGACAATTAGGAGCAATGATGATTGCTGACGACGCTTATGCAGGGTCACAAAGTTTTGTGCGCTATCAAAAAGCAGTGGAGGATGTGTTGGGTAAAAAATACTTATTGCCTGTGCATCAAGGGCGAGCCGCTGAAAATATTATCAGCAATGCTTTTGTGAAGAAAGGCAATGTAGTACCTATGAACTACCATTTTACAACGGCAATGGCACATATTACGCAATATGGAGGACGCATAGAAGAATTGCTATATGATGAAGCTTATGTTATCAATAGCAAACACCCTTTTAAGGGAAATATGAACATTGAGAAGCTTGAAGCCTGCATTCAAAAGCATGGAGCAAGTAATATTCCATATATCCGTATGGAAGCTTCTACCAACCTGATTGGTGGTCAGCCTTTCTCTGTGGCTAACTTACGTGCCGTGAAAGCTATCGCCGAAAAGCATGAGATAATGTTGGTTTTAGACGCCAGCCTGTTGGGTGAAAACGCTTGGTTAGTGAAACAAAGAGAAGAAGAGTTCAAAGACAGCTCAATGAAAGATATCATTCAAGCAATGACCGGATTGGCTGATCTTGTTTACTTCTCAGCTCGTAAGCTCAGCTCAGCTCGTGGTGGAGGTATTTGTACAGATAATAAGACAGTTTTCAAAAAACTAGAGCCACTTATTCCTCTTTTCGAAGGCTTTTTGACTTATGGAGGAATGTCAGTTCGGGAGGTAGAGGCAATTGCTGTTGGACTCTATGAAACCTTGGACGAAACAATGATTTGCCAAAGTCCTCAATTTATCGAATACTTGGTCAATGCATTAGATAAAAAAAACATACCAGTGGTTACTCCTGCTGGCGTCTTAGGCTGCCATGTTAACGCAATGGAAATTTGTAAACATATTCCACAAACTGAATATCCGGCAGGAGCATTGGCTGCTGCTTTCTTCCTAATCTCAGGGATTAGAGGGATGGAGCGTGGGTCAATCTCAAATCAGAGAGATGAATATGGAAATGAAACTTATGCCGATATGGAATTGCTTCGTTTGGCCATTCCTCGAAGAGTGTTTACGCTTTCTCAGATCAAGTATGTGGAAGATCGTATGACTTGGCTTTATGATAATCGTGAATTGATCGGTGGACTGAAGTTCGTGGAAGAACCGCCAGTATTGAGATTCTTCATGGGAGGATTGGCTCCTATTAGCGATTGGCCTGAAAAGTTGATGGCTAAGTTTAAAGAAGACTTTGGAGAAAGTTTGTAAGTAAAAACGCATATAAAGGAGGTAGAGCAAGTTGTGAAATTTGCTCTATCCCTTTTAAAAGAGTTAGTTAAATGCTTTCGGAGATTATATTTAGTATTAATTTTGTCTCCTCTATATTTATAATGTAAATTTGAAACCGCTGATGAATAGCAAATTTTTATTAGTCGCAGTCTTTTCTTTGATATCGATAGGCTGTTTTTCGCAAAAAAGTGATTTTTTTCTGTTAGGGAAGTTCGGATATCACTATGGTGACCCTGGAGACAGATTAGGAATTGGAGCTGAAGCTCGAGTAGCTATCACAGATCCTATAAAGATAGTGTCGTCTATGACTTATATGTTTACTCATCAGGATGTGAAGGGATTTGATGTTAATGTGAATGCTATATATAGTTTCCCTATTCAGGATACACAACTCCAACTTTATCCGCTTGTAGGAATTAACATGGATAATAATCGATGGAGCAAGAATGGAAAAAGCAGGAACTGGACCAAGTGGGGAGCTAATATCGGAGGAGGAGCCGACTATTATGTTAGCAGATATAACTTTGTAAATATAGAGATCCAATATACACTGATTCGTGATTATGCGAAGATGATGATTGGTTTTGGGCATAGATTTTAATTAAAGGATATCAACTTGATATTTTTTGAACATATATAAAAGAAGATTATGAAGCATTTTTATAGAATATTTGTAGTGGCAAGTTTGCTGTTAGTATCTGTTGGCGTATTTTCGCAACAAGGGAGTTTTTCACTAATTGGCAAAGTAGGTTATCAATCAGATTATGATAGATTTGGTTTTGGTATGGACGCTCGTATTGGTCTAGTTGATCATATTAGAGTTGTGCCATCTTTTACTTTTATGGTTCCTAATAAGGATATAACAGGCCTCGAAGCCGATTTAAATCTACAATATGTTTTTCCTATCGGTGGCACAGCATTGGATATTTATCCTTTAACTGGGCTGAACATGGATAATAATAAATGGAGCAAGCATGGAGAGAGCCGAAAGTGGACAAGATGGGGATATAATATTGGTGTAGGGTCTGATTATTATATCACTAAAAGTGATTTTCTTAATGTTGAGTTTCAATACACCATTGGTCGCGATTTTGCTCGAATCATGGTGGGCTATGGATACAAATTCTAAGATAACTTTTTATCTAAAATAAGAGAAGAGCTACTAATCGAGTAGCTCTTTTTCGTTTTCATCCCTTTTAGACAATTTATTGGAAAGATAGTCGTTATGTAATTGAGAAATAGTTGTTATTTTTGCATATTGATTCGAGTGATAGGTTTACTAACGCAAATGGCGATAAAGAAATATTTTCTATTCATCCTGCTATTCATTTTCAGTGTTTTGACTGCAAATGCACAGTGGGATTCCAATATTAGCCAATATTGGGCAATGAAAAACTTCTACAACCCGTCGTTTGTAGGACAGAGTAATGCTCTTGAATCATCAATGATTCATCGTCGCCAGTGGGTGGGGATTAAGAATGCACCGGTGACATCTGTCGTTTCGGTCAATATGCCTCTGAAGCTCTTTGGTAAAGAACATGGGGTAGGGGTATTGGTCAACAATGATAAACTAGGCTTGTTTTCCAATACTAGTTTTATGGTACAGTATGCCTACAAGTTTATATTCAAAGGAGGAAAGGTGTTGAATGTAGGTCTACAAGGTGGAATGCTCAATGTCGATTTTGATGCTTCAGGTATCATTATTCCTAACTCAGGTGGAGCCTTTGATGCCAGTGAAATACCTTCAGGAGGAGGTGATAAAGTAGTGGATGGCGGTTTAGGTGTTGCATGGGTTACTCCAAATTATTATTTGGGAGCCTCTGTGAGCCACTTATGGAATCCTTCTTTCAGCCTCGACGACAACTATGATTCATACATCGCCCGTACATTTTATTTAGTTGGAGGATACAATATTAAGCTAGGAACTCCGTTATTGGAGTTACAACCGTCAGTGTTTTACAAAACTGATGCCATCTTTCATCAGGTGGACTTAACAGCAAGGTTGAACTATAAAAGGTTCCTTAATGGAGGAGTTTCTTGGAGAAAAGACGATGGTTTTATATTTTTGTTAGGATTTAAAATAAGAAATATTGAGGCGAGCTACTCTTATGACCTCTCCACATCAGAGATTGGGAGGGTGAGTAAGGGAACTCATGAAATATTTATAAAATATAGTGTGCCTCTTTCGAAGGCAAAGAAGAGAGGAGCACTGAAAAGTATACGAATATTATAAACAAGAAAGGCTTTGAATAAAACAACGCTTACAGATATCAGACATACAACATCGATCAGAAAGTATATGTTTCAATTCTCAATGAAGCATTACTTTTCTGTCATGTTCGTTTCCATTCTCCTTTTGTCCTCTTGTGGAGGACGTCCACAGAATTCTGTAGGAGGAGAAGTGACAGGAGAGCGCAGTTCGTCTTGGGCTGAACCTCGACCTTATGGAATGGTTTTAGTCTCTCGAGGTTCCATCGAAATGGGTCCAGCAGAGAGCGATTCTTTATGGAATATTGTTGCAAACCCTAAAGGAGTGTCAGTAGATAACTTTTGGATGGATGAAACTGAAGTTTCCAATTCCAAATATCGTCAGTTCGTACACTGGGTGCGTGACTCTATCATTCGTGAGAGGTTGGCTGATCCTGCAATGGGAGGTAATGAGCTATATAAAATAACAGAAGATGCTTACGGCGACCCAATAAAGCCTTATCTAGATTGGAAAAGACCAATCCCGACTCGTCCCTTGGAGGAAGAAGAAGAGGCTATCAAGAGTGTGACTTTTGTTCACCCCATTACAGGAGAGCGAGGCTTAGACCCTAAACAGATGAACTATATCTATGAGTGGTTTGATCATGTGGAGGCTGCCAAACGTCGCAACAGATTGGATCATACACAACGAAATCTTAATACTGATTATGCGAATAATGCAGAAGAAGTGATTATGATTTCTAAAGATACAGCCTATTTTGATGAAAATGGGATGGCTGTAAACGAAACCATTGTACGCCCATTGAGTTCGCTTTATGACTTCTTGCATACAAAAATCGTAAATATATATCCTGATACAACAGTGTGGATCAATGATTTCAATAATGCCAATAATGAGCCTTATATGCGCATGTATTTTTCTCATTCTGGATATAATGACTATCCCGTTGTGGGAGTTTCTTGGGAGCAAGCGATGGCTTTCAGTCATTGGAGAACTCAATTCTATAGAATGGGACAAAAGAAAGGGGAGCGTCGCATCGAAGAATTCCGATTGCCAACGGAAGGCGAATGGGAATTTGCCGCTCGAAATGGGCAGACCGAAAATATTTATCCTTGGGATCAAGAAGGCACAATCAATGAGAAGAATAACTGCTTCATGGCAAACTTTAAGCCTGGAGAAGGTAATTATACAAAAGATGGAAATCTGATTCCTGCTCGTGTAGGGTCTTATCTGCCTAACAAGTTTGGTATTTATGATCTTGCAGGGAATGTATCAGAATGGACATCAACAGCATATACTGAATCGGGATCAGCTTTGATGAATGATATGAATCCTGAATACCGTTATGATGCTGCTAAGGAAGATCCTTATGCCATCAAGAAGAAGGTGGTTAAAGGGGGCTCGTGGAAAGATATCGGTATCAATATACGAGGAGACTTGAGAGATTCTGAATATCAGAATCAGCCACGATCATACATTGGTTTTAGATGCGTAAGAACACAAATTGGTTTTGCAAAATCAAGACGATAAAATTATGAAGTTGACAAAATTTACATATTGCTTATATTTGAGTTTCATTACTCTTCTATTGATGTCACCTTTGGTTATCCATGCTCAAGAGGAGAATGAAGGTTCTCTTCGCGATAGAATAGCTAGGCGTCAACAAGAAGCACGAGCAAATGTGGAGCAAAATAGCAGTTTGCCTCAATTGTCGGTACGTGCTCAGATGAGAAACCAGAACAATACGCAAAGTTTGGAGAATGCCACTTGGATGCGCGAGATCTATCGATTGATAGATGTGACGAAAGGTGTTAATGCTGCTCTGTATTATCCGGTTACGCCGATTGAGGAGAGGATGAATCTCTACACAATGATTTTCAAATTGATGGCAAACGGAGAGCTGGAAGCTTATGAGTTTAATGATAGTGAACCCATCTTTACCGAAAAGTTTAAGGTAGCACCAGAGGATATGTTCGAAAAACTTGAGATAGGGTTCTCTAAAGAAGGCGATCATATCGTTTATGATGAGTATAGCATCCCTAGCAATGAGATTCTAGGTTACTATGTCAAAGAGGCATGGTACTTTGATCAGTCCAATTCTGTGTTAGATGTTAAGACGGTAGCTATTTGCCCTGTTCTATATCGCAATGCTCTAGATGGTTTTGATGTTTCTTTCTCAGCAGAAACTGCCACACGAGAACCACAGTTTTGGATACCATACGAGAATATCAGACCTTATGCGGCACGTATGCCCATTATGACTTCTGATATAAATAATGTGTTGACTAAAACAATTGATGATTACTTCAAACTGCGTCTTTATGATGGTGAGATATATAAAACCACCAACATGGAAAATAAATTCTTGATAGAAAAATATCCGGTTCCAGAAGAAGCTGAGCGAGCTAGAGAAAATATTGAGGAAGAATTGATCAAATTTGAAGAAGGATTATGGGTCATCAACGATTCTGTGAAAATCAGTGATGGCAAGCCTGTGCAGAGAGATATTAAACAGCGAGATATGCCAAAAAACTCTTCTTCAGGTTCTTCAGCAACTCATTCGGCTAGAGAAAGACGGAAAAATTTCTGACAAGAATATAGTTTTACAAATTGGGAAACTGTTTTTTAACACTGATAAATTGTTAAAAAACAGTTTTTTGTTTTGTAGATTGCGTATCTAATCTCTATGATCCTAAAATTTACATAAAAAACGAAGATTGATATGAAATTTATTTAAAAGTGTTCTGGCGAATTTGATATGTACTCCTTTCGTATACGAGAGAATAAATTGACTCGTTTTAATAATTTTCATCTAGAAATCAAATGTTTAATAATCGAGATCTGTTCTCTTTTATACGAAGTGACAGCACGTATTATTAGATGTATTTGTAATAACTATTGTGCTAACAAATGAACAAAAACAATTTTAAAATGTTAAAATATTGGCGTTCTGTTATAGAACATCAAAAATAAGTTCTTATATTGTAGGTTAAAAGAACTAAACTATAAAATGAGAAAATCTACTATCTGGATATTGGCTGCTATTATGGCATTCGCATTTTTCGGACTTATATATCTTCAAATACAATATATAAGTAAGTCGAATCAAATGCGAACAGACCATTTTAACGAGGCTGTGAAACGTAGTTTAGGCAATGTGGCAAAAGAGCTTGAGCTAGATCAGACAAGGAAGTATTTGTATGAAGAAAGTAAGAAACGCTATGAGCAAAAAATGGCTGAGCGAAAGAAAACCTTTATTCGTCAATACAGTTCTCAAAAAGAAATAGCGCCGGATAGGTATCAATTTAGTGCTTTTGTAGAGCACTATGAAGAGACCACAACAACTGATGCAGAACCGGATGCTTCACTTTTCAAGTCTCCGAACAAACAGGGAGGTAATGCTATTACGAGAGCATCGTCGAGCATTCAAGAAGAATTGATAAGGCGTTATCGATATGAGAGAGAGAATATTGATGAAGTGATCAGTCGAATATTAGAGGCTCCTAATGCTAAACCTATTGAAGAGAGAGTAGATTTCAGAGAACTAGAAAATATTCTGAAACAAGAATTTAGTCAAAATGGTATTCCCATCCCTTTCTTCTATGAGGTAGTGGATAAGAATAATAGACCAATTCATCGTCAGGCCAATTTTAAGGAGGCTGAGGATAATTATTCTCAAATTTTATTTCCTAATGATCCTAGTGATAAATGGACTTTCCTGAAGGTCTATTTTCCTAGTAAGAATAATTATATCTATCAAGAAATATCATTTTTAGTGCCTGCTGTGGTGTTTACGTTTATCTTGTTAGTCACTTTTATAATTATTATCAGCATTATTTTTAGACAAAAGCGTTTGTCTGAGATGAAGAATGACTTTATGAATAATATGACTCACGAATTGAAAACACCTGTCTCGACGATTTCTTTGGCAGCACAAATGCTAAAAGATGGAAACATAATGAAGTCGCCAGATGTGTTTAAGCATATTTCAGGTGTTATCAATGATGAAACTGAGCGTTTGAGCTTTCAGGTAGAAAAAGTTCTACAGATGTCTTTGTTCGAAAAGCAAAAAGCTACATTGAAGCTCAAGGATCTAGAGATGAATGATGTAGTGGCCACAGTTGCCAATACTTTCCAAATAAAGGTAGAGAAGTTTGGAGGACATATCGATATTGACCTACAGGCTACGGAAGACCTTGTGAAGGCTGATAAGATGCATATTACTAATGTGTTATTTAATCTGTTAGATAATGCAGTAAAATATAGAAGAGAAGACATGCCTTTGGAGTTGATGATCAGAACTTGGAACACCGGAAATAAACTGAATATTTCTGTGGAAGATAATGGAATAGGGATGAGAAAAGAAGATACAAAGAAAATTTTTGATCGTTTTTTCCGTGTATCCACTGGTAATAGGCATGATGTCAAAGGATTTGGTTTAGGATTGGCTTACGTTAAAAAGATAGTGCTAGATCATGGAGGAGCTATTAAAGCAGATAGTGAAATAGGGGCAGGAACAAAGTTTAAGATAATCTTGCCGGTAACAAAACAAGAATAAGAAAAATTAATAAAAATATTATTAGCTATGGAAGAAAGATTGAAATTATTTTTATGTGAGGATGATGAGAATCTGGGGATGCTTCTTCGGGAGTATTTGCAGGCTAAAGGATATGACACTGATCTCTATACGGACGGAGAGGTAGGATATAAAGGATTCGTAAAAGAAAAATATGACTTGTGTATTTTGGATGTGATGATGCCTAAAAAGGATGGAATCACATTGGTGAAGGAAATTAGAGCCATCAATACAGAAGTGCCTATTATCTTTCTGACTGCCAAGAATATGAAGGATGACATACTCGAAGGTTTTAAAGCTGGAGCAGATGATTATATCACCAAGCCGTTCAGTATGGAAGAATTGGTGTTGAGAATTGAAGCTATCTTCAGACGTGTGAAAGGAAAACGTGTGAAAGAGCAACAAATCTATAAATTTGGTAGCATGGAATTTGATACTCAAAAGCAAATTTTGGCAATCAATGGAGAAAGTACAAAATTGACGACCAAAGAGTCTGAACTTTTGGCTTTGCTTTGTGCCCATGCCAATGATATCCTGGAGAGAAATCATGCTTTGAAGCAAATTTGGGTAGATGATAACTATTTTAATGCAAGAAGTATGGACGTGTATATCACAAAGTTGCGTAAACTTTTGCGTCCTGATCCTACGATTGAAATTATCAATATCCATGGAAAAGGATACAAATTGATTGTTCCAACGGAAGAAACAGAGGAAGAATAAAACCACTGTAAGAATCATAAAAAAACGAGAGTCATGTCCTTTTTTAGAGCATGGCTCTCGTTTATTTTTCTAACTTTGTAGAGTAATAAAAACTAGAAAATCATGCAGCAATATCATACATTACTAAAAAGAGTTCTCGCAGAAGGAGTTAAGAAAGAAGACCGTACAGGCACGGGTACAATCAGTGTGTTTGGACATCAAAGTCGTTACAATCTAGAGGATGGATTTCCGGCTTTGACAACAAAAAAGTTGCATTTAAAGTCTATCATTCATGAGCTGCTGTGGTTTCTTGCAGGAGATACAAATGTAAAATATTTGCAAGATAATGGTGTGCGTATCTGGAACGAATGGGCAGATGAAAATGGTGATTTAGGACCAATCTATGGTTACCAGTGGCGTTCGTGGCCTGATTATGATGGAGGATTTATCGATCAAATTTCAGAAGCAGTGGAGCAAATAAAGAATAATCCAGACTCTAGACGAATCATTGTTAGCGCATGGAATGTGGGTGCTTTATCCAAGATGCATTTGCCTCCTTGTCATGCTTTTTTTCAGTTTTATGTGGCTGATGGGCGGTTAAGCTTGCAACTGTATCAACGTAGTGCCGATATCTTTCTAGGAGTGCCTTTTAATATTGCGTCCTATGCTTTGCTGTTGATGATGATGGCGCAAGTGACAGGTCTTAAAGCTGGAGATTTTGTGCATACTTTGGGAGATGCTCATATTTACACAAATCATCTGGAGCAAGTAGAATTGCAATTGAGCAGAGATTTTAGAGCTTTGCCAACAATGCGTATCAATCCGGAGGTGAAAAGTATTTTTGATTTTAAATATGAAGATTTTACATTAGAGGGTTATGATCCTCATCCACACATAAAAGGAATAGTGGCTGTGTAACTTTCGTTTGATAATATATAAAAGGCTATAATGATATTCATTATAGCCTTTTGTGCATTAGTCTTTATCTTAGTAAACATTAAGATCCATGGTCAATCTGATCATGTGGCGACATTCTATACCATCTTCCCAAATTGGCTCTTGATAATGCTTTCTGAAAAAATCGTAATCAATAGAGTTGATCACAAAACCAGCCTTTTGATAGAGACCAAGTTGTTTTATACTGGCGTTTCCTGTGCCAACTTCCATTACGTGGAAGCCTCTAATTCTTGCTTCTTCAATGGCATGTGCCACAAGTTTTTTTCCATACCCCAATCCTCTGTATTCTTCGGCAATGGCTACATTAACCAATTCGATAGTGAACGGGCGTGTTTGCAGAAGTACATAAACTCCAATAGCTTCGTTTTCAGTTGAGGCGATATAACAAGTCCCTCGTTTCAGATAGTCTTTAATAGCTTCATCAGAGGGGTCTGCCATGTTGAGTAGGTCGTATGGCGGTGTTTCTTTCTCTTTCAGTTGTTCTATAATTAACATACCCATAATAAAATTGTATATAAATGTAAAAGTTAGATCATTTTGTAAGTCCTCCTCCAAGAGCATTATATAAGGTGACGGTTGTCAGAAGCTCTTTCAGGTGGGCATTGTTTAGTGCAATCTCTGCGTCAAAAAGCTGACGTTGAGCATCCAATACATCAATATAGCTGACAGCACCATTTACGTACTGCAAGGTGGCAAGTTCATGATACGATTTTGCAGAAGCGTAGAGCTCGCTACGGCTCTTTCTCACATCTTTGGCCTTGTTGAAAGAGATGATAGCATTGTTTACTTCTTTGAAAACATTAAGGACTTTCTTTTCATATTGTAAAACCTCTTGTTCGTATGCAGCTTTAGCAGCCTTGTGCTTGGCCTTGTTGCGTCCCATATTGAAGAGAGGACCGGTCACTAAGCCATTGATGAGCCATCCCGGACTTTTGAAGATGTTTGCTAACTCATCATTTTCAAAGCCTATTTTGCCTGAAAAACTTAATCGGGGAAACATATCAGTGTAAGCTATTCCAACCTTAGCATTGCTTTCGATCAATTTTTGTTCAGCTTCTATCATGTCGGGTCTACGCTGAAGAAGTGTAGAGGGAATTTCGATAGGCAGGTCTTTAGGAATCTGTTGATTTTCGAAACTTTTACCTCTTAAGATATTGCCGATAGGGAAGTCGCCAATTAAGATCGATAAATCATTTTCTTTTAGTCTGATGTCGTTTTCTAGCCCCGGAATCAGTGTTTCTGTTCTGGCAAGTTCCACCAAACTTTGACGGTAAGGAATTTCGGGAGTCAAGCCACCCTCATATCTCAGTTTGGCAAATCTGACACCTTCACGTCTAGCTGTTAATGTTTGGCTGACGATCTGAAATTCTCTATCCAGTGCTTGCAGTTCAAAATAGTTTTGTGCTACTTGTCCAATAATCACCAGTTGCAGCCAGCGTCTGGCTTCAATGGTTTGCATATAGCTTGCCACTCCCGCATCGTTAGCCCAACGCAGATTGCCCCAAATGTCTAGTTCCCAAGAGACGTTTACTTTGGCATTATAACTCGTTTTGAATTTTTTATTTTCACCTCCATATTTTTCCATTTCTCTTTCTCCATCGCCAGCATATCCTAAACTGGGAAAGAGGTTGGAGAAGCTGATACGCTTATTAGCTTCCATTTCCTTAATGCGTGCGGTGGCGATGAGCAAATCTTTGTTGTGCTCGATAGCTTTCAAAATCAATTCTTGCAATACAGGATCTGTGTACAATTCGCTCCACCCGATATCAGAAACACTGCCTCCTTCGCTGCCCATGCTGTCAAAGGTTTGAGGCATGTTGTCCATCACAGGTTGCTCATACTTTGAGCCTATTTTACATGATGAAACGAAAAATAGTATGCCTAATATATATATGTATTTTATAGTTTTCACTTCCATTACTTATTTTGATTTTCTTGTAATCTTAGGAATTCTAAATTGAGGTAATTGAATCTTCTGTTTTAGTTTGTAAATCATCACAAAGAAGAAAGGAACAAACACAAGTCCAAAAATAACGGTGATGATCATTCCAAAGAATACACCCGTACCAATTGAATGTCTACTTGCTGAACCCGGGCCTGAAGCTAATACTAGAGGAACCATGCCAAGAATAAAGGCAAGTGAGGTCATCAAGATAGGGCGAAAACGAAGTTTGGTAGCATCTATTGCTGCAGAGATAGGGCTTGCACCATTGTCCACTTCTATTTTTGCAAATTCTACAATCAGAATCGCATTTTTTGTAGCAAGTCCGATCAATGTAACCAATCCAATTTGGAAATAGATATCATTGTCTAATCCGGTTATAAATATACCAAGATAAGCCCCCAAAGCTGCTACCGGCAAGGATAGTAGAACGGCAACGGGCACAGACCAACTTTCGTACAGCGCAGCAAGGAATAAGAAAACGAAGATTAATACCAATGTAAATACCAAGCCTATTTGTCCACTTGCTTTTTTCTCTTGGAAAGATAGCCCACTCCAAGCCACACCAATGTTTTCAGGCAAATGATCTTTCCTTATTTCTTCTATCTTTTCCATCGTTTGTCCAGAACTGTATCCATCCTCTGGAGTTATTTGCACAGAAGCCGAATTGTACATGTTAAAACGCTTAATATTGCCCGGCCCTGTGGTCGGCTTTATTTCTCCTAGAGCAGTTAGAGGTATCATCGAACCATTAGAAGCCTTGACGAAGAATAGATTAATGTCGTCAGTGGTTGCTCTAAATCGCTGATCAGCTTGTATGTATACACGATATATGCGATTGAACATATTAAAGTCATTGACATATACTGAACCTAAATAGGCTTTCATCGTAGAGAAGATTTCAGACATTGGCACTCCCAAAAGTTTTGCTTTGTCTCTATCTACATCGAAGAATAGTTGAGGAATTTGCTGTTGCAAAGATGTAGAAGCATTTGCTATCTCTTTCGATTGGTTAGCATAATGCAAGAACGTATCTGTAGCGGTTGCCAGATCTTCCATTGTTGCTCCTGAAAGGGCTTGGAGTTGCATCTCTACACCTCCAGCAGACCCCAGTCCGGGGATAGCAGGTGGGCGACTGACAAAAGCTCGTATTTCAGGATAGTTATAGAACTCTTTCTTGACATCTTCGATGACTTCGTCTACAATCATATCTCGTTCTTCCCAAGGTTTCAGGATGACGGTCAATGTGGAGCGCCCTTGGTTAGTTCCCACACGAGGGCTTGAACCATCAACGCTTTGTACGTGTAGCACAGCCTCATGATGGTTTAGGTAGTTGACTGCTCTGGCGCTAACTTTTCGCATACGCTCTAAAGTCGTTCCTTCAGGCATTTCCAATTCTACAGTGAAGTATCCTTGATCTTCTTGAGGAATAAAACTGCTAGGAGTTACTTTGTGGAATACAAAGATGAATACGAGGATCATGCCAAACAACACCATGATTCTCCTTGGGTTGTGAATCACCTTTTGTAAAATGTCTATGTATTTGTTGTTACCCGTATTTAACCAAGAGTTTATTTTTCTAAAAACAATATTTTCTTTTTTGTCCTTATCCTTTGGCTTTAAAATCAGGGCACACATGGCAGGACTTAATGTTAGAGCCACTACCCCAGAAATGATAACTGATACTACAATCGTTACAGAGAATTGTCTGTATAATGCACCAGTAATGCCATCGAGAAAACTTACGGGTACAAATACCGCAGCCAAGACCAGTGATGTGGCAATCAGTGCACCAGCTAGTTCTTTCATCGCTTGATGGGTGGCAGATCGGGCATTCATGCCTTTCTCTTCCATGATCCGTTCCACATTCTCGACGACGACAATGGCATCATCGACGACAATACCGATGGAGAGTACGAGCCCCAAGAGGGTGAGGGTGTTAAGTGAGAAGCCCATGAGAAGCATAAAACCAAAAGTTCCGATCAGTGAAATTGGCACAGCGACAATAGGCACAAGTGCAGCCCTCCAATTTTGGAGTGATAAGAAAACAACGATGATCACCAAGAGCAAAGCTTCGAACAGAGTTTTGTAAACTTCGTTAATTGACTCTTGAATATATTCAGTCATGTCGAATGGAACCATAAAATCTAGTCCATCTGGAAAGTTTTGTCTGATTCCTTGCATGGCTTCTCTCACGTTCTTCGCCACTTCTACCGAGTTGGCTCCGGGTAAAGTGTAAATGCTCAGAATGGTAGCATATTTACCATTCAAGGCACTCTCCGTGTTGTATGATGAAGCTTCTAGTGAAACACGTGAAACGTCTTTGATCCTGATAAACGAACCATCATTGTTTGCCTTAATAACAATATCCTCAAACTCTTGAACAGTGGACAGACGCCCTTGTGCAGTGATGGGGATGTTGATATCGATGTCAATGATCGGTTGTTTCCCTAATTCTCCGGCAGCAGATTCTCTATTCTGATCTTTCAGCGCATCTTGTAGGTCTTTTACTGTCAAGCCAAAGCTTGCTAATTTGTCAGGATATACCCAAATTTGCATACCATAATATCTACTACCCACATTCGACACACGTCCAACACCCGGAAGGCGTCTTAGTACGTCTAATATATTGATAGTAGCATAGTTGCTTAGATATATTTCATCAAATTTTGGATCTTTAGAAATTAGAGCAAGCGTCATCAACTGGTTAGCAGCTTGTTTCTCAACCGAAATACCATTTTGAAGCACTTCGGCTGGTAAGCGGGATTCAGCTAGTTTTACCCTGTTTTGAATTTCAACGGCAGCTAGGTCGATATCCGTTTCCACATCGAAGGTCACACTAATGGACAAACCTCCTGAGTTGGAACTGCTAGACTCCATATATATCATCCCGGGTGTACCATTCAATTCCTGTTCAATAGGGGTTGCTACAGCCTGTGAAACAGTGGTTGCGCTAGCGCCAGAATATGAAGCACTAATCTTGACAACAGGCGGTGTTATGTCCGGATATTGTTCGATAGGCAATGAAAGTAAGCCTATAATCCCCAGAATGACAATCAATAAAGAGAGTACGGTGGAGAGGATAGGTCTTTCTATAAATAATCCTGTATTCATTCTTTTCCTCCCTCTTTGTTTTGAAGAGCAGCATCCTCTTGCTCTCTAATAGCTTTTTCTTCTTCTTGAGTTCTTGGAATAGCTTTTTGTCCATGAACAAGTTTTTGATAACCTTCTATTACAATATTCTCATTTTTCAGAAGTCCACGAGTAGCTACAACCGTGTTTCCTTGTTCTGGTCCAGTTTCAATAAAACGTTTCTCGGCAACGCTATCAGGACGGATGATATAAATAAAGGCACCACCTTTTTCTATGATTAGAGCTTTTCGAGGTACCACGATGGCATCCTCTAATACATTTAATAGCATTTTTACTCTTGTGAACTGTCCGGGTAGTAGTACCTGATTAGGATTCGGAAGATCTGCTCTTACTCCAAATGTTCCAGTTTTAGGGTCTACTTGCGGAGAAGCAAAGTCTACGACTCCCACTTCGCTATACACAGAGTTGTCGGCGAGGGTCACTCTCACGTTAGGTTGCCACCATCTAGTGGAGTCAACATCCCCAATGTGAACATCTCTTTGTTGGCTTTGCAAGTAATCCAAAGCCGTTAGTTTAAATTCTACAGAAACGGTATCTCTTTTAACAATTCTAGCAAGTAGAGAATTGCTTCCAGGTCCTACTAGTGCACCCACATCCACCAATCGTTCGCTGATGTAACCTGAAATAGGCGATCGCACTACAGTATAATTATATTCTAGCTGAGCCTGTTCAAGGTCGGCCTTGCTCATTGCCACATTGGCTTTTGCTATATCGTAAGCTGCAACTGCATTGTCTAGGTCTAGCCTACTAGCAGCATTTTGCTCATATAGAGGTTTTATACGTTCGAGGTCTCTTTCAGCTTTAGACTCTTGTGCCTCATCTTTCTTTAGTTGTGCTTTGGCCTTTTCTAGCTTCGCTTTGTATTGTGAGTTGTTAATATAAAATAAGGCTTCATTTTGCGAGACGTATTTACCCTCGTTAAATGTCATTTTTTCTAAATATCCTTCCACCCGTGCCCGAACTTCTATATTTCTGGTAGCTCTGATCATACCAACATATTCACCATAGATGTGTATGTTGTCAGTTTTAGCAGGCTCAACTAGTACGACGGGATATTCTGTTTTTGTGTCTTTACAAGCTGACAAAAAAAGAATAAAAAAGAAAAAAGAATAGAAAAGTGATTTTTTTACTTGCATATTTATTGAATATGGAATTTTAACAGAACTCGCTTTGTGCATCTATGCATCTAAATATTGCGAACAAACCGATGTCTAGGCTTGGCTTACAAATATACGTACGAAAGTGTAATATCATTGACTCTTTTAGCTTTTTTATTATTATTGATCTTTTTTTCTGTAATGGTTTAAAAAGGAATTGAACAACAAATCAGTAATTGAATATCTATATTTTTTTTTATATCTAAAATGCTCTCTTTGTAAGAGATACAAAGATTTTGTGTGAGAAATTAAGAATTTAGAGTCTTAAAAATCCACAACATGGAATCTAACTATTTAAGACAAACAATGAAAGCAAATATTAAACAAAGAAAGATTGAGGATTGTTCTGAAGAAATATTAAACATGCGCTTTATTATTTTTTTAAGAACATTTTTTATTTTGATGCTATTGGTCTTTGCCATAGGGCAATTAGAAGCTCAAGTGACAATAGGGGGGCGATAATGTCTCAGAGGGTTGGACGCTTGGCTTTGGAGCATATTGGGAGACTAGTATAGAAGATGTTGCTAAGATGTATAGAGTAGGCATAAAGGGTGAGGCTTTTGCACCCAATGACAAGAGAGTAAATTGTACTTCTTATCCACCAACGGCAGGTGCTAACACTGTTCGTTGTGTCAAATCAGCGAATTGAAAACGAAAGATTGCTAAAAAAGTATTTTGATCTTCATAGTGTTACCAATCGTGTAACGCTATGTGTCTTTTTAAATGTGTTTTTATTTTGTTAATTTCATGTTTTCAGCTGTGATATGTAAAACATAATGTCTATATTTGTCGTTGTGTGTTCGCACACAATTCTCTAAAACCAAGAATTAAAACCACAAAAATAAAAACATGAGAGGCAATTTGTTTAATATCGAAAAGAAGGTAATAGTTATTACAGGGGGGTATGGCGTGTTAGGTACAAGCATATCTAAATATTTAGCAGCAGAAGGTGCTGTTGTAGTAGTGCTTGGACGCAATGAAAAGAAAGGGACAGCACTTGTAGAAGAAATAAAAAAGGAGGGGCATGAAGCTCTTTTTCTACAGTCTGATGTAATGGATGAAAAGTCATTGATTCAAACTCGAGAAGATATATTGAAAAAATATGGCAAGATAGATGTCCTGATCAATGCAGCTGGTGGAAATATGCCAGGTGCAACCATTGGACCCGATAAAAATATATTTGACTTGAAATTAGACGATTTTAAAACAGTTGTTGATCTAAACCTTTTTGGTACAGCGTTACCAACATCTATCTTTGCTAAAGCTATGGTGGATTCGGGTGAAGGGGTAATTGTCAACTTCTCTTCTATGTCTGCTCTTCGTCCACTGACACGTGTGGCTGGATATGGAGCAGCAAAGGCTGCAGTATCTAATTATACTCAATACATGGCAGGAGAATTAGCAACTAAATTTGGAGAGAAATTCAGAGTGAACGCTCTTGCTCCAGGTTTCTTCTTGACAGAACAAAATCGCACCCTTCTAACCAATACTGATGGGTCATATACTGATAGAGGAAATACAATCATCGCGCATACGCCATTTGGACGATTTGGTAGTCCTGAAGAGCTGAATGGAGCTATTCACTACCTAGTGAGTGATGCGTCAAAGTTTGTAACAGGCACAGTGCTTGTTGTAGATGGAGGATTCGATGCTTTTTCAATTTAAATAAACAATAAAACATCATGATATTAAGTGAACAAACATGGCGATGGTATGGACCTAATGACCCCGTGTCATTGTCTGATATTCGTCAAGCAGGAGCAACAGGTATAGTGACAGCACTTCACCACATCAAGAACGGCGAAGTATGGACTGTGGAAGAAATCAAAAAACGCAAGCAAATCATCGAAGAAGCTGGTTTGACATGGTCTGTAGTGGAAAGTATTCCTGTGCATGAGCATATCAAAACACAAGAAGGTGATTATAAGAAATATATAGAAAATTATAAAGAAAGTATCCGAAATTTGGCAAAGTGTGGCATCATGATCATCACTTACAATTTTATGCCCGTTTTGGACTGGACTAGAACAGATCTAGCTTTTGCAGTAGAAGATGGTTCTAAAGCTTTACGTTTCGAACGTGATGCTTTTATGGCTTTTGATCTTCACATTTTGAAGCGTCCAAATGCAGATAAAGGATATACCGCTGAAGAATTAGCAAGAGCTAAACGTAAGTTTGAAATTATGACTCAAGAGGAAAAAGATCTTCTTGTGAAAAACATGATTGCAGGTCTTCCAGGAGCAGAAGAAAGCTTTACGATTCAAGAATTTCAAGCACAACTAGATCGTTACGATAATGTAAACGAAGACCAATTAAGAAATAACTTAATTGAGTTCTTGAAAGAAATAGCCCCTGTGGCAGATGAGGTGGGGGCAAAACTAGCTATCCACCCGGATGATCCTCCATATGCAATCTTAGGACTGCCTCGTATTTTGAGCACTAAATCAGATTTCGAAAAGCTAGTGAAAGCTGTGCCGAACAAATCGAATGGATTATGCTTCTGTACAGGTTCGTTTGGTGTGCGTGCTGATAATGATTTGCCTAATATGATTGTCGAATTGGGTGATAGAATTAACTTTGTACACTTACGCTCTACTCAACGAGACGAGCAAGGGAACTTCTACGAGGCCAATCACCTAGAAGGAGATGTGGATATGTATGGAGTAATGAAAGGATTTTTAGATATCCAAAACAAAAGAGGAATTTCTATTCCTTTCCGTCCCGATCATGGTCACCAAATGTTAGATGACCTAAACAAAAAAACTAATCCTGGTTACTCAGGTATCGGCCGTCTGAGAGGACTTGCCGAACTGAGAGGGTTGGAAATGGGAATTGCAAAAACAATTTATAAATAAAAATAAATCTAACAAACATGAAATCTTTTTTAGACGAGAATTTTGTTTTAGATACTAAAACAGCTGAAAAACTCTTCCACGAGCATGCAAAAAAAATGCCGATCATTGACTATCACTGTCACCTTGATCCGAAACTAATTGCCGAAGATTATCAATTCGATAACCTTGGAGAAATATGGTTGGCAGGAGATCACTACAAATGGCGAGCAATGCGTACCAATGGTGTAGACGAAAGATTCTGTACAGGTAAAGATACTTCAGACTGGGAGAAATTTGAAAAATGGGCAGAAACTGTTCCATACACAATGCGTAACCCTCTTTATCACTGGACTCACCTAGAATTGAAAACGGCTTTCGGTGTAGATACATTACTAAAACCGGAAACAGCACGCGAAATCTTTGATGAGTGTACAGCTAAACTACGTACCAAAGAATTTTCGGCACGTGGAATGATGAAACATTACAATGTAGAAGTAGTTTGTACAACTGACGATCCTGCTGATACACTAGAATATCACTTGGCATTGAAGAAAGAAGGCTTTGAAATCAAAGTACTTCCAACTTGGCGTCCTGATAAAGCGATGGCTGTTGAAAATCCAGCAAACTATCGTGCTTATCTAGAAAAGCTTTCTGCAGTTTCAGGTGTTACAATTTCGTCTTTCTCTGATCTGTTAGCAGCTTTGAGACAACGTCATGACTTCTTTGCAGAGGTAGGATGTAAGCTGTCTGACCACGGTATTGAGGAATTTTATGCTGAAGATTTTACAGGTACAGAAATTGATACTATCTTCAACAAAGTATATGGTGGAAAAGAGTTGACAAAAGAAGAAGTTGTTAAATTCAAATCTGCTATGTTGTACGAAGGTGCTATCATGGACTGGGAAAAAGGTTGGACGCAACAATTCCATTATGGAGCTATTCGTGACAATAATACCCGTTTGTTCAATAAATTAGGTCCTGATACAGGATTCGACTCAATAGGTGACTTTACTGTTGCTAAACAAATGTCTAAATTCTTCAACAGATTAGACACGAACAACAAGTTGGCAAAAACAATCATCTATAACTTGAACCCAAGAGATAATGATATGATTGCTACTATGATTGGTAACTTCCAAGATGGATCAGTGGCAGGGAAAATGCAATTTGGTTCAGGATGGTGGTTCTTAGACCAAAAAACGGGAATGGAGGCTCAAATGAACTCTCTTTCTAATCTTGGTCTGTTGAGTCGTTTTGTAGGGATGTTGACAGACTCAAGAAGTTTCTTGTCATATCCAAGACACGAATATTTCCGTCGTATCTTGTGTAACCTGATTGGTTCGGATGTAGAAAAAGGACTTCTTCCAGCTTCAGAACTAGATTTCTTAGGCGAACTAGTAGAAGGAGTATCTTACAAAAATGCTAAGAACTTCTTTAAGTTTTAATAATCAGTATCAATAAAAATATTTACAATCATTATGAAAAAAGTCGTAAGTTTTGGTGAAATTATGCTTCGTTTGGCAACACCAGGCTACAATCGTTTTATTCAGTCTACTAACTTGAATGCCACTTTTGGTGGAGGTGAGGCTAACATTGCAGTGTCTTTGTCTAATTATGGTATCCCTACTGAGTTCGTAACTCGTCTACCAGAAAATGACATCGCTAACTGGTGTATCTCTGACCTTAGAAAATACAACGTAGGTACTAACCATATTGTTCGTGGTGGCGACCGTGTAGGTATTTATTTCCTTGAAACAGGAGCTGTTGCTCGTGCCTCTAAAGTAGTTTACGACCGTGCTAATTCTGCTATTGCAGAAATCAAACCTGGGATGGTGAACTGGAAAGAAGTATTTAAAGATGCTCAATGGTTTCACTGGACTGGTATTACTCCGGCTATTTCTCAAGGAGCAGCTGATGCTTGTCTTGAAGCTATCAAAGTGGCTAACGAAATGGGAGTAACAGTTTCTACTGACCTAAACTTCCGTAAGAATCTTTGGAAATATGGAAAAACAGCACAAGAAGTGATGCCTAAGTTGGTAGAAGGTTGTGATGTTATCTTGGGTAACGAAGAAGACTTCGAAAAAGTATTCGGAATCAAACCAGAAGGATTTGATGTAACAGCAACTGCAGGAGATGTGGATCCTAAAGAATTTGAGTCAGTTTGTACTCAGATGATGAAACAATATCCACGTGCAAAGAAAGTGATCATCACTCTTCGTGGTTCTATCAATGCTAACCACAACACATGGGGTGGATGCTTGTATTCTGACAAACTATATATGTCAAAACGTTATGATATAACTCATATCGTTGACCGTGTAGGTGGAGGAGACTCTTTCATGGGAGGTCTTATCTATGGATTGCTAACTTATCCATCAGATGACCAAAAAGCTTTGGAATTTGCCACAGCTGCATCATGTCTGAAACATACAGTTTATGGAGACTTCAACTTGGTGACTGTTCCAGAAGTAGAAAACCTTATGAAAGGTGATGGTTCTGGACGTGTTTCTCGATAATGCCTCAACGATTATAGAGACAAGTTTATATACATATATACTCTTTTAAATTACAAAGCCTTCCCTGTTTTCAGGGGAGGCTTAGAGGGTATATAACGGGTAAGACAAAAACAATATAAAAATAAAAACATTATGGCAAGATTTAGCAGATTAGAAGTTTGCAGCAAAATGCTAGAAACCGGTATGGTTCCTGTATTTTATCATACAGATTTAGAAGTATCTAAACAAGTGTTGAAAGCATGTTACGAGGGTGGTGTGCGCGTTTTCGAATTCACTAACCGTGGAGACTTTGCTCACGAAACTTTTGGAGAGTTAAACAAATGGCTAGAAAAAGAATGTCCTGAGATGATTCTTGGTATTGGTTCAATCGTTGATCCGGGTACAGCTTCATTATTCCTTCAATTAGGAGCTAACTTCATCGTAGGTCCGTTGATGAATACTGAAATATTCAAAGTATGCAACCGTCGTCAAGTAGCTTATGTACCAGGTTGTGGATCAGTAACAGAAATAGGTATTGCACAAGAATGTGGAGCAGAATTTGTGAAAATTTTCCCTGCAGGAAACGTAGGAGGTCCATCTTTCGTAAGCAATATCAAAGCACCAATGCCTTGGAGCAATATCATGGCAACAGGAGCTGTTGAGCCAACAGAAGCAAATCTTAAACCTTGGTTCGAAGCAGGCGTAGGTTGTGTGGGAATGGGATCTAAATTATTCCCTAAAGAAGCAATCAAAGCACAAGATTGGGGTAAAATTACAGCAATCTGCAAAGACGCTTTTGAGATAATCAAGAGAGTAAGAAAATAAGACTTTAAGTTAAAATATCATGAATAAAATATTAAGTGCGACAAATGAAACAATGACCAAGTACAGGTGGACGATCTGTGCTCTTTTGTTCTTTGCCACCACCATCAACTATATGGACAGGCAGGTCTTGTCCTTATTGCAATCTGACCTAGAGCATATTTTCCACTGGACAAAGAATGACTATGGAAATATTACTTCTATTTTCTCGTTGGCCTATGCTATTAGTATGATCTTTGTTGGTCGCTTTATCGACCGTGTAGGTACTAAAAAAGGATATGCTTGGGCTATTGGTATTTGGTCTTTTGCTGCATGTTTGCACGCATTGTGTGGGATTGTAACAAAATACTATACGGGCATCGATACTACTGAAGGTCTGATGAATGCACCTACTGATATGCTTCCTACTATTGCATTTGTAAGTGTTACATGTTTCATCATTGCTCGTGTGGCATTAGCTATCGGAGAGGCAGGAAACTTTCCTGCAGCAGTGAAGGCTACAGCTGAATATTTTCCAAAGAAAGACCGTGCTTTTGCTACGGGTATTTTCAACTCGGGATCTAATATTGGGGCAGTAGTTGCACCTCTTTCTGTTCCTTTCATGGCGAAAGCTTGGGGATGGGAGATTGCCTTCTTGATTGTTGGTGCTCTTGGATTTGTATGGTTAGCTTTTTGGTTAGTGTTATACAAAAAACCAGAGGAGAATCCATGGATGAACGATGCAGAGCGAGCTTACGCCAATCAGGATGCTGAATTGGAGAAAGAATTGGGTAGTGTAGAAGAAGATGAAGGAAAAAAAGTTTCATTCTTCAAGATGTTACAATACAAACAAACTTGGGGCTTGTTCTTAGGTAAATTTATCACTGACGGTGTTTGGTGGTTCTACCTATTCTGGACACCAGACTATTTGAAAGAACAATATAAGATGACAGGATCTGACATTGCTTTGCCTATTGCTGTTCTTTATATGATCACGGCTATTGGCTCTATCTTTGGAGGAAAACTTCCTAACTTGTTCTTGAAAGATGGTTTGCATCCATACGACGGGCGTATGAAAGCTATGATGTTTATAGCTTTGATTCCTCTAGTTGTTCTTTTGGCACAACCTTTAGGACATATTAGTTACTGGATTCCGATCATTTTGATTGGTATTGGTGGTGCTGGACATCAAGCTTGGTCGGCTAACTTCTTTACTACTGGTAGTGACCTATTTCCTAAAAGAGCAGTGGCTACCATCACAGGTATCACTGGTTTGGCAGGAGGTTTAGGATCATTCTTGGTAAATAAAGGAAGTGGTATGCTTTTCGACTATAGTATCTTAAATTGGGGAAGTGCAGATAGAGGGTATACCATTGTGTTTACTTTCTGTGCTGTAGCATACTTAATAGGTTGGACATGTATGAAAGTCTTTACTCCTAAATTTAATCCAATAAAAGATTTATAATTCTTATTTGAGTTAGAAAATAAGAGATTAATATAAGAGGTAGAAAATGGATAATCCATTTTCTACCTCTTATTTGTTTTATATACTTAGAGTCTTACATAGATCTTTGATGTGATATTCAGTGGCAAAAATCAAAGTTTATAAATCAATATATATAGACAAACGTCCTAAACATATAATATCTTTGTTTAGAAGTCTTGTTTTGTCGAGGTGTATTTGGTTGAAATACTGTTTGTTACTATTGTTTTCTTGGTAGTGGTTTTTTCACATTTCTGTTATGAAGTGTGTGCAAGAGTAAAAAGAAATGGTGGAAGATCGTTTTCTTGAAGAAATCAATAATCTTCATATGATATAACGCTTGCAACGTGCATCAGCCTATTCCTTGATTTGAGAAATTGTGGGCGTCTTATAATTAAAGAACTTTTATAGCTCCCCGATGGCTTAATTGTATTTCTAATACCTCATAAAGATAGAATTTAGAATAATTGAGTTAAACCTAAACTATATATCAATGAAACAAATAAGTGTAATTTTTCTATTCTTGATGGCTGGGCTATGGAGTAATAGCCTTTTGGGGCAAGATACACGTGAACGTCATTACTATTATGAAATTTTAGAACCACGTAACGAGGGGAAACCTGAAGTTAAGGGCTATGCTACACAGCGAATTGAAGAAAAACTCGGCAGGGGCTTAGTTTTGAATAAAATCAATGAAGGTAAAGCTGTTTATGTTAGTTGGAGACTTTTAAAGACCGATGGGGAGTCTGTTGGTTTCAATGTTTATCGTTCTGTAAATGGTAAGGCCAAGAAGTTGAACAAAAAAGCAATAACTAAAACAACAGATTTTGTGGATACTAATCCACAAGAAGGAGATGTGGCTTATTGGATAGAAACAGTGGATGGAAAAAATAAAACAAACTCAGAAAAGAAATCTATTTGCGCTATCTCTGAAGGCGAAACAAACTATACAAGTATCAAATTAAAAGATCCAAATCTCATTGCAGGACGTGTAGCTTTGGCAGACCTCGATGGAGATGGAGAGTATGATTATATTATTCGTCATCCTCATACGGGTGTTGATCCGGGGATGCCAGGAGATAGTACAGGTGTTACTTATAAAATAGAGGCTTATTTGAGTGATGGTACTTATTTGTGGACAAAAGATTTGGGCTTGGGTATCGAGCCCGGCATATGGTATTCTCCATTTATAGCTTACGACTTTGATGGAGATGGTAAAGCAGAGGTTGTGTTAAAAACATCAGGTAGCGATTATAAGCGAGACTCTAAACATAGAGTCTATGGAGGAAGTGAGTTCTTGACAATTCTAGATGGTATGACTGGTAAAGAAATAGCCCAAGTAGATTGGCCGGAGCGTAATGATAGATATGGGAATCTGAATAGACAAAATAGAAATCAAATAGGTATGGCTTATTTGGATGGTAAAACCCCTTGTATATTAGCTGCTAGAGGTACATATAAACTGATGGTGGTGGATGCTTGGCAATTAAACAATGGAAAACTAGAGAAACTTTGGCGATGGGATGGTGACGAAGAAAATCCGATTGTAAGAAGTCAAGGAGCTCATAATATGGTCTGTGGAGATGTTAACGGCGATGGCACAGATGAAATACTGTTAGGTTCGTGTTTGCTCAATAGCAACGGAACTCTCAGATGGTCTACCGGTTTGGGACACTCAGATAAGGCGTATCTGACTGATATTGATCCTACCCGAAAAGGATTAGAAGTGTTCTTAGCACTCGAGCCTTGGCACGATAATGGTTATGGTGTGTGTATGGTAGATGCCGATTCGGGAAAAAGAATTTGGGGTATTGGGCACAAGACCTTTCATGTAGGTGATGGTATGGTGACAGATCTAGATCCCACAAAACCGGGACTAGAGTGTTTTGCAAGTGAAGACAAAAAAGGAGGATCGACAGACAAGTATCTTCTATCAGCACAAGGTGAAAAAATAGGAATGAATGAAGATGTGCCACCATGTAGAAATTGGCTTTGGTGGGATGCTGGAAAAACTCGACAACTAATCAGTGGAGATTTTGTACAGTCAACAAGAAAGCGAGTGAATAAAGTGGAATATTGGAAAGGTGAAGTGTTGGCTAAAGGTATAGAAGGTAGCATTCTAATGACGGCAGATATCTCGGGAGATTGGCGCGAAGAAATTGTAACAGCTCTGCCCGGTGAGATACGAATCTATCACACGTCGTATCAGGCTACAGACAGGCGAGTGAGTTTGATGCAAGATCCTATTTATAGAAGCTACGTGCTTCAAAATTCACAGGGTTATTATCAATCACCGGTTACCGGTTATTATTTAGGAAATTAAAAACTATAAATATACGATGAGAAAAATATTTTTAATATTAGGTCTTATAGCGCCTCTGTTACTTTGGGGGCAAACTTCAGAAAAAATAATGCTTTCGGGATCAGGTTTAGGTGACACCGTGGAGTGGGACTTCTTCTGTACAGATGGAGCAAACGCCAAAGAGTGGAAAAAGATAGGTGTACCCTCCAACTGGGAGCTTGAAGGCTTTGGAGAATACACTTATGGACGTTGGTATAAAAAGCCTGATGTCAAAAATCCGAGTATGGAGCAAGGGCATTATAAATATGAATTTACACTTCCACAAGAATATAAAGATAAGCAGATCGATATTGTTTTCGATGGAGTGATGACAGATGCTGAAGTCAAGATCAATGGTAAGTTGGCAGGAGCCATTCATCAAGGTGCATTCTATCGTTTTAGTTATGACATAACGAATAAAGTAAACTTTGGGAAAGCCAATGTGCTAGAAGTAAAAGTAAGCAAACATTCGGCAGACAATTCTGTGAATGCTGCAGAGCGTAAAGCGGATTGGTGGCTATTCGGAGGCATTTTTAGACCTGTCTATTTAGATATAAAACCAAAGCAGCATATCCAGCATGTAGCTTTGGATGCAAAGGCAGATGGTAAGTTTAATTCTTTTTTGACTTTATCTGCCAATACATCGGCTGTCAAAGAAGTGAAGCTAACATTGCTTGATGTGGACAATCGTTCGTTAAAAACAACGACAGTACCTTTTAAGAAGGATAAGAAAGAAAAACAATTTGTGATCTCAGAGCAATTTTCCAATATCAAAACATGGACAAGTGAGACTCCAAATCTATATTATGCTCAGTTTGACCTGTTAGATGGAAAAGGAAATGTAATTCATACGCTCAAAGAGAGGTTTGGTTTCCGAACAGTGGAGTTTAAACCTCAAGATGGACTTTATGTCAATGGTACAAAAGTTGTATTAAAGGGAGTCAATCGACACTCTTTTCATCCTGATGGGGGAAGAACAACCAATAGAGAATTGAGCTTGCAAGATGTGAAACTGATCAAAGAAATGAACATCAATGCTGTTAGATTTCATTATCCGCCAGATAAGCATTTTTTAGATATTTGTGATTCTCTTGGGCTGTTTGTGATGGATGAGTTTGCAGGTTGGCAAAACTCATATCGTACAGAAATTGGAGAAAAATTGTTGAAAGCAATGATCGAGCGTGATGTCAATCATCCATCTATAATCATCTGGAGTAATGGTAACGAGGGTGGCTGGAATACTGCAGTAGATCATCTGTTTGCAGAATATGATCCTCAAAAACGACATGTTGTACATCCATGGGCAGACTTTAATAAATTTGATACACATCACTATCCTGAGTATCAAACAGGAGTAGCCCGATTTACCAATGGTTACAATGTATTTATGCCAACAGAGTTTATGCATGGAATGTATGACCAAGGGCATGGGGCAGGTTTAGAGGATTTTTGGGCACAATATACGGCTCACCCTATGTTTGCAGGAGGTTTCCTGTGGGATTTTTCTGATAATGCTGTTCGTCGTGTAGATTGGGGAGGAAAACTTGATACGGATAATGATCATGCTGCTGATGGCATCTTAGGACCATACAGAGAGAAGGAAGGAAGTTTTTACACCATCAGAGAGTTATGGTCGCCTATTCAGATTCAACCTTTGCTTGTCTCATCCTCTTTTGATGGCACTATATATGTGAAAAACGACTATCTTTTTTCTAATCTCGAAGGTTGTTCGTTGAGCTATGAAGTGTTGAAAATAAATTCGCCCTATAACGGAAAACCTAGCGAATCGGTATTGGCTTCAGGTAAGCATAAATTAGGAAACATTGAACCAAAAGAAACTAAAAAAGTGAAACTAGATGTTCCAGCTAATTTTTATGCCGGCGATGTTTTAGTGATAAAAGCATATAATAAGCAAAATGAAGAAGTGTGTACACGCACTTTCCCTATCAAATTGGCAAAAGAATATTTAGATACGCAATTGTCAGCTAAAGCTGATATTCAGCCAATAGCATCTGAGGAGGGAGGTAAGTCTATTCTGCAAAATGAGAAGACAAAAATTGTTTTCGACTCCAAGACTGGATTGATCTTAGAGGTGCGACAAGAGGGAAAACTAGTACCATTGACCAATGGGCCTATCTCTTTGGGTATGCAAGCTGAATATTTGGAAGGAAAAACAAGACAAGATGCTGAAGGGGCCTATTTTACGGCTAAGTATAAAGGAATGGTAGACTCTATTCAGTGGAAATTGGATAAGAATGGACTACTAACAATGGAAGCATTGACGCTGAACAGATCGGGAAGATCAGGAGGATTTGATGATGCCAATGGAGCTCGTAATATTTCGCTCTTTGGTTTTACATTCGACTATCCTGAAGAGAAAGTAAAATCAGTACAGTGGATGGGACGAGGGCCATACAGAGTGTGGAGGAATAGAATACCGGGAACCAATTATGGTTTGTGGGAAAAAGAATACAACAATACCATCACTGGCGAAAGCGATTATGGCTTAGTTTATCCTGAATTTAAAGGCTTCCATGCTAATCTTTATTGGTGCCAGTTCAGAACAGATTCACCGTTTACAGTCTACAGCGAAGGTGATGGAGTGTATCTGCATTTGTTTACACCTGAAGAGCCTAAAGGTATGGCAGGTAGAGACAAAACGATGCCTGATTTCCCAAGTGGAGACCTGTCTTTCTTGTATGAAATTCCGGGCATCAGAGATTTTAAACCTTTACATCAGCATGGACCAAGGAGTCAACCTCCATCCATTCGTATCAAGAGTGGTGATGATGGTATAAGGATGATTCTTCACTTCGATTTTAGTAAATAAGTAAAAATAGATTATGTTTGTCACCTATTCTCTAGCGATAAGGCTTGGAGAATAGGTTTTTTTTTTAATAAATTAGTAAATCGTTTAACTAAATATAAATATGAAAAGAATTTTTACAGCGCTTTTATTGATTGGTTTTGTACTGTCTTCTTGTTGTACGAAGGAGAATAAAGATAAGTATGCGTATCTATATGATAATCTACCTTTTGATATGCCACGACTATCTGTGCCGACTTTTCCAAACAATGAGGTTTGTATCACAGATTTTGGAGGAATAGGAGATGGTACTCATTTGAATACCGAGGCTTTTGCCAAAGCATTGACTAGTTTATCGGAACAAGGAGGTGGAAAGTTGATTGTGCCTGCTGGTATTTGGTATACAGGCCCAATTGTGCTCAGAAGCAATATCAACCTGCATTTAGAAGATAGAGCTATTATTCTATTCTCTCCCGATAAAGATTTGTACCCTCTGGTAGAAACTTCATTTGAAGGATTAGATACTCGCCGTTGTCAGTCACCTATTTGGGGTAAAGACTTGACCAATATAGCTATCACAGGTAGTGGTGCTATTGATGGTAATGGTCATTTTTGGCGTGCATTGAGGAAAGAAAAGGTAAGTGAAAGCTACTGGAAAAAAGCTACTTCGCAAGGAGGTGTGTTTAAAAGTGACGATTATTGGATGCCTTCAGCACAATTTCTACATGGTGATGCCATCAGTGATATGAATGTGCCAAGACATTTTACTACAGAAGAGGAATGGGCTTCGGTGCGTGATTTTCTTCGTCCTGTGATGGTCAGTTTGCAAAATTGTAAAGATATTTATTTGCAAGGAGTTATTTTTCAAAATTCTCCGGCTTGGAACATCCATCCATGGATGAGCGAAAATATCATTATCGATGGAGTAGAAGTTCGCAATCCATCATATGCTCAAAATGGAGATGGCTTGGATATCGAATCATGCAAAAATGTGATTGTGGTCAATAGTTCGTTCGATGTGGGCGATGATGGTATCTGCATCAAATCGGGTAAAGATGAAGACGGAAGAAAACATGGAGTGGCGAGTGAAAATATTATAGTAGATAATTGTACCGTCTATAAAGGACATGGAGGTTTTGTTGTAGGAAGTGAAATGTCAGGAGGCGCAAAAAATATTGTAGTTTCTAACTGTCAGTTTTTAGGTACCGATGTTGGTCTCCGATTCAAGAGTAAGCGAGGGAGAGGTGGTGTTGTTGAAAAGATCTATATCTCTAACGTTAGCATGATTGACATTGCTACTGAGCCTATTCATTTCAATCTTTATTATGGAGGAAGATCTGCTGTTGAAGATCTGGAAGATGGAGTGACTGTAGTGCACGAAGAAGAGCTACCAGCTGTAGACGAGACAACACCTACATTCAGAGATATTTTTATCAAGAATGTATATTGCAGCAACGCTCGCAAGGCAATGTACTTTTATGGGCTTCCAGAGCATAATATTGACAATATTCAGATAGAAGATGTAACTATTCATGCCACTTTTGGAGCAGAGCTTAGAGAGTCAGAAAATATAGTTCTTAAAAATGTAAATATCTATCCAGAGCAAGGAGAAGCAGTAGTGCTAGGTAATGTTCAAAATGTTCAGATAGAGAATTTAGAGACGAATAAGGATCTATCGTCAGTCGTTTCTATATCAGGTGTTAATACTGAAAACGTATCGCTGAAAACTCAGTATGGAAAAGATAAAATAAAAGTTTCAGAAAACTTAGGCGAAGAGCAAGTGAAAATAGAAACTTTATAAACTGGCAAAATATACAGTTATTGTGTCAAAAACCTATGCTGGCAAGAGAAATAATATTATACTTTTGTTAGTGTAGGTTTTGTCTTTTGTTTCTAGGCAAAATTTATAGAACGATCAAAATACCTTATTTTAAATAACATGGATAGGAAAAGTTTTTTTGCGGTAGATATAGGAGCCTCCAGCGGGCGTACAATAATAGGTACACTAGAAAATGGAAAAATGAGTATCAAAGAATTAACTCGTTTCAAAAATGCCATTGTGGAAATCAACGGACATTTCTATTGGAATCTGGTGTCGCTTTATGAATCAATTATTGAAGGTCTAAAAGAAGCAAAACGAAACAATATAGAAATCACTTCCATCGGGATCGATACTTGGGGAGTAGATTTTATTGCTATAGATAAGAATAAAGAAATCTTAGGAATGCCATATTCTTATAGAGATCCACATACCAATAATGCTCCAGAGGAGTTTTTCAAAATAGTACCTCGTAAAGAAGTATACGATGCAACAGGGATTCAAATCATGAATTTTAATACTTTGTTTCAGTTCTTTACTTTGAATAAGAATGACTCCACAATGTTGAAGCAAGCAGACAAAATCATGTTCATGCCTGATGGGTTGTCATTCATGCTGACAGGTGAGGTGGTGATGGAGTATACTATTGCTTCCACTGCTCAGACGTTGAACCCATATACCAAGCAACCAGATGAAAAACTTTTGGCGCATGCAGGTTTATCACCGGCTCAGTTTGGACGCTTAGTAATGCCCGGTTCTGTGATTGGGCATCTGTCGGAAGCTATTTGTAAACAAGTAGGTTTTGAAAAAACGATTCCAGTGGTGGCAGTTGCCGGACATGATACAGCATCGGCAGTAGCGGCAGTGCCTACTTCGGCAGATGGATTTGCATATTTAAGCTCCGGAACATGGTCGCTGATGGGGATTGAAGTGGCAGAACCTATTATAACTGATGAAACCTATGAGCAAAACTTCACCAACGAGGGTGGGGTAGATGGAACCATCAGATTCTTGAAAAATATATGTGGCATGTGGTTGCTAGAGCAATGCATCAAAGAATGGAATTCGAGCAAATCATATCCAGAACTGATCGCAGAAGCAGAAGCAAGTAAACCCTTCCAATTTTTGATAAACCCTGATGATCCTCTTTTTGCTAATCCTATAAAGATGACTGAGGCGATTGCTGACTATTGTAAGAAGACAAATCAAGGAGAGCCGAAAAGTATAGGCGAATTTGTAAGATGTATTTTCGATAGTTTGGCTCTTCGCTACAAAGAGGTGTTTGAAACATTACAAAAGCTTTCTCCTACTACATTGAATAAGCTGCATGTGATAGGTGGTGGGTCTAAGAATAGTCTCCTAAATCAGTTTGCGGCTAATGCTCTTGGTGTAATGGTAGTGGCAGGCCCATCTGAAGCAACAGCGAAAGGTAATGTAATGTTACAAGCTAAGGCAATGGGTGATGTGAAATCTTTGGCAGAAATGCGTGAGGTATTGAGCAAGTCTGTAAGCCTACAGGAATTTGCTCCAAAAGATTCGGCTATTTGGGCAGAAGGATATAATAAGTATAAGCAAGTAAAAGAATTATATAAATAACATTTAAATAGAATAATCATGAGTAAAGACAGTTTAGTACAAAAGTCATACGAGATAGCCAAAGAGCGTTATGCAGCAGTTGGTGTAAATGTAGACAAAGCATTACAAGAAATAGAAAAATTGGCAGTGTCTATGCATTGCTGGCAAACTGATGACGTTGTAGGTTTCGAAACCTTGGGAGCGCAAGGTGGTGGAGGTATCCAAGCTACAGGAAACTATCCTGGTCGTGCTCGCAACATTGACGAAGTACGTGCTGATATAGAAGAAGTACAAAGACATATAGCAGGAACTCACCGTTTCAATCTTCACTCAATTTATGGAGATTTTGGTGGAAAATCTGTTGACCGTGACGAAATTCTTCCTGAGCATTTCACTAGCTGGATGCAATGGGCTAAAGAGAAAAACTTGAAACTAGACTTCAATTCATCATCTTTTGGACATCCTAAGAGTGGAGAGTTGACACTAGCGAACCCAGACAAATCTATTCGTGATTTCTGGATCGAACATACAAAACGTAGCCGTGCTATTTCTGAGGCTATGGGCGTATTCCAAAATGATCCATGTATCATGAATGTTTGGGTACATGACGGGTCTAAAGATATGACTGTGAACAAGTACTTGTATCGTTCTCTTTTGGAAAAATCTCTTGACGAGATCTTTGAAACAGAATACAAAAACATGAAAGATTGTATCGAATCTAAATTGTTTGGTATTGCTCTAGAAAGCTATACAGTAGGTTCTCATGATTTCTATCTAGGATATGGAGCTAAAAAACAAAAGATGGTAACTTTAGATATGGGACACTTCCACCTATCGGAAAGTGTAGCAGATAAGATCTCATCTCTATTGTTATTTACTCCTGAAATCATGTTGCACGTAAGTCGTCCGGTAAGATGGGACTCTGACCACGTAACAATCCTTAGCGATGAGGTAATTGACTTAGCAAAAGAAGTAGTTCGTGCTGACGCATTGAGCAAAGTACACGTAGGACTAGACTTCTTCGATGCTTCTATCAATCGTATTGGAGCTTATGTTGTGGGTATTCGTGCAACACAAAAAGCATTCTTGCAAGCTATGCTTGAGCCATTGGCAAAACTTCGTGAATATGAAGCTAATGGACAATACTTTGAGCGTCTAGCACTTTTGGAAGAAGCGAAAAGCCTTCCTTGGAATGCAGTATGGGATTATTTCTGCTTGAAACACGGTGTAGCAGTAGGTGAAGACTATATTGCTGATGTTCAAAAGTATGAAAAGAACGTAACATCAAAACGTAAATAATAGTACTTGATATATTTTTGATTGATTGAATTTCCTGTTCTTTCTATTGGTTGAAATTTTTTCGTCAAAAGAGAGAACAGGAATGATATTATTAAGGTTATAACTAAGTAAGAGAAACAACTTATTCAAAAATTAATTCATAAACAGTTAATATATAAACGATGAAATCAATAATAGACAACAATGCAGGTCTGAAGCAAGAACTTGATAAGATTGCAGAAGTGGCAGGTTATCTTTGGCAAAGAGGTTGGGCTGAAAGAAATGGAGGTAATATTTCGGTTAACGTAACAGAATATATTACAGACGAATATAAGAATGCTCCTGCTTTACAAGCTGGAGTCAAACTACCTCGCAAGGTGGAAGGCCTAGCAAATAACTTTTTCTATGTAACAGGTACAGGAAAAAGAATGCGATATGTGGCTAAAGACCCTTTAGCTAATGGGGCAATTCTAAGAGTTAGTGCTGATGGAGAAACTTATGATATCATTGCTGATGAGGTAATTATGCCTACCTCAGAACTACCTTCTCACTTCACTATTCATAATCACATGCGTACTGTGTTGAAAAAGGATACAAAGGTAGTATGTCATACGCACCCAACAGACTTGATCGCACTTACTCACAACAAAGAACTTTTAGACTCAAAGAAAATATCTTATCTTCTTTGGTCTATGATTCCAGAAACTCGTGCTTTCTGTCCTAATGGATTGGGTATTATTCCTTATCGTATGCCAGGAGGATTAGATCTTGCAGACGAATCAATCAAGCTTCTTGATAGATTTGATGTAGTGATGTGGGAGAAACACGGAATTGTGGCTGTAGGTGACGAGATGATTGAAACTTTTGACATGATCGATACGTTGTCTAAAGCAGCTCAAATCTATTTCTATGCTAAGCAAGCAGGTTTTGAGCCAGAAGGTGTGCCTAATGAAGATATGGATGCTATGGCTGAGGTATTTAACTTGCCAAACCACTTTAAGAAATAATCTTACTCTCTATAAAAATGATATAGCAAGATGCTGATTCGTCAGTTTCTTGCTATTTTTTTATCTTATATATCTGCTACAAAAACGGGCTGTTATCATTTAGATAATAGCCCGTTTTAATTGTTTCTTTGATTTAAAATCTATATCTTGACTTTTGGTAAAAATGAGTATGAATTATATCCATAATACCATATACTGTCCACAAAGGCTTCCGAGTCCACAAATAGTTTCTTTGAAACGTTTGCCACTCTTGATCCCTTTGTGGACATATTTCTTTTAATTAGCAGCTCTCAACCACACTGACATTTCGTGATTTCCTCTGTTGTTCCATGCATAATATGGAATTAAAGAAATTTCAACATCAGTTGTTGCACTGTTTTTCTTACGATAAAGCTTGCCATCCCATTTGTTGTTGCTTAGCAATTGCGCTTTTCCATTAAGCATAACCACTTTGCTATTCTCAATAGTTATGGCTTTAGGTGTAAACTTAATATCAGACGGGATAAGCACATCGTGAATAGAAACCCCTTGAGGAAGGTCGTTAGATTCTAAGCAATACACTAGAGGACCATACATCACAGCCACTTGGTTGCGATTTTCTTCCACCATTGGATTAGATTCAATCAAGCGAGCTTCGAAAGGCATATCTAGTTCTATTACATCACCAGATTTCCACACTCTGTTTAGTTCAGCATAGCTTCCTGCAACAATGTTGATATTCTCTACCTTACCATTTACTTTAATGCTTGCTTTTTCGCTCCATTCAGGAATACGTAAGAATACAGAGTAAGCTTTCTTAGGAGCTTTTTCTATCTTCAGGTTGATGTTGCCATTCCAAGGATAATCAGTGCTTTGCGTGATACGAAGATCAGATCCGTCTACAGTTTTCGTATTCAGGTTATTGCTTCCATACAAGTTGCAATATACACCCTTGTCGGCAATAGCATAAGCATAGCTATTGGCTTGAGCAATTGTACGAACAGTGTTAGGAGGACAGCAGAAGCAAGTGATATATTCTTGTCTGAAGTTGCCCCATCTCATTTGGTAAGGAAAATCATGGGTATGACTCAAGGCATTGGTATAGAAATACTTTTTGCCATCTAAGCTGATACCGGATAAGATGCTGTTGTAGTATGTCTGTTCCATGATGTCCACATGTTTTGGATCAGCAGATAGTTGTAACATTCTAAAGTTCCAAAGCATATTTCCGATATTGGCACAAGTCTCATTATGAGCAGTCTCTTGTGGCAATTGATACGCTCTACCATACGATTGGTGTACCTTTTGGATACTGTCAGGCTCGTAAGCTGTTCCGTCGGGAGATGTTCCATCATATAGAGCTCCACATCCACCAGTGATATACATTTTTCTGAAAGTAACGTCATCCCAGATAGGATTCAGGCTTTCAAGAATCGTTTTGTCACCAGTCTCAAGGTAGACATCAGCAGCACCAGCGTATAGATAGTTGGCACGTACAGAGTGTCCCATTGCTACTTTTTGATCACGGAAAGGTACGCGATCTTGATTGTCATCAGTCCCGTTTTCTACCATTCCACGAATGTCGATCAAGCTTTTTGATAACTCCAAGTATCTAGGGTCACCTAGTGTACGATACATTTCCACTACACCCATATAGTGTGAAGGGCAGATTGCACTTCTAGCCAGTTCGTTAGTTGCTGTCTTGTAGAAGTTGTATAGGAAATCGGTGGTCTTGATAGCAATATCAAGTAGCGTTCTTTTTCCTGTTGCTCGGTAATGTATGCATCCAGCCGTCATCAAGTGCCCCATATTGTAGGTCTCGAAGTGAAGTCTTTCTTCAAAGCCTTTCTTGGCACCCGGGTTATTTTTGTCGGCAACGATGGTCGCTGTATGGATATATCCATCCTCACGTTGAGCCATACCAATCACTTTGATGAAGCGATCCATTAGCTCATCCAATTTCGGATCTTTTGTGATGGCATAAACAGATGCTACACCTTCTAGCCATTTGTACATATCTCCATCGAAGAATGGAGGATCTTTGTGCTCTCCTTCTGCCAAGTTTGCTGCAATCTCGAAGTTACGGAAAGCATGGCTTAATTCGGGATCGTCAAATATGCGCCACATATTTAGGAGCATGGTGTCTTTACAAACGTCAAAACGTTCTGCCCAAAAACCGTCTGTCCACGTTACGTCGCTGAGACCTAAACTGTGCATCTTGGCATAAGGGCTTTTAGTCGTATTGGTTAGTCCTTTTGTTTGTGCTGTTGCTCCAATGGCAAAAGCAGAAATCAGAAGTCCTAAGAAGATACTTTTAAAATTCATATAAAGTTATTTTGGTTTAGATATTACATTCAAAGTTGTGCTTTCCTGAACCCACCACTTGCTTTTTTCCATTCGGCAAAATGACTGTGGCTTTGGTATTAACCGGAACAGAAACAGATAGTTTGAAAACTCCATCTTGATGTTCCCATTCTACCTTGATGGCTCCATATAGAGACTGATGCTCTGCTTTGATCCATTTCAGATCGCCAACAGGTTGAGGTTGTATGGTAAACTCTTTGAAGCCTGGTGTGCTAGGTATGATACCAGCTAGACTATGGAAGAACCATTCGTCAATTTGTCCCATCATAAAGTGATTCCATGAAGCCCCCTTGCGAGGATCCCATTGTTCAGTCAGTGTGGTAACACCATATTGAATTTGGAAACCATATCCCGGAGCATCATAATGATTGTGCATCAGATGCATCAACTCATTTTCTCCATTCAGCGCTAAAGCTTGGAACAAGTAACGATTACCCACATCACCAGTTGTCAGGCGATTGCCTCTTTTGGCAATGTCGGCTTTCAGATTATCCATCACAGCTTGTTTGTTTTGAGGTTCTACGATCTCCATAAAGATAGCTACAGCATTACAGAATTGACTTGCAGAGCCATATTGCTTGGTCTCAGGATCGAAGAATTTAGCATTGAATGCTTGACGAATCTCTTTTGAAAGAGCAGTGTATGTTTTCTGATCAGCTTTCTTGTTCAGCAGCTTTGCCGTTTCTGATAAGATATGAGAATAATAGAAATAGTGTGCTGTTGCTGAAACTTCTACAGGGCTATTCTTAGAAAATCCTGCACGGTGCTCGCCATAGTCGTACCAGTCACCAAGTCCATGAGACACAATGTGATCAGTAGCTGTAGTGGTCAGATAGTCCACATAGCGTTTCATCACATCATAATATTTTTCAAGAAAACTCTTGTCTCCATAGAATTGATAATACATCCACGGAACCATTACAGAAGCTCCTCCCCACTCAGGAGAGTCTCTAAAGATTCTCAAATTTTCGCCAAAGACTACGTATTCAGGAATAATATTTGGAACAAAACCATTTTCTAGTTGCCCGTCCTTTATCCCTTGTAGCACCTTGTCGAACATTTGAGTCAGATCCCAATTGTAGAATAAGCCCGGTCCATTTAGATGAGTCTCTTCCAACCAACCTAATTTTTCACGATGTGGACAGTCTGTAAATACAGATTGCATATTACTTCGCACCGAATTTTTGATCAATTGGTGAGCTCTATTGTAAATCTCATTCGATGACTCGAAATGGCCATTAGGTTTCACTGCATTGTAAATAAAGTGAGATTTTATGTCTACAATAGTTGGTTTATCTTCATTGTATGCCAGAATGTTAGCACCGTCTACTTGTATATATTGAAAACCATAATAAGTAAACTCAGGAGTCCAACTTTCTATTCCATCTCCTTTCAGTGTATAGCTATAGGTGTGAGGTCCTCCGGATTGTTTTTGAGAAACAAGCCCAGTTTTAGGATCTAGCAATTCGCCCACTTTTATGGAAACCACTTGCCCAGCTTTACCTTGAACCTTGATAGAAGGAAAACCAGAAAGATTTTGTCCCATATCTAGCACATAGCTAGAGTCTATTTTCGACATTTTTACAGCACTATATTCTTTCATGCTACGAATGCTTGACACTTGTTGCGCTCTCAACTCTCCTTCTGGAGCTTTTTGCAGCACAACAGGCTTCCAAGCTTTATCGTTGAATTTAGGTTCATTCCATCCTTTTTGTTCCAAACGAGCGTCATAATCTTCACCACCATAAATATCGTTGAAAGTGATAGCGCTCAATGCATATTTCCAAGTATTGTCAGAAGAAATAACTTCTTCCGATCCATCAGTATAATATACATGCATCTTGAAAAGTAGGGTAGGAGGACCAAAAGAGATCCAGAGTTTGCGATACCTATTTCCAACAGCATTGTAGAAACCATTTCCTAAGGTAATACCAATGGCGTTTTCGCCATTTAGTAACAAAGAATCAACTTGATAAGTATTGTAGTAAACAGTTTTGTCATAGTCGCTCCACACAGGAGTGAAAATGTCTTTGCTTACTCTTTCTCCATTCAGGTAAAAATTATAGTGACCAAGCCCTGAAACGTGTACAATAGCTCTGTCAACTTTTTTATTTGTGTTGAATGTCTTTCTCAAATTGATGCTCTTCAGCGCCAAAGGATCTATTTGATCATAAATCGCTTTATGCTCTGGCTTCTTTAACGAAGGACTGTGCAAGTCACGTCGTCCGATAGGCAGTTTGGCATCTGCACGAGTAATAGCCCCAATCCATTGGGCATCAGACGAACCGAACTGAGGCGCTACTTCAAAGAAAGATGCATCGCTTTCGGATACCTTTCCTTTGTTGTCCCACACTTTTACCTTCCAAGTATAGCGGACACCATTACTAAGAGCTTTACCTTTGAAAGGGACAAGTTGACTGTCAGAAGATTTCACTCTTCCTGAATCCCAAACTTTTGTGTTTCCATTCATCACCTGTATTTGGTAAGCAGTCTGAAGAACAAAATGTTCTTCAGACGTAAGTTGCCACCCAAATCTAGGCTTTTGGTCTTCAATAGCCAATGGTTTGTTTTGCATCTCCACCGTGAGGTTGGAGATGCTTATAGAAAATATGTTTAGACAAATAAATAAGCTAGCAATACTAGCGAATAATTTTTTCATTCTTTGTTTATTTCATTTCATAAGTTAGCTTCGATAGCTTATCAGCTTTGACAACGATTTTGCCATCTACCATTGCATAGAAACCTTTACCTCTCTTATACTTTTCTCCTGTTTTATCCCAGACGATAGTAATTGTTTTTCCATGATATGGCACATTGTCTAGGCAGAACCAATCCCATTTGTCTTGAGGAATCAGAGGATTGATTTCAAGTACTTCGTCTGCTCTTGGGCGAAGACCTACAAGACCAGAGATCATCAAGTCGTTGAAGGTAGAGTGGTTGTAGTAACGGCTACGTTCTTGGTCACCTTTCAACCAGTATCCTGTCACTTCATCTTGATATTCACCAACGTATGGGCGACCTCTTAGATATTGACTTTCTACGTAAAGTTCCATATGACGGAAGTAAATGCTGTCATTCACCACATCTTGCTCATAGTTGTTTAGCACGTTAGCCATGGCAGTCAGCGTTTGTGAAGAAGCGAAAGGCCAGATTGGTCCATCCCACTCGCAATTGCAGCATCCATGTGTACGGAACTCAGGGTGACGGCGTTCGGCTGTTGTCAGTCCGTATGGAGCAAGGAATCCTCCTTCGTCAGTCACTTGTTTCCATGCTTGGAAATATTCATCTTTAGCATCAGGAAGATTGAAATACCAAGGAATATATCCAATAGCCTCACGAACTAGAGCAAATTCACCTGGTTTTCTCAATGTTTCGAAGAAAACGCTGTCCTTGTTCCAAAGTAAATCTTGAGTCAGTTTCTTGATTTCAATAGCTTTCTCTTTATATTTCTTTACTCCTGCCTGATCGCCTTTCAGTTTGGCAATCTCAGAAAGTGCCATTGCATTTCCATAAACATAAGAGTTGATTGTTGGGCGAGCATATTGCTTGCGACGACCACCACTGATTTGTTCTTCCATTCCGTCTCTTACGTCTTCTTGCCAATAAAGACCGCTAGGCAATTTGTGATCACCTTCCCACGCTGCAAATTCGTTTTCTAGGTCAGGATACATATCCAAAAGATAGTCAAGATCTCCATCTACCATATACTTATTGTATAGTGCATTGGCTGTCCAGCTGCTAAATTTGCGAAGCCTTTCTAGTGGCTTGCCTTCGTTGCCTCTAAACCATACGTGTATATTTTGGTTAACATAATCTTGATTGTGCAACCATCTACCTTCATAGGTGTGATGCCCAATGGCACAAGCTATTAGATTGTATTTGTCAGCATAGCTTCTGTTGATCAAAAACTCAGTGATACCATACCCCTGAGGAGTGTTTTTGATGTGCTTTCTGTATGACCACCATCTGAAATAGTAGATTTCTTCAAAATTCTTTTGAGGACATTCAAATAGAGGTACATTAGCTTTCATCCAATCCCATGATTGAGCATTTGGGAATGCTTGAGCGATATTCTCTTTTTCCATTGCATTGAAAAAGTCAACGTGCGATTTGAAATCGTCAGCATTCAGCACTGCTGCTTTGCTTTCTGTGTTAACAGTTTTCAGGTGCGAAATGTAATATTCCACTTTAGGCTCATCGTCACCAGCATTTGGCAAGTCAGTAAAGATATCCGTAGGAGTATTTGCAATTGGATAAATAGGTAGATCTCCGGTACGGAATACTACTCTATTGATTGTCAATACAGGATTGAAGAACAGACGAGTAGATATTTCTTTGTCGTTGATCTTCATTGTCAAGCTTCTTGTGGCTGTGTTTAGCGAAACATGGAAGTTATATTCTTTGTTTGGCTCATACTCAATCAAATTGTTTGATCTGTATCCAGTTTTGATTCTGATGATACCATCCGTGTCGAAAGTGATGCGAGAACAAGCTTGTCCTTTCTCGTTTTGGAATTCAATTTGTAGGTTTCCTTTATCATTTTGCATTGGCACTACCGTGAAAGATGCATCCAATGCTTTAGAAGCTGGAATGACACGTTCAGCCTTAGCATAATCGAACAAGTCCCAGTCCTTCAGAGATAACCAACGTTTTCCGTCGTTGCGTTTTTCTATTTTTGTAGGAGCCCATAGTGGACTATAGATGTTCCATACATCCAACTCTTTACCTTCAGGCATGGCATTGAATGTTTCGTCTGCATGGCTAGAAGGTATATTGGTGATAGGCACAGGTACTTTAGCTACCCACATATCTTCTTTGTTCATGCTGTATGTCAACCACATGTCTCCTCCCGGAGGGGTGCCGTTGTTGTCTAAGATGCCTCTAACATATTGAGGACCTCTTGATTTATAGTTTCCTCCATAGCGCATAGGCGTCATGTCGCCATGCACAAGGTATAGATTATCATATTTCAATCCATCTTGGCTAGTAGATACAGCCAATGGCCAACGAAATTCAGAAGGGTTGTATACCGTTGCGAACTTATTGTCAGAGGTTCTTTGTCCCCAAATTTTGGCATTGCTGTTTACAAAGCCCGGAGCACGATGTGCTAGTTCTGGCCATGTTTTACCACCATCATTGCTGATAGCAGTCAAGGCATGTTTCCAAAGACCTACAATGCGTCCATCATCCAACTTATAATAGCTAAACGCTTTGTATGGTTTTATTTTAGGAATAAGAGGGTCATTTCTGTCAGCCTCTTCTATCCATTGCATCATATACAATGGGTCAGCCATCAGTTCGTCGCATGCTTTTACGAACTCTTTATCTTTACTTTTTTTGTAGAATGGATAATCAGTGTTTTTTTCGTTGAAAGCATGGCTATATCGTATGAAATAGATAGGTCCTAAAGAACCATCTTTTTTGATTTCACGAACCACACGTCCGATACCATTGCCATCATTAGGATCGTCTTTCATATCTAGACAGACACCAAAATAACTCATGGTTAAAAGTTTGCCATTCTTAGCCGTATAAAATCCTACACGTTGGTGTGTGATGGCATAAAGATCTTTTGCCACTCCTGGATATTTATCCTTGGTGAAGCCATCAGGCACCTTATATGGAGGAAATAATACTGCTGGATTTGTCCAATTGTATCCATCCTTAGATGTTTGCAAAAGGGTTTGCCCCGGAGGCATGTGTTCACCTACTGGTGCACTAAGATATTGCAAGTAATATGTTCCATGATAATAAGCTAGCATGGGGGCATGGTTGTATGTCCACCCAAAGCCATCACCTTTTTCAGGAAACTGTCTGTTTGCTCTTACTGTCTGTATGTTGTGTGTACCTACAGCAGGGCTCAATTGCCCATGGTGATAGTCCACATTAGACAAAGTCTCTGTCACTAGATGAACTCCATCTTGTGCATTCATAGCTAGTATGAATGCAAAGTAACAAAGCAGAGTTATAATCGTTTTCTTATTCATTATTGTTTTTTTGCTGATTTCAAGTTGTTCAATACGCTTTCTTTCACTTTAAAGATCGTACCATGTTTGTGATCTTTTGGTATAGAAATTTTATCACTTATGTCTGTATAAGTTTTGAAGTCTTTTGTAGAAACGGCGTCATAAGTACCCTTTCTATACGAGTCGAAATAGATCAACCAATCGTCTCCCACTTTTACGACAGAAGGACCTTCGGTAAACTCTTCTGTGAATTTTTCTGTAGGATTTTCGTATGGACCAACTGCTGTTTTTCCGAAAGCTGATAAGATATTTCTTTCAGGACGAGTGTTGTCTTTGAAAACAAGAACATAATCGTCAACATCTTTTTTCACGATGATAGCATCAATAGAGCTATATCCCGGATCGTAGAACAATTCAGCCTTTGTAAACTCTTGAAAATCTTTAGTACGAGTATAATATAGGCGATGATTGTTGCGCTCTTCTTCTATGCCTTTTTCAAACTTGAAAGGAATAGTAGATGCCCAAACAACAATGAAATCGTCGTTTACATCATCATAAAATAGCTCGGGAGCCCAAGTGTTGACAGTGGTAGTGTCAAACTCCATTACAGGGATTCTTCTTTGCTCCGACCAGTTGATCAGGTCTTTAGACGAAGCATACCCAAATCCGTGCTCGTTTGTCCAACTGCAAGTCCATACAAAATGGAATGTGCCGTCAGGACCCACTACAATGCTTGGATCTCTCATCACTTTATCTCCTAGTTCTGGAGCTAAGAATATACCGGGAATACTGTCCCATGCATAACCATCATAACTGTACAAGAATCTCAAACCTTCAGTAGCTGGTTCGTGGAAAGAAGTAAACATATATACTTCTTTCTCGTCTTCTTGTTGTTTGCTTGTACCGCAAGAACTTAAAATTGTAGTTGCTAAAACAAATAAAAATAAAATACTTTTTCTCATAATAATTACATTGGTGTTATTTCTTTATAAGCCACAAAACTGCTTCTTGTTTTTCAATCTGCATGGAGCTGCCTCCTTTTAGTCGCTGTTTTCCTTTAGTAATGTTTCCTGTTTTACTATTTATCCAATAAACATCATATGTGTTTTTAGAGTCAATGAAATCGATGTCTAAATTTTTATTTTCGGAATATACGATATAGCCTACCGATGGGTTTCCTAAAACGTATTGCCCTTCTTTATTCTCTTGAGTTACGACATCCATTTTTGTTGCATCCTTAAAGAATTGCTTGTTGTCAACTGTTGGTAAACTAGCCAAAGAGCCTTTAGCCATAAATATAGCCCAAGCTTGTTGAGGATATGTGCTCGAATAGTATGTGACAGCTTTTTCAGGAAATTGTTGTTTATATTCATTGACTGCACGATAGGCAGACTGGAAAGATATGCCTCCGGGTTTGGTCAGTCTGGCATGTTGACGAGGAGCTAAGTTTTGTCCTCCCTGAGGAGCATAAGTCGTTCCGTCATTCCTGTAAAACCAGTAACGTATGTCGATGATGTCAATAATCTTAGAACGAACAGGATCGGCCAAGATAGCGTCTTGTACATCCTTTGTAGTGCTAAGAGCAATCAACTGCTTTTTGCCAGTTTCGGCTTCCCATTCAGCAATCACATCGAGCCAAAACTCAACAAAGTGAAGAGGACCAGTGTATTCTTCGCTAATCAGTTGGATTACACTATTGTCTTCAAAGTTGTTCAAACATTGTTTGATATATGCTTTATGAAGTTCTCTTCTGACAGGGTGATCAATGTCATAAAATTGTTCTGCAACAAAGATCCGTTTATCTCCGGCATATGGTGCAGGCTCAGGAAAACCTGTATTATTGATGTTATTTGCAGGGCGCCAAGGGCTATCAGTCCAGTGTGCACCAGCCTCGATGATGTTGTGCTGGAAATAATTTTGGTGCATCAATATCAATCCTTCTTCATCAGCCAATTGAGCAAACTCTTTCAAGCGAGACCAATACCAATCGTTATATTTTGTCAAGTCATATTTACTCATTCCGTCATATCCAATGCCTTGACCACTACGAGCAAAGGGCTGTTCGTAGAAAGGAGCCCATACCTCACCATCCATACGGCGAATTCTTTCATGATCATCACGTCTACGATCATACCACAAACCATAGTTATGGTCGATAGCAATAACATTCTCATCTTTCATCCATTGAGCAACGGTATTCAGATCATCGGTCAAGCCTGTCCCTGTTCGTCTAGGTACAAAACGAGTGATATGAACTTTAGCATTTTTCTCAAGGAAAGTTGGTTTCACACTTCCACTCCACCATGGCACACTGTGTTTGCCTCCATGCTGCACCTCTTCATTTCTGGTTAGCCAACCATTAGTGACCAATAGAGGATTGATGCTTCTAGTTTTCAGAGCAGGAGTTAGTTTTGCACTATATATAGGAGCTTGCTCATTTTCGTTTTCTGATTTTTGAGCAACTTGATCAATCCATTCAAAGAGAGTGATTGGCGCTTTATAAGCTTGTTTAGTAAGCTCAGCAGCCACCTCTATAGATGGCGAACTAGAAGCTTCTCGATCCACAGGTAGCAAATCTGCTCGGTCAGTATATTTGTCTCCTAGTCTTTCTTGCAATTGTGCATAGTATAAGCTTCTAGGTTTTACATGGTTGTTGCTATCTTCCCATTTGCCATCTCCTGAAAACTCTGCCCATGAACCAAAAGACCAGTTTTGTGCAGTAGGTGGAGCAAAACACTCTATTAATGAAGCAGAACATTGCCAGAATACGCTATTAGCTGCATTCCAACCCATTCCTTGTGCTTCTTGTCTTCTGTTTCTGAAGCTTAAAGCGTTACCATTTACATTAACAATATCGAATAAAGCTCCAGAAGCCCAACTTTCTACAGAACCACTGAAACTATGTGGCAATTCAGATTGACATTGAACAAAGGCATTTGGACCAGCAGCAGCAAAGCCAACTGCAAAATCATGATAGCCATCTTCGGCGTATAGGCGTTGGAAAAGTGTTTGTTGCCCTGAAGTAAAGAATGTATATCTTCTTTGTCCGCCTATTTCTGATATAGGCGCCAAAGCTTTACAGTTTTCTACTGTAACTCTTTTAGCTTTTTCGAGCACGGACACAGCTGAACCAGCAAAGTGTTTGAATGTAATATTCTTTACCCAAGCATCTTGTATGTTGTTCATCGAAATAGCAACCCATGAGTGTGCCTCATCTTTTGGGTTAGCCCTGTCGTATTCTGAGATACATGAAAGGTTTTCGATTCCTACATTTTCTATTCGTCCATCCCAAGTATATGGAATGATATATCCTCCACCATATTGTGGATCTAAGGCTGTCGTGATAGGCGCATCAATGCTAATTTGATTGCCATTTACGGCTGTCACTGTCCTATCCCAAAAAATATCATAATCGCCAGGTTTCCAACTAAGGTATCCAAGCCCTCCACCAAAGTGGTCTGCTCCTAGCTCTTTGATCCATTCGAGGGTAGAAGGGCGGTGTACAAAAACTTTATCGCCTTTTTTTAGCTGATGTCCTGAGGCTAAATTGATGTTTATTGCGTTAACAGGAATATATTGATCAGCGATCTTTATTGGTGTATCTTTTTTCAGGTCACCGGCACCTGATATATCTATCAACGTTCTTCTGCCCTTACCAGTAGCTAGAAGAGTTGTTTTGTCTTTGCCAGCACCACGTAGCACAATGCCCGAGTGCTTAATATTCAGTTTGCCAGAAATCTTATATTCTCCAGCTTGTAGAAGGATAACCCCTCTGAAACCATCCGATTTTATCTTTTGTGTTCCTAAGTGATCTATTGCATTTTGGATTAGAGCAGTAGCATCACCATCTATCAGAGGAATTGTGACAGTTGCCACAGGATGAGGGATAGGTTCTTCTCCTGCTTTATAGCCTGCATACGAGAAGTCGGGCACGCGATTGCCCAAGCTATCGGGTTCATAATTAAGCTTACCATCCTTGTAAGTGATGGCAGGTATTGGTTTGTCTGCATTCTTTTTTTGAGCGAAAGTCATTCCGCTCAAAAAAAAGAATACTATAAGTATATATGATTTGTTCATGATACTAGATATTCGATATTATTAGAATATCACTTTTGATTTTTTCTTTCTTCAATTCTTTTGTTCCATTCGTCACGTTCCTTTTGAATGTCGTAACCATTTTTTGACAAATAATTGTTGAAACGCCCTTTGTATTTACCAAACCACTCATGTTTCTTTTTAGAAGAAGAAGCACTCATCGCTTTTTCGCGAGCTTCTACCAACCATGCATATAGTTGATCTTTTTCTTCTTGTTTCAGTGATGGAATCATGTCTAGATAAGAGTTGTATGTCACCATCACCACACCGTAAGTCATGCCATCTTTCACTTTCTCAATCTGATCGTTAGTCAAATATACTGATAAGGCACCTATGTATGTGCAGTGCAGGTCATATATCTTTGCATTGCTTTCATTCTCCAGAGCCTTAATAGCCTCTGCTTGTTTCTCTTTGTCTGAAATATCTTTCTTTGCATTCTTCACCAATGCCTCATAATGATCGTGAATGCTGCTTAGTCCTTTGTATTGTTCAACAATAACATCCACCACCTTTGAATATGCAGCATCGTTTCGGACACCTAGTGTTTTTACAATCTTATCAGCACGTTGTTGTAGTACCTTCGTGTATTCTTTATCCTCGTTTTGAGCAAATGAAGAAACGGAGAATAGAAGAAAAAATAGAACGAATAATGTTTGTTTCATAAAAATGTTTTTAGAGAACAAAGATTGACGATAAATCACAAATGTATCTTGATCTATCGCCAACCTTATTGCTCCTTATTTAATTATAATAAGCTTTTTCTTTTAGCTAAAGTATCGTGGTTGTTTTTTGGATTTGTCCAATCAACCTTTTTCTTAGGATCAATTCCATTTAAGAATTTTTCGATATTTGTATAGCCATCGCCATTCATATCTTTTACAGCATCAGAAGGATCGTTAGGGTCTAAGCCATATTTGATTTCCCATGCATCTGGTATACCATCACCATCAGTGTCTTTGTGCGGAGTTCCTTTATACTCAGGATAACCACCCACTTGTTTGATGTCTGTGATGATACCTTGTTTGTAAGAATCTTTTGGTAGACGACGGTGCTCAAATTGATAGAAGTCATCAGGATTCAGTCCTTCTTCATAATACACTTTTCCTGTTCTCACTTGCTCAATAACACGTTGGTCAACGATATCACGTTTAGGGAAAGTCGCTCCAGCATTATCTAACACGAAGTCGTAAGCTTCTTTAGCAGTCATGATATGGAAAGGATTATCCATCGGATAAGGCTTGTCAAGTTTCATATAGGCTTTGCTAGTTTCATCCAAAACATCAAGGTCTGCAGGTTGTACCCCACCATCCCAGTTGTTTTTTGTCACTTTGTCATTGCCTTCCACAATGTTTCCACCAGCATATACACGACCAAATTCATATTCTCCGTGTCTGTTTTTCTTTCTAGCTTCAGGCTTGATGATTCTGTGTCCTACATCTCCTTTTGGAGTTAGAGGTCCTGGTTTGTAGTAGTTGTTTACGATATTGTAGATAGCTTTGAAGTCTCCACCATCTACACTTCTGTGTACCCAGTTGTAGATGACATTGTTCGCAAAGTTGAATACACCATTCCAACCAATAGACGGATTTCTTCCTGCGTTATTTGCCCAAAGATTTCTCATGAAAGTACAATTTTCACCGCCTAGTGTACTACCAAATGCGTGGTTGTACGTGTCTAAAGCTTGAGAAGAAATTGTATTTTGGATTGTTACGTTTACGGTAGGTAATTTCAATTCTTTTCCGTTACCCGGATCAACAAACATATGACGATAGAACGAAATGTTTTCATCTAATCCCCAGCTAGTTGAGCAGTGATCAATCATAATGTTGCCCACAGGATTTCCTCCAAAAGTGTCATCGCGACGACCAACATAAGTTTCACCTCTACGGAAACGCATATGCCTTACAACAACGTCATGCGTGTTAACCCATAGAGATTCTCCAGCAATACAAATACCGTCTCCAGGTGCACTTTGTCCCGCAATAGTAATATATGGAGCGCGAACGATAAGAGGTGTTTTTAGCTTGATTATCCCAGCTACGTTGAATACAACAATACGAGCACCACCTTGTTCGCAAGCTTCACGAAGTGTGCCTGGTCCATTGTCTTCGAGGCTAGTTACTACAATAACTTTACCTCCACGGCCGCCAAAGCTATAAGCTCCTCCACCTTCAGCTCCAGGGAATGCTGGTATTTGAGCTTGTGGTAGGTCAGATGGTCTTGCAGCCCATGGAATATAAGGCTTGCCCTCTTGAGCTTCTTTTTCTATAATGTCTAATGCCTTTTCGAAAGCGGCATCGGATCTTTTCCATTCTTCTTTCATCATTTGAGCAACGTGAGCTTTTACTTCTGGCGACTCTTTAGGGTATTGTGCGTATACCTTAGAGCTAAATGCAGCAAGAAGACAAAGCGCAGTGCTTGCGAGAAATAGTCTTTTTTTCATAATTACTTATCTTTGTTTTATACCTGTGAAATGTTAGTCTTTATTTATTATTGATTTTGAATATTTTTTATTATTTTCGATTTCTGTCGATATGTAGTTAATCGTTTTACTTTAATGTAGTAATGATGATTGTATTTTAGATCTGAATAAATAGCTTAATGGCTTGTTAATCATGTTTCTACTATATATCTTATTCGTTTTGAACAACAGAATAATGTAATTAATCTTAAAAAATCAGGTCAAAAACAACAGTGAAAGAGTGGTTGAATAATCTACTAAAAGTTGATTGTTTCTGTGCTGTTCTATCCCGATAGAGCAAAAGTAGATAAAAAAGGAAAAATAATAAAAAACACATGAATGTTTTATAACATGTTGTTAAGGGGTGGAGCATCCATGAAAAAATGCTTTTCTTTGTACTCAAAGGATGCGATAGAGTGGTTAAAATTTGATTCTTTGGACGTTGGGTTATTGAGTGTGGAGTTAATCGATTAATAAGCTTATATTATAATAGTTAAAAAATGACGCGTGTTTTTATTCTAACCTTATTGGTTAATTTATTTTTATGTAGTAGCCTGTTGGCTAAGGGGTATCAACCGGAATATTCTGTTGCTGGTTTTTATCAACTAGAAAAATCAGGACGTGAAGTTTTCGATTTTAATGTCGGTTGGCGCTTCTTTAGAGGGGATGCCAAAGGTGCAGAAAAAGTAAACTTCGATGATAGTAAATGGGATGTGGTTGCCACTCCTCATACTGTGCAATTGATGCCGGCGGAGGCTAGTGGTAGTAGAAACTATCAAGGCTCAGCTTGGTATCGCAAGCATTTTGTAGTGGATCAAGCTCTCGAAAATAAACTAATAAATGTTTATTTTGAAGCAGCTATGGGTAGATCAGTTGTTTATCTAAATGGTGTACAGGTTTTAGAGCATCTTGGTGGCTATTTGCCTTTTAGTATTGAACTGACTCAATATGGCGTGAAGCCGGGAGACAAGTGTGTGATTGCTGTTCATGTAGATAATTCGGATGATAAAAACTATCCTCCGGGGAAAAAGCAAGCAACGCTAGATTTTGCCTATCATGGTGGTATCTACAGAGATGTTTGGATGATCGCAACTTCTAAAGTACATATCACGGATCCGAACAAAGTAGATAAGGTTGCCGGAGGTGGTGTACATGTGCAATATGGTGAAATAAACGATAAAAAAGCAGAAGTGATTATCAGCACTGATGTTTCGAATAAATTCGAAAAAAATCAAACAGTGACGGTGAAAAGTCAGCTTGTTGATAATGCTGGAAAAGTGATCAGACAAGCTTCTTCGAAGATGAATTTGAAGGCTGGAGAAGAAAAAGCCGTTACACAGAAAATAATAGTAAATAATCCTCAGTTGTGGGAGCCTGATGCGCCACATTTATATAAGTTGGTGACACAAGTAGTAGGTTCTAATGGGAAATCTTTAGACGGAGGTATTACCAGAGTTGGTATCCGTAAAGTAGAGTTCAAAGGAAAAGATGGGATGTGGCTAAATGGAAAATTGGCTGATAAGCTGATTGGAGGAAATCGTCACCAAGACTTTGCTTATGTGGGTAATGCTGTGCCAAATAGTCAACATTGGAGAGATGCAAAAAAATTAAGGGATGCCGGTTTCCGAATCATTCGTGTAGCACACTATCCTCAAGATCCATCTTTTATGGATGCGTGTGACGAGTTGGGGATGTTTGTTATTGTGGCAACTCCAGGATGGCAGTATTGGAACAAGGATCCAAAGTTTGCTGATTTGGTTTACGAAGATATAACTAATATGATTCGTCGTGATAGAAATCACACTTCAGTGTTGATGTGGGAGCCTATTCTTAATGAAACCCGTTTCCCGCTAGAGTTCTCTATGAAAGCGTTGGAGATAACTAGAGCAGAACAACCAGGTGCTATCTCTGTGGCAGATCATCATTCTGCGGGAGTAGCCGAAAATTATGAAGTGGTTTACGGTTGGCCAAAAGATGTTGGCAATTTTGAACAATGTATTTTTACACGCGAGTTTGCCGAAAATGTTGATGACTGGTATGCGCATAACAATAATAACAGAGCATCAAGAAGCTGGGGCGAGGGACCAATGTTAGTCCAAGCAATGCATCATGCTAAATCTTACGATGAGATGTGTCCTGCTGATAAGCAGTTTATAGGAGGTGCGTTGTGGCATCCATTTGACCATCAAAGAGGTTATCACCCAGACCCATATTGGGGAGGAATTATGGATGCTTTCCGTCAAGAAAAATATAGCTATGAAGTGTTCAAAAGTCAAGTAGATGCTAATCTTAAGCACCCATTTGCCGAAACAGGACCAATGGTGTTTATTGCTCATGAGATAACTCCTTTCTCGAGCAAAGATGTAACAGTGTTTACAAACTGTGACGAAGTGCGCTTGATTGTTTATGAGAAAGATACGTTAGTGCAAAAAGTGCCAAGAAAAGAATTTGGAATGCCAAATCCTCCGGTTATATTCAAAGATGTATACGAGTTTAATGAGATGCGAGTGCATTCTTATGTAGAGAAAAATTGGCAACGCGTATCTTTCGTAGCCGAAGGATTGATTGATGGTAAAGTAGTTGCCACAACTAAGAAAATGCCATCAAGACGCTCTACTAAACTGCGACTATCTATCGATAACGAAGCATTAGACTTAGTAGCTAATGGGGCTGACTTTGTACCAGTGATCTGTGAAGTGACAGATGATTCAGGAAACGTGAAGCGTTTGGCAAAAGAAAATATTGTATTTACAGTGAGTGGCGAAGGTGAAATTATTGGAGATGCCAGTATTGGTGCTAACCCTCGTGCAGTTGAGTTTGGATCAGCTCCAGTGCTAATTCGTTCGACTTTGACTCCGGGTAAAATCAAAGTTCATGCTAGAGTGCTTTTTGAGGGTGAGCATGCAGCTACACCGGCAGAAATCGAGTTCGAAAGCGTGGCTCCAAGTGTAAATATGGTGTTCTCTGAGAAGCCACAAATAAACCAAAATCAAGCTGTTTTTGGAGGCTATCAAAGACAAATGACCGAAGAAGAAAAGAAAAATATACTAAACCAAGTAGAGTTGCAACAAACTGAGTTTGGTGAAGTGAAAGAAGGAACGAAATAATAGATTAAAAAATATAACGAACTGTTTTTTTTGATGAGAAAAATATCTTTACTAATCATCGCTTTAGGGCTGTCGTTGATGGCAAAAGCAGAATTGATTAATATGCAAGCCTTTGGTGCTAAGGCAGACGGCAAAACGTCTAACACGGCAGTAATCAAAGAGGCTATTGAAAAATTGTCTGCTGGAGGTGGAGGAACCTTGTTTTTCCCTGCAGGGACATACGTAACTGGACCTATTGTTCTGAAAAGTAATATTACAGTTGATATTGAGGCTGGAGCAACAATCAAATTTTCAGATGACATGTCTGAGTATACTCCTTTCGTAGAAATGCGTTACGAGGGTGTTGTGATGAATAGCTTTGTCCCAATGTTTTATGCTTATGAGCAAAAAAACATCACGATCAAGGGAGAAGGAACTATTGATGGTAATGGAAAAAAATGGTGGTATGGAACTTTTACTCTTGAGGGAGCACACAAAGATGAAACATTCAAGAAAGAGCTGCAAGGCTATCAAAAAATGTGGAGAGAAGCCAATCCTGGTTTTAAGATAGAAGATAATTCGGATTGGAAAAGAACATTGGCGAAGGAGTTCTTCCGTCCACCATTAATGCAACCATACAAGTGTAAAGACTTTACAGTGCAAGGTGTTACAATTATTAACTCTCCATTTTGGACAATCAATCCAGAGTTTTGTGAAAATGTGAACATCTTAGGTGTAACGATCAATAATCCAGATGCGCCAAACACAGACGGAATTAACCCTTCATCTTGTAAGAATGTGATTATAGCCAATTGTAACATCACTGTTGGTGACGACTGTGTGACGTTGAAATCTGGTCGCGATTTGCAAGGACGTGAATATGCTACCCCATGCGAAAATATCACCATCACCAACTGTGTGATGCGTGCCGGACACGGAGGTGTGGTAATCGGGAGCGAAATGTCTGGAGATGTGCGCAGAGTAACGATCTCTAACTGTGTGTTTGACGGAACTGATAGAGGTATCCGTTTGAAATCTACACGTGGTAGAGGTGGTATTGTAGAAGACATCAGAGTGAGCAATATTGTGATGAACAATATTCAAAAAGAAGCTGTAACACTCAATCTATTCTATTCGGATGTACCTGCAGAACCAGTTACTGATCGTACTCCTATTTTCAGAAATATTCATATCTCTGGCTTGACAGGTACAAATGTAAACATGGCTACCACAGTGCTAGGAATCGAAGAGTCGCCTATTTCTAATATCACATTCTCTGATATTAATATGGATGCTCAAACAGGTTTTGTGGTGAATGATGCTAAAGATATCACTTTCGAAAATGTGAGAGTAAATACCAAGATAGGTGCTGCCTTCAAATTCGAAAGAGCATCAAACCTAAGATTAAACAATGTTTACAATCCCCAGCCTTTGGCAGACAAAGCTGTGATGGAGGTGACCGATGTGAAAGATATGTTTATCCAAGGTAGCTTTCCTGAAGCAGGAAGTAGTGCATACATCACATTAGATGGTGCAAAAACGGATAACATTATTTTGAAAAATAACTACTTAGATCGTTTGAAGAATCCGATCGAAAAAAAATCAAGTCTAAATAAGAAAGCTAATATTGTAGTTCAATAAGGCTGACGGCTTTAGATCTGAATTCATATTATATGAAGAAAAAGACTTATATAATTATAATATGTTTATTGTCTGTTGTCTGTGGGTATGCTCAAAATACCCAGACAGCAGACAGTGCATATTCTCGTCCCTTGATTGATGTGTTACACGGCATCGAAAAACAGTTTAACATAACAATCAAGTATGATGCCAAAATGATAGATGGCAGAGTGTTGAACTATGCTGATTGGCGTATCAAGCCTTGGAGTGTAGAAGAGTCGCTTTATGCTGTGCTAGCCCCTTTCGATTACACTTTTGTGATGGATAGAGATAAGTACAAAATCAAAAGCTTTGAGTATGCTCGTACTAACCCAGAAGGAGGGCGTAAGTTTTTAAATTATTTAGAAACTTTATATGATAACAAGGCTGATTGGGAAACACGCAAGACGGAAATAAAGGCTTGCCTGCCTGAAGCATTAGGCTTGTCACCAATGCCTGCGAAGCCAGATTCAAAGGTAATGCTTACAGCAAAGAGAAAATATGATGGCTATACTGTCGAAAACTTTGCAATAGAAACTCTTCCAGGAGTTTATGTTGCAGGATCAATCTATAAGCCAGCGAAACTGAAAGGCAAATTTCCTGTAATCTTGAATCCCAATGGGCATTTTGGTAATGGCCGCTATCGTGAAGATCAGCAAATAAGATGTGCTACCCAAGCACGCATGGGTGCTATTGCTGTCAGCTGGGACTTATTTGCATGGGGTGAAGGGCTTTTGCAATTTGATGGGCCACTGCACCGATTGAGTGCAGCTAATACGATTCAGACCTTGAATGTGATCAGAATATTAGATTATCTGCTTACGCTTAAAGAAGCTGATCCTGAAAAAGTATGTGTTACAGGAGGATCGGGTGGAGGTAGCCTGACGATGATGTTGGCTGCAATGGATGACCGTGTAGCTCTTAGCATTCCTACAGTGATGCTGTCGTCGCACTTTGTAGGTGGCTGTCCTTGCGAAAGTGGTATGCCTGCACATCTTTGTGGCAATAGAACAAACAATGCAGAGATTGCTGCCATGTTTGCACCTAAACCTCAATTGGTGATTACAGATGGAAAAGACTGGTCACATACAGTGCCAGAATTGGAATATCCATTCTTGAAGCGCACTTATGGATTTTATGGTGCTACTGAAAATGTGGAAAATGCGCATTTCATAAATGAAGGGCACGATTATGGACCTTCTAAGCGAGATGCAATGTATAAGTTTATAGTTAAGCATTTTGGGATGAATGAAAAGATGATAGACGAAGCGAAAGTGACGATCGAAAAAGAATCTCAAATGTACGCTTTTGGTGAAAAAGGAGAAAAGTTGCCAGCGAATGCCATTAAGGGCAAGGAAGCTTTGATAGAAGTTTTGAAAAAAGTTGGAATAATTGAATAAAATAAAAGGAAGATGCAGAAAAATATAGGATTACTTCTTCTGTTGTGTGTTGCTTCCATAGCTTCGTGTTTTGCTGTGGAAAAAGCGAACACGCAAGATCTGAAACTCTGGTATGATAAGCCAGCATTAGATTGGAATCAAGCTCTACCTCTAGGGAATGGGCGATTAGGTGCTATGGTTTTTGGAAATCCGGCAGTAGAACAAATTCAGCTCAATGAGGAAACAATTTGGGCAGGATCGCCAAATAGTAATGCTCATAAATTGGAAGATGGTGTACTTGATAAAGTGCGTAGTCTAGTTTTCGAAGGTAAATATCTAGAAGCACAGGACTTGGCAACAGCTAAAATCATGTCTCCAAAAAATCATGGGATGCCATTCCAAACAATGGGAGATTTGTTTATCTCATTTCCTGGGCATGATAAATATACCGATTTTTATCGCGATCTGAATATAAGTAATGCCATTGCTACAGTGACTTACAAAGTGGGAGATGTAACCTACAAACGTGAGATGTTTACCTCATTTACCGATCAGGCTATTATTGTGAGATTAACTGCAGACAAAGCCGGAAGCATCACTTGTAATGCTTTTCTGACTACTCCACAAGAAAAAGTAGAACGAAGCGTAGAAGACAATCAGTTGGTGCTAACAGGATTGACACCTGCACACGAAAAACAAAGTGGAAAGGTGCAACTGGAAACTAGAATCAAGCCTAAAGTGAAAGGTGGTAGTTACAATGTATCTGATAATGTGATTTCTATCAATGGAGCAGACGAGGCTGTTTTCTATGTAACGATAGCAACCAACTTTGTGAACTATAATGATATTACGGGAGATAAAACAGCTAAGTGTAAAGCATATATGACTAAAGCTTTTGCCAATGATTATTCTAAAGCGAAGGTAGAGCACACAACATTCTTCCGCCAATATATGGATCGTATGAGCCTAAATTTAGGATGGACAGAAGAGGCAAACAAGCCAACAGATGTACGTATCAGAGATTTTGCAAAAACATTTGATCCTCAATTGGCAGCTCTCTATTTCCAATTCGGGCGTTATCTGTTGATATCAAGTTCTCAGCCTAATACTCAACCTGCTAATCTACAAGGAATTTGGAACGATCGTTATTTGCCGTCTTGGGATAGTAAATATACCACTAACATCAATGTGGAAATGAACTATTGGCCTGCTGAAATGACAAACTTGTCGGAGATGCATGAGCCTATGCTACAGATGGTTCGAGAGGTGGCACAAACGGGAGAGCATACAGCAAAGCTGATGTATAATGCCAGAGGATGGGTGTTGCATCACAATACGGATATTTGGAGAATTACAGCTCCTGTCGACAGAGCTCCATCAGGCATGTGGCCTACAGGAGGTGCATGGGTGAGCCAACATCTATGGTATCGATATGAGTATACTGGCGATCTAGATTACTTGAAATCGGTTTACCCCGTGATGAGAGGTGCTGCCATGTTCTTCAACGATTTCTTAATTGAAGAACCTGAGCATGGATGGCTCGTGGTAACCCCTTCCAACTCTCCCGAAAATACACATGCAGGGAGCAATAATAAAGCAACCACAGCAGCAGGGACAACGATGGATAATCAATTGGTTTTCGATCTTTTTTCTAATGTTATCAAGGCTTCAGAGCTTCTAGGTATAGATGCTCAGTTTGCTGATACCTTGAAAATGAAGAGAGCAAAACTGCCTCCAATGCAAATCGGAAAACATAATCAGTTGCAAGAATGGATGCATGACTGGGATTCACCGGAAGATAAACACAGACATGTTTCGCATCTATATGGCTTGTTTCCAAGCAATCAAATATCTCCTATCAGAACTCCTGAGCTTTTCGAAGCTTCAAAAAAATCATTGATCTACAGAGGAGACCCTTCCACTGGTTGGTCTATGGGCTGGAAAGTGTGTCTATGGGCAAGGCTTTTGGACGGAGATCATGCTTATAAGCTTCTGACTAACCAACTAGACTTAGTAACCAACGAGCTAAAAAAAGGAGGAACATATAGCAATATGTTCGATGCACATCCACCTTTCCAGATTGATGGAAACTTTGGTTGCACAGCAGGTATTGCTGAAATGCTGATGCAAAGTCACGATGGTTTTGTTTATCTCCTGCCTGCCCTGCCTGAGGTGTGGAAGGATGGAGAAGTGAAGGGCTTGGTGACACGAGGAGGCTTCGAAATTGATATGACTTGGAAGAATGGAAAAGTTACAGAGCTGAAAGTACACTCTAAATATGGAGGAAATTTCCGTGTGCGCTTGGCAGGAACGATCAAAGGTCAGGGCGTGAAAAAAGCAAAGGGAGCAAATACAAACTCATTGTTCGAAACTCCAGAAATCAAAACTCCATTAATTTCAGATCAAGCTACGTTGAACTTCACAAAGTTGAACTTAGACAAGTCGACTAACCTTTATGATCTGGCAACAGAAAAAGGGAAGACTTATAATATAAAAATATCGAAATAATAAATATCAAAATATATAGATAGAACCATGAAGAAGAGTATAATCATTCTTTTAGCCCTTATGCAAGTGGCGAGTATAGCCTTTGCACAGGGAGATTCTAAAAAGGCAAAAATGCCATGGGACAATGGCAAGTTGAAAGTAAGTGACAACAAACGTTTTCTGCAACACGAAAACGGAGAGCCATTCTTTTGGCTTGGCGAAACAGCTTGGTTGCTGCCATCTCGTTCAACTAGAGACGAGGTAGATTATTTTATGAACATCACTCAAAAGAATGGGTATAACATGTTGCAGATTTCTACTTTGCACACCATTCCTGCGATGAACTCTTATGGGCATTGGGCTCTTCCAAATGGTTTTGATTTCAAAAATATTGATAAACCGGGTGAGTACAACTATTGGCAACATGTGGACTACATTGTGGAAACAGCACAAAAAAGAGGTATCTATGTAGGTATCGTATGTGTGTGGGGAAGCCCTGTAGAAGCAAAACAAATGTCAGTAGATGATGCTAAGAAATATGGAAAATTCTTAGCAGAGCGATATAAAAAATATCCTAATATTGTTTGGCTAATCGGTGGTGATATTCGTGGCGATGTGCAACCTGAAGTTTGGCAAGCATTAGCTAAGACAATCAGAGCAATAGATTCTGACCACTTGATGACTTTCCATCCTCGTGGACGTACCATCTCTACCACTTGGTTTAATGATGAAGAGTGGCTCGACTTCAACATGTTCCAATCAGGACACCGTCGCTACAATCAACGAAAAGGTGATGGTGATTATCCAATCGAAGAAAATACAGAAGAGGACGGATGGCGTTTCGTTGAGCGTAGCTTAGCCGTTGAGCCACTTAAACCGGTGCTAGATGGAGAACCATCTTACGAAGATATTCCTCATGGTTTGCACGATGTGAACGAAAAATATTGGCAAGCTGAAGACGTTCGTCGTTATGCATATTGGTCAGTGTTTGCAGGTTCTTTCGGACATACTTATGGACATAACTCTACCATGCAAATGATTCGCCCGGGTTATCTTGCTTCTTTTGGAGCTACTAAGCCTTGGTGGGATGCAATCAAGGATCCGGGATGTCAACAAATGAAATTCATGAAAGATTTGATGTTGGCGTTCCCATTCTTCGATAGAGTGCCAGATCAATCAATAATCTCAGGAACCAACGGCGTGCAATATGAACGAGTGATTGCAACAAGAGGGAATGATTATCTACTGGTGTATAACTATACCAATCGTAAGGTGGAAATCGATATGACAAAAATATCAGGAGCGAAGAAAAAAGCTTGGTGGTATAGCCCTGTTGATGGGAAAGTGGAATTCATTGGAGACTTTAATAACGGTAAGCAAGAGTTTATTCATGACTCTGGTTATGGAGCTGGCAACGATTGGGTGCTGATTGTTACCGATGCGAATGTTTCTTATGTGAAAGATAATTTAGAAGGAAAATAAGACCTGAAAATTGAAATTTTCAATTTATGAGAAAACTAATCATATTAGTATCTGTTCTGTTTGTCAGTTTATTGGCTTACTCCGCTAATGTCAATGAACTGCGAACCGAACTACTAAAGAATCCGGAGGGGATAGGAACAACAACTCCTAAATTCAGCTGGATAATAGAATCGAATGAACGAAATGTAGAGCAAAAGGCTTACCAAATTTTGGTGGCATCTTCTTTAGAAAAACTAAACGAAAAAGATGCTGACCTTTGGAATTCAGGTAAAGTAGCCAGCAGAGAATCTACAAAAGTACAATATGCTGGTGCGGCTCTTGACAGCCGTAGTCAAGCATTTTGGAAAGTTAGAGTTTACACCAACAAAGCAGACTCAGATTGGAGTACTCCCGCTAAATTTAGTGTGGGACTTCTCAAAAATACAGATTGGTCTGCTCAGTGGATTGGCTTAGATAAGCTTTTCCCTTGGGATAGTGATGCACATAAAGCTCGCTTGTCAGCTCGTTATCTTCGTAAAGAATTCACCAGCAAAAAAGAGATTAAATCTGCAAAAGTATACATTTCAGGTTTAGGACTTTATGAGCTGTATATCAATGGGAAAAAGATTGGTGATCAGGTATTAGCCCCTGGTCCAACAGACTATTTCAAGACTGTATTATATAACACTTTTGATGTAACAGAACATATCAAAAAAGGGAAAAATGCCATAGGTACAATATTGGGTAACGGACGCTATTTTAATATGCGTCAAAACTATAAACCCCATAAAGTGAAGACCTTTGGCTATCCTAAAATGCTGTTACAGTTTGAGATCGAGTATGCTGATGGATCAAAAGAGGTTATCATTAGCGACAATACTTGGAAGATAACAACCGACGGACCTATCCGTACCAATAATGATTTTGACGGAGAAGAGTACGATGCCAATAAAGAATTGAATGGCTGGAATACTGTTGGTTATAATGACAGACGATGGCTCAGAGCTGAGTCGGTAGAAGCGCCCGGAGGAGTGGTTGTTGCTCAGATGAACAAGAATATGAAAGTGATGAATACTTTGAAGCCCATAGGTATTAATGCCTTGACTGCTGATACGTTCGTCATTGATATGGGGCAAAATATGACTGGTTGGCCTAAGCTAAAAGTGCAAGGCAAAAAAGGTGATCAGGTAACCCTTCGTTTAGCTGAAACAATAGACGGAAATGGTCGCTTGAAAAGAGAAAACCTTCGTAGTGCTCAGGCAACTTGTATCTATACCCTGAAAGGTGATGGAGTGGAAGAGTGGGAGCCTCGTTTTGTGTCTCATGGATTCCGTTATATAGAGGTTACAGGTTATCCGGGTACACCTACGGTGAATGATTTTGAGGGCAAAATGGTATATGACGATATGGAAGCTATTGGAACATTCGAATCCTCAAATCCTGTTTTGAATCAACTGCATAAGAATGCCACTTGGGGTATTGCAGGCAACTATAAAGGTGTTCCTCTTGACTGTCCACAACGAGACGAAAAGCAACCATGGTTGGGCGATCGCACAACAGGGTGCTTTGGCGAAAGCTTTTTGTATGATAACGAAAGCTTCTATATCAAATGGTTAGATGATATTAGAGATTCGCAAAAAGAAAATGGATCAATTTCTGATATTGCCCCTTCATATTACATGACCTATTATAGTGATAATATGACTTGGCCGGGAACATATCTGTTTGTCGCAGAGATGATTCATCGTCAGTATGGAAATGCTGAACCAATCAAAAGACATTATCCAACCATGAGAAAATGGTTCTTACACATGAAAAATAATTACATGGATAAGAACTTCATCATGACAAAAGATAAATATGGTGACTGGTGTGTGCCACCAGAATCGCCAGAATTGATTCACACGCAAGACCCTTCTCGCATAACAGATGGAAAGTTGATTGCCACAGCCTACACGTATAAAATCTTAGAGTTTTTGATCAAGTTTGCCAACTTATCAGACAATAAGCAAGATATTGAGGAGTATAAGGCTTTGGCCGAAAACGTAAGAAAAGGATTTAATAAAGAGTTTTTCAATCCTGAAACAGCGCAATACAGCAACTACACTGTAACAGCCAATTTGCTACCTCTTGCTTTTGGTATGGTGGAGCCAGAATATGAAGATCTTGTTTTCAAAAATATGCTTGATCGTATCGTTAACAGAGAAAAACTACACATGTCCACCGGTGTTATCGGAACACAATGGATCATGAGAGAGTTGACTAAGCGTGGGCGTGCAGATGTGGCTTATACTATGGCTACCCAGACCACCTATCCAGGTTGGGGCTACTCGATTGAAAAAGGAGCGACTACCATCTGGGAGCTTTGGAATGGAGATACTGCCAATCCGAAGATGAATTCTCACAATCATGTGATGGCGCTTGGTGATGTTCTTGTTTGGATGTATGAAGATCTTGCAGGTATCAAAACGCATAAAAATCAGGCGGGATTTAAGATGCTTTGGATGAAACCTCACCCAACTGAAACACTAACATCTGCTAAGGCAACACATAAGACACCTTATGGTTGGGCTAAAAGTGATTGGAAGCTGGAAGGTGAGAACTTTACTTGGAAAGTAACTATCCCTGCAAATACAAAAGCAAATATTTTGGTTCCAGCTGCTAGCATTGATGATATCACAGAAAGTGGTAGAGCTGTTAGAGAAGCTGAAGGCGTGAAATATGTGAGGGTAGAAGAAAATAGAATCAATCTAGAGCTTGGTTCAGGAACTTATACTTTCCGATGCAAATATGGAGAAGCTTTAAATCGTTGGAAAGAAGGAGTATTAGAACAAGGCTTTATCATGAAAAATCCTCCTTTCCCGGAAAGCCATTCTGCTACCATTGCAGAAAGCAAAGAGGGGCATCTAGTTGCTTCATGGTTTGGAGGAACAAAGGAACGTAACCCTGATGTATGCATTTGGGTGAGCCGTATGATAGATGGAGAATGGACTGAGCCTCAAAATGTAGCTGACGGAATCGTAAACGATACACTCCGATATGCCGCTTGGAATCCTGTATTGTATCAAGTGCCAAACAGAGAGTTGCAGTTGTATTATAAGGTAGGACCAAGCGTTGGTGGATGGGTAGGCAAAATGATCACTTCTAATGATGGAGGTGTGACGTGGTCAAAACCAATTGACCTTCCTGACGGCTTCTTAGGTCCAGTGAAAAACAAACCAGTATTGCTAAAGAATGGTACACTGATTGCTCCATCAAGCACCGAAGGCGAAGCTTGGAGAGTGCACTTTGAGGTGACCAAAGACTTTGGCAAGACTTGGAAAAAGATAGGTCCAATCAACGAAGGAAAAGAGTTACGTACTATACAACCATCTGTGTTAACGCACAAAGATGGAAGCCTACAGATTATTTGCCGTACGCGTCAACGTGCATTAGGTGAATCTTGGTCGTATGACAATGGCAAAACGTGGACACCAATGGTGAAAATGAATATGCCAAGTACCAATTCGGGAACAGATGCTGTGACCTTACAAGATCGTCGTCAGTTATTGGTTTACAATCATGTAATCCCGAATGACACACTGAAAAATGGCAAAGGGGCACGTAACCCGCTGAATGTAGCCGTTTCTGATGATGGAAAAACATGGTATGCAGCTTTGGTTTTGGAGGACTCTCCAATAAGCCAATACTCTTATCCTTCTGTCATTCAGTCAAAAGATGGCTTGGTTCATATTGTGTATACTTGGCGAAGGAAGAATATCAAGCATGCTGTTATTGACCCTAATAAACTAGTGTTGTCAAAAATAGAAAACATGCAATGGCCTTCGTTGAAAGAAACGAAAGAAATTCAAGTCGTAAATAATAAGCGATATAAAGTTTCGGCTTGCGACTGGATGATGCTCAAGCGTCAGAAGGTGGGGGCTATGGAATTGGCAAAAGAAATTGGAGCAGATGGTCTCGAGCTAGATATGGGAGGACTTGGTAAACGAGTATCTTTCGATAATAAGTTTACAGAGAAGCATTTCCAAGAATTATTCATCTCAGAATGTAATCGTCTGGGCATCGAATTTAGCTCCATTGCCATGTCAGCATTTTATGGACAATCTTTTGCCAAGCGTGAAAATTATGAACAATTGGTGGATGAAACGATCGCCACCATGACTGCTTTGGGTGTTAAAGTAGCTTTCTTGCCTTTGGGAAATCAAAGCGACTTGGTTAAGGAACCAGAACTATATCCCATTGTATTAGAGCGCTTGAAGGTCGTGGCCAAAAAAGCAGAAGCTGCAGGAGTTGCTATCGGAATAGAAACGACTTTGTCGGCAAAAGATGAGGCAAAATTGATTGATAAAATCAATTCACCGGGTGTTCGTAGTTATGTCAATTTCTCAACCATCATTAAGCGAGGAGGGGATATTATCAAAGACCTGAAAACATTAGGAGCAAAACGTATCGTTCAGATACACGCTTCTAATACAGATGGTTATTGGATAGAAAATGATCCAGCTTTAGATATGGAAGAAGTGAAACGAACATTAGACAAAATGGGCTGGTCGGGTTGGCTTGTTGTAGAGCGTTCTCGTGACACTAAGGATGTTCATAATGTGAAGAAAAATTATGGTGCAAATGTGAAGTATCTGAAATTGGTATTTCAAAAATAAAAAAGAATAGATATGCGATTCATAGCGATATTATTATTTATACCACTGTTTTTTGCATGCTCTAAAAAAGTAGAAACGGTTTCCACAGCAGAAATTTATCCTTCTGTTGTGGAGATTGTATCTCCTGATAGTGCGCAAAATAATGAAAATATCTTAGCAGTGCTTGAAAAGCATGGAGTATCTAAAGCATCCATATATCAATGGAAGAATCATTTGATCGTTTATGATATTATTGATTCTGTTCATGTAATAAACGATGCGCTGTCTGTAATGACGAAGCAGTTTTCTGAAATTAAGATTAAACGGTATGAAATCCCTTTCTACATCTTTGATAGAAAAAAATGTGACAGCAAAGAGACTGTGAAAGAGTGGGATAATATAATCATGACAGCCAATCTGGTAGAAGATCCAGAGCTGCAGCAAGAGTATATGGATCATCATGCTACTCAGTTTGAACAATGGCCAGAAGTAGCAAAAGGCTTTTGCAATGCAAGCTTTCAACAGCTTCTTGTCTTCAGAAACGAAAGGCAACTGATGCTTGTAATCAGCATTCCTAAGGGTGAAGACTTAGATGTGTTGAATCCTAAAACTACAGAAAATAATCCTCGTATAGACGAGTGGAATCTGATGATGGCAAAATATCAAGAAGGAATTAGTGGCACATCTGAAGGAGAGACGTGGGTGATCTTGACCCCTTAAAATAAGAAGAATAAAGAATAAACCTTAAAAATATAACCTCTAAAATCATGAGACAAACGAACTATCAACTATTTGATTTTCTAGATTTCGATCCTTCCTTAGATCAAGGAGATCGTCTTTGGAGAGCAGTATCTCCAACTCATATTGAAGAAAAAAATGGAGACGTATTTATAACCATTCCTTTTCAACTTCAAAATAATTCGAATGAAATAACACCTGACAACACAGTTGGCAGAAAAAATTATAAACTTAGAATCAGAGCCTATGGCAATAAAATAATCAGAGCTTCAGTTGCTTTTGATGACAGTGCCATTGCTGAGGAATCAGAGATGTTGGAATATGCTGATTCGCTGAAAAAAGTTCCTCTTTCTTTTACAAAGAATGGGAATAATTGGAGCATAACAGACAGCTTTGGAACGAAGAGAGCTGTTGTAGATTTCTCAAAACCGACTATCGATTGGTGGAGTGATTTGCAACCAGGACCTCAAGAAACTGTTGATCTAAGATTCTTTCCAGATGGAAAAAAGGAAGTCAAGCTATCTGCTTACGATATGTTTTCTCCTGCACGTCACGACGCTTTTGCATTGGCATTAGTGGAACGTGATGGGATACCAAATAGAGCTACTTGTTCTTTTGCTACCACACCTGATGAGTGCTTTATGGGAACTGGTGAGCGCTTTGCGAAGCTGGACTTGTCAGGAAAGACACTACAACTCAGAAATCAAGATGGACAAGGGGTAAACAATAGGAGAACATATAAAAATATTCCTTTCTACATATCCACTAATATGTATGGTTTGTTTTTGCATACCACTTCTTTCACTAAATTTTCACTAGCAGATCATTCTACACGTTCGGCACAAGTAATGGTAGAAGAGCCAGTGTTAGATAGCTTTATCATTGGAGGAGATACTCCAGAAGAAATCCTTTTTGGTTATCGTCAAATTACAGGATTCCCAAGTGTGCCACCATTATGGAGCTATGGGGTATGGATGAGCCGAATGACCTACTTTTCAGCTGATGAAGTAAATGAAATTTGCGATAGAATGCGTAAAGAAAACTATCCATGCGATGTTATTCACCTCGATACAGGATGGTTTGAAACAGATTGGCTTTGTGAGTGGAAATTCAATAAAGAACGCTTTCCTGATCCAGAGAAGTTTGTTCAAGATCTCAAGAAAAACGGATATAGAGTTAGTCTGTGGCAACTTCCATACATTGCCTACAATGCAGCACAGTATGAGGAAGCTTCGACAAACAACTATATCAGCAAGAGTGAAAAGAAAATTCAAGGAGCTTCAAACTTCAGTGTGCAAGACTATGCAGGAACCATCGACTTTACATACGATAAGGCTACCGAATGGTATAAAGGCTTACTGAAAAGACTTTTGGATATGGGTGTTGTTTGTATAAAAACAGACTTCGGAGAAGATATTCACCTCGATGCTGAATATCATTCCATGACCCCATCTAAGTTACACAATCTTTATTCACTACTCTATCAAAAAGCAGCTTACGAAATAACCAAAGATGTGACAGGTGATGGCATTGTTTGGGCACGCTCAGCATGGGCTGGTTGCCAACGTTATCCTCTCCATTGGGGTGGTGATGCTGCATGTTCGTGGGATGGAATGGCAGGGTCGTTAAAAGGAGGCTTGCATTTTGGGCTCTCTGGTTTTGGCTTTTGGAGTCATGACGTACCGGGTTTCCATAGCGTACCCGATTTTATGAACTCTATTATTCCCGATGATATTTATGTGCGTTGGACGCAATTTGGCGTTTTTACTTCTCATATACGCTATCATGGATCGCATAAACGTGAACCTTGGCATTATCCTGAAATAAGCCACATCGTAAAAGATTGGTGGCATCTGCGTTATAAATTAATACCATACATCGTGGAACAAGGTAAAAAAGCAACAGAAACGGGATACCCTGTCCTTCGTGCTTTATGGATGCATCACTTTGATGACAAAACTTGTAGACATATTGATGATCAGTACTATTTTGGTGATGATATGCTTGTTGCACCTGTCATGAATTCAGAAAACACAAGAGACATCTATCTTCCGGAAGGAAAATGGATTGGCTTCTTTGATGGTAAAATATATGAAGGCTCTCAATGGTTGAAAGATGTGGAAGTTCCACTAGAAGAGATGCCCGTTTTTGTGAAATATGGAGCAGAAATACCTATCTATCCTGAAAGTGTTAACTGTACAGACGATATGGATATGTCTAAAGTAATCCGTATCACATTCAATAAGAAATTTAATGAGCTATTGTAGCTAACCTATATCTATAAACCTAATACCAATAAACAAACATGAAAACTTGGAAGTCAAACTTTGAAGAATCAAAGAAGCGCTATATGGATTGGTGGAATCAAAAAGGAATTGTTCTCACCATGTGGGAGCATCTATATCAAGATGGAACACCACATGCAGAGATACATGAACCTGCCCCGGCAAAAGATTATGACCAGTTTTGGTTCGATCCAGAGTGGCGCTCCGATTACTTAAACTATCAAATGTCTCGCTATTCCTACAAAGCGGATATTCTGCCAGTGGCAAATACTCAACTTGGACCCGGTTCGTTAGGTGCAATTTTGGGAGCAGAGTTGGAGGGACGTCCCGATACGATCTGGATCCGAGAAATAGAAAATTTTTCGGGAGAAGTGCTGTTTGATGAAAACAATAAATGGTGGCAGTTGCATTTAGATTTACTTCGTAAATGTAAGGAAAAGGCGCAAGGAAACTATCTGATAGGTTGTCCGGATCTGGTTGAGGGTTTAGATGTACTTGCCAGCTTAAAAGGATCTGATAATGCTTTAATGGATATTATGGTCGATCCTGATAGCACCATGGCACAGATGAAAGCTGTTAATGAAGCTTACTTTAAAGTGTTTGATCAGATTTACGATATTATTAACGAAGAAGGAGAAATGGCCTTTTGCTATTTCTCTATTTGGGGACCGGGAAAAGTCTCTAAACTGCAATGTGATATATCGATAATGATTTCGGAAGACGATTTTCGCACATTTGCTATTCCATTTTTGAAAGAACAATGTGACTGGCTAGATTATTCTCTTTATCATCTTGATGGTGTAGATGCTATGCGTCATGCCGATGCTTTGCTCGAACTGGAAAATCTGAACGCAATACAATGGACACCGGGTTATGGACAACCTCAAGGAGGAGATCCATGTTGGTACGATTTATATAAAAAAATATTGGCAGGTGGAAAATCTGTAATGGCAAACTGGGTGACTTTAGATGAACTCAAACCTCTTCTGGATAATGTGGGCAATCAAGGATTGAATATTCAAATGGATTTCAAATCAGAGAGCGAGATAGATGAGGCGTTGAAAATAATCGAGTCATACAGATGAAAAGTGCAATAGAATTTACCACCTTAGACATCGTTATCATTGTCGTTTATTTGGTGATCCTTGTAGGCATCGTCCTCTGGTCTAGCTTTGCTAAGAAGCACAAATCAGACAATCTCTTTGCTGCTAATAAGACATTAGGTTGGTTTGCCATTGGTATCACCATGTGGGGAACCAATGTTGGTCCCTCTATGTTGATTGCCAATGCCAGTAGTGGATACGAAGGAGGTATCGTGGCCGGTAATTTTTCGTGGTATGCTTTTCCTTTTATTTGTTTGTTGACCTTTGTTTTTGCTCCTCGATACTTGGGAGCAAAAGTGATGACCTTGCCAGAATATATGGGGAAAAGGTTTGGAGAAGAAACACGAAAGTATATCGCATGGTATACGTTAGTCACCATTCTAATCTCTTGGTTGGGCTTGACGCTCTTTTCAGGAGGCATCTTTATGGCTCAAATTTTAGACATCTCCCTTTACTGGTGTGTCATAATCTTGGTATTGGTTTCAGCAGCATTTACCATGGCAGGAGGCTTGAAAGCCATTGCTTATACCAATGTCTTTCAAATGCTACTTCTTATTGGGGTTTCAGCCCTTCTTGTAATTGTGGCTATCAATAAAGTAGGGGGCATAGAGCAAATTGTGAGTAATACTCCCTCTTCCTATTGGAATCTATTTCAACCCTTGAGCGATCCGAACTTTCCTTGGCTAGCCATTCTGATTGGTTATCCTATCATGGGAGTATGGTTTTGGTGTACAGACCAGTCTATGGTACAGGCTGTTATTGGTGCCAAAGATTTGAAACAAGGACAAAAAGGAGCAAACTTTTGTGCATGGCTAAAAGTGATTGATATTCCGTTATTTATCTTACCCGGAATATTGTGTTTCTTGCTTTTGCCGGGGCTAAGCGACTCTAAGGATGCATATTTACAGTTAGTGGTCGAAGTTTTTCCTCCGGGGCTTTTGAGCCTAGTCATTATTGTGATGATGGCAGCTCTTATTGGTACAATTGCGGCAGCTCTCAACTCTTTGAGTGCAGTTTTTACAATGGATATTTATGTTAAAAATTTCAAGCCCGACTGCTGTAATAAGGAGATTAAACGTATAGGACGTTGGGTTGTTCTAGTTGGAGCCGTCTTGTCAATTTTTATCACCATAGCGATCACCTTTATACAAGATCTTAGCTTCTTCAATATTTTCCAATCAGTTCTAGGATTCATTGCCCCTCCAATGTCAGTGGCTTTCCTATCTGCTGTTTTTTGGAAGAAGACCTCCACAAAAGCAATTAATTTAGTGTTGACTTATGGAACGATATTTAGTATTGGTACAGGAATTCTTTATTATTGTAAGGTGATATTTCCACATTTACACTTCTTGTACTTGTCTTTCTTTATTTTTGTGATCCTTGCTGTTTTTATCTTCCTATATTCATTACAAGATAAAACTGAATCAGCAACAACCCTTTCATATACACCAATTAAAGTGACAAAAGTGGCCAAATTAGCTTGGGGCTCATTAGGTGTGGTTATGGTCGGGCTATATATTTTCTTTAATAATAATTAAACCAGAATATAATATACATTATGAACACAACGTTAGAAAAACTTTTTGAATGTGTAGAGTTTGGCAAAATCAATCAAGCAGCGAACTATCCTCCTCAAATGAAGGGACAACCGGGTGCTGATGAATATACAAAAGAAGCTCTCGAAGCCGGTGTTACGCCAAACGATATAATGAATGAAGCTCTTATTCCTGCTATGAACCAAGTAGGGCAAAAGTTTACAGATGGAAAGATCTTTGTGCCTCAGATGCTATTGTCAGCCAAGGCAATGAATGCTTCTATGGAGCATCTAAAACCTTTTTTTAGTTCTGGAGAAGTAAAGAGAAAAGGCACATTTATCTTAGGCACAGTGTTTGGCGACTTGCACGATATTGGCAAGAACCTAGTAGGCATGATGGTCGAAGGTGCAGGTTGGGAAGTCATAGACTTGGGCATAGATGTAAAAACCGAGAAGTTTGTAGAAACTTTGCAACAGCATCCCAGCGCTGTGGTTGGATTGTCTGCCCTGTTGACCACCACAATGAGCAATATGGAACCAATTATCAAAGCTATAAAAGAAATGTCGCCAGAGACTAAGGTCTTGGTAGGAGGAGCACCTCTTTCTCAAGAATTTGCAACATCAATTGGTGCAGATGGCTATGGAAAAGACCCTCAAGAAAGTATAAACTGGTTAGAAACCGTAGTAGCATAATAAATATGAAGTGGACAGATCAAATATTAAACAGTAAAGCTAGACTAGCTATCCCTGTGATGACGCATCCGGGGATCGAGGCAATCGGCAAAACCGTAAAGGAAGCTGTTACGAACGGCCAAATGCATTATGAAGCAATAAAATATCAAGCCGAGAATTTTGATATAGCAGCTTGCACAGCAATGATGGATCTAACTGTGGAAGCAGAAGCTTTTGGAGCTGCTGTGAAGCTACCTGAAAATGAAGTGCCAACAGTGACAGGTCGATTGGTATCTGATGAAGAATCGGTAAAAGCTTTGGCTATTCCCTCTATGGAGGCTGGGCGTATTCCTGAATATCTAAAAGCGAATCGTTTAGCAGCAGAAAATATTAAGGACAAGCCTATTCTTTCAGGTTGCATTGGACCCTATTCATTGGCCGGTCGCTTATATGATATGTCAGAAATAATGGTTGGCATCTATATTGACCCTGATACGATCAATTTATTATTGTCAAAGTGTACCGAGTTTCTGATCAACTATTGTCAAAGTCTGAAAGCTACGGGCACAACAGGCGTAGTACTAGCAGAGCCTGCAGCAGGGCTGTTGTCTAACGACGATTGTATGGAGTTTTCCACTAAATATGTAAAGCAAATTGTTGATGCTGTGCAAGATGATAACTTTACAATCGTTTTGCATAATTGTGGAAATTCAGGACAGTGTACGGAAGCCATGGTAGCAAGTGGAGCTAAAGCTTTGCATTTTGGGAATAAAGCAGATATGGTAGAGGCACTGAAAGATTGCCCTGAAGATATTGTAGTTATGGGAAATCTAGATCCTGTATCTATTTTTAAACAAATGAGCCCGGAACAAACTGCATTAAAAACAACAGAACTCTTGGAGAAAACTAAAGAATATAAGAATTTTGTTATTTCCACAGGTTGTGATCTACCTCCGCATGTGCCAAGTGAAAACTTAGAGGCGTTTTTTGACGCAATCAAAAAATATAATAATAGATGATAAGTCCCGATTTTCAATCTTTTACTTACTCTTTCGATGAGGTAGCTCCCACAAGGGCAGAGATAGCAGAATTTATTCAGACAGAAAGTTTGGATGAATCGCACCCTGCTCACTTTATTGTTGACGAATTATTAGACTTTTTATCAGCTAAAGCAGACAATATTAGAGGGGGATATTCAATCCAAGAGATAGCAAATTTGGAAATCAAAGAAGGGAAAATAAGTTTCGGTCGTGATATCTTGGAAATAGGAGTACAAATAGCAGCATATTTGCGAGGCTCGTCTTATGCTGCTCTCTTTGTATGCACAGCAGGAAACATTTTTACAACATTATCTACAAAATATAATACTCAGGGTGACTATCTGGAAGCATATATTGCAGATGCCATCGGGTCGTTGACGGTAGAGAATGCAATGGACAAAATTCAAGAGAAATTGTCGCTAGCCATGTCAGTCTATGAGATGAAAATTTCTAATCGCTATAGTCCGGGGTATTGTAATTGGGCATTGGCTGATCAGCAAAACTTATTTCCTCTGATAGGCAAAAACGAAATAGGAGTGACCTTAAGCGCTTCATCTCTGATGACTCCTATAAAATCGGTTAGTGGTCTTATTGGCATTGGTATGCAGGTGAAGAAAAGAAATTATGGATGTGAAGTTTGTAATAACAAAACGTGTATTTATCGAAAAATATTAAATAAGTAATCTATAAATGAAGGTAAGTAAATTAATTAGTAGTGTGGTTCTGTTTTTGATCTCCTTGTCTGTCTATTCGGTGGAGATTTATGTATCCCCAAACGGAAATGATCGCAATGCGGGAACACAAGCTGAACCTAAAGCTTCTCTGCATGGGGCAATACGTGAGGCTCGTGAATATCGTCGATTGCTGAAAGTGGCAAAAGATGAGCCAATTCGCATCCTGATGAAAGGTGGAACATACAATCTGTATGAGCCTGTTTTTATTCGTCCTGAAGATTCTGGGACAGAAACTAGCCCAACAATCATTGAATCTATCAAAGGAGAATCAGTGACACTGAGCAGTGGTTTGAAACTAGAAGGCTGGAAGAAGCAAGGTAAGTATTGGGTAGCCGATGTGCCTGATTTTAATGGAAATAGGTTGATAATCCGTCAGTTGTGGGTCAATGGAGAAAAGACTACAAGAGCACGCAATGTTTCCGACTTCGAAAAAATGGATAGAATCCGCAGTAACGATAAAGTTAACGAGGTACTTTGGATTCCTGCTTCGGCTGTTAAAGGGCTGACAAAGGCTGAAAATCTAGAGCTTGTTATTCATCAAATGTGGGCGATAGCCAACCTACGAGTAAAGTCAATTACCGTGCAAGGTGATTCGGCAGGGGTAAAGTTTCACAATCCGGAATCTCGTATCCAGTTTGAACATCCATGGCCACAACCGATGATAAAAGAAGGTTTGAATTCTGCTTTCTACTTCACTAATGCGTTAGAATTATTAGATGAACCGGGTGAGTGGTATCATGATACTAAAACAAACAAGATCTATTATATGCCTCGTCCGGGTGAAAATATGACTAGAGCCGAGGCTGTTATCCCAACTTTAGAAACGTTGGTGGATATTGTTGGTACGATAGATCGTCCCGTAGAGCATATTCAATTCAAAAATATAAACTTCAATTACACCACTTGGACACGTCCATCATTGATGGGGCATGTGCCATTGCAGGCAGGTATGTATTTGCTTGATGCTTATAAACTAAGACCTCCGGGAGTACCGGGGAACTTTAACCGTGGAATAGAAAATCAAGGTTGGATTGGACGTCCGTCGGCAGCGATGATGGTACAGGCGGCTAAACATATTTCTGTTGATGAGTGCCGATTTGAGCATTTAGGCTCTGCTGGTGTTGATTTTGCTGATATGGTTCAGCATTCAGAAATAAAAGGATCTCTGTTTAGAGACATTGCAGGTAATGGACTTCAAATTGGTCGTTTTTCTGAAGTTGGTATGGAAACTCACTTGCCGTATGATCCGATTGATCAACGTGAAATTTGTTCTCATATTTCTATACAAAACAACTATATAACAGATGTAACCAATGAAGATTGGGGTTGTCTTGGTATTGCTGCAGGCTTCGTGAAAGATATAAACATCAGTCATAATGAAATCAGTGAAATAGCATATTCGGGCATTAGTGTAGGTTGGGGCTGGACAAAAACTGTAAATTGCATGCGCAACAATATTATTCATGCTAACTATATTCATCACTATGCAAAGCATATGTATGATGTAGCAGGTATTTATACACTGTCAGTGCAATCAAAATCAGCAATTACAGAAAATGTAGTTGAGGAAATTTATAGCCCATCATATGTTCACGATCCTGAGCATTGGTTCTACTTATATACTGATGAAGGAAGCTCTTTTATAGAAGTTAAAAATAACTGGACACCAGCGGAGAAATTCTTAAAGAATGCCAATGGTCCAGGTAACACTTGGGAGAATAACGGACCTATGGTTGCCGATTCTATCAAGCATAAAGCAGGACTAGAAAAACAGTATAAGTGGTTGAAGGAACTCAAGTAAAGGCTGTTGCTGACTCTGGATGTAGAGGTTTGAAGTAGCTGGAAGAGCGTTAGCAAGTGATAGGTGATATTGCCTATTGCTTGTTTAACTATTCTATTTCGGAGATAAAGTTAGTATCTCTTGAAATATGTTTTATAGCATACTTTGGCTCGTCTGAGCTCTCATGCTAAAGCATTACCTTTGTCAGCACAGGTCAGTACAGTTTGAAAAGACTTTATAACAATAAATTTTTAGAATAATTCTACCGAAATAATAATAAATCTGCAGAAATGAAAATTAAACATTTGTTAATTCTATTCAGTTTCATAACGTTGATTGTATCCTGTTCGAAGGAGAAAGTCGTGATTGTAACTGGTGTAGAACCATCAAGTAGAGTAGTGTATGGTGCTGAGAAGTTGAAGAAAGCACTCGAAGATACAAAATATGATGTGACCTTATTGTCCGAGTCTGAGGGCAAAGATTTGACAGATGCTCATCAAATTCTGATTGCTGTATCTCAAATGGATTCGTTGACAAAAGAAGGGTATAGTATCGAGACGCAAGATAATATAATCCAAATAACAGGGAATGATGCTTCAGGTGCTATGTATGCTTGTATGGAATTGATTGATCAAATCAAGCATAATGGAAAACTTCCTGAAACAGTATCTGTAAATGAAACTCCCGAAATGGTACTTCGTGGTGCATGTGTGGGCGTACAAAAAACGTATTACCTGCCAGGACGAACAGTGTATGAATATCCATATACTGAAGAAGTATTCCCTTGGTTTTATGATAAAGAATTGTGGATCGAATATCTTGATATGTTAGCAGCAAACAAGATGAACTCTTTGTATTTGTGGAACGGACATCCTTTTGCTTCGCTCGTTAAGTTAGACGATTATCCTTATGCTGTTGAGGTTGATGATGAGACGTTTAAGAAAAACGAAGATATGTATTCTTTCTTGACAGAAGAGGCTGATAAAAGAGGCATTTGGGTGATACAAATGTTCTACAATATTTTGGTCTCAAAACCATTTGCAGAACATCACGGCATACCTACTCAGGAAAGAAATCGTGTAATTACACCCTTACTAGAAGATTATACAAGAAAGTCAGTTGCAGCTTTCATCGAAAAATATCCTAACGTAGGACTATTGATCTGTCTTGGTGAAGCTATGGATACACATGATGATGATGTTAACTGGTTCACTAACACAATTATACCTGGAGTTCAAGACGGTTTGAAAGCATTAAACATAGAAAAAGAGCCTCCATTGATTGTTCGTGCTCACGATACCGATTGCAAAATGGTGATGGATGCAGCACTACCATTGTATAACAACTTGTACACAATGCACAAATATAATGGTGAATCGCTAACCACTTATGAGCCTCGTGGTTCATGGTCTAAGATTCATACTGACTTGAGTTCACTAGGATCTGTACACGTATCTAATGTACATATTCTTGCTAATCTAGAACCATTCCGTTACGGGTCGCCAGATTTTATTCAGAAGACTGTTCATGCTATGCATGATGTGCATGGAGCTAATGCTTTACATTTATATCCTCAGGCTTCTTATTGGGATTGGCCTTACACGGCTGATAAAACTGATCAGCGATTGAAACAAATCGATCGTGATTGGATTTGGTATAAAGCTTGGTCACGTTATGCATGGAATGTAAATCGTGATAGAGGCGAAGAAGTAGACTATTGGGGCAAACAACTAGGAGACATGTATGGTTGTGGAGCTGAAGGAAAGAATATTTTAGAAGCTTACGAACAAACTGGAGAGATCGCTCCTAAACTGTTGCGCAAATTTGGAATCACAGAAGGAAACAGACAAACATTGCTATTAGGAATGTTCTTGAGCCAACTGGTAAACCCTGAGAAATGGAAAGTTTATCCAGGTTTCCACGAGTCTTGTGGTCCTGAAGGTGAGATGCTTATTGAGTATATGAACAAGGAGTGGAATAAACTTCCTCATGTGGGAGAAACTCCTCCTCAGCTGATAGCAGAAGCTGTTGCTCATGGGAATGCAGCAGTAGAGGCTATAGACAAAGCAGCATCTAAAGTAAGCAAAAATAAAGATGAGTTCAATCGTCTTAAAAATGATGTATATGCTTATCAAGCATTTGCGAACTTCTTCTCAGAGAAAGTGAAAGCAGCTATGCTGATCTTGAAATATACACACTCTAATGATATTGCAGATCTAGATCAGGCAGTACCTCATGTGGAGAAAAGTTTGGAATATTTCCAACACCTAGTTGATCTAACAAAAGATACTTACTTGTATGCCAATAGTATGCAAACAGCTCAGCGTAGAATCCCTATTGGAGGCGATGAAGGTAAGAATAAGACTTGGGAGGAAATGATGCCTCACTATCAATTGGAATTTGCTAATTTCAAGAAGAATATTGAGTTCATCAAGAAGCATGGAAATGAAAATCAACAAGCAATTGAAATTTTGAAGCCTGTTGATGTGAAAATAGAAGGTGGAGTAACAAGCTACTCCATGAAAAAAGGTGAAAAAGTATTCTCAGACAAAGACTTCATTATCGGAGAATTTGGAGAAGACTTGAAGAATATGCGTCCAATCAGATTTAGCGAAAACAAACAGTTTGAAGAGGGAACTTCTCTAACTTTCGAAACCAAAGAAAAAGTAAATCTATTGGTGGGTTATCTAAACACAGAGAGAAAGGAATATGCAAAAGCGCCTACATTGGAAACCAATGCCTTGGCAAATGACTATGGACAAGGAGATGTGAAGCTTGCCAATGTAATTGAAATCCCTGGGCGAGGAACTGTGAATGTACATACCTATACGTTTGACGCAGGCAAACATACACTAAGTTTGGGTAAAGGGGCTTTAATGGTGCTTGGCTTTACAAGTGTTGATCAAAAGATAGCTCCACGTAATGTTGGTTTGGGAGCGCATGATCCGTCTAGCCAAATAGATTGGATATTCTATTAAAAAACATAGAACAAAATAAAATAAAGAATGAATTTTTCGAGACTACTTGTAGTATTATTTTTCATTTTTTCATCTACTCTTTCGGCACAGAAAACTGTGTCGAAAGATGTTATGAATAAGATATATGAAGAAGTAAAAACTCCCTATAAATATGGGATGATCATTGCTCCTTCTGATAATCATCACAAGATGGATTGCCCTACAGTTTTCCGTGAAAATGGAAAATGGTATATGTCATATCTGGTGTATAATGGCAAAACAGGATCAGATGGTAGAGGGTATGAAACATGGCTTGCCGAGAGTGATGATCTTTTGGAATGGAAATCGTTAGGACGAATATTGTCTTTTCCTGAAGTAGGAAGTGGCAGATGGGATGAAAATCAGCGTGCAGGATATGTCTCCTTGATCGATTATGAGTGGGGAGGAAGCTATAAAGCTCAAAAATTCGACAACAAATATTGGATGTCTTATTTTGGTAGCGAGGTCAGAGGCTACGAAAGAGGCATGCTGAAAGAAGGAATGGCTTTTACAGATAAAGAAATCACCAAAGCACATGAGTGGCAAACGTTAGACAATCCCATCTTATCTCCATTGGATGCAGATAAAGGATGGTGGGAAAACGTTATCCAATATAAATCATATGTTATCTGGGATAAAAAGCAAACGTTAGGCTATCCTTTTGTGATGTACTATAATGCAGGGGGAATCAATCCTGCAAACAATGTAAAAGCAGAACGTATCGGCATCGCTCTTTCTAATAATATGACTGATTGGAAACGCTATGAGGGCAATCCAATAGTTAATCACGAAGAAGGAATTACAGGCGACGGTGTTATCCAAAAGATTGGAGATGTTTATGTCATGTTCTATTTTGGAGCGTTCCGTGCCGACCGACCTTACAAGGCATTCAACACGTTTGCTTGCTCATACGATCTAGTAAATTGGACAGATTGGGATGGCGATGATCTCATTATTCCAACAGAAAAATATGACAATCTATTTGCTCACAAATCATATGTCGTAAAATGGAATGGGGTAGTATATCACTTCTACTGTGCAGTTAATGAGCATGATCAACGAGGCATTGCAGTTGCTACATCCAAAGATTTAGGGAAAAGTATTGTTCGTTTTCCAAAGCCTGATAAAAATACATTCAGAAAAGAATTCTCTTTGAATGATAATTGGAAAACAACAAAAGATAATACAAACAAGGAAGCACATGTCGGTTTCGAAAAAGAAACTTATAGTGATGCCACTTGGGAAAAAGTGAGTGTACCTCACAATTGGGATCAATATGAGGGTGTTCGCCGTTTGAAGCATGGCAACGAACATGGCTTTGCTTGGTACAGAAAATCGTTTGATGTTGTAGATCAAGGAGCCGACAAACGTTATTTCCTTTTCTTCGAAGGGGTAGGTACTTACGCCACTGTCTATGTCAATGGAAAGAAGGTGGGTTACCACTCAGGTGGACGAACTACGTTTACGATTGATGTAACGGATGTTATCCATTTCAACAAAGCAAATACTTTGGCCGTTCAAGCTGATCATCCACCGATGATTGCTGACTCGCCATGGGTTTGTGGTGGGTGTTCGTCAGAATGGGGCTTCTCAGAGGGGTCGCAACCGATGGGTATTTTCCGTCCAGTGACACTTGTTGTGACTAATAGCACGAGAATAGAACCTTTTGGAATTCATGCATGGAATCATGAACCTAAAAAAGTGAACGGCAAAAATGTATTCACGCTGAATACAAGTACAGAGCTGAAAAACTACAGCAACAAAGAGAGAAATTTAGAGTTGATACAAAAGCTAACCAACAAAGATGGTATTCAGGTAGAACGTATTACTGAAAATATAACACTCAAAGCGAACGAAACCAGAGCCGTGAAGCAAGTGAGTAAAGAGATTGTTGATCCATATTTATGGGATACTGAAAATCCTTACTTGTACAACTTGGTGACCATGGTGAAGGAAAACGGAAAAGTGATTGACGAACAGACCACACCTTATGGATTCCGTTGGATTTCTTGGCCAATTTACCGCACCGATGGAGATCAGCGCTTCTTCTTAAATGGTAAGCCTGTTTTCTTGAATGGAGTGTGCGAGTATGAACATATGTTGGGACAAAGTCATGCTTTTAGTGACGATCAAATCATGTCGCGTATAAGCCAAATGAAGGCTGCAGGTTTCAATGCATTCCGTGACGCACATCAACCTCACAATCTGCTATATCAAGAAATGTGGGACAGATCAGGAATCTTGTTTTGGACGCAACTTTCTGCCCATGTGTGGTATGACACCCCCGAATTTAGAGAGACATTCAAAGCTAATTTGAGAGAGTGGGTAAAAGAAAGACGAAGCAATCCTTCCGTGGTGCTTTGGGGACTACAAAATGAGAGTACATTGCCAGAAGATTTTGCACGTGAGTGTACAGAAATTATTCGCGAGATGGATCCTACATCACCATCTCAACGTTTGGTGACCACTTGCAATGGAGGTTCGGGCACAGACTGGAATGTGGTGCAAAACTGGTCAGGTACTTATGGAGGTGATCCTTACAAATATGATAAAGAGATGAGCAAACCTGAACAGTTGCTCAATGGAGAATATGGTGCATGGAGAAGTATCGGTATGCATACCGAAGGTGGCTTCGATCAAGATGGACCATGGAGCGAAGATCGCATGAACTTCCTGATGGAAATGAAAGTGAGACTTGCCGAACAAGCTAAGGATAGCATCTGTGGACAGTTTCAATGGATATATAGTTCACACGACAATCCGGGACGAGTGCAAAACGAAGAAGGCTTTAGAGATATTGATCGCATCGGACCATTCAACTATAAAGGATTGGTGACACCTTGGGAAGAGCCTTTGGATGTATACTATATGTATCGTTCTAATTATATTCCGAAGGAAGAAAGCCCAATGGTTTATCTTGTATCTCATACTTGGAATAATCGTTGGACAGAAACAGGAAAGAAAGATGGTATTGTTGTTTTCTCTAACTGTGATGAAGTAGAACTATTCAATGATGTGAAATCTATCTCGTTAGGAAAACGTACCAGAAATGGTATTGGCACGCACTTCACTTGGGATGGAGTTGACATCAACTATAATGTATTATATGCAGTTGGTTATGTAAATGGCAAAGCTGTGGCAGAAGATTATATCGTAATGGATAATCTGCCTCAATCGCCATCTTTCGACAAACTATATAAAGATATCTCTAATCAGACGAAACCTCAAGCAGGGTATAATTATATCTATCGTGTAAATAGTGGTGGCGCTGATTTTGTAGACGAAAATGGAAACCTTTGGGCTGCTGATGTGCACAAAGAAGAAGGAAACTATTGGGGCTCATTGTCTTGGACTGATGACTTTGGTAATCTTCCAAATTTCTTAGCATCTCAACGCAGAACGAAAGATCCAATAGCAGGCACAAAGGATTGGGAGCTTTTCCAAACTTTCCGTTATGGTCGTGATAAATTGAAATACGAATTTCCATTGCCAGATGGCGAATACATGGTAGAACTATATTTTGTAGAACCTTGGTGGGGTACAGACAGAAGTATGGATTGTGAAGGCTATCGCATCTTTGATGTTGCCATCAGTGGAGATACTGTTTTGAAAGAACTAGACATCTGGTGGGAAGTTGGTCACGATAAACTTTTGAAGAAGACTGTAACAGGTCATGCAAAAGATGGTATCCTTGAGGTGTCTTTCCCTAGAACACTTGCTGGTCAGGCTGTTATCTCAGCAATAGCTGTAGCAAGTAAAGAACAGTCTGTAAAGCCTGCTCCGGCATCTCCAAGCTTGATTTTGGAAGTGAAGGGTGGAGTACACAAGCATTGGTTAGATACAGGAAAAGATTTTTCAGAACTTCTACCTGAACTATATGGTGCTGAATGGATAACTCCAGATGCAAAAGCGAAGAAGGTTTCATTCAAGCTAAGCCAAGATGCCGACCTTTATACGAAGGTAGATACAGGCTTTGTGAAGAAAGAATATAAGAAAGGAAAACAGATAACAATTAAAGGAAATAATCCGATTGTTGCTGTGCCAAAAATAGAATGGAGCGAAGAGCCAAATCTTCGTCCGGAAATAGCTCACGAAGCTGAAGAAGCCGTGGTAACAGGCAAATGGTCTTCTGTCGATCATCGTAAAAAACAAGGAGTGAAAGCAGAAGGGGCTGAGCAACATAGCATTACTTGGACAGTTTCTCCTGGACTAGCAGGTGTATATGCATTACGCTTCAAATATATGAACACGAATGATACTCCAATTATAGCGAATATCAAGATCTTGGCAGCAGACGATCGTGTGATGCGTGAAGATAAAATACAGTTTCCATCAGCTCCAGAAAAATGGAGAATGGTAAGTACTACTACCGGAGCGTACATCAATGCTGGACATTATAGAGTGGTTATTAGTGGTGAAAATTTAGACGGACTTTGGTTCGATGCTTTAGATATGCAGTAAATGAAGAAAATTATAATTATATCATTGTTATTTATAATGTTTTCTCAATCTGGCTTTGCTCAATATAGCAAGCCAGACTGGGAAAATTTGTCGGTGTTGGAGATCAATAGAGAGCCGGCACGAGCCACTTTCATCCCTTATGCTGATGGGCAACAAGCTCTGACTGGCGACAGAGGGAAGTCTCCTTTTTTCCTTTTATTGAATGGAGATTGGAAGTTCAACTGGGTATCACAACCCGATCAGCGACCAGAAGATTTTTATAAAACGGATTATAACGACAAGTCGTGGAAAACGATTCCTGTGCCTTCCAACTGGGAGATGCAAGGATATGGAACACCAATCTATGTTAGTGCTGGTTACCCTTTCAAAATAGATCCTCCACGAGTTATGGGAACGCCAAAGGAAGACTATACAGCCTACAAAGAGCGTAATCCAGTAGGCTCTTATCGTCATTCATTCACCTTGCCGACAGGTTGGCAAAACAGACGTACATTTATTCATTTCGCAGGAGTGCAAAGTGCATTTTATGTCTGGGTCAATGGCGAGAAAGTGGGATATAGCCAAGGGAGTATGGAGCCTTCAGAATTCGACATCACAGATTATGTGCATTCAGGAGTAAACCAATTGGCTGTAGAAGTATATCGCTGGAGCGATGGCAGCTATCTCGAAGATCAAGATATGTGGCGGACCAGTGGCATTCATCGTGAAGTGTTTTTGTATTCCACTGCCTCTAATCGAATCACAGATTTTGCTGTTAGAACAATTTTAGATAAGGACTACAAAGATGCTAGCCTTCAGATAAAGCCAGAGTTGAAATCGTATGATGGTAATAAACTTGAAGGATGGAACATTGAGGCACAACTTTATGATGCACAAGGAAATCCTGTGCTCAATACTGCTCTGACGCAAGATGCCCTACCTGTATTGAACGCTGACAACAAAGCAGCTGTGCTAAATGATAGAACGCCACAACGTGGACGAGCAAAGTTTGCATGGTTGGAAACGAAAATAGAAAATCCACTGAAATGGACAGCTGAAAGTCCCAATTTATACACATTGGTGTTGAATCTGGTGGATGATAAAAAACAAACAATAGAATCAGTATCGTGCCGAGTAGGTTTCCGCAGTGTGGAAATCAAAGAGGGGCAATTGTTAATCAATGGCGATCCTGTGAGACTAAGAGGAGTGAACCGTCACGAACATGATCCAGCAAAAGGGCGCATGGCTTCTCGCGAGCGCATGATTCAAGACATAATGCTGATGAAGCAAGGCAATGTCAATGCCGTGCGCACTGCCCATTATCCTAACTTGCCATTGTGGTATGAGCTGTGTGACGAATACGGTTTGTACGTGATGGACGAAGCTGATATCGAAGAGCATGGATTGAGAGGAAAACTTGCAAGCGATCCTTCTTGGCACGCAGCTTTTATGGATAGAGCTGTGCGAATGGTGGAAAGAGACAAGAATCACCCTTCCATTATCAGCTGGTCTATGGGCAACGAAGCTGGCTATGGACCTAACTTTGCAGCTATTTCTGCTTGGATCAAAGATTATGATCCTACACGTTTCATTCATTATGAAGGAGCACAAGACACACCAACAGATCCAATGACTGTTGACATCATCAGCCGTTTTTACCCACGTGTTCAGGATGAATATTTGAACCCAAATATAGCAGAAGGAGAAGATAAAGAACGTGCCGAAAATGCGCGTTGGGAAAGACTGTTGAGCATTGCGCAAAATCCGGTAGATAATCGTCCTGTTCTGACCAGTGAATATGCACACTCCATGGGGAACGCATTAGGAAACTTTAAAGAATATTGGGACGAAATATATTCTCACAAACGTATGTTGGGAGGTTTCATCTGGGATTGGTCAGATCAAGGATTATATAAAACCAATGAAGATGGAGTTCGTTTTATGGCTTATGGTGGAGACTTTGGAGACAAACCTAACCTGAAAGCTTTCTGTTTCAACGGTATTGTGACTGGCGAAAGAGAAACTACTCCTAAATATTTCGAGGTAAAGAAAGTTTACCAACCAATGAAAATTGAGTTGAAGAATGTTGATAAACAAGAAATAGAAGTTACCAATAGAAATCATTTCACCAACTTGAAGGAATATGAAACTCGTTGGAAGATCATTGCTAATGGTGATACACTTCAACAAGGCATATTGACCAATGTAGATGTACAGCCGAGTAAGGTTGGAAGCTTCAACGTGCCTTGGAAAAAGATAAATGTAAAACCTAATGTAGATTATTCACTACGAATCAGTTTTCATCTGAAAGAGAATGAATCTTGGGCTGGTAAAGGTTACGAGATAGGTTTTGAGCAGTTTGACTTAGGATTAAAGCAAACGAAAGCTGAAAATAATAAGAGCATTGCACTGAAAGAAGTGATAAAGTCAGCAAATCAAATTGAGGTGAAAGGAAAGACCTTCTCAGCTATCTTTGATTTGCAAGAAGGAACACTCTCTTCTCTGAAATACGGAAACAGAGAGATGCTTGTAGCTTCCCCAATATTCCAAGGCTATCGTGCTCCTGTAGATAACGACAAGGGCTTCGGCAACTGGTTGGCTAAGGATTGGAGATTGCAAGGACTAGACAGCTTAAAGAGAAAACTTGTATCTGCTGATGTTTTAGAAGAAACAAAAGACAAAATTGTGATCAAGGCAGTGGCAGAGAGCCATGCTAAAAATGGCAAATTTATCCATGAGGTTGTTTACACCATCAATGGAGATGGAAGTATCGATGTAGCAAATACATTTACCCCTTCGGGTGAATTGCCAGAGCTTCCTCGCCTAGGGGTTGTGATGTCTTTGAGCCAAGAGCTAGAGAACATCAAGTGGCATGGTCATGGTCCTTTCGAAAACTATTCAGATCGCAAGACGAATAGTCCAGTAGGCGTATATAAATCCACTGTAACAGAGCAATATTTCCCTTATCCTGTACCTCAAGAGACTGGAAACAAGGAAAATGTTCAATGGATACAACTCTCAGATAAGGCAGGCAAGGGCTTACGTTTCACTTGTACATCCGAAAAGATGTCAGGTTCAGCGTTGCATTTCACAGCCAACGATCTGGATGTAGCTACTCACGCTTATCTATTGAAACCAAGAAAAGAAGTGGTGCTATCCTTAGATGCTATCATGCTTGGATTAGGTAACAGCAGTTGTGGACCAGGAGTTTTGAAAAAATATTCGATTGAGAAACGTCCTTACACCCTGAACTTCAGAATAGAATCATTATAACATAAAGAAATATTTACCAAAAAATGAGAAAGAAAATATTTTATTTTTTATTGACGATAAGCGTTTTAGTATCTCAAAACGTTTTAGCTCAAAAAAATACGGTAGCAAGTGATGTCGAAACAGGCATACAGTATCTTTCAGGAACAGGCTACGATGATGCTGTTGACTGGGAGTTTATGGTTACCGATGGTCGCAAAAGTGGCGAATGGACTACTATTCCTGTGCCTTCATGTTGGGAACTTCAAGGCTTTGGAACGTATCAGTATGGAATGCCTTTTTACGGAAAAGCTAACCCTCCGGGGATTGCCAAAGAACAAGGAAAGTATAAATATAAATTTAAACTGCCGAAAGAATGGGAAGGTCGTATCATTCGCATCGTTTTCGATGGGGTGATGACTGACTGTACAGTGAACATAAATGATCGTCGTGGAATCAAATTGCACCAAGGAGCTTTCTATCGCTTCAAGGGTGACTTTACTGATCGTATCTTCTTCGGAGAAAAAGAGAATGTGCTGGAAGTAACCGTGAGCAAAGAATCTGAAAATCCAAGCGTAAACTTGGCAGAAAGACGTGCTGACTATTGGAACTTTGGAGGTATCTTCCGTCCTGTATTTATTGAAGCATTGCCGGCTCAAAATATAGATCGCTTGGCTATTAATGCACGTGCTGATGGTGACTTTTATGCTGATGTTTTCTTAGGTTCATCAATCGGAGACAATACAAAAGTGGTTGCCGAGTTGACTGATCTAAATGGAAAAAAGATAGGAACGTCTGTAGAAAAAGTTCTTCAGGCAGGATCAGATAAAGTAGTTTTAGAGAAGAAGTTCGATAATGTTAAGAATTGGACAGCAGAAACTCCTAATTTATATTATGCAACCTTCTCATTGGTACAAGATGGTAAAGTGTTGCACAAAGTGAAAGAACGCATTGGTTTCCGCACTATCGAAGTGAAAGAAAGTGATGGAGTTTATATCAATGGACAAAAAGTAAACTTCCGTGGAGTTAACCGTCACAGTTTTCGTCCAGAAACAGGGCGTACACTGAGCCGTCAAGCCAATTTTGATGATGTGAAGTTGATCAAAGAGATGAATATGAATGCTGTTCGTATGTCTCACTATCCACCAGATCCTGCATTTTTGGAAGCTTGCGATGAGTTAGGTCTATATGTAATGAACGAATTAGGAGGATGGCATGGAAAATATGACACCACAGTAGGTACAAAGCTTGTGCACGAGATGGTGACCCGTGACCAAAATCATGCGTCTATCATTTGGTGGGCAAACGGAAACGAAGGAGGTCACAATCATGAACTTGTAAAAGAGTTTTATGCACTTGATCCTCAAAAACGTCCAGTGCTTCATCCACAAAAGAACTTTGGAGGCTTTGAAACAATGCACTATCGTTCGTATGGAGAAAGCCAAGAATATATGCGTCAACCAGAAATCTTTATGCCAACCGAGTTCCTACATGCATTGTATGATGGTGGAGCTGGAGCAGGACTTTGGGATTACTGGGAAATGATGCGTAAGCACCCCCGTTGTGCTGGTGGTTTCATCTGGATGTTTGCAGATGAAGGAGTTGTGCGTACGGATCAAAATGGAAAAATTGATAACGTAGGCAACTACGGTGCAGACGGTATTGTAGGCCCTCATCACGAACGTGAAGGAAGCTTCTATACTGTGAAACAAGTGTGGTCGCCTGTGCAAGTGATGAATACAAAACTAGCCGAAGATTTCAACGGATCATTTACCATCGAAAATAGATATGATTTTACGAATCTAAAAGACTGTCGTTTTGTTTGGACACTTAAAAACTTGAAAGAAGATAAAACATCAGTAGTGAAAACTGGTGAGATCAAAGGTTTCGATCTTGCACCTCATGCTGCTGGCGAACTTAAAGTTAACTTGCCAAGTGACTGGAAAAATGCTAATGCATTGTATCTGTCAGCTTATGGACCAAAAGGCGAGGAACTTTGGACATGGGATTGGACTTGGAAGCAACCAACTGAGTTCTTTAATCAGGCAAAAACAAATACTTCTATTTCTGCGAAAGAAGAAGGAGAAAATTTGCAAGTTACAGCAGGGAATACAGTACTTACATTTGCTAAGAAAACTGGATATCTGACCTCTGTGAAGAAAAATAATAAAACCATTTCGTTTGGCAATGGACCACGTTTTATTGCAGCTCGTCGTGGCGATAGATCAAAAGATGTATACTACAATCATGATGATGATGCGGCAAGAAGCAAAGAGCGCATCTATGAAGATATTTCAGGAAGCGATCGTTTGACCGATTTCAATTTCAAAGTGATGGGCGATAGCATCGAGGTAGTTTCAGACTATTTTGGTAATATGCGTCAAGCTCGTTGGATGATCAAATCGGATGGCACTATCAGATTAGATTATAGCTATCAATATGAAGGTACAGTAGAGCTTATGGGTGTTATGTTCGACTATCCAGAAGATAAAGTGGTATCTAAAAAATGGTTAGGAAATGGGCCTTACCGTGTTTGGCAAAATCGTCTCCATGGTACTCAACTGGGTGTTTGGGAGAATGATTACAATGACCCAATCCCTGGTGAGTCATTCCTTTACCCTGAGTTCAAAGGATACTTTAGCAACTGGAAGTGGGCTTCTTTGACTACACAAGAGGGTGTAATCAATATCGGAAACACTGTAGAAGACAGCTACCTAGGTGTTTATTCACCAAGAGATGGACGCGATGTGCTGCTTTACACTATACCAAACAGTGGTATTTCTGTCTTGAAAGTAATTCCAGCAGTAAGAAACAAAGTTAACTCAACAGACCTAGTAGGTCCATCATCTCAGGCTCAGTGGGTAACAGGCTTACAAGAAGGAAGTATTTACTTAACTTTTGAAGCAAAATAAGTTTGTAAAAAAGTTACTATATAAAACGCTTATGTTTTTAACTCTTTGTCATGTCGAACTAAGGAATTCCTTATCTTGACATGACAAAGAACTTTTAGATAATATCTATTCAGAATGAAAAAAAGATTAATATTTTTAGCCCTCTTGCTTTTTTCTCTTCAGAGTGTGTTCTCTCAAGATCTGAAGCAACGATGGACTTCACCGACATATGATTCTAAACCATGGGCAATATGGTATTGGATGCATGGAGGAATAACCAAAGTGGGCATCACAGCCGATTTGGAAGCAATGAAAAAGAATGGTCTAGGTGGTGCTTACCTAATGCCAATCAGAGGAGTGCCTGAAAAGCCATTCATTGTACCCATCGTGGAGCAATTAAGTCCACTTTGGTGGGAGATGGTTGATTTTGCTTTCAACGAAGCAGATCGCTTAGGCTTGAAGATTGGCTTCCACGTTTGTGATGGCTTTGCTCTAGCTGGAGGTCCTTGGATTACACCCGAACTATCTATGCAAAAAGTGGTTTGGTCGCAACAAAATATCAAAGGAGGCAAACTTTTCAATGACACTTTGCCTCGCCCCGAAAGCTATAAAGATTATTACAAAGATATAGCAATTTATGCTTTCCCTACTCCCGATGGAGAAGGTGTCACAACTCAGACAGTGAAACCAAAAATAACAACAGATGTAAAGGATGTTGATTTTCAGTTTTTGTCTAATCGCAATACTGATAGCACATTCAGAAGTGTAGACCCTTGTTGGATCCAATACGAATTTGATCACCCTTTCACTTGTCGTACCATTGAGGTTGAGCCTGCTGGAAATAGCTTTCAGGCGCAACGTTTTACCGTTTTGGCTAGTGATGATGGAGTAAATTTCAAGGAAATCGTAAAACTTGAACCTCCTCGTCAGGGGTGGCAAAATTACGATTATGAAATGACGCATGCCATACCTCCGACCACTGCTCGCTACTTCCGTTTTGCTTATGATAAATCAGGAACAGAGCCGGGTGCAGAAGATTTGGATGCTGCCAAGTGGAAACAATCGCTGAAGATAAAAGGTATTTATTTGTCATCAGAAGCTCGTATTCACCAATATGAGGGGAAGAATGGTTCCATCTGGCGAGTGAGTCCACGTACAGACGAGACTCAAATACCTGATGAATTTTGTGTTAAGAAGTCAGACATGATAGATGTTACAAAATATCTAGGAGCTGACGGCAAATTGAAATGGAAAGCTCCCAAAGGCAATTGGACGATTTTGCGTATGGGGCATACATCAACAGGATATACAAACTCCACAGGAGGAAAAGGTGCAGGACTTGAGTGTGATAAATTCAATCCAGAAGCCATTCGCTTGCAGTTTAACTCGTGGTTTGGAAAAGCTTACGAAGTGGCAGGAGAAGATTTAGCCTCTCGTGTGTTGAAACTTTTCCACATGGATAGCTGGGAGTGTGGAAGCCAAAATTGGTCGCCTGTTTTCCGTGAAGAGTTTAAGAAACGTAGAGGATATGATATTTATGATTATTTGCCAGTAATGGCGGGTATTCCTGTAGAAAGTGCCGAAAAAACAGAACGTATTCTGTATGATGTTCGTAAAACGATTGCAGACTTGATTGTTGATAACTTCTATGGAATTTTGAAAGATGAAGCACATGCCAAAGGTTGTGAGTTCAGTGCCGAAACTGTTGCCCCTATTGGAGTTAGCGATGGTGTGATGCATTACAAACATATAGATCTTCCGATGAATGAGTTTTGGTTAGAGAGCCCAACACATGATAAACCGAATGACGTGTTAGATGCTATTTCTGGAGGTCATATCTATGGTAAAAACATTATTCAAGCAGAAGCATTTACACAATTGCGATTGACATTTACTGAGCATCCTGCCATGTTGAAAACCATGCAAGACAGACATTATGCATTGGGTATAAATAAACTAGCTTATCATGTTTATGTGCTTAATCCGTGGTTGGATCGTAAACCAGGAATGACACTTGATGGAATTGGAATGTTGTTTCAACGCGACCAAACATGGTGGGAGATGGGACAAGCATGGATAAAGTATGCAGAACGCTGTCAAGCCTTGTTGCAATACGGGAAACCTGTTGTTGATATTGCTGTTTTCATGGGAGAAGAATATCCACGTCGTGCCTTACTTCCCGATCGTTTGGTGCCATTTTTGCCTGGTCTGTTTGGTGACGAAAAAGTGAAAGAAGAACAAGCCCGATTGGCAAATGTAGGCGAACCGACAAAAGTGAAACCAGTAGGAGTAACGCATTCTGCTAATGTTTCAAATTCAGAAGATTGGGTAAATGCCTTGAGAGGGTATCACTATGATAGCTTCAATCCTGATGTGTTGTTGAATCATATGACTGTCGAAAATGGTTATGTGGTGATGCCTGGTGGCATGAAATATAAAGTGCTTGTAATTCCTGGTGTGCACCGTATGCAGCCAGAGATGCGCATGTCAAAAGAGGTGGCACAAAAGTTGAAAGACCTTTCAGCACAGGGCGCTACTATCATGATGGGCGATCAGCCAATAGAAACATTAGACTTTACAGAAGAAGGGAAAATCGTAGAGTGGGGGACAACAAACTTTGTGAAGTTGCCTTACACTCAAGAGACACTAAAGGAGTTTGATCTGGAAAGAGATTTTATTGCTCTTGATAACAATGGTCAGTATGCCAAAGATGTAGCTTATGCCCATCGTCAGGGTGTAGATGCTGATATTTATTTCATCGCAAATCAAAAAGAAGTAAGCCGTTCTCTAGAAATTTCATTAAGAGTAGAAGGACGTATGCCTGAATTGTGGAATCCTGTGACTGGTGAAATAAAGACAGATATCAATTGGACTATCTCAGAGGGAAGAACAAAGATGAAACTTGAGTTAAATCCAAATGAGTCATGTTTTATTGTACTGCAAAAGCCAACGAAGGAATTGTCTGGGACGACAAAAGAATATAAGGTGGCAAAAGCAATAGAGATTTCCAGCCCTTGGGCTGTTACTTTCGATCAGGAAATGAGAGGCCCTGTGAATCCAGTGAAATTTGAAACGTTGACAGATTGGAGTACTCATGAAAATGATAGTATAAAATATTATTCAGGAACAGCTATTTATAGAAATGAATTCAAAACTTCTGTAACTTCAGGTGAGCGTTATTTTATTCAACTAGAAGATGTTGCTAATCTTGCTGAAGTAAAAGTAAATGGTGTGGACTGTGGTATCGTATGGACATACCCTTATCGAGTGGATGTGACAAAAGCTTTAAAGTCAGGAGAAAATGACATCGAGATAGCTGTGGTGAACACATGGGCTAATAGAGTGATGGGAGACGAGGATTTTGGAGCAGAAAAAGATGACAGCAAAAAGATTTGGACCAATGCTCGTTATCGCTTAGCTGATAAGGTTTTGGTGAAGAGTGGACTCATTGGCTCTGTGAAAATGGAAATTGAAAAATAAATTATATATGAAAAGATTTATAGCATTGATCTGCCTGATAATAGCTGTTGCATCAGCTCAGGCAGAGATAAAATTACCGGCAATCTTTGGCGATAATATGTTGTTGCAGCAAAACACCGAAGTCAATATCTGGGGATGGGCTGAAAAAGGAAAGCGTGTGGAAGTTACTCCTTCATGGAGCTCGAAGAAGCATACTGCAATAGCAGATGCTAAGACAGGGAAGTGGATGTTAAAAGTATCTACACCTATGGGAGGGTATGATAAATATTCTTTGTCCATTTCTGAAAATGGAAAGTATGAACTGACAATCAATGATATTCTAATTGGTGAAGTATGGTTGTGTTCTGGACAATCTAACATGGAAATGCCGATGAAAGGTTTTAAGAATCAGCCCGTAGAAGGTGGAAATATAGACATCTTGAAATCTAAAAATGATGCGATTCGTTTTATCTCTGTCAAAAGATCATCGCAACTGACACCACAGGAAAATTTTACAGGACAGTGGGAAGCCGCAAGACCTGAAACTGTAAAAGAATTCAGTGCTACGGCTTACTATTTTGCACGTCTGCTGCAAGAAATGTTGGATATGCCTGTTGGCTTAATACACTCATCTTGGGGTGGTTCTTGGGCAGAGGCATGGATGAGCAAAGAGATGTTAGTTGATTTTCCTGAAATAAATATTCCCACAAAAGAAGAGGATGTAAAAGAGAAAAATAGAACAGCAACAGCGCTTTACAATGGAATGATTCATCCAATCTTGGGCTATACGATTAAAGGAGCTATCTGGTATCAAGGAGAATCTAATTACGAGCGAGCAGATCAATACCTATCTCTCTTCCCTAAACTTGTAAGTGAGTGGAGAAAGGATTGGAACATAGGTGATTTCCCTTTCTATTATTGTCAAATAGCACCTTATAACTATGAATCTATCGCTCCGAAAGAGAATCATGGTGGAAAATTCAATTCAGCATTCTTGCGCGAAGCACAATATAAAGCTGTGGATTTAATACCTAATTCGGGCATGGCTGTTTTGATGGATGTAGGGGAGGATCTTTGCATTCATCCTCGTCAGAAGCAGATAGGGGGAGAGCGTTTGGCTATGTTGGCTTTGGGAAAAACTTATGGTATGACAGGGTTTGCATTCGAAAGTCCAACTTATAAGGAAATGGAAATCGATGGATCTAAAGTCATCTTGACGTTCAATAATGCACCTATGTGGTTGACTTCTTTCGGTAAAGAACTCAAAAACTTTGAAGTGGCAGGAGAGGATAAGGTTTTTCATCCAGCAACGGCAAAGATTCAACGAAGTAAGATAGAAGTAACTTCTAGCAAAGTAGCTAAACCCGTGGCTGTTCGCTATGCATTTAAGGACTATGTGGAAGCTGATTTGTTCAGCACAGAAGGGCTTCCTGTTTCGTCTTTCAGAACAGATAATTGGGAGGAATAAGACAGGATGAAAAAGATATTTGTATTTTTCATTTTCATGACATTGGTTATTGCTCCATTTAGTGCTCAAACGCCTAATGAAAAGGCAACTAAAAAAGCGACAGACTGGGTGACAAGTTTGAAAATTGATGATCAGGAAAAAGAAAATAGATTGATAAAGGTGATCTCAACACACCTAACAGCAGTAGAAGAGTGGCACAATAGTCACTCTTATACTTTAGTGCCAGAAGGAATCAACCCTAAGACAGGAGAAAAGTTGACAACTCTAGATCGTCAGCTGATTGTGGATTCTACACTCCCCAAATCAGTGCATGAGGCATTGATGTTAGGTCTGAGAATGGATTTGAATGAGGAGCAAGTAGAGGCTGTTCTGGATCGTTACACCATCGGGAAAGTCGATTTTACGATGAAGGCATATAGAGAAATTTTTCCGAATATGTCAGAAGAACTTGAGTCTGTCATTTTAGCTCATCTAAAGCAGGCAAGAGAAGAGGCTGTGGATTATAAATCAATGAAAGAGATTTCGGCAATATTTAAAATACATAAAACACAGATTGAATTGTATCTATATCAGAATGGTTACAACTGGAAAGCCATCTATAAAGAGTATGTTGACTCATTGAAAAAGAAAAAATAATATGAATTTACGTTCTTTAATATTAATATTTTTAAGTGTTTTCTTCATCCATAATACTTTTGGACAGTCTATTGCTGACTATAATCCTGTGTGGCATACCCAAAGCAAAAATTCAAGTGAGAGTATGCCTTGTGGAGGAGGGGATATTGGCCTGAATGTATGGACGGAAGATGGTGATATATTATTCTACATGTCTAAAAGTGGCACATTTGATGAGAACAACACTTTGCTAAAGCTTGGGCGAGTTCGTTTGCGCTTGACCCCTAACCCTTTAATGAATGATTTTTCACAAGAATTGAATTTAGACGAAGGGTGCATTTACATCAAGGGAAAAGATGGAGCTGTTGCTTCCACTATTCGCATTTGGGTAGATGTTTTCAATCCAATGATCCATGTTGATATTGAGAATAGTAAAGCCCTGAAAGTAGAAGCTTTTTATGAAAATTGGCGTCATGAAGATCGTTTGTTGCGAAAAAGTGAGAGTAACCAAAATTCTTATAAATGGGTTGCTCCCAAAGACTTAGCAACCAAGAAAGATCATGTTCAATTTGATGGCGATAGAGTGATCTTTTATCATCAAAATACGGGCGAAACAGTATTTGATGCTACTGTCAAACAACAGGGTTTGGAGCATGTGAAGTCTCAAATATTTAATCCCTTGGAGAATCTCATCTTTGGAGGAATGATGGAAGGAAAAGATTTGTTTGTTTCTGGAATATCTGAAGGGAATTATGCTAGTGCTGATTATCAGGCATGGAAATTGGAAAGTAAGAAACCTTTGAAAAAAACTAACCTGAAAATTAAACTACATTCAGCACAGACTTCTAATCTGTCAGCTTGGAAAAGTGATTTAAGTAAGCCTGTGACTTCTGATTTGAAGCAGAATAGAAAGTGGTGGAAACAATTTTGGGAAAGAAGTTTCATTCATATTACATCTTCAAAAGACGCAAAGGCTAATGAGATAGCCCGAAATTATCAACTATTTCGCTATATGTTAGGCTGTAATGCTTATGGAGATTATCCTACCAAGTTTAATGGAGGGCTCTTCACTTATGATCCTCAGCATACAGACACTAGCTTTGTTTTCACTCCCGATTTCAGAAAATGGGGTGGGGGAACGCATACAGCTCAAAATCAGCGTCTGGTATATTTCCCGATGTTGAGTAGTGGCGACTTTGATATGATGAAACCTCAGTTCGACTATTATAATCGTATGCTACCTACTGCCGAACTACGAACGAAGGAATATTGGGGGCACGAAGGAGCTTCGTTTACCGAGCAGATCGAAAATTTTGGTTTACCTAATCCTAGTGAATACGGATGGAAGCGCCCAGAATGGTACGACAAAGGAATGGAATACAATGCATGGCTTGAATATCAGTGGGATACGGCTTTAGAATTCTGTTATATGATTCTTTTGAAAGAGCAATACACCGGAGAGCTGATTGAAGAGTATATTCCATTGATAGAGAGTACTCTAAATTTTTTTAATGAGCATTATCAACATCTAGCTCGTCAAAGAGGACGCAAGGTATTTGATGGAGAAGATAAATTAGTTCTTTATCCAGGCTCAGCCTGCGAAACCTATAAGATGGCTACCAATGCATCTTCCACTATTGCAGCATTGAAGGTGGTAACTACTAATTTGTTGAAATCGAACTCATTTGAGGCTGATAGTGCTAAGTTATCATACTTCGAAACTTTTTTATCACGTATTCCTGAGATAAAGATCGATGAGATTGAAGGACATCAAGTGATTGCGCCTGCTTGGTCGTGGGAGAGAATCAATAATGTAGAAACTCCACAACTTTATCCTGTTTTTCCTTGGGGAATCTATGGGGTGGGTAAGGCTGACCTTGAAATTGCTCAGAATACTTGGAAGTACGATTCTGATGTGGCTAAGTTTAGAAGCCATGTTGGATGGAAGCAAGATGCAATATGGGCTGCACGCCTAGGCTTAGTAGATGAAGCTAAAGATTTAGTGGTAAAGAAGCTAGAAAGTAGCAAAACCCGTTTCCCCGTTTTTTGGGGACCCGGTTTCGATTGGACTCCCGACCACAATTGGGGAGGTTCGGGCATGATTGCTTTGCAAGACATGTTGTTACAAACCAATGGCGATGCAATAAATCTACTACCAACTTGGCCCAAAGAGTGGGATGTTCATTTCAAGTTGCATGCACCAAACAATACTACTGTGGAATGTAAATTGGAGAAGGGAGAGATAAAACTCTTGAAAGTGATCCCCGAAGAGAGGACTAAAGATGTCAATCTGTTGCTAGAGAAGAAATAGAGTCAGCATCGTCTTTTAGTTTTTGTTCCGACACTCTATTATCATAGATATCTATCGGATCACCTAAGAATCTAGGGCCTGTACCCAGTGCGATATCCACAAAAACTTTTACACGAGCAAATAGCTCTCTAACTTTAGTTTTTACAGAGAATTTGTTAAGATTGAGGTCTTTGGCATTATAGCCATAGGCCTCAATGTTATAATATCGAGCGATGAAGATGGCGCGTTCGTTATGAAACTGCTGAGAGACAACGATAAATGTTTTTTGACCGAATATTTTTTTCATTCTTATCACAGAATCCAGCGTTCGTAGTCCTGCAAAGTCTTGATTAATAATACTATCAGGCACGCCTGCTTCTACCAATGCTCGGCGCATCTCTCTAGGTTCGTTGTAGCTTACATGTCTATTGTCTCCACTCACCACAATGGCATCAAGTTTACCATAATTGTATAGCTCTTTGGTGGCTTTTATTCTGTTCGAGAAGTACTGATTTGGTCCTGTGCTAACGTATCTTGCTGTGCCTAATACTAATGCAATACTATGATTAGGGATACTGTCAATGTCGTTATAAATATATTTTTCAGCTTCAGATGATATTTTCCAATTGGCAAACGCAATGACTCCAGTGACAAGCAATAAGAGAATTGCTGCCACCTTAAATATGTTTTTAAGTACTCTTTTTATTTTAGTACGAATCATATATAAGCTTAAATTCTATCTAAAACAGTCTTGATTAGTCCTTCTATTGTTCCTTTATAATTTGCGTTAGATTCTCCAGCTAAACGATTGGCTATGATTGTACATACTGTCATTGCTTTATGTCCCATCATTCTGCTGAAGCCTGCAAGGGGTGCACTTTCCATCTCATAGTTTGTGATTACTTCGCCATGATAGGAGAATGATTCTATTTTGCTGTTCAAGTCCGGCTGAGCCAATGGTAAACGCACGTATCTTCCTTGTGGTCCATAAAAGCCGATAGCTGAGATTGTAGCTCCTTTTATCATGTCATGACCTACACGTTCTACTAATTCTTCATCAGCCTTTACCACATATGGAGAGCAATGTAGAGGGTTCCAATCGGTATGCTTCTTGAGTGCTTCTTCAAAATCCAGATCTACAACCTTATTTCTGTCAGCATAGTAGTTGAGTACTCCATCGAAACCAATAGAACGCGCTGCAACGACATATGTACCAATAGGAACATGAGGTTGCATACCTCCGGAAGTGCCAACTCTGACCATCGTCAATTGTTTAAAATCTTTCTTCACCTTTCGAGTTTTGAAATCCACGTTGGCAAGGGCATCAAGTTCGGTCAAAACGATGTCTATATTGTCAGGACCTATGCCATGCGATAGCGCAGTGATCCTCTTCCCTTTATACTGCCCGGTAATGGTGCGAAATTCACGACTTTGTACTTCAAATTCAATAGAATCGAAGAAAGAGGCTGTTAGCCCAACACGATCAGGATCGCCCATCATAATGATTTTGTCCGATAATTGTTCTGGCTTAACATGAAGATGAAAAACACTTCCATCATCGTTGATTATCAGTTCTGAAGCAGGTATAACTCTCATATGTTTTAGGTTTTGTAGTAGAACAAATATAGTAATTTTCGGTAGGATATCTATTTTAAAATATGGTATTTATTTTTTTGCTTAATTTGCTTGTTGTCCAATATGAGTGTTTAAACCTCCTTAAATGTATTGTGTCTTTCGAATTTCTTGTTAAAAAGCAAGATAAGGAAGATGTTTCTTTCGAATAGTTTTGTTATGTTTGATAATGTATAAAACTTATAAGAAATATCCATGAAAAAATCACATCTTCTTTTGCTCATTTCGCTTGTCTTTTTATTCCAAATTTCATTAATGGCTCAGACTAAATCTCAATCTACAAAACATGTCGACGGTATAGTTTTGGAAGAGTTTCTTTATGATCAAGCAGATTTTCCTTCTTGTCATTCAGTTACTTTAGTGGAGCTAGACAATGGGGAACTGCTCGCCACTTATTTTGGAGGAATGTATGAAAGGCATCCCGAGGTTGAGATTCGTTTGCAACGAAAGACCACAGATGGAGTGTGGACAGCACCAGTAAGTGTGGCGCACGGTATTCAACCCGATGGGAAGAGATTCCCAACGTGGAATCCTGTTATTTTTCAGCCAAAAGGAGAAGCTCTTATGTTGTATTACAAAGTGGGGCCTAGTCCTAAAGAGTGGTGGGGCGAATTTATAACTTCGAATGACAATGGTCATACATGGAGTGCTCCCAAAAAGCTAGAAAGTAAGATATTGGGGCCAATAAAGAACAAGCCGATTCAGCTAAGAGATGGTACAATCCTTTCGGGATCGAGTGATGAAAAGGGAGGATGGAAGGCTCATATAGAGAGAAGTTCCGATGGTGGTAAAAATTGGACTTTTATAGGTCCATTAAACGATGGGAAGAAGATAGGAGCAATACAGCCAACATTGTTGCTTCACGCTGAAAATAAGATTCAGATGCTTTGCAGAACAAGAGATGAAAAAGATGGAAAGATCACGGAAAGCTGGTCGACAGATGGTGGACTTACGTGGTCGGAAATGGAATTGACAAAATTGCCAAATAATAATTCGGGATTGGATGCTGTTACGCTCAGAGATGGACGTCATTTGTTGATTTACAATCATTCTACACGTAAACAAAAAGGCATGGGACATAAAGGAAGAGGAGTGTTGAATTTAGCGGTTAGCCGTGATGGCATAAACTGGGAAGCAGCCCTAATTCTCGATTATATTGACCAGCCAGAGAAGCAATATTCTTATCCTTCTATTATTCAGACAGCAGACGGTCTTGTGCATGTTATCTATACTTGGCACAGAGAGCGTATCAAGCATGTTGTTATTGATCCCGACAAGTTGGTTACGTATCCAATAGTAAATGGTGAATGGCCTTTTGATAAAATACCTCTTGTGGAGAGTTCGATGGATAAATAAAATTTGAACTTTGTTGGAATAAAAAAAGTATAGATGAAAGCTGTATTATTAGCCATAGGCAAAACTGATACTCAATATTTTAAAGAAGCTATTGAAGAGTACAAGAAACGTTTAATACATTATCTTCCCTTTGATGTTGAACTGATTCCTGATTTAAGAAATACCAAAAACCTGTCAGAGGAACAGCAAAAAGCAAAAGAAGGAGAACTGATCTTAAAATCTCTGCAAGCAGGTGACTATATTGTGCTGCTTGATGATAAAGGGAAGGAATATACCTCTATGAAGTTTGCTCAGTATATAGAGCAGAAAATGCATTCAGTACCCAAAAGATTGGTTTTTATCATTGGAGGTCCTTATGGTTTTTCGGATGATGTTTATAATAAGGCAAATGAGAAGTTAACCTTGTCTAGGATGACATTTTCGCACCAGATGGTTCGCTTAATCTTTGTGGAACAACTATATCGGGCGATGACAATTATCAATAACGAGCCCTATCACCATGAATGATATTACAGCTAAGTGAACAGTTTTACCTAGCCTAGTGTTGTTAGAAAAGCTAATTTTATATCATAAATATTTCAACCTTTAAAGAATAACTATGAAAATAAAATTAGCTACTTCGCTATCCGTTTTTTTAGGAGCAATAGCTTCAAGTCCAGTAAGCGCAGAAAGTGTAGACAAACCTAACGTGATATTTATCCTCGCAGATGATCTTGGCTATGGAGATTTACCTCGTTATGGCAACGAAATTATAAAAACGCCCAATATAGACGCACTAAGTAGTGTTGGAGTCACATTTACAGACTGCTATGCCGGTGCAAGCGTATCCTCTCCATCCAGAAGTACACTGATGACAGGACTTCATACAGGACATACACGCATAAGAGGAAATATGTGTCGCACGGGAGGCATTGTTGGAGAAAGAGAAGGCATGGGAACTGTGATGAGAATTAATCTACTACCTCAAGATTCAACAGTTGCCAATGTCTTGTCAAATAATGGATATTCGACCTGTTTGGTGAATAAATGGCATTTAGATGGATTTGATACTACGGCTGGTCCATTAGATAGAGGCTTTGATGAGTTTTATGGATGGCTTATTCACGAACCGGATAGCCATAATTTTTATCCTACTGTTCGTTATCGCAACAGAGAAAGATATATCATAAAAGAGAACTTGAATGATCGTCGAAAAGATCATAATACAGATCGGGCAACAGATGAAGCCATAGATTATATTAGAAGACATAAAGATGACCCTTTCTTTTTGTATTTGGCATACAATTCACCTCATGTGCCTCTTCATGCAAAAGACTGGGGAATATATGCAGATATGGATATGAGCGACAATGATAAATCTTATGCTGCTCTTGTCACACATATGGATGAGGCCATTGGGCGTGTTATTGCAGAACTGAAAACATTAGGACTATATGATGATGCCATAATTATTTTTGCTTCAGACAATGGAGGTGCTAAAGCTGCACAGACAGAAAAATTAAAGCTTAATGGCGATTTAAGAGGTTGGAAAGGTGATTTGTATGAAGGTGGTATTCGTGTGCCCCTTATTGTTAAACTGCCAAATGAGCAGAATGCAGGTAGAGAATCAAATTTTCCTTGTTATTTTCCAGATATAATGCCAACGCTGGTGGATGCAACTAATTCTCATACGACATTAAAGTCGGATGGGGTGAGCCTGTTGCCTGAATTGACAAAAGTGAGAAGCATGAATCCTGAAGCACGATACTTATATTGGGAACAATATCCCAAGGAAGGAGTATCTCAAGCAGTAAGATGGGGAGAGTGGAAGCTGGTGCGTCAGAACTTGGATTGGGATTTTGAATTGTATAATCTAGCTGACGATGTAGAAGAAACGATGAATATATCCGATATACACCCTGAGATCGTAGACCAATTGTCGCAATATATGAAAGATGCGCACGTAGAGTCTGAATATTGGCCGGTGGGCGCTAAATAACAATTAAGTTCGCAGAACTATTTATTGTCCATCCAAGTATAACTATCACTGTTAGTTGCAATTTTAGAATACGGCATTAAACACTTTCATCTACTTAATATAAATGAGTCTTGTCTATATCTCTAATCAGATATGGACAAGATTTTTAGTTTGTGGGGGCGAAAACTAGTGTTGTCCTAAATATTTCAGCATCCATCCTTTTATGTCGAAAATAGAAAGAAGCGTTTTATCTTCATTATGAATCTCGATTAAGTCAAATTCAGTGTTTATCTTTTTTATTAAACTTTCTTTTTTTCTAGGAGTTTGTGAAATGAGATCAGTGCCTAAGAAGTGGAAAAAGATATCTTCAAGTCTAGAACTCGTCTTTTGTATTCTGTTCAATCTTTTTATAGAACGGGTTTGTGAGGTGATGATGTCGAAGTCTTTAAGTTCATACTGAATGACCAAATTGAGAATCTGGATGGGGCGAAAGAGTGATAAACCAGCATATGCGTCGCTATTAATAATAGGTGCTACCTGTTTTCTGGCCTTAATCAACTCCTTGTTGTATAGGTGGATAACGGCTAGATAGAGCGAAAGCTGTAAATACCTATAGGGGGTAAGAATATCAATTTTGCTGATCAATTCTTTATCAAACTGTTCAATCTTTCTTTTACATATTCCATATTCTTTTTTATCTAGATGAGGTATAATCGTGTAGATGAATCTCACGCAGGCTATTTCCGTTTGAAAAGGAATTGATGCATCTTTCAAATTTTCTAATCTATCTAAGAAATACTGCATTTTGTCATATGCTTTGACGCCACTGAGGCTAGCTAGAACGCCCTCTAAGACACGAGCATAATATGTAGGAGGGTTTCTCCATTGTTGTTTGTTCTTGCTGAACAAATTGTCCAATTCAATGAAAGAATTCAGTGCCGATTTGTAGTCCCCTACATGAATAAGATATTGAGCTTGAAATAATTGATGCATTTTCTGTATCTCAAATATTTCTCTATTGAGATTAGATGTCAATGATATTTCGCTAACTACAAGATCATTGAGAGATTTTTTGTCTTTTTCTAATTGTATAGATTTGTTTTTTTGTGTGCGGAGCAGAAGCAATTCGTAAAGAGCTGATTGCTCATGCATTTGCCTCAATATTTTAATTGTTTCGTTCGTTTTATGTTGTTTTGAAGTTAAATCTTTTTCAGTCGTATCCAGAAACTCGTTAGTTCTTAGATATTCTAGCTCCATTCGCTGAACAGTGAGTGTTAAGTTATAATTATGAATCTCATTTGCATCGTGCTTCAATTGCTCTAGCATGTCATAATATTCCTCGTCTAAGCTTCTTTCTTCCAGTATTTTGGCCATCATGAGTTTTTGATAAAGAGAGAATTCTTTATCTTGATTCACTTTTATTCTGACCAAGATATTTAAAATGAAATCATATAGATAATTTGCTACAGGATGAAAAGATGCATTCGAAAATAGACGCTGAAACTCTTGTTGCAGTTCTGTGCTGTCTGTTATCTTTTGTTTATTAATCAGTGAGAAAAGCTCCATATAAACTTTCTTGCCTTTGGTGAGGTTAGAGTGTAAGTCTATTAGCTTCTTTTCTGATTTTGATAAAGAATTGATCAATAAAATAAGCGAGTTTATCTTCTTCATTTCTTATATTTTGTTTGGCTTCTGCATCTTCTAAAAAAATAACTACTATAGCGCTGAGAATATTAGTGCTATAGTAGTTAAAATAATCAACATTTGAACAATGTGGAAGAAAATAGTTTTGTGTATTTCCTTAGAGTGCTATTCCTGCTACGATATAATATCCTAGACCATTAGTGCGTACAGGCATTGCTCCTCCATTATTTCTATTTTCACCTCCATGATGCCAATAACGGGCAACGAAAGAACAGTGAACACGTTTGTATCTCACATCAATAACATTCGAAACTTGTAAAGCATCATTGCTGTCAATTCTGTCAGAAGGTCTTTCTTTGGGTCTCTTGTCTAATCCAAAGTCATAGTCGCCAAAACCAATGTAAGTTAGACCACCATCACCATTGAATAGACTACAGATTGGATAGTTCCAATTTAACTTCACTCTATATCCTTTCCATGAATGTTCATTTCCAGAGCCATAGTTCGTGAATGTTTTTCTTAAATACATATTCATATTTAAGTTAAACTTGCTGTATGTATTAATTGTAAAACCTAAACCATACCACAACGAGTGAGCTGATTGAAAATCAGAAGAATTTCCTATATTTCCCACATAGTTGGTGGCCACAAAATATTCTTTGATGATACTGTTATTTGTTCCTTTGCCAAATAGGCCATTGATTGACATACGTGCTTGCACATCAGAAAACAATTTTCCTCCATTGCCATCCCATACTCCATTGATGTTTTTTCCTACACCAAATGTTTTTGGCAAGTCAAAGTATCCATAGAAATCGAAGATCCCTTGTCTTCCCATTAATTCGTACTCAAGGTATAAGTTGTTTACCTTGGCGGGTCCATATCTAGTGTTTTGTGCCCAAACAATATTTGCATTGTGTGCAAACCAAGTGGGAACTTTATTCTCTTCTTGTGAAAGAAGTGGCAAGCTGAATAAACATAAAATGCCTATAATCAGTGCTGTAAGTTTATTCCTCATATCTGGATAAAGTGTTTAGTTACCTTCCTCCTATTAAATAATAGGAGGAAAATAAGGTGATTATGAATTCAGTAAGATTAGTTCTTAGAGAACAGTTCAGTTAAGATTGCATTAAAGTCTGTAACAAATTCATTAACTTGCATGTCTACAGCTACTTTTACATACGCCTCCTTAGGGTCATTCATGCGATGAGTGTCGGCAACTGTTCTACCCCAATTTTGTTTGTCTACTCCCACTTTCATCGGTAGGCTTAGTGTTGTTACATACTCAGGATGTATGGCTACTGCCACAGCTAGAGGGTCGTGCAAAGCACATCCAGGTAGGTTTGTTGTAAGATAGAAATCGATATAGAAATCAACAATGTCAGCAAATGCTTTTCCTGATTTTGTTCCTAACTCTCTCCATTTTTGTGTGTCAGCCTTTGTCAAAGTTGGGCGTAGTGTTACATCCAATCCTACCATTGTAAGAGGAGTTCCACTTGTAAACAACTCATTAGCAGCTACAGGGTCATTGAATATATTTGCTTCAGCCAACTCATCCATGTTTCCTTTTACTATCAAAGCACCTCCCATGATAACGATCTTGCCAACTTTGTCTCCAATTTTTGGTTCTTTTTTTACTAAATCTCCCATATTGGTTTGTGGTCCAGTGGCTACAATATAAAGGTCTTTGCCATATTGTTCTGCAGATGCTATCATAAAATCTACTGCATTTCCTTTGGCAACTTCACGTTTACTTTGAGGGATGTTGACATTGCCAACTCCATTTTTTCCATGAATGTTTTCTACTATTGCATTAGCAGCATAGGCTTGTTTTGCTCCTCTAGGTCTGTCGCTACCAGCATATACAGGAACATCACTTCTGCCAAACATATCCAGCAATGCCAAAGTATTGTTAATACTTGTATTGCGACTTACGTTCCCGAAAACAGTCGTTACACCTATTAGATCAATATTAGGGTGTCCTAGTGCATAAGCCAACGCCATAGCATCATCCACACCAGTGTCTAGATCTAGGATCATTTTCACTTTTTTATTTTCCACTACTTTCGTTTCCGAAGAAGTACTCTCAGTTGCTGTCTGAGCATTCTTTACATTTCCGCCACATGAGGCAAGTAAGAAAGGAAGAGCAATTAATGATATAAATAACTTTTTCATGATAAATATTTATTTAATATTAGAAATTTATTTTTTTTATGATCCGGCTACCACTATTAGTGCTAAACCAATGATAAAGAATAGGAACATCGCTGTTAGATACTTATTGACGTTGCTAGGAGCACCTTTAAATTCCTTCCAGATAAAGATTCCCCAGATTGCCGCGATCATTGGTGCCCCTTGTCCAAGAGCATAAGATATGGCAGCACCGGCTTTTCCTGCTGCAATGTAGCTGAAAAGAGTTCCTAACCCCCAAACAACGCCTCCAAAGACGCCTACCATGTGTGTCTTGAAATTTCCTTTGAAATATTCACTGTAGCTCACAGGTGATCCCACAAATGGTTTTTTCATTAGGAACGTGTTAAATAGGAAGTTGCTTATGAATATACCTACTGCAAAAATGAAGAAAGCAGTATAAGGTGTAATCATACCTGGGGTAGGCGCCTCGAAGTTGTCTAGATCCATTGCTGCTGCGACAAAACGGTAGAAGAATGACATTAAGATACCTGCCACTGCAGCTAAAATAGCTCCTTTCTTCACATTTTTGTTCTCTGCTGATTGAGAGTTTTTGCTTGCTGCTATTCCGTTAAGGATGATAGCGACTACGATCAGTGCCACTCCTATAAATAGTGTTGTGGGGTCTCCTTTGGGTGCACCAAAATAATTGATGAATACTCCAAGAACAAGAGCCAATCCTACTCCCAATGGAAATGCGACTGCAAGTCCTGCCATAGAAATGGAGGCTGAGAGAAGAATATTTGAGGCATTGAAGATAATTCCACCTGTGATGGCGCTAATTATCATTGATTTGTCAGCTTGAAGTAAGTCGGGGACGAAGCTCCGTCCAGCCTCACCAAAGCTACCAAGAGTGAATGCCATGATTAGTGAGAAGAGTAGAATTCCAATTGTGTAATCCCAATAGAACAACTCATATCTCCACGTTTTTCCTGCCAATTTTTGTGTATTTCCCCACGATCCCCAACAGATCATTGTGATAACACAAAGTATAACCGCTACAAAATAACTATCGACTATGAACATGGTATTTATTTTTTAGTTAATTTTTATTTGTTCTCATATGATTATATTCCAGTGTTTGTCATCACAACTTCTCTTCTGTAAGGAATAGAAGATTGTGCTCCCATTCTGGTAACGGTAATGGCAGATGATTGATTGGCAAATGCAATAGCGTCTTTCAGATTTTTACCCTCTGAAATTGCAACAGAGATGGCACCACAAAAAGTGTCTCCAGCGGCAGTAGTATCTACGGCATCCACTTTCAATGCGGATATTTTATGATATTCGTTACCCTCTTTTAATAGTGCCCCCATGCTTCCCATGGTGATCACAACAATCTGAACACCTTTAGAGCAGATGATGTCAGCAGCTTTTTTTGCACTTTCCCAATCGTGAACTTTTACCCCTGATATGATTTCTGCTTCCGTTTCGTTAGGAATCATCATATAAACGTTCTTTAAAAAATCGTTTGATAAGGGCTGTGCTGGTGCTGGGTTCAGAATCACTTTCACATTATTTTCCTTAGCTTTCTTAGCAGCATATTCCACCGTTTCCATAGGGATTTCTAATTGCATCAATAATATGCAAGCAGATGTAATTTCTTTTTCAGCTTCCACTAGGTCAGGTGGAAGTAGTGTGCCATTAGCTCCTGAAGCCACTACGATGCAGTTTTCACCTTTTTCGTCCACAGAAATTAGGGCTACTCCTGATGGAAGATCCGGATCGGAGTATATATAATCAGTGTTGATATGTTCGTCATTATACAATTCTATAGATTGACGTCCAAAGAGGTCATTACCTGTTTTTGTAATAAATGTAACATTGCCACCAAGCCTTGCAGCTGCAACAGCCTGATTGGCTCCTTTGCCTCCAGGGTTCATCATAAAAGTTCCACCTAATATAGTTTCTCCGGGTACAGGTAGGCGACTTGATTTAACCACCATATCTGTATTACAGCTTCCTAATACTACAATTTTATTCGTTGCCATGATATTATATTTTATGTTTTATCGTTAACGTGTTTCAATACTAAAAATACAACTGACGCTTATTTGCGTGTCTCAAGGTGCTTAATGTGTTTGTTCTTGGTCTAATACTAACTCAAAGTAATGTGTAAATGTTTATTTGAAAAAACAAATATGTTTGATATTGTAAAATCACAAAATTAGATATAATGCGAATAATGTTTTGTTTCTATGTTGTGTGTCCTTTTGTTTGTTTATTTATTAGGTTAATAATAAAATTACAAAGTTCGAATCGAAGATCCAATATCAATGATGTTTTTTATTGTAGAAATGAGATTGTAATTTTTGTTTTACTAAAATTACATTTTGTCTTGTTGTCGATTGTCTGTATCTCTTTTTAAGAAGTTCGAATATTACAACCATTACATAGAGGATTGTATTCTTTCTTTATATCTATACAAAAAATAAATTGAGAAAATAGAATATCTCATTCCACACTCTACATTTTATTTCAATGAGCATATAACAAGGTAATAAATATTTTATAAAATTGTTGAAGATTTCGCGAAATATAATATTACAAATTCATTGATTTCTTCCCATTTAAAACGAAAAAAGGAATGATTGTAGGACAAAACGTAGATAGAGAGTCTCTTTTATAGGTCTTTTGTTTGTTAAGTGGTAGTTAATTAGGTTGTTATGTGTATAGGTGAGTTAGGGCTAGATGAGGATTTACATTGAAGTCGTAATCTGTAGTTATTACTTTGGGGATTGTTTTAGGAGTAAATGTACATGAATAGTGAATTGTTTTGCTGTTTTGGGCTTTGTGGATGGTCTTTATTATATTTTTTTTGTTAAAAGAAATATAAGTTTTTTAGAAGTAAAATATTTTTATACCTTTGATGTCTGAGAGTACACATATATACTATACTAGTGGATACACATTTATACTAGTGAAGGATATCAAGAAGTAAAATTAAAATCTAGCAATAAAATAAATCAAATTTGATGATTGAGAATGGGATGAGTGCTGTGCTTGTGAGTTCAGCAAATATACACAACTTATAAAACGTTTTTTTATACATTTAATCAAAGCATACTAGTTATTAGTGTGTTAATCCTTTTTCGATATATATCTTATAAAATTGATACAAATACACATATAAAATTCTGATAATTATATCTATTATGAAGACTAAGAACAGACGTTTTTTGTTCGACTTTTTGCTTATTTCATTTTTTTTAGTCGCGACATTAAACTCGAATGCCCAAGTAACTATTGGTTTAAAAGAGGAGCCTGAAAAAGGAAGCTTACTTCAATTAAAGAATATTGAGAATGCTCCACTTGAAGGTGCAAATGCAAACAAGGGACTCCTATTACCAAGAGTGAAATTGGTGGACATTAGACAACTTGAACCCATGTTTCCTCGTGGATATAACAAAGAGGAACAGGATAAAAAGCACACAGGGCTACTCGTCTACAACATGAATGAGAACTTGTATGATGGAGATGGTCAAGGTGTGTATATGTGTGACGGAGAAAAGTGGTTTGGTATGGGAATGGTGAAGCGGAAAATATCCGTAAATCCTCTGAATGTATATATATATAAATATAAATATACAGAGGATGGGGTAGAGAAAGTACGTGAAAGGACAGCATCAGCGCAAGTGTCTACAGTGCCTTTAAATTTTCCTTTTGAGCACTCTGTTTCAGGCAAAAATTCGAGTAGTTTTAAAAAAGAGGATGGTAAATATACATTTACGATTAATGAGGCTGAACCCAATGTGTCGGGAAATCAGTATTATAAATTTACCTTAGGAAATTCTTCAAGGTCAGTAACCGTTGCGGTGAATCATCTTAAACTGAACTTGGGGAAAGAAATAGTAAAAGTAGGTAAAGGTGGATCTGTTGCCACATCAGCTGTTGAAGTAGATGGAGGAGATGCTAAGTGGATTGTAAAAGATTATAGTAAAGATGTATTTGATTGGGTAGTGCCTCCATACAATGATGGAGAAAACAATTTACGTTTTCAGTTGGGGGAAGTACGAGCACCCAATACTGTTAAAGGATATATTGATGTTGCTCATATTAATGACCAAACCTATGTGAGGAGACTTCAAGTATGGCAAGATAGCTCCTACATTCAGTTACCGGAGTTCGACTACTTAGTTGTTGAGTATTACTATACTAAAGAGCCAGGTAAAAGTATCGACTTAGATACTGCAACGGAGATTAATAATACTAAACTATCAGGTGTAGATCATAAACCAGTTGGGTATGGCTTAGGTAGTACGCAAAGCTACAAAGGGATAACATTTCTTACGTTTGGTGGAGACAACAGAAAAGGTGGCTATGAGGCTGTGTATACAAATATGACTGAATTAAAATCTATAATTCCTGATTCTTCTCCTCGAGA
>CALKIV010000079.1 GCA_937995835.1 uncultured Dysgonomonas sp. | reverse complement strand
GACTTTTGTAAAATCAAGATATACAATGCATTAAAGAAGGGGTTCGAGTCCCTTCATCCGCACAAAAGAGCGACAAATTGAAGATTTCTTCTTTTTGTCGCTCTTTCTTTTATTGGAGTTTTTGCTATTTTCTACATCTAACAGAAAAAAGATTGGCTCTATCCCATTTCATTCTATATAATTGAGTGATTCCTTTAAAAATAGTTCTGCCCCATCCCGAGTCTGCTTCTTCAGAGTCTGAGAAATCCGAAGAGCTGGAGGACCAAAAATAAACAACATCTCCATAACTATAGCTACTTGCAATATTGCTTGTGTTGCCTGTAAATATAGCATTGAATCCCCCTTCAGAAGCAGGTTTGCTATCTCCCAAAGAGCGAATGGAAGTCATGCTTCTGCCATGTGTTGTTCCGCGTAACGAGGCTGTCGTATTATCGTTGGTAGTCCATGTGTATGAAGTGGCAGCTGTATTGGTATAATCAGTGTTTCCACTTGCTGCTATTACTGCTTCTAATTCGTTCCATTCCTTGTCACTAGGTAAGTACCATCCATCAGGGCATATGCCTTGACGTTTTTTATGTAAAATATGTTCTTCCTCAAACTCATTGGGGTTATCTATGTTTTCCCAACCCGTTGAGCCTCCTTTTTGATTCGTAGCTGCTGCCCAGTTATATAATAAGCCGTCTTGCGTTTTATCAGCTGGGGCAACTTCTGCATTTGCCGGAGGCGTATACAATGGCATTTTGTAAGTGACATCTGGTCTGGCAGTTGTGTTGAGTGTAATGGGATTCGTAGCCGTAGGTGTTAAATACTTAGTGTTCATGTTCTCTGTCATCCAAATGCCATCATCAATATATTCGAATGGAGCATGCTCCGTCCATGTTTCTTCTATTGCTTTAGTAGGATCGCAAGTATTAGGGTTTCTAACTCCCTTGTAAGTAACAAAGCCTTCAGAAACATTTACTTTATAGGCATAAAATCTGGCATAGTGGTATTTATTAACTTCTACTCCCTCAGGTCCACGTGTATCAATAAATTGCCCTAGAGGACCTACCTCATAACCAGGTGTACCTGTTACGTCTTCTCTTCCACTTTCGGCAGTAACCTCTACTGCGACTACTGTTTTTGTTGGTTTTATCACAGGATAGGGCACTATTGGTTGCCATCTATTACCGTCCCATACATGTAGCCCTGGGCAGAGACGAGTGGCTTCCGACGACTCATCTTTGGCTGTATTGTAAACCAACAGTCCAATATGCTCGTCTTTATCTAGTGTCTCATCTGTGGTTGTGGAGGCGCTGAGAGATTTACCTAAATCACCACTATTAGCCTGTAATTCTACACGAGGTAATCCAAGCCCTTTACTAGCTGTGACTCCATCATCCAAGTTTGTGGTATTTTCTTTAAGATCTAACAGTGCCCCTTGGGCAGGAGATGTCATTGATCCTATTGTTACTTGACAAAAAACATCATTTGTGAGAAATACTAAAAAAAAGAGTAGAATAACGAATATGAATCTTTGCTTTACCATATTGATATTTTCGCTGGTTTATTATTCATGATTAATCTAATTCAAAATGAAGGAAGTGGTACGATCTGTATTCAATTCCACTACATTGAAGATCAATGCGTGTCTGTAACTAGAACATACTAATGTGCTCTTTTGTTTAACACTAGTGTTAACTTTGATGTAAATCTATTTATC
>CALKIV010000078.1 GCA_937995835.1 uncultured Dysgonomonas sp. | reverse complement strand
TGGATATACCTATTTAGAATAATCTATTGGCTAAATAACATAAAAAAGGTAGACTCTTAGTCTACCTTTTTATTAACCAGCTATTTCGTCTTTCAGACTAGTTTATTCTACAAATATTACACACTTAACATTATACTATGCTTGTTCTACTAGGTGTTTGGGTTTTGATAACAATAGTCTTGTGGGGCATTGGAGACGCCTCTATTCTCTTATATTCAAAGCTGAGAAAACAAAACGAAAAATACACTTTTTTAGACACCTTTATTTTAGGATTATCTCTATCATTCATTCCTTTGGGTTTATGTTCTCTCTGGATTCCAATAGATATAAAGTTGACTTTTATTTTCACTGCATTAGCCCTCTTATATATCTTCTTTTTTCGCTTAACTTTCATAAAATATAAACTTATAGAATGGAAAAAGCAATTAATTTCATGTTCTCCTACTGCTAAAATATCTTTCATCCTATTTCTACTGGCAGTTATCGTATACAACTTAATAAGTGCGTCAGCATTTGATGCAGTCAATTATCATTATCAACAAACAGCATGGAATGAACAATTTGCAGTAGTTCCCGGTTTAGCTAACCTAGAAAGTCGTTTCGGGTTTAATTCTAATCATTTACTCTTGAGTGCACTCTTTGCATTTACAGAGCAACTAGGAGAACCTTTATATGCTATACAGTCACTATTATCTTTTTTCTTTGGATGTTGGATTTTCAGAGAATGCGTTACATCAAAATTAGCCTACAACAGACTCTTTCTATTAGCTTTGTTTGCAACATTTTATATCTTTCAAAATGAACACATTACAAATTCATCGACTGATATTATTCCCTCGCTCATCATTTTGTACTTGGCTTCCAAATTGATATTTTATCCGGACTCTCTAAAAACAAGTACTTTATTATACGCCATCATACCAATCGCACTTGTCACAATAAAGATATCTGTTGTCCCCTTTTATATTATCAGTTTGGTTATTTATCTCCTACTAATAAGGAACAGGGATTATAGGTCTATAACAATTTTAATTACCTTAAGCTTATGCATTCTTATTCCTTGGTTTATAAGGAATGCTATTATCTCTGGCTATGTGATATACCCCGTCCATTGGATTGATTTATTTTCTTTTGAATGGAAAGTGCCCAAGTTTGTTGCAGAACTAGAACATGGCTATATTAGAGATTTTGCTTGGGCTCGTTTTTTTGAAAATGTGACATTTGAACCATTACGCAAATGGCTTAATGGACAACACTATATCTTTTTTATACTGATAGCCCAGACATCTATTGCCGGTATCTTTTCTTGGATCGTTTTTGCATCGCCATTTATTGTTTTCCTCAAAAATTTTATTTCTAAGAACAAACTGCATACAGTTCACCTTTTGCTCTATGTAGTCTTAGCTCTAATTATTCTTGTTTCTTTTTCTGCTCCTGATTTTAGATTTGTATCTGGTGTCTACTATGCCATCATTTTTTTCCTCTTTACATTGCTTTTCTCCTCAAAAAAGAAGCAAGGAAAATATTATTTTTTATTGTTTTTATCAATATGTATGCTTTTAGGTGCAACTAAAAACTTCCATAATTTTGAAGTACAACGAAAATTGTTTGCTTCAAAGCGTGAAGTGGTTTCTGTATTAGTTCAGCCCTATGGACCTAAAGCTCTATCAAGTATCACTATTGCTAATTTTGAGACTTATCAGCTAGGAGATTTAACAATATATTTATCAAATTTAGGAGTAGGTGGCATCACGTATGATATTCTTCCGGCAACCTTTATGACCGATTCCAGAGAAGCTTTCAATCGTTCGAAAAAATTCTTGCCACTAGAAGCAATCGAACCAAGAAGTAACAAGCTATCTGATGGATTTAATCCGATCAAAGATGTGAACTCTGGATGGTGGGTACGTGATAATAATTGGTGGAATGGCTATTAAAGAGAATATTGAAACCATAAAAAAGGCTTCAAACTAGCAATTAGTTTGAAGCCTTTAACCTATACTTATATCTAATAAAATTAGATATTTGATATCTTATAATACTGAATTTGTTTTGCGTACAGCATCTGCTGAAGCTTTAAATTTAGCTTGCTCTGCTTCTGTTAACTTCAGGTCAATGATACGTTCCCAACCTTTTTTCCCTAAAACAACTGGCACCCCCATACAAACATCTTCCTGACCATATTCTCCTTCAAGTAATACAGAACATGGAATCATCTTCTTTTGATCACGGATAATAGCTTCTACCACTTCAGCACCTGCTGCACCTGGAGCATACCAAGCAGAAGTACCTAGAAGTCCTGTCAATGTTGCTCCACCAACCATCGTGTCAGCAGCAACTTTATCAAGTGCTTCGTTTGTTAAGATAGAAGATACAGGAATTCCATTATATGTAGCAAGTCTTGTTACAGGAATCATTGTGGTGTCACCATGTCCACCGATCACCATACCTTCTACATCGTTAGAATTACACTCCAACGCTTGTGATAAGAAATATTTGAATCTAGAGCTATCCAAAGCTCCTCCCATACCGATGATGCGATTTTTAGGCAATCCAGTCACTTTTGTAGCCAGATAAGTCATAGTATCCATAGGGTTTGAAATAATTACTAAGATCGCATTAGGAGAATGTTTTAAAACATTTTCGCATACTTGTTTCACTATTCCAGCATTTACTCCAATCAGCTCTTCACGAGTCATTCCCGGTTTACGTGGAATTCCTGAAGTAATAACAACAATATCTGAATTAGCAGTAGCTGCATAATCATTTGTTACTCCAACGATACGAGTTTTGAATCCTAGAAGTTGAGCTGTCTGATTCATGTCCATTGCTTTACCTTCTGCAACTCCTTCTTTTACATCCAACATTACAATTTCATTGGCAACATGATTGATAGCTAATACATTGGCACATGTAGCTCCTACATTTCCTGCGCCCACTACTGTTACTTTTGACATATGATTTTTATTTTTTATATATGATAATTAAATTTCATGTTTTCGATGGCTCCTTAACTGTGACAAATTTACATGCTTATTCCGAATAAAAGAACTTTTGACATTCAAATTATGCTTGGCATTTATTAAAAAAAGACAAACAAAATTGTCATTTTGTGCATTATGACGATTTCTTTAATATATTTGCATTGCCACTGGTTATCGGTGGTTAACTTTGCAAATAAAATAAATTAAGTTAAAAGACTAAATATTAAATTGCATTACTTAATATGAGTAATATTCAATCTGAGAAAAAGGACAATAATAAGGTATTAATAGGCATCATCATTGGCCTAGTGGTTGCTATTAGTGTTGCGGGATATTTTATCTTCAGCCAAAAGGCTGAGATAGACGACTTATATCAAGACAGTTTACTGACCAAACAAGAGCTGGAGGATGAGTACGAAAACTTGACAATGCAATATGAAGAGTTCAGATTGAATGTAAAAAATGACTCCCTGCTTGAAAGACTATCTAGCGAAAAAGCCAAAGTACAAAGCCTACTAGATGAACTGAAAACAGTAAAAGCGACAAACAAACAAGAGATCAACAGACTAAACAAAGAATTAAATTCTCTTAGAAAAATTCTTAAATCATACGTTGCACAAATCGATTCTTTGAATAGAGCCAATGAGAAGCTGAAAGCTGAAAACAAGGAAATATCTAACCGATACCAATCTACGCAACGAAACCTTCAAGAAGTATCGAAGCAAAAAGAATCGTTGACCGAAAAAGTGGCTTTAGCAGCTAAGCTTGACGCTATTGCCATCAGTGTGCAAGGAACCAACAGCAAGGGAAAGGTTCAGAAGAAGATCAACAAGATAGAGCAACTAATCATCAATTTTACCCTTGGCAAGAACATTACAGCCGAACCTGGTGAACGTACAATTTATGTTCGAATAATGAAACCAGATGACGATGTATTGACCAAAAGCAGAGCAAATAAATTTCCTTTCGAAAGTGGAGAAATCAACTATTCTATCAAACGAATCGTTGAATATGGAGGCGAAGAAGTATCTGTAACACTCTACTGGAATGTGGAGGAATATCTGATGCCGGGTACCTACCGAGTAGATATTTTTGCTGATGGAAACAGAATAGGCTCTAAAAGCTTCAACCTCGAAGGTTAACTTTATGTTAAGGGTCATAACGACAACCACAAAGGATATACCAATAATACAAGAGCTAAGCAAAATTGTTTGGCCTATTACTTTTGCCTCTATTCTACCACAAGATCAGATTGCTTATATGATGGAAATGATGTATAGTAAAGAGGCACTTATAAAGCAGATGGAAGAAGATGATCATCATTATATTCTAATAAAAGATGAAGACGAAAAATTCTTAGGCTATCTATCCTTCCAACATTTTGCAGAGACATCATACACCAAGATTCATAAAATATATATTCTACCTGATCAGCAAGGGAAAGGTGTTGGCAAAACTCTTATCAACTATGTGATAGGCGAAGCACTAAAGCAGAATAGCAAAGCATTAAAGCTAAATGTCAACAGATACAATAAAGCCTTGGGATTCTATGAGCGTATAGGTTTTTCGATTGCTCAAACCGAAGATATTAATATTGGTAATGGCTTCTTGATGGAAGATTATGTGATGTCAATGCCTTTATAAATCTTATTCTTCTCTTCCTTCGAGAAATTCTCCCACAACAAAGTTACTTCCACCTACAAAAATCAAATCATTAGCTTCTGCATTCTCTATGGCTTGAGTGTACGCCTCTTTGATAGTGAAGTAAACCTTTCCATGCAGCCCGTGCTTTTGTGCTATAACTTGCAAATCCTTGGCTGGCAAAGCTCTGCTAATTTGAGCATTAACAAAGTAATACTCGGCCTGTTCGGGAAACATTTCCACGATATGAGTAACATCTTTGTCGTTAGCAAATCCGATGATAATATGCAACTTATCACATTTTGTGATTGCTAATTGTTGTGCCACATACTTTACTCCATCCTTGTTGTGTGCTGTGTCGCATACCACCTTAGGATTATCTTGAATGACTTGCCACCTACCCATCAATCCGGTCAGCTCGCAAACATTTTTAAAGCCTGAATATATTGCTTGATCAGAAATATTGAATCCACATGTTCTCAATTCTTCGATACTCGTCAAGATCGTATTGGCATTTTTCAGCTGTGCTAGCCCTCCTAATTCACCTTCTATATTTTGCAACATAGGAGTAGTATAAAACCACTTATTATCAACCAGCTGACTGCTGATCACTTGAGGGGTATCCTCTGCAAAAACGATTCTTGTATCTACTTCTTTAGCTCTATCGCTGAATATATCACGTATTTCGTCAGAGCTTTCGCCAATAACAACAGGCACATTAGGTTTGATAATACCCGCTTTTTCTATTGCTATTTTTCTGATTGTATCTCCTAGAAACTGAACATGATCGAGCCCTATATTGGTGATCACACTAAGCTCTGGTGTGATGATATTGGTACTATCCAGACGTCCTCCAAGACCAACCTCAATAATGGCAATATCTACTTTTTGTTCTCTAAAATAACAAAAGGCCATCATCATTGTCAACTCAAAAAATGAGGCTTCAACAGGTTCAAACTTGGATCGATTAAGGTCTACAAAATCAATTACATATTGCTCAGCTATCTTCTCTCCATTCACTCTGATTCGCTCTCTAAAATCTACCAAATGAGGCGAAGTATACAAACCCACTTTGTACCCTGCTTGCTGCAGAACAGCAGCCAATGTATGTGAAGTAGACCCTTTGCCATTGGTTCCTCCCACATGAATCGTCTTATAAGCCAAATGGGGATGATTAAATATTTTGTCCAACTTTTCAGTATTGCCCAATCCAGGTTTATAAGCTTCGCCACCTATCTTTTGAAAAACAGGCAGTTGGCTAAATAAATACTCTGTTGTTTCTTTATAATTCATTTTCATATTCTATTCATCAGGAAATCTAACAATAGTTTAATATATTTACAGCTTATTTATAGAAAATTAATTTACACTCTATCGAATGGATGTTAAAGATTATATCAGATATTATGCTCACACCTATATTCAAGAGCTACTAGGCGAAACCGTTTATCTTGCACTAAGTTTCTTACTGTTTCTTGCTGGGGTTGTTCTAATAGTGATTGCCATCACTGATTCCAATGCTATTTTGGGTAATCCAATCTATCGCAATCGTTCCTCATTGGATGATTTGCAATACAAGAAAACAAGGCAGAAACTACGCATCACTTTAGGTGTAATTGGTACCATTATGATTCTCTACAATATCTCAGGATTATTTTAACCGAATATCTCTCTAAAAGCTTCTTCAACCTTTCTCACCTGAACGATCTGAATATTCACTTTAGAAGAAAAACCTTTTAGATTATTCTGTGGAATTATTATACGTTTAAATCCTAACTTCTCGGCTTCCAAGATACGCTGTTCTATTCTATTGACAGGACGTATTTCGCCCGATAATCCTACTTCACCAGTCATGCAAGTATATTGATCGACTGAGATATCAAGATTAGAAGATAGCACAGCAGTGATAACAGCCAAGTCCATTCCAGGATCACTAATGCGAAGTCCCCCTGCAATATTCAAAAACACATCCTTCTGAATCAATTTGAACCCTGCCCTCTTTTCTAGAACGGCAAGTAACATATTCATGCGTCGAACATCAAAACCTGTTGCCGAGCGTTGTGGCGTTCCATAAGCTGCTGTACTGACCAATGCCTGAGTCTCTATCAAGAAAGGACGTGCCCCTTCTATAGAGGCTGAAATTGCCACTCCGCTCAGTCCTTCATGATTCTGTGTCAATAGCAGTTCTGAAGGATTGCTGACCTCACGCAAACCATTTTGTCGCATCTCATAGATTCCTAATTCAGCAGTACTTCCAAAACGATTTTTTATACTTCGTAAAATACGATACATGTAGTGCTGATCACCTTCAAACTGCACCACTGTATCCACAATATGTTCCAACACCTTGGGTCCTGCAATGTTCCCCTCCTTATTGATATGCCCAATCAAGAAGACTGGGATTGCTGTCTCTTTTGCCAGTTTCAAAATGGTAGCAGAACACTCTCGAACTTGCGATACACTGCCGGGAGAAGACTCTATGGTCTCTGTATAAATTGTTTGAATGGAATCTATTACTAACAAGTCTGGCTTAGCATTTTGAACATGGTTCAAAATACGCTCCAAATTAGTTTCGCAAACAATATAACAGTTCTCACTTTTCGAATTTATCCGATCGGCTCTAAGTTTCAATTGCTTTGCACTTTCTTCGCCTGAAACATAAAGCGTTTTCAACTTTTGCAAGTTTAATACTGTTTGCAAAATCAATGTTGATTTTCCGATTCCGGGTTCGCCCCCCAAAAGCACCAAAGAGCCGGGAACTAAACCTCCTCCTAACACGCGATTCAGTTCTCCATCCTGCAAGTCGTAACGAGGCTCTTCACCAGTTTCGATATCTTGCAAAAGCAGAGGTTTGATCTTTGTAGAATCAAACATCGAATCTATTGCATTTTGCACCGCAGGGGTAGCAACCACCACTTCTTCTACATAGCTGTTCCATTCTCCACAAACAGGACATTTGCCTTGCCATTTAGGAGAATCATTGCCACAATTGGTACAAACGTATACAGTTTTACTTTTTTTAGCCATTCTACGATATCCTATATTTAGTTTAGAGAAGTGTCATTAATTTGTGCACAGACTCTTCTATCAAGTCTTTCTGAGATAGAGATTCTGTTTCGAAAATGATTTGTGCCTGTGAATAGAAAAGCTCTCGATTTTCTAGATTTTTCGTTATAAAATCTAACAGTTCTTCATCGCTCTTATTTTCCAACAGAGGACGCTTATTTTTTCCTCCCTGAACTCGTTTAGCCAGTACATCTGGACTAGCTTTCAGGTAAACCGTAGTACCCACACTATTCATGTAATCGATATTGTCAAAAAAACAAGCCGCACCACCTCCAGTTGCAATAATGACATCTTCAAACTCTCCTACCTCACGCAACATAGCAGATTCTATTTTTCTAAATTCATCTTCGCCATGATCTTTAAATATTTGAGAAATAGTTTTAAGAAATCTGCTCTCAATGTATTGATCCAAATCACAAAAGCTAATATTCCAAGCCTTCGCCAACTGTCTACCGATAGTGGTTTTACCGGTTCCCATATATCCTATCAAAAATATTCTTCTCATACCTTTTCTAAAAACACAAACTTAAAAAATATATTCCAACTATACGCCTTTAATGACTAATCATGTTTGACAATCTTCTAAAATAATAGTATGTTTGAGAGTCTAAAATATTAATTAAATTTTCAGCTAAGATGACTAAAAAACCAACTATTCTTTTTGATTTTGATGGCGTTATTGCAAATACTGAACCTCTGTACGATGTCTACATTGATGGGCTTGGAGTGAAGTATAATTTAGGAATTAACAACTTAGCAGAAAAGGTCAAAGGTGTGCCTACTGTTGAGATTATTGCTAAATATTTTGGTCATTTAGATGCAAAATTAATTCAGGAAGTAGAAGATAATTTAGCTGATTTTGAAATCACAATGGATATTCCTCCTATTACTGGTGCATTGGAGTTTATTCATTATTTAAAGCAAAACGGCTATAAAATAGGACTTGTCACCAGTTCGCAATTGGTAAAAATGGAAAGAGCTCTAAAAATTTTAAAGTTAGAAAACAGCTTTGACTCTCTCGTTACGGCAGATAGAATAACTAAAGGCAAGCCTGATCCTATGTGTTTCTTACTTGCTGCGAAAGATATGGATGCCTCTCCTGAAAACTGTATCGTATTTGAAGATTCTCTGCATGGAATAAATGCAGGGCTCAGTGCTAAAATGAAAGTCATAGGTTTGACTACTAGTTTTACAGAAGAGCAAATAAAAGACATGGTCTATGCCACGATTCCTGATTTTTCGAACTTGGAACAAGTTATATCTTTAATTAAATAAGACAATGCGTAACAAATTAACAATATCATTCTTGATACTGATGGCAATATATTGCTTGCCATCGTGCAACAAAACACAAACAAAAATGGCAAACTACTCCGGAGAAGATTTAACCTCAAAAATATTTATTCAAAAAGATAAAGTAAGTAAAAAAACGGAATTAAAGATCACAAAGGATACAAAGTGGGAATTATTCATTACTGACAGTCTTGGAAATATAGATCAAAACAAGCCTATACTGACAGGCGAAGAAGCCGGCGTATATAATATAGAAGTTTCCAATCGGCATTCTACCTTTGCCCTAGCAACTCCAAAGGGAACAACATTAATCGCTGAAAGACAACTGCCAATGGAAGGTGGGTATAACTTTAGAGATATAGGAGGCTTTAAAACCAAAGAAGGTAAATACACTAAATGGGGTGAAATATTTCGATCGGATGACTTAACTCATCTTACAAAAATGGATCTTCAATATCTGTCAAGTGTTCCATTGACAACCATTGTAGATTTTCGCTCTCAACAAGAGATTGCAGATGCAGCTGATAAAAATCCTTCATCCGTCAAAAACAATGTACAGTTGAGCATTGCTCCTGGCAATCTCTCAAATGCTAATCAATTAGCTTCATTACCTGAAAAAGAGATGGAACAGTTTATGATGGATCTCAATGAACATTTAGTAACCGATAGTATCGCCATAGATGCATACAAGCAATTATTTCAAATGCTACAGTCAGGAACAGACTCACCTCTTATGTATCATTGCTCTGCGGGAAAAGACAGAACAGGAATGGCTACGGCCCTCATATTTTACTCTTTAGGTGTTGACGAACAGACTATCGAACAAGACTATTTAGCTTCTAATCATTATCTTGGAGACAAATACGCTACCTTGAAAAAAGAACACCCTAATTTAGTAGCGCTCTTAGAGGTACGCTCTAAATATTTACAGGCTGGGCTAGATAAAATAAAACAAGAATACGGAAGTATTGATAACTTTCTGACCAACACTTTAAATGTAGATATCCCAAAAATGAGAAGTCTCTATTTATATTAAAGTAAGAAACACTCCTTCAAATTTAGAATGGAGATAGATTAACGGAAAAATCCTGCCCTAAAACAGACCTATTAGAGCAGGATTATTTATTGAAGTCGAATCACAACAACTTTGTAAGCTACACTGAAAGACGCCCTGAGATGTCTCCTGAAATGATCTTCTCTATTTCGTCTAATGTTGCAATATTAAAATCACCTGACACAGTATGCTTAATACTTGAAGCAGCCGTAGCAAACTCCAAAGCTCGTTGATCATCATCCGGATAAACCAAAAATCCATATATCAAGCCTGCAAAAAAGGAGTCTCCCCCACCCACTCTATCTACAATATGCGTCAAGTTATACTGTCTTGATTTATAGAGCTTATCTGAGAACATACAAGCTCCCCAAGTATTATAACTGGCATTCACAGATTCTCGCAAGGTTATTATTATCTTTTTTGCTTTCGGATAGCGCTCCATCATTTCTCTACTGGCTTTTTCAAATTCATCGAAGTTCACCAAGTTGCCTTTAGTAGGAGTAAACACTTTTTTCTCATCTTCAATATTATCGAGCATAATACCCAAAATCACATCACACCCAGCGACCAGTTCTGGCATCACCTCTCTAGCTGATTTACCATATTTCCAAAGACTGTCTCTAAAGTTTAAATCTGTAGACACAGTCAAGCCCATCTCATTTGCTACTTGTATCGCTTCTAAACATGCATCGGCGGCACTTTGCGATATAGCAGGCAAAATTCCTGTCCAATGAAACCATTGTGCATCTTCGAAAATTGTTCGCCAATCAATCATGCCTGGTTCAATTTCAGAGATTGCTGAGTATTTGCGATCATAGGTTACTTTCGAGGCTCTATTAACTGCTCCTGTCTCTAAGAAATATATTCCTAATCGATCTCCACCACGGATAATATTTTTTGTTTCGACATTATATCGTTTGAGTTCGGATATACACCAATCCCCAATCTCATTCTTGGGCAATCGAGTTACAAATTCGGTAGGAATGCCATATGTTGCTAATGCAATCGTTATATTAGACTCGCCCCCTCCAAATGTAGCATCAAGTTTAGAAGACTGCATAATACGATTATTACTAGGAGACGATAAGCGCAACATTATCTCTCCAAAACTTACAACTTTTTTCATACGACAATATTTTTCATACAACAACTAGCATGATTTTAAAGCAAACCATGCTAGTCACAATTTATTAGACTTTTGACTAAAGACTGATTACTTCTTGCACTCCTTGGCTAGAAAGTACAGCCTTTATATATAGGTTATAGTAATTTTCTTAAAATTTAATATTGAGATCGATCAATACATTGCGTATTTGCTCATAAGTGGTTATACGCGTAGGAACCAATGGCAAACGCAATTTATTACTGATATACCCCATCATATTGAGCATACACTTCACTCCAGCCGGGTTGCCGTCTACAAAAAGCAAGTTGAATAGCTCATTGAAACTATGATGAATAGTCAGTGCACTTTTATAATCTCCTTCGAGCGCTAAACGGGTCATACGGCTAAATTCTTTCGGGAAGGCATTACCAATCACCGAAATTACACCTATTGCTCCCAATGTGATCAACGGAAAAGTTACTCCATCATCACCAGATATAACATCAAAGTTATCAGGTTTACGTTTAATTATTTCATCCATCTGTGTCATATTACCAGATGCTTCTTTCACCGCAATGATATTAGGAATATCATTGGCCAAGCGAATAATGGTATCAGCTTGCATATTTACACCCGTACGCCCTGGCACATTATAGGTAATCACAGGCACTGGAGAAGCTTCAGCAACAGCCTTATAGTGTTGATAAATTCCTTCTTGAGATGGTTTGTTATAATAAGGAACTACTGATAATATGGCATCTATACCTGTAAAATCTCTATTTTTCAGTTCTTCTACTACGGCTTTGGTATTGTTACCACCCACACCTAACACAATAGGGATCTGACCATTTACACGGTCTATCACCAACTCCAATATCTTTTGCTTTTCTTCATTGGTTAGTGTTGGTGTTTCAGCAGTTGTTCCCAGAACCACTAGGTAAGCTGTCCCATTTTGGATCTGATATTCAACTAACCGAGCAAGTGCTGTGTAATCAACACTTTCATCTTCATTAAAAGGAGTAATAAGAGCTACTCCCATCCCTTTCAAATTTATTCCAGCCATAGTTTTTATATAGTAATTTGCTCAGACATTATGCCTCGTCCCACTTGAATAATCCTTATTCGAAATCAAGGAATAATATTATTGAGATACATTTTCATTTGTCCAAAGGTTTCGAGTACCCCTTTATTTTCTTCTTGAATCACTGTCAAATCGTAAGCTTCTTTATTGCTGCGATTTCCAATACAAAATTCAGCATTATTTATCGCCAACAAATATTTCAGACAATCAATACCTTCACCATCATCTTTACAAAAGTCGATAAGAGTGTCGTATTTCAAGTTTTTAAATTCCTTTTCCGTTTTGGACTTTATGATGTTTACTTTCGAGAAGTCTTCTTTTGTTAGCACTCGCATTACAAGCGGTATGCGTATAGCGACCTCCGATTCTTCTGTACTCTCTACAGTCCATAAGAAAACCTTTTTACCAAGGCGTTCTAAGTCTTTGGCTACTAACTGAATTTGCATCCAATCCTTGAAATGGAATAATATAAGCACGCTTTTCATAGTTTGTAAATTATGAAAAACATGCTTACGTTTATTATTCTTAAACGCATAACTCACCCATTTTTTCCCTATAAACTCAATCATTGTGTTAAGAGAAAATATTGTTTATCCACACCATACTCAATTTTGTACAATGTGCTAAATTAAACATTAATTCAGGATATAAGTTCAAATTGCGCTTACTTTTAAGTTTTTTAAATTATAATTTTCTTGCTCCATCCTTTATGATCACATCATAAACTTCGGGTTTGATGTTAAATGCTTTCTCATATTTTTCGGTGGCAACTTTTATAAATTCGTCATGCAATTCATCTTTAACCAGATTGATTGTACAACCACCGAAACCACCTCCCATCACACGAGAACCAGTCACACCACATTCACGAGCAACATCATTTAAGAAATCGAGCTCAGGACAACTTACTTCATATTTTATGCTAAGCCCAATGTGAGTTTCAAACATTTTACGCCCTACTGTTTCATAATCCCCTTTTTCAAGAGCGGCACAAGCGTCTAACAAGCGTTGAATTTCTTCGATAACGAATTCTGCACGCATATAGTCTTCTGCTGAAACAACGTTTGCCACTTCTGTCAACATTTCTTTATTGGCATCGCGCAAGTGCTGTACTTCAGGATGTTTCTTTTGCATAGCTGCAACCACATGCTCACAAGACTCACGACGTTTGTTATATGCTGAGGAAGCCAGTTCATGTTCCACACGAGTATTGATCAAAACCAATCGATAACCTTTAGGGTCGAATGGTATATATTCGTATTCTAAAGAACGGCAATCTAAACGGATAAGCGAACCTTCCTTACCGAAGCAAGAAGCAAACTGATCCATTATTCCACATTTTACACCCACATAATTGTGTTCTGTAGCTTGTCCTATTTTAGCTAACTCAAAGCGATCGAAACCTAGATTATATTGATCATTTATAGCGAAACCAAAACAACTTTCAAGTGCTGCAGAGGAAGACATACCTGCTCCTAGAGGCACATCTCCGGCAAAAACAGTATCAAATCCTTTCACTGTGGCACCTCGTTTGATCATTTCGCGACAGACACCGTAGATATACTTTGCCCATCCTTCTTTAGGAAGATCATTTTCACCTAAACCAAACTCTGCTGATTCATTAAGGTCTAGCGCATAAGCTTTAACCCTGTCAGTACCATTTGGTTTTATAGCACAATACATCGCTTTATCGATTGCTCCAGGCAAAACGAATCCACCATTATAATCTGTATGCTCGCCAATTAAATTTACTCTACCTGGAGAAGTATACATCACTCCATCCGTACCGTATAAAGACTTAAACTTGTCTTTAATTTTAGTTATTTCCATTGTTCGTTTTTTATGATATTATAAAAGTTAAGTTTATTGTTCATCTTATTCTATCATGCTCAAAAAATCATCTTCATTGATTATTTTCACACCAAGCTTATTCGCTTTATCTAGCTTTGCAGAACCCATATTTTCACCTGCAAGAATATAATCTGTTTTGCCTGAAATAGAACCACTGTTTTTTCCGCCGTTTTGTTCTATCATTCCCTTGTATTCATCTCTCGAATATTTTTCAAAAGTACCACTTATCACAATTGACAATCCCTCCAATTTATTGGTTTTCTGAGATAATACTTCTTCACTCAACATAAAGCAGATGCCATTATTCTTCAAAACTGAGATTATATTTAAATTTTCTTCTTTAGAAAAATAGCTTACAACACTTTGAGCAATACGTTCACCAATCTCATCTACTTGCATCAATTGTTCTTTAGTAGCAACTTTCAACTCTTCGATAGAATGAAAAGCAGCGACTAATTTCTTGGCTACAGTTTCTCCGACGAATCTAATTCCCAGGGCATACAATACACGTTCGAAGGGCACTAGTTTAGAATCTTCAAGTCCCTTGATAAAGTTTTCAGCTTTACGGACTCCCCAACGCTCAAGTTGGGACAAATCTGCAACTGACAATTTATATAAGTCTGCAATATTATGAATTAAACCTGCATTATAAAGAGCATCCACCGTTTCAGGACCTCCTCCTGCAACGTTCATGGCTTTACGAGTCAAATAGTGTTCTATTCGTCCTTTTATTTGAGGCGCACAACCTGTATCATTCGTACAATAATAAATTGCCTCACCATCATCTCTCACTAAAGAGGCACCACACTCTGGGCATTCTTTGGCAAAGATAACCTTCAGAGCATTTTCTGGACGCTTCTCAACATCTACACTAGTTATCTTAGGAATTATTTCACCTCCTTTTTCAACATGGCAATAGTCTCCAATATGCAAATCTAATGCGTTGATATAGTCTTCGTTATATAGCGACGCTCTTCTTACAGTAGAACCTGATAATAACACAGCTTGCAGATTGGCCACAGGTGTCACAGCTCCGGTTCTACCAACTTGATATGTCACACTTTCTAAAATAGTTGTGGCTTGCTCTGCTTGAAATTTATATGCAATTGCCCAACGCGGAAACTTAGAGGTGTATCCTAAATTTCTTTGTTGAGATAAAGAATTAACCTTCAACACTACCCCATCCGTTGCAACAGGAAGATCCTTGCGTTCCACATCCCATTTATCCAAATAAGCGAAAACCTCGTCTAAAGTTTTACATTTAGTCGTATTTTCACAAGTTTTAAACCCCCATTCATGAGCTTTTTTCAAATTTTCATAATGACAGTCTGTTGGCAAATCTTCTCCCAACATGAAATATAAGTAAGAATCTAGCTTTCTTGACGCAACGATCTTAGGATCTTGCTGTTTCAATGTCCCTGAAGCTGCATTTCGTGGATTTGCAAGCAGTTGCTCTCCAGACTCCTCTCGTTCTTTATTTAAGGTATCAAACACCTTCCAAGGCATCAAAATCTCACCTCTTATTTCAAACTCTTTGGGATAGTCATTTCCTTTCAACGTCAAAGGAATGCTTTGAATAGTTCTGACATTAGCCGTCACATCATCTCCTTGTTCTCCGTCACCACGGGTCACAGCCTGTGTCAATTGCCCATCAATATAGGTCAAAGAGATAGATGTTCCATCATATTTAAGCTCACACACAATTTCGAAATCATCGTTGAGCGTTCTCTTCACTCTATCGAAAAATTCAGCAACTTCCTCTTTATTATAGGTATTGCCAAGTGAAAGCATTGGATACTTATGCTTTACCTGAAGGAAGGTTTTATTTATATCGCTCCCAACACGTTGACTAGGAGAGTTGGGATCATAGTATTCAGGATGTTTTAATTCTAACTCAGTTAATTCATTTAATTTTTGATCAAATTCAAAGTCAGAGATTATAGATTGTGATAGTACATAATAGCTATGATTATATTCATGAAGCTCTTTTCGTAATGTTTCTATCCTTTTTTTTACTGAGTCCATTTTTACTTACCCCTTACTTTAAATAATAAATTATATGCATTTTCCAGTCTTGCAAACTTACAAAATCATTCTTACAAATATAAAAGAATTCCGACACAGAAAAAAGTGGAATAACGCAACTTTGTCTCATAAGATAGCTTTATTCGTTCAAATTTTATTTATTTAATGGCTTAGGCTCACTGAATAATTTTTAATCGACTACCAAGACCACCTATTTGTTTAGTTTCCTTACCTTCCTTCTCTTTTGGAGAAACTTCCTCACCTTTCACCTCTTGAGTCTCCCCTCCTAAGTTCTGCAATCTATCTGACAAGTTCTTCAGAGCTTCACTGCTCTCTTCATTTTTCTTCTTAGTTGGTTCTCCACTTTTTGTATTTTCTTGTTTTTCTGGAACAGACACGCCCCCATTTAACGCATTAATCTGCGCTTTCACCGAGGAAATTGGAGTCTGAGATTCAGCAGCCACAACATAAGTTAATGATTCTTCAGCTGTTGTACTAAAACCACTGCGATCTGTAGCCAGAATTTTACTGGCAAGTTTCACTTCAATTGTATCGTTAATCCCTTCTATTACAGGATAGCGATATGTATATAGATATTGATAATCATTCTTCACATCATATACTATGGTATCAACTTTTGTATTTTCACTCTTAGGTAAACGTATTATATCCTCACGAATCCCATTTTGTAACAGTGTGCGCTTTTCGTTCTCTCGGATCTTCTTATAGTCTAACGCTGGCAAAAGAGCCATCAACGCAGAGTCTCTTTTCACCAAAAGCTCCTCCATATTATTTGTTATATCGTCCAATGTTCTACGAGACTCATAGATGTCTCTATATTTATGGGGTACGGACTTTAGAGTAGCTTCGTTATCAACAATGAATCGAGGCATTTTGGCATCATGTTGCTCAAACTCTTTCATGTATCTTGCATGCAATCCAGTGGTATCCATATCCGCTTTGAGATATCGTGAACTTTGATTTTTTATTCTCAGTAAATACTGTTTATACAGCTGATCTCTATATGTTTTTCTATCTGCTAAAGAGAATGTCTTAGAACTGCCATCTTGCTTTGACTTCCACTTTTCAAATTCGATCTGTCTTTCCCATTCGTCATAATAGTATTTCCAGTATTGATCATGACGTTCTTCTATTTCTTTGGTTAGTCGCTCTTTGTCTATGTATACCTCTTCGTACTGGGACGAGTCCACGATGGAATTCATAAACTCATTATATTGCATGTAGTCTTCCTCTTGTGCTTCAGCAAACTTCCAACCTCTGATCACGACATCTTGCAATCTGCCATCTTCTCGAGTTGACTCCACACTTGGTGTTAAAGAAATCGCCCATTGCTCAGACAGCATTTCTTTGGGCACTGTAATCATAAATGAAATATCCACACTATCCTTTGCTCCTGTTATCATATATTTATTGGCTTCTTGATCGATCAAAATACCTGAAGCGGATTCTAGCTTAGGTGCTTTGATTTGCATAAAAAGCGATTTGGTTATAGCATCACCATAAACCATTACAGAGATCGTTGAAAATGCAATAACCAGAAAAAGACTTTTAAACAAAAGTTGTTTAGTATTCATCAGAACAAAAGTTATTTTTAAAGGAGAAAATCATTTAGACAAATATAGATATTGTAAACATAGGACTCAAAAATTATGAGAGCCAAAATCATAATAGCAAATATAATATTCTATGAGTAAAACTTAACTCTACTTTATTAGTTAAAACTGCGCTCAATTATTTTATTTATCATTTAAGCCTTATGTGAACTTTTTTTGTATATGTTTGTTCTTAGTAATAGAGAACAGAAAATGTTATAATGAGATTATAATACAATAATCTTTACTTTTATATTAGGGATAGCCCATTTTGATGAGTGATTCATCGATTGGATCAAATAAAAATTCTGATAGTTATGTGCATTAAATAGATTCCAGAGGCTATCCTTTTTAATATATTTCATACACTCCAAGTTCGAAGATGTTTTACAACATAAACATTGTATCAGCCAGCAGTCCTTTCTTAACAATTTACGATTGATTATCAAGCTGTTATTCATTATATTTATAGCAACAGAATCAACTTTAAACTAATACAGCTATGAATACAACTCAAACACCAACGCAGGATGCTAGACATTTGAAAATAGCATCTTTGATTGTACCTGTGATTATCACATGTTTAGTTCCAATACTCTTCTTTTCTAGTCTTTCGCTATTCCAACTTATAGGATCAGGCATTATACTAGCTATCATAGCATTATCTCTATTTATTGGAGAACTAAAAGATTTACCAGACAAAGACATAGCAACACTTTGGGTTGCAGCCATATTATATAATTTATATCTGATCACAGTCGCTATCTGATCTGTTGGCATACAAAAAAATAAGCACCTCTAATCAGGGGTGCTTATTTTTGTGTCACTATATATAGATATATTATTTGCTTTGTGCCATTTGTAATAACTCCTGCATTTCCTTTTGTTGTTGAGCTTGTCTTTCCCTGCGCTCACGTAATTGTTGCTTCATCATTTCGATTTCCTCCATCATTTGCTTATTCTTTTCAGAATTTAGGGAGTTAGTTGTTGGTTCAGCAAATATTATCTCTTGTTGCGGTTGCTGTTTTTTAGACTTCTTATTCTCTTTCTTACTCACCTTTTGCGGTTTTCTGTTGGGTTGTTGCACCAATGTTCGTTGCTCATAAACAGGCATTACATTATCTGGTTCATCTACCTGCACCATGGCTCTTTGATATCGATCTATCTGATCATTAGCTATTTCTAGCTGTTTTCTAAGCAGTTCTATTTCTCTCTGAGCAGCTTTAATGTCTATCTCATATTGCGTTTTTGCAGCTCTCAATTGCTCCATAGCATCTAATCTAGAGAGAACACTTTCACTTGTAACAAAACCTGGACGTCCTGCATCATAGTAATTTGCTGGCAAAGAGGCTTGAGATACAGAAGTAGAAGTTTTAGTAATCGTAGCTTTGGGTGCTGTATTAACACTTCCTGTTTCTTTACTAAAGGAAGCAATAGCATTTTCCAAATCTTTTAATATTTGCTTTTGTTCTTCTTGATGCTTTTTACGTTCACGCACCATCTCTCTCATTTCATCTATCTCTTGTAAATCTTTCTCACTGAGCGATTTTTGAGTAGTTTGAGTTCCTTGTGCCACTTGACCTATTGCCTCTGAGTTGACAATAGACAAAAACAATATAAAACCGCCAATCAATAAAAAACGTGTAGTTGAATATCTCATTTTTGTATAGTTTTGTGTATTTAAATAAAATACCTCTGTAAGATTTAAGGCAAAAATACGAAATTTAATTCTATTCAACACCATTTACTGATATCAATTTTATTTCAACATCAGAGGGCGAATAATAATCAACAAAGGTCAAAGTTTATTTTGAATGCGAGCAAGCCAATAGCATTAAATAAAAAAGAGCTTGTGCTCTTTCAGAGGGGCAAGTTATTATTGCCCTACAAAGAAGCCATTTGCAATGAATGCTGCATTTTCATTATCCAATACTAATCCGTACGTTTCAGACTCAGACTCTATATCTTCTATTTCGATAATTGGCAGTACTGAAATATTGAAGTCAACACCTATTGTATAAATGAATGCATCAACGTGATATCCCAAAACTTTATCTTTGGCATACTTGGCTAGCTTAGACGTTTCTTCGCGATCGGATGCCACCCACCCTTTGTCGCTCCACATGGTTTGAGTTGTGGACATAATCAGTTCCGACCCATCTGCCAGTACAATCTTCTTCAGTTCACTTTGATTTGATCGTTCTTTCTTAACAACTCTAGAAACCAGAATACTATTATTCTTAACATCCAAGGTTAACAAAGTGTCATCCTCTCTCACTTCTTCGATACTCACCTCTGTACCATCTGCAAGTGTTATCACTGTACCTTTGATCAAGTTTGAAGCTGTTACAGCCATAGCCGAAAGTATGCAAACCAATAGCAGATTTATTTTTTTCATAATGCTTTAAAATAAAAAGTAATCAAATTAATAAAGAGTAATAATATCTTATAACACAAGCAAGATCAGCTATTTTATCTTTTCTAAATAATCTTTAGATAATGAAAACCAATAGTTGTCCTCTTTCATCTTCCAAATTTAGCTTATCTTTGAGACATTAAAAAACAGAATGGATGAAAAAAATATTTTTACTATCACTATTGGCCATAAGCACTAGTCTTTGCTTTTCTCAATCGGCTAAAAAATGGAGAGGTAGCTACTTGTTAAATGGGTATCTAAAGAATAGCTCTGTTAAAGAAGTAACTTTACAATATACTGCTGACTCTAAACTTGGTATTATATCAGACACTTTGACCGCTGCTGTTGCTAACGGAAAATTTAGTTTTTCCGGATTCATCGATGAACCTTTCCTTGCAACTTTACTAATAAATGAAAGTAAAATAAATTTCTTCATAGACCCTAACATTATTGATCTTACTGTAGAAGAAGACAATCAAACTTTTGACATCAAAGGTTCGGTGACATCCAACGAATATTTGGAAATAGAAGCTCTTAAAAAAGGATTCACAAAGGTAAATGAATTAGAACTAACTAAACTTCGCGAAAAGCAAAATAATGTTTCCTTAGCTGATATTGATCAAACTAATAAGCTTCATATTAGAATAGCCAATCTTGAAGCCCAACACGATTTGGCAGCACTTACTTTCTCTGCTAAAGAGAAATCCTCTTTCGCCGTCTTGTACGAAATGAATAATCTACTAGATCCAAGTCATAAATATTATAAGAAAGAAGTTTGCGCTCAATTATTGAGAATATATTCTCTTATGCCAGAATCATTGAAGGACACTCCAACTGGGGTAAATGTATCAGGAAAGCTGTTAATGGCAAGTATGAATTTGAAGTTCTAATGAAGTTCAATTCATCTAAAATCTCCGATGGATACATTTATTTTATTCTTCTTTGATTATAAAATTGTGTAGTTTTCCTTTTGCTTATAATATTTGTAACTTTGTGTTTTCAAAATTAAAAATCAATTATGTCAACGTATTTAAGCTCAGAAAAAAAGAGAAAGATCACCTCTCAATATCTTTCTGAAATGAAAAAAGCAAATGAAAAAATCTCTATGCTTACTGCATATGATTATTCTTTTGCATCTATTATAGACCAAGCAGGCATAGAAATTATCCTTGTTGGCGACTCTGCATCGAATGTCATGGCGGGAAACCAGACAACACTACCAATGACTCTGGAGCAAATGATCTATCATGGTCAGTCTGTTGCGAGAGCGACAAAGCATGCATTAATTGTTGTAGATATGCCTTTTGGATCAGTATCGGGAAATCCTTATAAATCTTTAGATAATGCTATCAAAGTAATTAAAGAGACCGGTGTTGACGCAGTTAAAATAGAGGGTGGAGAAGAAATAGCTGAAGACATAAAAAAAATAATTAATGCCAATATTCCCGTAATGGGACATTTGGGATTGATGCCTCAATCAATAAATAGATATGGAGGCTATGGTTTAAGAGCTACTGATGAAGAAGAAGCTAAAAAATTGATCGCAGATGCATTGCTTCTCCAGCGTTTAGGCTGTTTTGCACTGGTGCTAGAAAAAATTCCAGCTCAATTAGCAAAAAAAATAGCTAAACAATTAGAGATTCCTGTCATTGGCATAGGTGCCGGACCAGATGTGGATGGTCAGGTATTAGTGATGCAAGATATGTTAGGCATGAATAAAGGGTTTACCCCTAAGTTCTTACGTCAATATGCAGACTTGCATACTGTTGTAACAGATGCACTTCAGAATTATATTAAAGATGTTAAAAGTTCCGATTTTCCTAACGAAAAAGAGAGCTACTAAACCACACTCGAGATACCGTTTTTCCAAGATATTTAAAAGAGTACTAGCACACACCAAACTTTTACATTATCTATAAAAAAAAGTATTCTCTGGTTATAAATCTATATTAAGGCAGATGTCTTTTGATCATCTGCCTTAATCTTAATTAGCAAACTGCCTCACAAAGAGCAGAGTCATATATTTTTAAATAATTGTTAGAATAATAAATGAAAGTTTGTATAGCTGAAAAACCAAGTGTTGCTCGTGAAATAGCCTCTGTTTTAGGAGCTACATCTTCCAAGGGTGGATACTTTGAAGGTAATGGCTATCAAGTCACTTGGACATTCGGTCATTTTTGCACCCTAAAAGAGCCCCACGAATATGCACCACAGTGGAAGCGTTGGTCACTAGAATATCTACCAATGATTCCTCCTCGATTTGGTATCAAGCTGATTGACAATGATGGTGCTATTAGACAGTTTCAAGTTATAGAGAAATTAGTTTCAGCAGCCTCACAAGTGATAAATTGTGGAGATGCTGGGCAAGAAGGAGAACTTATACAGCGATGGGTTTTACAAAAAGCGAGGTGCAAATGTCCTGTCAAGCGGCTTTGGATATCTTCCCTTACTGAAGAATCTATCCGAGAGGGTTTTAACAAGTTATATGAAGAAAATGAATTTGACAAATTATATGAGGCAGGTCTTTCCAGAGCCATTGGTGACTGGCTATTAGGGATGAATGCAACACGCCTATACACCGTTAAATTTGGACAGAATAGATCTGTGCTATCTATTGGACGAGTACAGACTCCTACCCTAGCGCTAATTGTAAATCGGCAATACGAAATAGACACCTTCGTTCCTGAACCTTTCTGGGAATTAAAAACACTTTATCGGAACACAATATTCTCAGTTACCAAAGGACGATTTAACAAGAAAGAAGAAGCCGAAGCTGCCCTTTCTGCAATTAATGAGCATGAATTTGAAATCACGGATGTTGCTACAAAAGCAGGCGTTGAATATCCACAGCGATTATTCGACCTTACTGCGTTGCAAGTAGAGTGTAATAGAAAGTTTGCTCTATCCGCTGAGGAAACTCTAAAGACAATACAATCGTTATACGAGAAAAAACTAACCACCTACCCTCGTGTAGACACCTCTTTCTTGAGTGACGACCTCTTTCCCAAGATACCTTCTATCATGCGTGGACTAGCTGAATATGAAGTATTAACAGCGCCCATACTTGCTAAGAAAATCAAAAAGGACAAAAGAGTTTTTGACAACAAGAAAGTAACTGATCACCATGCAATTATACCAACAGGCGTGCGTGCAAACAACATATCTAATGATGAGCGAAAGGTTTATGATCTCATCACAAGGAGATTTATTGCAGCCTTTTATCCAAATTGTAAAATATCTACAACCACTGTATTAGGAGAGGTCAACAAAATAGAATTTAAAGTTACTGGTAAACAAATTCTTGACCCTGGATGGAGAGTCGTTTTTGACAAAGACTTATTGACCAATGACGAAGACGACAACAAAGAGAAAGATGAAGAGGGTATTTTACCCGATTTTCAGATTGGAGAAAAAGGCCCTCATGAACCTAGCTTACTAGAAAAGCAAACAACTCCTCCACGACCATACACCGAGGCAACATTGCTAAGAGCAATGGAAACAGCCGGGCGACTTGTGGATGATGAAGAACTACGTGATGCCTTAAAAGAGAACGGAATTGGGCGCCCCTCTACCCGTGCCGCCATCATAGAGACACTCTTTAAGAGGAATTATATTCGGAAGGAAAAGAAAAACTTATTTCCAACACAAACAGGAGTTGACCTCATAGGCGTCATAGACGAAGAACTTTTAAAATCAGCGGAACTAACCGGAATGTGGGAGAGCAAATTACGCCAGATAGAGCGTAATGAATATGATCCAAAGCAGTTCATTGAAGAACTGAAAACCATGTTAACAAGCATTGTATCCAATGTTGTTCAATCTCGTGGTAATCATGTCAAAATAGAAGAGGCCGTAGAAGAAGAAAAAGCCAAGAAAAAGGAAAAGAAAGCTCCATCCAAAAAGAAATCTACAACCAAGAAGCCTCAACCGATCCTTTGTCCTACATGTAAGAAAGGATCAATCATCAAAGGTAAAACGGCCTATGGGTGCTCTGAGTGGAAGAACGGTTGTCGTTTCACCCTCACCTTTAAAGAAGTAGGAGATTCTCTTAGTGATAAAGAGCTAAGAGATATTTTAGGGAAATTAGAATAAAAAAGCTACAAACAATGCAGTTCGTAGCTCTCTATATTTTAGATATACTATGTGACTTTCAAATTCCTATCAAAGAATCAATATCATCATAGTTAAATGATATTTCGCTACCTTGAGGTGTTTCAATTACAATATAACTGCCTGGTCTATCTTGCACAACAGTACCAAGAACAGCTTTACCTTCTTTAGGCATAATAATTACTATACCATTAGCTTTTGAAGAGTTAAGAGATGCTCGATGACCTTTTCTGTCATAATATTTTGTGCCTTCATAAAGCCTATAAAGTCTTGATGTTCTATCACCACTATCGTAATTATCATAGTAGGTGTTACTTTGTCGTGTATAACCTTTACTCTTGTTTTCTGCTCCACCTGCTGATTTCACAGCATAGCCTTCATAATCTTCATCATAATCAGATTTCTTAGGAGTCGACTTTTGATTCGTTGCACCTGGTGAACGAACTTCATAACCGTCATAACTCTCTCCTACAGTTTTTTTCATCGAGATAGTTCTTGGCTGCTCATAACCTGAATAACCAGGAGCCGGTGCCGCATTACTTTGGGACGAAGTGGCAGGAACGGCTTTCTGATTAACATCTCTACCTCCTGCTGATCTCACAGCATAGCCTCCATAGCCCGATGTAGCAGCCTGACGATCATAGGCAGCATCATTACGTCTCGCATTTTTATTCTGTGGAGATTGAGCCGATTGAGGATCAACTCTTCTTCTCTGAAACCCTTCTTCTGAGCCTAGATTAGTTGTCGCAGGTTGCACGGCATATCCATCTTGACCTATACCTTGCTCTGCACGTTGCGCGCTTGCAGAGGTTTCATTGCCTGTAGTTACAGCTGAACCAACTCCAAAATTACTATATGTCTTCTTAGATCGCTTATCAGGCACTGAATCCTGATGAAGTACAGGCGAGGTTCTACGATTATATTGATCATCTTTAGGAGTATCCAACATTGCCATATATGAATCATTGCTATCAGCTTGACTTTCACCAGCTAAAACATCTAAAGCCAACCCTCCTAGAGCCCAAAAGGCAACTAAAAAAGCTAACTTAATCTTGGTAGATAGTAGTTTCATTTTCTTTTCGTTTTGTAAACTTAATAGTATAGTCAATTACAACTAATCTTTTGCTTAAGGTCAGTTAATGTTACAAAGATAATAACTTTCTTTAATCTATAAAGAGAAGTAAGACAAAAGTAATACGATTTGAACGACTAAATGGGGTTTTTATATAAATAAGGATTCATTTTCTGCACTCTCCCTATTTCGTTAAATGTCTTATCCTATTAATCTGCTGATTGTTTTACACTTTTAGCCTCAAGTTCATCAAGAGTTCTTTTTTTGACTAGATTAAAACTATCCATCAATTCTGCATGCACAGGCAATGCTGGAGGTGATTCCATCTTTAACGGATCGATGGGTGTTCCGTTCTTATGTACTCTAAAATCCAGATGTGCACCCGTAGACAACCCGGTAGACCCTACATAGCCTATCACGGTTCCCTGTTGCACGCGTGTACCAACAGCAATCCCTTTAGCAAACCGGCTCAAATGCATATAAGTAGTAGTATATGTAGAGTTATGTTTTATTTTCAGATAATTTCCTCCACCATTTCTCTGAAATGCTCTTGCAATTACAACACCATCTCCAATGGTTCTGACAGGAGTTCCTGTAGGCGCAACATAGTCTACACCATGATGTGCTCTATATCTTTTCAATACAGGATGGAATCGTGAATTTGAGAACCTAGACGAAATGCGATGAAAATTTAGAGGAGCTTTCAAGAATGCTTTGCGCAGACTATTGCCTTCTTCATCAAAAAACTCTCTCACACTGTCTTGTTCAAATGGTATAGCAACAAACTTCTGACCTTGATGTACAAAAATTGCACTTTTCACATCCCCAACATACAAAGGAATACTATCATCAATATATGCCATTTCATATATAACTTTGAACTCATCTCCTTTTTTGACATCAAAAAAATCTATTTGCCATGCATAAATATCTGACAATTTCAGCGATAATAGAGGATCACACCCACTTTCAGCAATAGTATTCCACAGATTAGATTGTATCGATCCTTCAGTATAATGGGTTTTGACGCTTATATTTTTATTAAACTCATATACCTTGACTGAATCTTGAGTAAAATCAACAACTGAAAAGTCAACTGTACTTTTTTCAAAAATCACGTATTTTATATCTGGTAAAGTATCTTGTGTAGATAGAGTTATATATTTTTTCCCCACTTGTAGTTTCTTCGGATCCAAAATATCTTGAGCCGCACGTACAATTGTATCGGCATAGGCTATGGAAAATCCTAATTGATTGAAGATGCCGGACAAGTTATCGCCAGACTTAACAACATATTCTTCAATATCTAACGTGTCGACTCTAATTCCATATTCATACTGACAAAGTTCTTCTTCATTTAGTCTACTATCATCAGTTGCTTCTTTTGTTTCTTTTTTACAATTTGTCACTGACATCAAAAGGAAAAAAGAGAATGCAACATACTTTAAAAATCGACTCATTTTCTGATAATTATATTGTACTATTTATTAACTTTAGGCGATGAAATGGCAAAAATACAAATAATGAAATGAAATTTCGGCACCATAAATATTAGATTGTGTTAATTTGCGTTAGCTTAGGTTAACATATTTACCCAAGAAAAAACAACTTCAATACACTTTACAGTGCTTATTAATATCTTCAAACGCCTGATTTATTCCAGAGTCAGCTGCAACATAAAAGTCTTCACAAGCTCGGTTCATTTCACCTATGCGTACATAAGTAAGCCCTCTCCAATAATAACATTCAGGCAACTTACTAAATTTAGAATTCACACTAGCCTCCGATGCTGACTCAATACACAGATTAAAATCATCTAGAGCCCTTATTAAGTCATATGTTTCATAATAAGCTCTCCCCCTTAAGTAAACAATATCGAAGAGTAAAGGAATCTTTAGATACTCGCTTTTGCTTAGTTTATATTTTTTATTGGCATGATCTCCCGAGGCATTAAACCCTCGAAGAATGATAGCTTTTTTATAATCATCAAGCGCACTCTTATAATCTCCCAGCATAGCATATGAACAACCTCTTTGCGTTAAAGCATAGATGTTTTCAGTATCTAATGTTATGGCTTTAGAAAAGTCTGCTATTGCTTCATTATACTTACTTAATTTTTGGAAACACAAACCTCTAGCATGATATATCAAGGTTGTAGTGCTATCTGTATCCAATATACTATTCAATATATTAATTCCATCTTCATACTGTTCTTTTTGAAATGATACTTCAAAATCTGAAAATAAATCTTGATTTGTTTTTTCAGAACATGCAGCAATCTGTATAATCAATAAAAATATTAAATAATAAAATCTGTTTGTATTCATTTTGCTTTTGTGTAAAATATCAGGCAGATGCTCGTTGTGCAAAAAGCGAGTATTGCGTACAGCCTGTGTGATCAGCCATGACTACAAAATTAAGCCTATTTTATTAATTCACAACTTTATTTTATACGTTAATCTTAAGTAAATGACCTATATTTGTTGCAATTACAAAATTAAATTAAATGAAATCGAAGCTTCTATTCGGCATTATAATCTTTCTATTGGGGTGTTTTGTTGGTGCATATATAAGGCATTTATTCTCTAGTGATTCCTCTGTAGAGCAGAATACGATAACTCACTCTTTGGTGGTTAACAAGATTGAAAGCATGGGTAATTTGGAAGTCGTAAAATATAGTATCCAAGATATCATGGAGTATAAAAAAATGAGACAATGGCTTCCAAATGCAAAAACGGCTCTAGTTATTAAGGGCGAAATTATAGCATGTGTTGATTTATCAAAAATAACCGAAGACAAAGTTGTGGTATCAGGAGATTCCATAGCCTTACTACTCCCTCCTCCTGAACTTTGTAACGTAAAGATAGATCATAGTCAATCTAAGATATACGATATATCATACGGATTATGGGAGTCAGCAGAGTTACTTGATCAAGGCTACAAATATGCACAAACGGAACTAGAGAGAAGAGCTCACCAAATAAATCTGACTGACGAGGCTAGACATAATACTATCCTGATATTAACACCAATGCTCAATGCTATGGGCTTTCATAGTGTAACGATTCTTTTCGATGACAACTTGTCTCAATACAAATAACTTAGAAATGAATCGTTGCAATATGATCAAAACATTTCTCCTTTTCATCGCTATTTTCACCTCTCAAATACAATTTGCACAATCTAGGGCGGATAGTATAAGAATGCAAATATTAGAACGTAACCAATCGACAATATTAGTATCTGCACACAGAGGGGATTGGCGTAACTTCAACGAAAATTCTTTGTCCGGCATCAATAGCGCTATCAAAATGGGAGTTGATATTGTAGAAATAGACATCCAGAGAACTAAAGATGGACACTTCATCTTGATGCATGATGAAACACTTGACCGTACCACAACTGGCAATGGCAGAGTGGATAGTATTGAACTAAGCGACATTAAAACTCTAAAACTACGTAATGGAATAGGCGTGCCGACTCAAGAAGGGATACCTACCCTAGAAGAAGCTCTAACACTAGCAAAAGGGCGAGTTATATTAAATATTGATAAAGCTGACAGGTATATTGGTGAGGTTCTAAATATTTTGATTAAACATAAGATGCAGAAGACAACAATTATAAAAACAGAGATGCCTTTCGCCGACACTAGAGTTCGTTTTCATGACTATTTAGCTACTCCTGTTTTATTGATGCCTATTGTTAATTTAGATCTTCCATATGCAGAAAATGATATCACCTCATTTCTGAATTTTATGAAACCTAAAATATTTGAATTAACTTTCTCAGAGACTCCACTAGAATCAGTACAGCAGATATCTCAGAATATGCGAGATAAGACGTCATTATGGTATAATACGATGTGGAAATCATTATCTGGAAATTTGACAGATGATCTCGCCTTGGAGAATGAAGAAGTTGTATATGGTTATCTTATCGATTCTCTTGGTGCAAACATCATACAAACCGACAGGCCTAGACTTCTACTAAACTATCTAATAAAAAGGGACTTACATGAGTGATGAAATTTCACAGTGAAAATATAATAAAAAAACAGCTTCTAATATTTGGTCTTTTCGATAAGCTTCTGTACATTTGCAATCGCAATTAGGGAATGGCTCCGTAGCTCAACTGAATAGAGTATCTGACTACGGATCAGAAGGTTCCAGGTTTGAACCCTGGCGGGGTCACTTTAAAAGCAC
>CALKIV010000077.1 GCA_937995835.1 uncultured Dysgonomonas sp. | reverse complement strand
AATGTATGAATCTAAAAAAACAATACATCAAGTTAATACAAAATACTGAATATTAGGCTGTAAAACAGTAAAAAAAACACGGCATTCCTACAAACAAATGTCTGCCATCAAAGGCTGGTGATGCTGTGATAGCTTTTTGCTCCACGTCCCAGCTATGTCAAGGGGGGTGGAGTGAAAAGAGAGCTGAGAGCGCCCCCCTTAATCGTAAGTGCTGTCCACTGACCATCCTTTTTTCTCGGCAATACTTCTGTCGCACAATTGGGTGCCCGGATTGTTGCGGATAAATATCACTATGGGATCTTTGGCATTTAGGCTCTCGAAGATGGCATTAAGCCCCTCTGTCGTAAACTTATTATTTTGGCAATGAATCGATCTTAGCATCCGATTGTGACTGAATTCAAGCTCTTTTAGCTCCATATATTCGCATTCAATCTCCTTCAGCTTTGGGCTTCTGCTCAGATCGAGACTGCTCAAGGGTGTTCCTGTGCAGTTTAACATTTGCAACAGAGGTATAGGCTTCAGATCTAGCTGTTTGATCGGATTATGCATGCACTTCAGCTTGGTGAGCTTAGGGGTGTTTGTTAGATCTATATTGGTCAACTGATTGGCCATACATTCCAAAACTTCCAATGGCCGGTTGTGCTTCATAGATAATTCACTCAAGGAATTATAGCTACAAGACAAATATTTCAGTTTTTTACAAGCACTTAGCTCCAAGGTTTGCAACTTATTACTGTTGCAGTCAATGTGTTTCAGTGCCGATTCAGAGGGTAGATCAATCTGCATCAGCTCATTACCCCAACAGCGCAATTCTTGCAATGCTTCATTTTTTGTTAGATCTAGCGTGGTGAGCTTATTGTTTCCACAGTTGAGGTAGGTCAACTTCTGGTTGTTTGTTAGGTCTAGCGTTTGCAGATAATTGTCACTACACTCTAGCTTAGTTATTACCTGATTATCTGTCAGGTCGAGACTTTCCACTGAGGTAGAATAGCACGAAAAATAGACGATATGCCCTGTGATGATGATGGAATAATGAGGTATTTCATCCCCTGGATCATCATACACATTGGAGTAATCATAGACATCGTCATCGAAGTCTATATCCGTCTTGGAGCCATCTCCCCAATCGATTTCTACTGGTCCATTGCCCCCAATCTCAAATCTTACCTTTCGAGTATATCTTGTTGTTATTTTTATCTGCATCTGTGTTGTTTCGTTTCTCTCTTAATTGAGTGTGAAAAACGATCTATCAAATTAAGACAAAAAAACTGAATATAAGGCTATTATTCTTGTGCTATATTTCATTAAAAAAGAATACCTTTGAATGAAAATTTAACACTTAACAGAGATAGACCTCAATAGGTTCACAAAAATATTTGCCATGAAATATTATCTACTCGCCTTTTCGCTGATCTTGTTATTTCCTCATTGCACAAACAAAAAGAAGCACGCAACCCTTCCCTCCGAAATAGCTAATCAGAAATGGTATGCCACTGAGTTTGTGAACGGATCGTATAAGATTCCTGACAATAAAACATACCATGTTCTAACAACCACTGACAACAAGATCGAGGTATGGACTACCAAAGACATCGAAATAAGTTTCAATGTGATAAAGGTAGATACCCTATTGTCAGAGACTGGATTGCCAGCTTTCCGTGTGATATTAGAGAGGTTAGGGGGAAACAATATGGGGGATTCATATGCATATGAAGTGCATCTTGTGAATAAAGAAAAAGATCTGTACAGGTGGGTATATTCCTACAATATGGTTGATCAGCTAGATAACGAAAATTTCAGCTTTCATGCCATTCTGGATAAACAATTGAGCGAAAAAGATTTCTTTGTCAACAAATTGCCACAAGAATTTGAGCAAAAAAACTACTTTCCTGCTCAATATATCTACCCATATTATTACATTATGGCAGATACATTTTTGTTTGGCACAAGTCAGGAATGGATTCAATACAAGAGCAAAGATTACTCTATTGACTATGTAGATTCTACCGAAAATGGAATTAATATCATACTAGCCGATCTCAACAGAAACAAATTTAGCATAAAAAAGATTATAGATAACAAAAACAATAAGGCGTATCCTGGAGTATATGTCGGTTATTTTGAATATCAAGACAACATAAGAAACGAATATTTTTCTGACACACACTTTCTGGTGGAGTCTTCGGTGATGAAGCCCATGCTCTACGAAATTCCGTCTTATACCTATGGGTCCTCCATGCCACATATCAAGCGACTTCCTCCAATCTTTACACAAAATGCACTTGACATCACCCGCCAATATGCCGATGACAGGCTACAGCTGACAGGGGCAAAAAAGATATACAACATCGATTCGTATATCAAATACAAATATCCTAATGCCTTAGTGGTATCTCGTGACGAAATACGTCATTCTGATGAGGCACCCGACATAGCCATAATAATCAGTGAGCAATACGATGTGTATGCAGACATCGATCAATTGGAAGAAGATGGAGAAGAAGAACACACTGTGTCACAGATATTTAAACTTTTGTTTTTTCATCCCGAAGAAGGAGAAAAAGAAGGAACATATACTGTTCATGCTGAAATTGTATTAGATATTCCGAAAACCAATACACGGGGCGAATTTATCGTCTCTTGTATCGAAAGCGGTTTTTACATCAAATATCAGGTGGAAGAAGTATCCCAAAAACATTACTGGGCACCATCTACAAAGCCCCAATCGCTATGGGTCTACGACAGCAACGGTGAAGCATCAGAGCTATCAGATGGCATCAGTTTAGAGGATATAGATGAACTCTCTTTTTCTTTATAAAATATTAATAACAGTAATATTTGAAATGAAAAAACTTCCCGTTATCAGCAACAGGAAGTTTTTTGTGGGTGATGTAATTTCAGCGTCTGCGGTTGATCTGATCTAGGAATTTTCGCTGGTCGTTTTCGGCATGCGCCTTATCTATTCGATAGAGGAGGAAACCGAAAACTTCGACAACTGCTTTTCGAGTGACCTCGTCAAAAAGTAGAATCTTATCCTCTGCCAGATCGGCAATCGTTTTATACCATCCCCATTTTGAGCAAAACTTTTTGTAACCTCCAGAAGTTGGTTGCCCGCCTCCAGAACCGTCGAAAAGTGGTTGAAAGTCTCTTTTAAGTTTTGCTCTCTGCGCAAAAAAAAACTAACCAAGGGCATCATCCTATCGCAGGGCTGGGCACGGAAGAGCTGGGCACGGGTGGCAACTTGCTTGTGGTCGTATCGCTCGCCTAGGGGACGGCAAACAATGGCCAGCAAGTCGGAGAGTTTGGTAAGGCTGTCGTTGTCGCCCAAGATGGTGTCGATGTCCACCCATTCGCCCAAGGTGAGGTCGTCGGACGAGCTGACAAAATAGTCTTCCTTGTCGATGGTCACCTTTTGGCTGGGGGCAAATTCGCTCTCGCCCAAGAAGCTCATGGCTTGCCACAGTTCGGCAAAAAGATGAGGGCTTGTCTCCTTCAGTTCTTCGAGTTCCACCTTACAGAGATGGGCGATGCATGCCAATTGGTCAGCATTGTTTTTTGGGGGGTGGATATACCATTGCTCATAGTCGGCAAGAGTTAGTTCGCTCCATGCTGTGGGCACAGATATCGTGTTGTTGTTCAGCTTGATGTCTACCATTTTAGTTGTCGTTTTTTGGTTAAAATATTCTGTCT
>CALKIV010000076.1 GCA_937995835.1 uncultured Dysgonomonas sp. | reverse complement strand
AGAATTTATTCTGGCAAACATGATAGCCATTCCTAAAACAGCTAAAATGATGCTTTTAGTCTTATTTAATATCTTCATAGCTTTAGTCTTTTTTATTGCAGATAAAATTCATTTTGCACTAAGAGAGGATTGGTTTCAATGGCTGAAGTCAAGATTGGCCAATAGCAGAACCATTTACTCTTGTATTTCACAAGTAGACTGGCTACTTTGTCAGAAGGAGCTGCATTGATTGCTACGTCTTGCAAGTATATAGCATTGCGAGGATCAAAGTTGTCTCTTTTGGCGTGTCTAAGCACGTCATACCATCTTTTACCTTCAAAGGCAAACTCTCTAGCTCTTTCTGATAAGATCAGTTTCTCTAGCGACTTACCAATAATTCCTGCCTCATCGATTCCTGATTCAGAATCTTCTACAGCATTGGATCTTTTTCGCACTGCCAATACTAAGCTATAAGCTTCTTGTAACTTTTCTTGATCATCATTTGCCGCAATTGCCATTTGTGTAAGTGCTTCTGCTTTCATTAAGAGCACATCAGAATAGCGATAAACAATCCAGTGAGGAAATGTTCTATTGGGACGTACCAATCTTTCGGAACGAGATAATCCAATCCATTTCCAGATGTTTATTCCTTTGTAAGAATAAGAGTTCCCTCTTATATCATACACATTGATACCCGGATAAGGATATTCAGGGAATATGATTGTACTTACTACTTCATCATTAGATACGAGTTCTAGTTTAGAGTTGTCACTGCTAAATAGAGAGTAGAAAGGGTCGGCTAAGACTTCGTTTGTTTTAGGATACTGGATTTCGAAAATGCTTTCGATTGAGTTACCTGTAACATACATCTTGTCAAATAGTGCATTGACATCTGATTCGCTAACGATGGAAACGAGTTCAGTAGTTCCTCCTATTTCTGCTTCCACTTGACTCTTAGTTATAGGAATTAAAGAAAACTGGCCAGAAGCTATCAGTTGTGAACATATCTCATTGCATCTGACATAATTTTCTTGCCATAGGTAGATGTCTGCCAATAAAGTCATTGCCGTCCATCTAGTGACACGTCCTTTGTTCGAGTCGTTGTCATTGTATGTAATGGGTAAATCGTTCAGGGTTTCTTCTAGTTCTTTACTCAGCATGTTTAGTATTTCTGTTCCTTCTGTTTTTGCTACTTTATAGTCTTGAAGGTCAGATCCAGATGCCTTAAGCACAAATGGCACATCGCTGAACGAACGTACTAGGTAGAAATACATCAGTGCTCTGATTGTTTTCGCTTCACCTTCATATTGTTTAAGAGCTGTTTCTGTGAAGGAATTATCAATCTTCAATACAGCTGGAGCATTTTCTAATACCTCATTGCATTGATTGATGGTGGCATAGAATTTATCCCAATTGACAATGGAATTATCAGTACTTATTTCTCCTTTTATCACATCTGACACGTTAGCAGGAGCAGCTGTACTAGCTGTCATCATATCGGCTCTAAGCTCTCCCCACTTGATGGTTTTTTCCATCAGATCTTTATCTAGTAGTGAAGTGTAGACTCCAATTACAGCAGCATTTACATCTTCTTTTTTAGCCCAAAAATCACCTTTGACTACACTGTCTAGTGGATTGAGATCTAGCCAATCAGAACATGAACTGAAGATGCATGCAAGAGCTAAAACTATTATTAATTTTCTTCTAATCATGGTCATTAATTTTAAAATGTTAAGTTCAGACTAAGTGTAAATGTCTTTGGTCTTGGCGCTTTAGACGTGTCATAACCAATTTGAAAAATATCTTTACTTAGACTTCTGAAACTCACCTCTGGATCCATGCCCGTATAGCTAGTCCAAGTGTAAAGATTATAGAGTGTTCCTGATATGTTTAGAGCAGATAAACCAAGTCTGTTGATCAATTTGCGATCGAAGTTGTACCTAAAGGTTAATGATTGCCAACGAAGGAATGAACCGTCTTCCACATATCTGTCAGAGCCTAGCCAGTTGTAGCCTTGTCTGTATAGCGCACGTGGGATGAGGTCGCTAGGAGCATCTGCAGCATCTTGGTATGGATGCCTCCAACGCTTCAAGGTTGCTGTACTTTGATTGTCAAAGTTATACATTGACTCCATATTCATTTTGGTGGAGTTTACAATATCAGACCCATATCGGAAGTAGAAATATGCATCCACAGACCAATTTTTGTATTTAATACTTGGTCCAAAACCTCCTGTAAGTGTAGGATTGGCATCTCCAAGATACACTATGTCTTGATGATTGATATTTCCATCATTGTTTATGTCTTCGTAGCGAGCATCTCCAGCCTGAAATTCATATCCATTGGTCGGATACCAAAACTTCATTCTCACAGGCACTCTTTTGCCATTCTCAAAGGTGTATATTGGGTTGCCATTGCCATCCTTTGCAATGGTTTCTGAGTCATTTAGGTAAACACCTTTGTACTTGTAACCATAGAACGAACCCAATGGATTTCCTTCTTGAATACGAGACAAGTACTGACCATTGCTAGCTGTGGGGATTGATGAAAGAGATATATTGTCAGAGAGCGAGCGTATAATATTGGCCGAGTGGGCAAAATTTACTCTAAATGTCACAGTCCAATCTTTGTCTCGATAAGGGGTGCTGAATAAGCTAAACTCCCAACCCTCATTGTCTACTGTCCCTACGTTCATTGGTACTTTACTGTACCCTGAAGTACTAGGAATAGAAACACCATCGAAGAAGAGGTCATCTGTTCTATTTTTATACCAGTTGAAGTCCATATTCACACGGTCGTCGAACAGAATAAGGTTAAGCCCAAGATTTAACTCTGATTTTTTCTCCCAACGTAGATCTTCAAACTGCATATTGGCAGGATAAACACCTTGTTGTCCTAGGTAAGTGTAATCATAGGAATTGTATTTACTGAAATACATGTAATTTTTTCCGGGTGCATTTCCGTTTGTCCCATAACTGGCTCTAAGGCTAAAATCGTCTAAAAATTTAAAATCTCTAAGGAAAGATTCTCCTGATACACGCCATCTCCCTGACACACTAGGAAAATAACCGTATCTTTTGTGACGGCTAAATTTGGAATCACCATCGGCTCTGAGAACAAGGTTGAGCATATAGCGATCTTTTAGGCTATATTGCACTTGACCCAAGGCTGAGATACTACGCTCTTGAGCTCGTCCCGATTTTGCCGATATGATGCGAGAAGCACTTGACGGATCGCCTATCTCGATGGATGGTGCATTGGCTGAAACGAGAGAAAATGACTCTGTTTTTTTGTCAGTAGTCTGTATACGAGCTGCTGCTGCAATCACATGATCTTTAGCAATAGTTGTGCTATATCTAACAGAGTTCATCGTGGTTACTAAAAACATTTCAGAATCTGAATCACTTGCTCGGTTTACCGTATTTTCAGTCCAAGGGCGTCCTGTAGCTATTTGTGGCAAGAATCTTTTGTTTTTTTCACTGTTGATGTCAAAAGCAATATCGCCTTCATAGGTTAATCCATCCAAAATATTGTAGGTTAATTGAAATCTTGGACGTATTCGGTCGCTAGTCACTTTTGCTTCACCTTCATTAGCCATTGCTAAAGGATTATATACTCCTCCGGTGTATTTGTCTAAGTTGGCATTGGTGAAGTTGCCTTGTGGTGTAGATTCAGGAGAAAAATAATTAGGAGTTTGTCTCCCACTATCATCGTACTCGTATATAGACTGATTAGGCATTTTGGTATACGTTCTTTCGAGAAGGTCACTCATATAGTTTTTATTAGAGTTTCCATGTGTATATGAAACGTCAGCCATAACCCTCAAGCGTTTAGAAATATAATAATTCATATTGAAGCTAGTAGTAAAACGCTGATAACCTTGACCTATAACAGTCCCTTCTTCATCGTAGAAACCTGCAGACATCCTATATAGAGCTTTTTGCCCTCCACCTGAAATTGAAATATTGTGATCTTGTGTAAATCCTGTTTGGGTAATAGCATTAACCCAATCAGTATTCTGACCATAGTTGTGATAATAGTAAGGGTTGTTGGGGTCACGAGCAAATTCAGGGTAGTTTACCAGATTGATTGGCGTGCCTGAATTTTGGAATGACTCCTGGATCATAGCTACATATTGATCTCCTGTCAATGTCGGGATTGGGTCTCCCATTTTTTTAATTGATCCTTTGAAACTATATGATACACGGGGAGGACCGTATGCCCCCTTTTTGGTCTTAATGAGAAGCACTCCGTTAGCGCCTTTATTACCATAAATGGCACAAGAGGCTGCATCCTTCAGAACGGTGATTTCTTCAATGTCTGCTGGTGATATGTTCAGAAGTTGCGAATAGCTGTCTTCGTCAGCTGTTGCAAAATCGAAGTCGTCAGAAATCGTTGTTTCAAAAGGAATACCATCCACAACTATCAGAGGATCTGCATTTGCATTAATCGAAGAGATTCCCCGGATACGGATGGACATCCCTGCTCCTGGTTCTCCAGAGTTGGCCACGATATCCACACCTGCCATACGTCCTTGCAGGGCTTCATCGATAGAAGCTACCGGGAGGCTTTCTATTTCGCCAGCATCAATTTTGCTATATGCATAAGTCATGTCACGTTCGGCGATATCCATAAAGCCTGACGACATTTTTCTTTGTGCCGTCACTGTCACTTCTCCCAAAGTTTGTGTGTCTTCTTGTAAAACACAGTTCACAGTTCTGTCGGCAGAAATGCTGAGAGTCTGATTTTTGAAGCCAATGTATGAGAAAAATAATTTGTGATTAGACTCAGCACTAACTCTTAAGCTGTAGTTACCATCTAAATCTGTTTGAGTTCCTGTTATTGTCCGATTATCTTTATCAACTTCCACAACGGAAACTCCAATCAGGGGTTCGTTATCCGTTCCGGATATCACTTTTCCCCTAATTAACACCTTTTCCTGAGCTAAAGCCTCTAATCCTATTAGGAAGAAAAAGGAAAAGAGAAAGCATATTATTGTATGTTTTTTATTCATTATTCTTAAGGTTTTGTTTATTTGTCTTTTCCTATATACTTAAGATAATTGTCAACCTCATGCAACACTGCTTTGTTGCCAAATAGATTGCTGTGATTGACGCCCTTAACGACAGAGGCAACCATGTTATCCTTCTCGTTTTGAGTGCTGAACTTAAGACTGTTTGCTGCATCTTTTTCTACTCTCACAAAAGTGGAAGTGATCAACTCTTTATAAGTTGTAGATGCCACATCAAAGGCTTGTGCAGCGCCAGAAGAAAGTAGTATACGGCTATACCCGTCATTCATGTATAATGGTCCTGTTAATACATGATATCTCATAAAGTTTATTGCTTTTTGCAGAGCCTCTAAATCTTTTTTCACATCCTCTAGTGCAGGTAGATCACCACTAGTTATGGCTCTTTGCATTGCCTCGTTGTTGGGCATTAGGATGGTATAAGAAGAGGATGGACTAATAGAGTACGGAAACATCGTATTTTGAAGAGGATCTAACATGTATGACATATAACCTGTATATATCGAGATATCAGGATTGTTGTTTCCTGCTTGCTTGAGATAGGTTAGCATATCTTGCTCCATCCATCCTTCTGCAGAAGAAGAGTTGGATTGATAGCGAGAGTATTGAAGAAGTTTGTCAATTTTATAGACAGCTCCATTCATAAACTCTTTTTCTAGAGTTACAGACACCCATTCGTTCTCATCATAATTCCCTAACATTTGCAACTGATTGTTCTTAAAGCGAATCATGTCACCATAATCGTTGACAGCATATCCATATCCGTCATATCCTAAGCTAGGATTACCTGTAAAGCCTGGTAAGCTGGTATTGATCTCTGCATTGTTAATTCTCTTGAATACATGAGACTTAACAAGACGATGCATGCGATTGGTTGCCGAAACAAGGGTGTTGCTATGTGTGAAATTATAGGAAGATCCACCCCATACCCACGAAAAGCCATCTGTACTTAACACCTCGTCGGAAGGGAGTACAACGATGAAGGTTGATGCTTCATAGTTGTTG
>CALKIV010000075.1 GCA_937995835.1 uncultured Dysgonomonas sp. | reverse complement strand
GAAATGAAAAACACTTAAGCACTAATGGTGAACATTAGTTTGAAGATATACAATTAGATGTTGAGATAATATCAAGACCATTTTTGAAATAACCAATCCATACTTCGTCCTGATTTTTCATCAACGATAAAATTCGGTTATACTGTAAGTTTGGAATTTTCACAAATTCTGAAGTATTTGGATTAAGCTTAAATGCACCAACATCTTCTGTACCTACCCATATGTTATTGTTATTATCTTCTACGAGATCTCGAACCCTTTTAGAAAGCAATGACCCTGGTCTAAAACTAGGCGAATAAATATGAAAATCTATTCCAGACTTTGGCAAATAATCTATCCCGCTTGACCCTGTACCAATCCAAATATTACCTTCCTTGTCTTGAAAGATTGTTTCAATTAAATTATCTGAAAGTGATGTCTTTTCGAAAAGATCTTCTGTGATGTGACGAACCTGAGAGGTTTCTAAACTTATTATATATATACCAAATTGAGTTCCAACCCATAACTCATTTTTATTTAACACCGACAAATGTCTTATTATCTTAAAATTCGGAGTTGGCTCTTGATGTATTAATTCTGTAAAAATCTCTTTTTCAATATCAAAGCTAAGTAGTTTTTCTTCATGTATAGCTACAAATAAAGAATTTTGATAGCTTTCTATCGAGTAGATATTCTTCCCCTTTAATGATATACTAGTGTCTTTGTTTCCGATATACTGAACGAAGCTATCTTGTTCTCTATTATATTTATAAAGTCCAGAGCCATTAGTTCCTATCCAAACATTATTATTTTTATCCAATACAGCACATTGTGGATTACTTATACTTGGCTGAAGTTTATCTACAACTGTATACATACTAATCTTCTTTTTCGCCTCTTCGTATCTGAATACACCTTGGTTAGGTGCCACTATCCAAATATTCTGATTAGCGTCTCTTTCTATACTAGAAATCCAATCATTAATAACGACTCCTTCAGAAGAAGCTAAATTCAGAAAGGAAAACTTCTCATACACCGGATCGAAGATATATACACCTTTATCTGTTCCTAGCCAAAGTTTTCCATCAGACCCTTCAAATATGGCTCCAATATTATTGTTGCCTTTCTGCAATTGATGATCATAGCAATCGAAAATCTTTACGGATATACCATCATAGCGGTTGAGCTTATTCTTAGTGCCAAACCACAAAAAACCTTTACTGTCCTGATATATCGATTTTACATTATTCTGAGATAACCCTAAATCGCTATTGATATTGTAAAAGTTATATTCAGAGGCGTAGAGAGATACAGATAGAGCTAAAATTAAAAAAAGCGAACAAATATGTTTAATCATAGTATATAGAAAGTTAAGAACTGAAAGGTAGTAAAAAAAACAAACTTTGTAAATGTAAGAAATGTCACAATAGTGTATTTTTATGTAACGAATGTAGAATATAAGTTCCCTTATACATTTGTCGCATATTGCGAAGCACTAGATTTTCATCATACAATGATTACATATTAGATTTGTTTATAACGTATACTCCATCTACAGCGAAGATGAGTACCAAAGCATATCCTAGAGTTAATCATCCTAATAAAATGGAAAAATTATGAGAGAAAAATTAATTTAAACAGATATTGTATCCTTTATTGTTTGGAGTTTCCTAACAAGAGGAGCGCTTACTAAAGACATTAGAATTAGTACTTCTGACCCCGAGTGTACTTTGAATAGACTGAACCATAAGAACAATTTCGTTAATGAGCAGAAAATCACACACCGACAACAAGTAAACATGGTCAATACTTCTAGATAAGCTTAAACAAAGTTTATTCCCATCAAAGAGTGGTCAGAATCCAAGTTATGCAAAATAATTAATAATATAATGAAGAATTACAAATTGAAATTTTTATTACTCACAGGGCTCCTACTATCCTTAGCAGGATGCTCTAATTTGGTCTACAAAAATGAAATTCAAGATTGGACTATAGAGTTAGAACCTGAATCTAAAACTTTGACAATTTCGTTCAGCAACGATAAGATACTAGACGGAGTTGTCTCAAGATACAAGTTAAATGACCAGTATATTGTTACATCAAAGTATCCTATCGTTAGTTCGGAGGTATCTAATATTAAAGATCAGATGGGTAAGGGCAAAAAGGTAGTTTATACCTATTCTGGATTAGATAAATATCCAAACGCCCAACAAGTATTTTATTTCTACGAAGGGCAATCTCAGATGTTGGCAGAGCTCCAACTTGTGTCTAAGGACTCCATAGCATCAAACTATATAGCTCCTATATACACCGAAACCGCACACTCGTTTCTGAAGAAAGATAGTACTAATAGAGTATTAACAGTACCTTTTGATAACGATAATTTTGTACCATATCTATCCAACCCTTTTTCAGTAGAAGACACTTCTTCTGAAGTAACTGCATTCTTCAATGGTCAAAATCGCGAAGGACTAATTATTGGTTCAGTAGAACATGATACATGGAAGACCGGTATTCATTTTTCGACTTCTGAACATAATATCATTAATAAACTTGAAGCTTTTGGTGGATTGGCAAACGAGTTGACACGTGACTTTAGTGATAAAGAAGATCGTCCATCTTGTGAGCATGGCTATTTAAAAGGGAATACAGTAAAATCTCCCAAACTATTTATTGGTTATTTTTCTGATTGGAGGAAAGGCTTGGAGATCTATGGTGAGACCTGTGCTAAGATAGCTCCTCCTCGCACATGGACAAAAGGAACTCCATTCGGGTGGAATAGCTGGGCAGCTATGGCGTCAAATGTTAATTATGAGGGTTCAATTGATGTCTCTGATTTTTTCACATCAAATCTACAGAACAATAACTTCAATAATGACAATACAGTATACATTGGCTTAGATTCATTCTGGGATAATTTTACACCTCAGCAATTGAGGGAATTCGTTGAACATTGCCATAAAAATGGTCAAAAAGCAGGAATCTATTGGTGCCCTTTCTCTGATTGGCATGGTAATAGTGAGGCTTTTGTAGAGGGTACTGATAAGAAATGGAAGTACAAAGATATTTATTTGTATGCATCGAATGGTAAGCCTCGAAAAATAGAATCATTAGCGGTTGACCCAACACATCCAGGAACAAAAATGAGAATGGATCACTATATCGGCATGTTTAAAGAGCTTGGATACGAATATGTGAAATTAGACTTTATAAATAATGGAACTCTCGAAGCCGTTTCGTTCTACAACAAAGACGTAACTACCGGAAAGCAAGCATACAATGAAGGTATGGCATACCTAAATCAGATATGTGGCGACGATATGTTCTTAGCCCTGTCAATTGCTCCAACATTTCCTGCACAATATGGCACATCAAAAAGAATCAGTTGTGATGCATGGGGAGCAATGACCGAAGGCGAAATTGGCACTACAGGTTATATGCTTAATAGTCTTTCATTTGGATGGTGGCTAGATCGAGTTTATCCATTTAATGATGCTGACCACATATTATTATACAATCCTGAGGATAGAGACAATTACAAAATAGGATCTAACAGGGCTCGTATCACATCGGCAGTCATTACAGGCATTTATATGCTTGGCGATAATTTTAGTTTGAAGGGTAACTTCAAAGGGGATGTTGAAGCTCGGAACAAAGCAATAGAAGTTGCAACAAACAAAGATATAAATGACATTGCTCGTTTAGGTAAATCATTTTATCCCGTTGAAGGGCACAAAGCTTCTGCTCCTAATAAACCAGAAACCCAATTCATGCTACGCACAGATGACGAAACGTATCTTGCTATTTTCAATTTCAGTACATCTGAGAATATGGTCGGCTCTATCGAGTTAGAACGTTTAGGTATAACATCAAGTGTAAACTTAAGTGTAAAGGAATTGTGGACATCCGAATTCTCAATGTCAGAAGATAAAAAAGTTAATTACAACATACCTCCACAAGATGTAAGAGTGTATAAAATACAGAACAATAATTAATAAAACTTTGACTCTTAGCATAGTCAGATAAAATTATCGTCAACGATTCTCTATGCTAAGAGTTCTTAAATAAGATATACCATGAAGAAAACATATTTGATACTCGCATTCTTATTGAGTGCCTGCAGTTTTGTCATCGCCCAAAGTTCAAGCTTAATCAAGATACAAACCGATGAAACGATAATGGTTTTATCAGGGATTGTCAATCAGAAACTTGAGTTTTTTTATTGGGGAGATAAAATTTCGGGTAAATTAAACTTCACTGAACGTAGGCAAAAGAATCAACCTGACACAAACAATGAAATGTTTCCTCAGGCATACCCTTCTTATGGCGAACGATTCTATTTAACTCCAGCCTTAAAACTTACACATGTTGATGGTGTGTTGACTACCGATCTGATTTATAGCAAACATACAGTGAAAAATATCGATAGCAACATTATTGAAACAACTATCAGTCTAAAGGATAAGATCTATCCTGTGTATGTCGATTTAATATTTAAGGCGTATCAAAAGGAAAATATAATCAGCCAATCTGTTACAATCAAACATGAAGAAAAAGGGATCTTGAACGTCGAAAACATCGCATCTTCTTATTTGCCTCTACATGCAAAGTCATACTACCTTACGCATTTTAATGGCACTTGGGCTAGAGAAATGCAAGCCACAGAAGAAAAATTAACCCGAGGAATAAAGGTCATCGAAAGTAAAAAAGGCGTAAGGGCAACCCAAGCAGAAAGTCCTTCTTTTATCTTATCTCTCGATGCTCCAATGCAAGAAGATCAGGGAGAAGTTTATGCTGGAACTTTGGCATGGTCAGGAAATTACAAACTATCATTCGAAGTAGATGAAGCTGGCAGGCTTGGCATAGTGTCGGGAATTAATCCTTTTGCCTCCGATTTTAAATTGAATGCAAAAGAAGAATTAAAAATGCCTGAAATGTTGCTAACCTACAGCGCTAGAGGGGTGGGTAAAACCTCTAGAAATTTTCACGACTGGGCTCGTGAATATGGAATGCAACATGGTAGCAAAGAACACCCGATTATTTTAAACAGTTGGGAAGGAGCTTACTTCGATTTTGATGAGGCTACAATAATAGAAATGATAGACAACGCTGCTAAATTTGGTGTCGAAATGTTCGTTCTCGATGATGGATGGTTTGGTAACGCCTACCCTCGTAATGGTGATAATGCAGGCTTGGGAGACTGGCAGGTTAACATAGCAAAACTTCCTAACGGCATTGACTACTTGGCACAACATACAGTAAACAAGGGTATGAAGTTCGGAATATGGATAGAGCCAGAGATGGTCAATCCTGACAGTGAATTGGCTAAAAAGCATCCAGAATGGCTTGTGCAAAGTGGTAAAAGAGATATTCTTCCAATGAGAAATCAGTGGTTGTTGGACTTAACGAATCCTACAGTTCAAGATTTTGTTTTTAAAACTTTTGATGAAGTAGTGTCACAGTCATCTCACATCTCATATATCAAATGGGATGCTAATCGCCATGTTGATAATGTTGGGTCTACGTATTTACCGAACAATAAACAATCCCATTTCTGGTATGAATATGTTCAAGGCTTATATAGAGTTTATGAACGAATCCGACAAAAATATCCTGAAATCCAAATTCAGTTATGTTCTTCAGGAGGTGGACGTGTAGAATATGGAGCTTTGAAGTTCCATGATGAATTTTGGGCAAGTGATAATACAAATGCTTTAGATCGCATATTCATTCAATATGGAGCCAACCTGTTTTTTCCGGCTATAGCCACAGGTTCACACGTTTCCACTAGTCCTAATCATCAGACAGGAATGATGTTGCCTCTCAAATTCCGATTTGATGTAGCCATGTCAGGGCGCTTAGGAATGGAATTACAACCTAAAGATTTGACAGGTGATGAGTATGAATTTGCAGCTAAAGCAGTAGCAACTTACAAAGATATACGCCCTACAATTCAGTTCGGAGATTTGTATCGTATGATTTCTCCTTATAGCGGAAGTGGGTGGGCTTCACACATGTATGTGTCAAAAGATAGAAAAGAGGCTGTATTTTTCGCTTATAGCATTGAGAACCATGGTAGGACAGAATACTTTGAAACAAAACTAAAAGGCTTAGATCCAAATAAAAATTACAAATTGACAGAAATAAATATTAAAGATTATTCCAAATTTGGACAAACCGGAAATGTGTTTTCTGGTGATTATTTGATGAAAGCAGGTATCATTCTTCCTATTGGAAATCCTTTTGACAGTGTCGTTTTAAGAATAACAGAACAATAAAAAAAGAGATAATATGAATTATAGAAATAATTTCATCTGTACATTAATATTTATTTTACTTATATCTGGAGTTACAAGTTATGCAACACCTATCAGTAAGGAAATAAAAGATGGATGGAGGTTTAAACAATGGCGATTGAACAATTGGTATCCTGCCAAAGTACCGGGTGTAGTACACCTAGACTTGATGGACAATGAAATCATTGAAGATCCTTTTTTCCGCCTCAATGAAAGAGCTGTACAATGGGTAGATAAAGAAGATTGGATGTATGAAACCTTTTTTGACTTGGACGATGACACATTCAACAAAGAAAATATCCGTCTTCATTTTATGGGAATAGACACATATGCTACTGTATATTTGAATGGTGAAAATATTTTGGAAGCTGACAATATGTTCAGAGAATGGAAGATAGACATCAAAGGGAAGGCTAAAAAGAAAGACAATAAACTAGAGGTATTTCTTCGCTCTCCTATCAAAGAAGATATTCCTAAATTCGACTCTTTTCCATATCGTTATCAAACAGGACCAGACCAATCGCAACAAGGAGGAATTTTTGAAAAAACATTGAGCCCCTTTGCGCGAAAAGCAGGGTATCATTATGGATGGGATTGGGGACCACGACTAGTTACTTCAGGAATCTGGAGACCTGTATATATAGAGTCTTGGAATACAATCCGCCTAGAGGATGTTTATATTCGCCAAACAAGTATTGACAAGCAGAAGGCTGTACTTTCGGTAGAGAGTGAAATCTTGGCAAACAAAGATATGAAGAACGCCGAAATCATTGTTAGAGACAAAAACTTGGGAACTATATATGGTACGGTTAAAGCAGATTTGGTAGCTGGTTCAAATACAGTAGGTGTAAGATTCACCATAAATAACCCAAAGCTTTGGTGGTCGAATGGTTTGGGCGAACCACATCTATACGATTTTGTAACTGAAGTGAAAAATGGATCTAAAGTATTGGATAGCCACACCACAAGTACAGGTCTACGCTCCATAAAGATTATTACAGAACCCGACAAAATTGGTTCCCCAATATACTTTGAGCTTAATGGTGTGCCAGTATTTGCCAAAGGAGCAAATATGATTCCTAACGACAACTTCTTGCCACGAATTACTAAAGAAAAATATGAGCAAACAGTTTTAGATGCTGTGAATGCAAATATGAATATGCTACGAGTGTGGGGAGGAGGCATCTATGAAGATGATCGTTTTTATGAATATTGTGATAAGTATGGTATTCTGGTATGGCAAGACTTTATGTTTGCATGTAGCTTCTATCCTTCTGAAGGAAAATACTTGGAATCCGTAAAACATGAAGCTATAGATAATATCAAACGTTTGAGAAATCACCCATCTATTGGTTTGTGGTGTGGAAATAATGAGGCATATTACTTTATGTTCAATTGGAATTTGAAGGACAATTATGCAAAACAAAACCCTGAGTATTCTAAAATTATTCAACGTCAATATTTCGATTTATTTCATAAACTATTGCCTGATATGGTTGCCGAATATCACCCAGAGGCTACATACAGAGCATCGTCTCCCTATGGTTATGCAGGAGAGGCTGATGACCCAAATCATGGAGACAGACACTACTGGGGAGTATGGCATGGCAGGGAACCTATTGCTCAATATAATATCGAAAAAAGTCGTTTTTTTAGCGAGTACGGATTCCAGTCTTTCCCCGAGTTTGAGTCAGTGAAGCAATATGGCCCTAACCCAAAGGATTGGAAAATCACTTCTGAGGTTATGATGGATCATCAACGTGCAGGTTCATACGCCAATGAATTGATCGAGGAGTATTTGCTTAAAGAATATAAAGCACCTAAAGACTTTGAGGCATTTCTATATATGAATCAAGTATTACAGGGCGATGCCGTCAAAATAGCGATGGAAGCTCATCGTCGAGCAATGCCATATTGCATGGGAACATTGTTTTGGCAACATAACGACTGTTGGCCTGTAGCATCTTGGTCTAGTCGCGATTATTATGGAAGATGGAAAGCTCAGCATTATTTCGCTCGAGAATCATACAGAGATGTATTAGTTTCGCCGATTGAAGAAAACGAGAAATTAAATGTTTACATTGTTTCAGATAGGTTAAGTGCTTTAAATGGTCAGTTAAAACTATCAATCTACAGTTTAAATGGTAAACTATTATCTGAAAAGACAGAACAGATAGAGGTACCAGCTAATACGAGTAAAATCGTTTACTCGCAACGTATTGATGATTTTTTAACTGGTTTGGATAGAAGTAAGATCGTGCTCCATGCATATTTCATTGACTTGGATAATAAAGCCTACTCAAATAATTACTTTTTTAAACAACCTAAAGATCTCGATTTTCAAAAAGTAAACATTAAAAAATCCATCGTGAAATCAAAAGATGGCTATGTGGTAAGCCTTAGAAGCAATAAATTTGCTCGTGCGGTCTTCATGTCAATAGAAGGAATTGATAATTTCTTCAGTAATAACTATTTTGACATGCTACCTGATCAAGATTATGAAGTTCAAGTGATGACAAGTTTAAGTCTGCCTGAGTTTGAGAAGCAATTGCAAATCGTTTCTCTATACGATGGATATCAATAATGGTATCTTAAGTTGTTTTATTCAATAAATAGCCAATACTCATGAATCGATTAAAAGTTGTTTTTATTATTCTATTGTTCCTCTTATCTAGTCTCAACTTCTTAATAGCTCAATTGCATTTCGGAAGTGTTTTTACAGACAATATGATAATACAAAGAGAGAAGCCCATAAAGGTTTGGGGGTATGCAAAACCAGGAGAGTCTCTGAGTGTTTTTTTCCAAGAAAAAAGCATGGAGATAAAGGCAGATAAACATGGACGTTGGTCTGCCACATTCCCCCCATCAGCTCATGGAGGACCTTTTGCATTAACAGCTAAAACAAAGAATGAGCATATCGCAATTGAGAATGTTATGGTTGGTGAGCTTTGGTTTGCTAGCGGACAATCTAATATGGAAATGCCAATTGCCGGATGGGGATGCATTGATGATTACGAGAAAGAAATATCAGAGGCAAATTATCCACAAATTAGAATGTATACTGTAGAGAAAGACTTAGCAACACTCCCCCAATCAGAGTTTAAAGGGAAGTGGTTGGTGTGTTCACCAACAACTGTCCCTGAGTTTTCGGCTACAGCATATTTCTTCGCACGCAAGTTATATAAAGACTTGAATATCCCGATTGGTATTATTCATTCTTCGTGGGGTGGCACCGAAATAGAATCATGGATTAGTCCTGAAGCCTATGAGGAGTTACCTGCCATGTTTTGGAACAAATATCAATCACTGCCAACCTCCAACCTTCCATCCTTTTTGAGAACTAACAGAGAAGGAGAACAGCGCTTTCTAGAAGCAATGAAGAATGATATAGGGATATCAGAGAAGTGGTATGGATACGAGTTTAACACATCTGCCTGGAAGCCTTTTAACAACCCTTGCGAATGGAGAGAGACCGAATTGGCAGAGACTGATGGGTCTGTGTGGTTCAGATATGAATTCGATTTACCTTCCATTGACGTTCTTGCCAAAACAATTGTCTCATTAGGTGCAATCGATGACAATGATGAAACATGGATCAATGGAATCAACATAGGCAAAACAAATGGATATAATATCGAACGTATTTATGATATTCCCCAATCAATACTGAATGAGGGACGCAATGTAATAACGGTTAGAGTGATAAACGAAACAGGAGAAGCAGGCTTTACATCTCATCCTGATAAAATGTTTATACAGAATGGAGACAAAAAGTACCCTTTAGCTGGAGAATGGAAGTATAAAGTGTCTGCCAATGCTAAAGATTTCAACTTTATTCGAATTACACCTTATAGTCTACCTTCGTTGCTATATAATGCGATGGTAAATCCAGTAAAAGATTTACCCATAAGAGGAGTTATCTGGTATCAGGGTGAAAGCAATGAAAATAATGCCGAAGATTATAAAACACTTTTCCCTACTTTGATACAAGATTGGAGAACAAAATGGAGCGATTCGCAAATGCCTTTCTACTGGGTACAATTGGCTAACTACAAAGGAAAAGACACGGTTCCATCCAGCAGTAGTAAATGGGCGATAATACGTGAGGCACAAGATATGACATTGCAGTTGCCTAATACAGGGCAAGCTGTCATTACAGACATAGGTGACACAAAGGATATTCATCCTAAGAATAAGCAAGATGTAGGCTTGCGATTAGGCCTGATTGCTTTGGCTAATACATATGGTAAGGATATCATATTTTCAGGACCACGTTTTCAATCATATGAAAAAGCAAACGATCAGGTCACAATTGCTTTTAGCCATATTGCTGAAGGGCTTCTCATTAAAAATAAATACGGATACATCGAAGGTTTTGACATTGCAGAGAGTGATGGCAAGTATAAATGGGTACAAGCAAAATTAAGTAAGAACAAGATTATTATTGATTTGAAAGAAGCTAAATACCCACTAACAATTAGATATTCATGGTGCGATAACCCTGATGTTAATCTATTCAACTCGGCAGGTTTGCCTCTTGCTCCCTTTAAGATAGAGATCAAATGAAGTTAAAAGAATAGAACTCGATTAGAAAATTGAAAATATGAAAAAAACACTTATTCCTATATTGTTGTTAGTTACACTATCTGTTTTTTCTCAGCAGAAAAAAATGCTGACAGATTATGTAAATCCTTTTATTGGCACTGGTCCTGTAGATAACAGTCTCTCAGGCAACAACTATCCTGGAGCGACAGTCCCTTTTGGCATGGTGCAACTAAGTCCGGATACTAGAACTGAAATCGACTGGGATTATAATTCGGGATATAATTATAATGACAAGCATATCGTTGGTTTTAGTCATACACATCTCAGTGGAACAGGCTTAGCAGATTTTTTCGATATCCTTTTTTTACCGGTTTCTGGCGATATTGATTTTTGGCATAATAATCCAGAAAACTATCAGTCAGCATTTTCGCATGATCGCGAAAATGCTCGCCCTGGTTATTATCAGGTTCTACTAGATAGGTATAATGTGAACTCAGAGTTAACCGCTACTACTCGTTGCGGATTCCACAAATACACCTATCCTAAAGGCGAATCAAGCCATCTGATAGTCAATCTAGTACATTCTCGAAAAAAAGGTAGCTGGGATACGCAAATCATTAAGTCGCAAATAAGACAAGTTGATGAATATACTGTCGAAGGATTTAGGATCATTACTGGTTGGGCTCGTTTGCGGAAAGTGTATTTTCAGATCAAATTTTCTAAACCCATCATCGGGAATCAAATGACTGATCACGGCACAGTTTATAAAGACATATCTGTTTTAAACAGCACAAGTATGAAAGCTGTTTTCGATTTTGACACAAGTGATGGCCAACCTTTATTAGCTAAAGTAGCTATATCACCAGTAAGCGTAAACAATGCACATCAGAACATACAAACAGAGCTCAGTGGGTGGAACTTTGATGAGGCTGTACAGCAAGCTGAAGAACTATGGAATAAAGAACTTGGTAAAATAGAAATAGAAGCTAATGATGTAGAGAAAGAAATATTTTACACCTCGCTTTATCATTCCTTCATTCAACCAAATGCTATATCAGATGTGAATGGCGATTATATGGCTAGTGATTTTACAGTCAAAAACATTAACAACACCTACGGAGGAGCAGAGCACTACTCTACCTTCTCGTTGTGGGACACATATCGTGGAGCCCATCCGTTATACACCATATTACAACCTGAGCGGACTAAAGATTTTGTTCGTAGTCTGGTTAGACAATATGATACAGATGGACACCTACCAGTATGGCAGATATGGGGACAAGATAACTATTGTATGATAGGAAATCATTCTATACCTGTTATTGTCGATGCGATAGGTAAAGGGATAGCAGGATTAGATGTAGAAAAAGCGTATGAAGCTGTAAAAAACTCATCAATGATTGAGCATGTTAACTCTCCGTTCAAGGTGTGGGAAAAACATAAATACATGCCAGAGAATATTCAAAGTCAATCGGTCTCTATTACGCTAGAAATGGCATACAACGACTGGTGTGTGGCTCAATTAGCAAAACAACTAGGCAAAGAAGAAGACTATGCTCATTTCATTGGTCGTTCAAGATATTATAGAAATTTATACAATAGCGAAACTAACTTTTTTCAGCCCAAAGATGACAGAGATAACTGGATAGAACCATTCAATCCGCTAAAATATGGAGGTAATGGAGGTGCTCCTTTTACCGAAGGAAATGCTTGGCAATACTATTGGTATGTACCACATGATGTGGAAGATCTCATCAATTTGACAGGGGGGAAGAAAGCTTTTCTAAATAAATTAGACACTTTTTTTTCACTTGAAGAGCACGATGAACATATAAATAATAATGCTTCAGGCTTTATTGGTCAATATGCGCATGGTAATGAGCCAAGCCACCACATTACCTATCTGTATAATTATGCTGGACAACCGGCAAAAACTCAGTATTATGTAAATAAGATATTGACTGAGTTGTACAACAACTCCTCCTCTGGATATGCAGGAAATGACGATTGTGGAGAAATGTCTGTCTGGTACGTATTTGGAGCTTTAGGTTTTTATCCTGTAAATCCTGCCAATGGCATCTACGACATTACATCGCCTTTATTCACTAAAGCATCGTTAGACCTAGGCAATGGCAAATACTTTACAATAACAACCAATAAAAAATCCGATAAAGATATTTATATTCAGTCTGCAACTCTAAATGGTAAAAAGTATGAAGAAACATTTATCTCTCATCAGCAAATAATGAACGGAGGAACAATTGAATTTAAGATGGGAAATAAGCCATCGAGATGGGGGACTAAGTAAGAATTTATAAAAATATTTGTCGGAGAAAAGAAATAAAGCAAGACAGATAGAATAACTACAAAATCATAGTTTTACGAATAACATACCGAGGCTTTTATACTGTTTAAAAGCTTCGGTATGTTTTTGACTGATAACTAGATCAGGTGCTCTTCAAACATTTTTCGTATCTTTCTCGATATTACATTATAATGTTTAATCATGAAGTCACAAGAATAGTATAGTAATTAGATAACTGAGTTCAAATATTTTCCCCTCCACCAACATGCCACAACACCCTAAGATTTATGTATTAGTACATTTCTCTGTTTCACATATAGAGTCATATTCATTTATCAGCATTTCTTTAATA
>CALKIV010000074.1 GCA_937995835.1 uncultured Dysgonomonas sp. | reverse complement strand
CGAAGTATGGATTGGTTATTTCAAAAATGGTCTTGATATTATCTCAACATCTAATAATAGTCTTCAAAAACCGGCATATCACTCGCCGATGAGTATGGGATTAAATGAAGAAAGTGTTTATGCACTGTGCAAAGATAGAAAAGGAAATGTGTGGTTAGGGAATGCTTGGGGCGTTTTTTTAGCCCAATCAGGGAGTATGAAATTCGAAAGACAAACTCAATTCGGACTATGTTATACGTATGATATAATAGAAGATCAGGATGGCTATATTTGGATTGCAACCATGGGAAAAGGTGTTTTTAAATATGACCCACAGGCGGATGACACAGTACATTTTGTTACAGGTGAGAAAGAAAATACACTAAGTTCAAACTCCGTAAGCAGTATCACAGAGGATCACATAGGGCAAATTTGGTTTTCTACAGACAGGGGGGGGATTTGTGTCTATAACAAAGACTCGAAAGACTTTAAAAGGTACTCGAAAAAAGAAGGGCTACCTGATGATGTCGCATATAAAATTGTAGAAGATAAATTAGATAACCTCTGGTTTGGAACAAATAAAGGATTGGTAAAGTTGAATCCAAAAGACGAATCATTAAGTGTATTCACTACTGATAATGGCTTGCCATCTAATCAATTTAATTATAAATCAGGGCTGATGACTCAGAAAGGAGACTTATTTTTTGGTACATCTAATTGTCTGATATGCTTTAATCCACATAATATAGTGGTCAATACTTATGTTCCTCCTGTATACATCACGAAGCTTTCAATCTTTAATGACGAAGTGCATGTGAATGATGGATCTATTCTAAAACAAAGCTTAATACATACCGATAGATTAGAACTGCCTTATAATAAGACAAACATAACATTAGGTTTTGTTTCTTTGAGCTATACATCACCTCGAAGTAATAAGTTCTCCTACAAAATGGAAAATGTTGATACGGATTGGATTACTGCTTCACAAATGCAGACAGCTTCATACTCAAATCTTGCTCCCGGAAAATATATATTCAAAGTGAGAGGCAGTAATAACGATGGATTGTGGAATCAAGGCGAAACTCAATTAGAGATTATGGTAACACCTCCTTGGTGGAAAAGTACACTAGCTAGCATTTTGTATATACTGATTGCCATACTTCTAATCTACCTTATAGTTCGGTTCTCGGCTAAGAAATATGCAACCAAAATAAAGCAAAAACAAGAATTATATCGTATCAAGAAAGAAAAAGAGCTTTATGAAGATAAAGTAAATTTCTTTACAAATGTGGCTCACGAAGTCCGAACACCTTTGACGTTAATACACGCTCCTCTCGAATCTTTACTAGATATGAATATTGATAATAAATTGGTTCGAGAGTATTTGGATATAATTGGTCATAATACCCAAAATTTACTTTCGTTGGTCAATCAATTGCTTGATTTTAATAAAGTAACCAATAATAAAGTCTATGTTAATTGGCAAAAGGTAGACATTATTGATTTAGTTAATCAAGTAGTTTTTCTATTTAAGGGACAAACAGAAAAAATTAATAAAAGTATAAAAGTTCATACTCCCGAAGACATGGATTCGCTATTAGCTAATGTAGATATCAAAGAATTTACAAAAATAATAAATAATCTTATTTCTAATGCGTTGAAATACAGTGATCAGCTTGTCGAACTGTATATAGATAAGAACGATGACGTTTTCAGAATACACGTTAAAAATGATGGAAAACTAATACCAAAAGAATATCAGGAAAAAATATTTGAACCATTTTTTCGAATCAAAGATAGTAACAGAGATATAATTGGCTCCGGCATTGGATTATCATTGGCCATGTCTCTGACCAATGCACATAAGGGCACTTTGCAATATACCACAAGTGATCATGCGAATAACTTTATACTAACAATTCCGCTAGAAAACGATCATGATGCAATAGAACAACCCAAGATAGAAGATAGCGATAACCAATTGGATGAGGACGATGGAAAAATAGATTCCAGTGTTGAAAAAATCAGACTATTGTTGGTTGATGATAATAAAGAAATTATTGAGTTTTTGGAAAAGCGACTTCGTGCAACATATAGTGTGTTGACAGCTTTTGATGGGCAAGAAGCATTGGAGATACTCTTTAGAGAAAAAGTAGACATAGTTATTAGTGATATCATGATGCCCCAAATGGATGGTTTTGAGTTGTGCTCTAAAATAAAAAATGATGAGCAGCTTAGCCATATAATTGTTTTATTGTTGACAGCAAAGAGTGATTTAGCCAGTAAAATCAAAGGATTGGAAATAGGAGCCGATGCATATCTTGAAAAACCTTTTTCAGTAAAATATCTGACAACCCTAATAAATGCTCAGATAGCTAATAAGATAAGAGATTCTCATACGTTTATTAAAAAGCCAATAGCCTATAGCAAGCAGATCAACATGAATAAGGCAGACGAAGACTTTATTGATAAGCTAAATGATATTGTCCAAGAAAACATAAGCAGCTCAGATTTTAATGTGACACTGCTCGCCGAAGCTTTAAATGTAAGTAGATCGGGTCTTCATCGAAAAACCACTGAGGCACTTAATCTCAGTCCGATAGAATATATACGCTTATGTCGTCTCCAAAAAGCTGCTGAATTAATAAGCGAACTCAAGTATCGTATAAATGAAATAGCCTATATGGTAGGAATTAATACTCCATCATATTTTATCAAGATATTTCAGGCACATTATGGAATGACGCCCAAAGAATATGAAGAGCATATTAAAGATAATATACCATGATAAGACTACATGTTTATTGTGTTTTATGTATCATTTGCCTCTATTTCTAATAAGTCTATACATTTGTTTTATGGTTTGGGTAAATACTCATATTTGAAATATGTGTATTAAGCTACTTTTGTTTAAGATCGAAAACTAAACCATTAAAACACTATTATTATAATGAAGAACATTAGTTATTTATTATTCTTGACTATTTATATAGTCTTCATTTCCTCCTGTAATAAGTCAGAAACCAATAGTATACGTCAAGAAAGCGTAAACAAACTTTGGTATTCTCAACCTGCCGATGAGTGGATGCGATCATTACCTCTTGGTAATGGACGTATGGGGATTACTGTTTATGGAGGAGTAGATAAAGAAACAATCAGCTTGAATGAAATTACATTATGGTCAGGGCAGTATAATGAGAATATGCATCGTAAAGCAGGTAAAAAAGTTCTCGATGAAATCCGACAAGCTTTCTTTGATGGAGATTTTAGAAAGGGAAATGATCTAACAGCTGAATACCTTGCAGGCAATGGCGAATTGTTCGGTTCTCATGTTCCGTTGGGCAATCTAGTTATCTTACAAGATTATAAAGGGACAGATGAATTATCTAACTACAATAGAGAACTGAACTTGCAGAATGCGATTCAAACAGTGACCTATACAAAAGGAAATGTAAACTATAAGAGAGAATATCTTTGCAGCAATCCGGATGATGTTTTTATCACCAGACTATCAGCAGATAAAGCAAACAGTCTTACATTTTCTCTTTCTTTAGACATGTATCGTCAAGCTGACTTTATAGCAACAGAAGATGGGCTCGAGTTTGTGGGGCAAGTCTCTTTTCGTGAACTTTCAGGTGTCTCTTTTCAGGGAAATTTAGGAGTTGGTATTGAGGGTGGAACAATAGAGATAAAGGAAGATATAATAATAGTGAAAAATGCAACTACAGCTACGATTGCCTTTGACACAAGAACAGATTACAGCAATAAAAACTACAAATTAGATTGTCGGAATACTGTAAACAATGCACTTAACCAACCATATGAAATAATAAAAGAAAAGCATGTAAAAGACTATCAACAGCTCTATAATCGAGTAGAGTTATATTTAGGAGATAGTCCAATGGATAATCAGCCAACCGACGTTAGGTGGAAAAAAGTAAAAGAAGGAGGGTCTGATATAGGACTTGATGCCTTATTCTTCAACTATGCACGCTACTTACTTATCTCAGCATCAAGAATAAATTCACCACTTCCTGCAAATTTGCAAGGAGTATGGAATGACAACCTTGCTTGTAATATGGGATGGGCTAACGACTATCATCTCGATATCAATACACAACAGAACTATTGGTTATCTAATGTCGGAAATCTGCATGAAGTAAATAAACCTTTATTCAACTATATTGAGGATTTAGCTCTTCATGGCGCATTAACAGCAAAAGAAGTATATGGCGCTCGAGGTTGGACAGCTCATACAATAGCAAACGTATGGGGATATACAGCATCCGGAAATGGTGTAAACTGGGGGTTGTTCCCTCTCGCTAGCTCGTGGATAGCTACTCATTTTTGGTCTCAATATGAATATACTCAAGACAAATCATTCTTACGAGAAAAAGCCTATCCTATTTTAAAGTCAAATGCTGAGTTTTTATTAGATTTTATGGTGAAACATCCTCAGACAGGCCATTTAATAGCAGGTCCAAGTACATCACCCGAAAATTCATTTATTTATGATGGAGATCATCTTTCAATATCAATGGGTACAACTGCCGACAGACAATTGGCTTATGAGATCTTTACAAGTTGTATAAAAGGCAGTGAAATTCTAGATGTTGATTTAGGTTTCAGACATAAACTGATTGAAGCCAGAGCAATGCTTTCTCCTATGCAGATAGGCAAAAATGGAGGCATACAGGAGTGGTACGAAGATTTTGAAGAAGCACAGCCAAACCATAGACACACAACGCACTTATTAGGACTTTACCCTTTCAATCAAATATCTTTAACTAATACTCCCGATCTTGCTGAGGCTGCTCGAAAAACAATTGAATTGCGATTGTCGGCAGAAGGATGGGAAGATGTAGAGTGGAGTCGTGCAAATATGATTTGTATGTATGCTAGATTGAAAGATGCAGAAAAAGCATATGAGAGTGTCATTGGATTACAAAAAGAATTCGCTCGCGAAAACTTATTAACCATATCTCCAGAAGGGATTGCCGGAGCACCGTATGATATCTTTATTTTTGATGGTAATGAGGCCGGAGGTGCAGGTATTGCTGAAATGTTAATCCAATCGCATGAAAATTATATCGAATTTCTTCCTGCACTACCCAAGCAGTGGCACACTGGATACTTCAAAGGCTTATGCGTAAGAGGAGGTGCAGAAGTTGATCTGGAGTGGAAAGATAGTAAACTAGTGAAAGCTGTTGTCAGAGCTACTTCAGATAATACATTCCAATTCAAATATTCAGGATCTAATAAAATATCTATGATAAGTAAAAATGGATATAAGATAGATGTTGAC
>CALKIV010000073.1 GCA_937995835.1 uncultured Dysgonomonas sp. | reverse complement strand
ATCCTTTCGGTGTATTATACAACCCCACATCTATTGCAAAAGGAATAAAAAAGCTAATTGAGGGAAAGAACTTTCAAGAAGAGGATCTCTTTTACGACAAAGGTCTTTACAACAGTTTTTATCATCACAGTAGCTTTTCTGACACTAACAAAGATCAATGCCTGCTCAACATCAACAGCCGACTAGAAAAGGCTAGCAACAATCTAAAAGAGGCTGATATTCTTTTCATCACCTTTGGTACATCATATGTTTATGAATATTTGCCAACTGAAGAAGTAGTCGGTAATTGCCATAAACTGCCCTCCAACGACTTTAGGCGATTTCAGCTTTCTATCACAGATATACTGAAACAATGGAGAGAACTCATTCTAGAGTTAAAAGCTATCAATCCATCCCTGCAAATCATTCTCACAGTCAGCCCGATTCGCCACCTAAGAGATGGAGCACATGATAATCAATTGAGCAAAGCGACATTACTGCTTGCTGTCAATAAGCTATGTGAGACCCATTCAGACACACACTACTTTCCTTCTTACGAAATTGTGCTGGATGATTTACGAGACTATCGATTCTATACAGAAGATCTTACTCACCCAAATAACTTAGCCATAGAATATATTTGGCAGAAGTTTAAAGAAACGTATCTGACAAAAGAGAGTGAGACCATCATCGCTGAATGGATCAACATTAGAAAAGCAATAGAGCATCGCTCCTTTAACGAAGAAAGCGAAGAACATACTCGTTTTCTTAAACAGACTTTAGCCAAGCTCGATGCCTTTGGCAACAAATATAAATACATTGATCTGACAGAGGAGCGGGAAAGATTGGAGCAACGGATTAGAAAATAACGAAGATCATCCTATTTTCACTCGCCTTTCAAATAAAAAACAAGACATAATAGCAAACTAGAAGTAAGCAATATGCTGTTAAAATAACTGTGTGATTTTTTCAAAAAAATCAATACTCCCTAATTCGCGTCCTCTCTTAAACCCCCAGCTAAAGACTATCATTATAAATAATATAACGAATAATACAGAAGCTATTTCCCTTATATCTTTTCTCTTTGCTGTTTTCATAGATAAAAATTAAAGTGAATATTTAACAAATATAAAAAATAAATGTTTGGTACAAAAAAACATGTAAAAAGAGATTGCAATATTCCTCAAACAAGAATATACAAAAAACAGGAGACTCTATTTTATTAAAGCCTCCTGTTGTTATGATTTATCTTTACGGATCTTATCTCTTTTCTAGCAACACCACGTTTTCCACATGATGAGTGTGAGGGAACATGTCTACCGGTTGCACTTTCACCACTTTGTAGTGTTCATCGAGCAAACTCAAATCACGAGCTTGAGTAGCTGAGTTACAGCTAACATAAACAATGCGTTGAGGATTTGCAAAAAGGATGGTATCCACCACATCCGCATGCATTCCCGCACGAGGAGGGTCGGTGATAATCACCTCAGGCTTGCCATGTATATTGATAAACTCTTGCGTAAGAATATCTTTCATATCACCGGCAAAGAAAAGCGTATTTTCTATTCCGTTCAGCTCCGAATTGATTCGTGCGTCTATAATGGCATCCTCTACATATTCTATACCGATCACCTTTTTAGCTTGTTGGGCCACGAAGTTTGCAATTGTACCTGTACCTGTATAAAGGTCATAAACCAATTCGTTACCAGTCAGACCGGCATAGTCACGCGCCACTTTATAAAGCTCGTGTGCTTGCTCACTATTGGTCTGATAGAAAGACTTTGGTCCTATCTTGAAACGTAGTCCTTCCATCTCTTCAAAGATATGATCCTCACCACTCCACACCAAAATTTCTTGATCGGCAATAGTATCATTCGCTTTCTGATTGATTACATAAAGCAATGAGGTGATTTGTGGAAATTGTTTCTCTATGGCTGCCATCAAGTCATCTCTTTGCTCCTTATCGTCATCATAAAAGACAACAATCAGCATCAATTGCCCAATGCTAGAGGTACGAACCACGAGCGTACGCATCAAACCTCCACGGTTTCTCAGATCGAAGAAAGTATAATCTTTTTTATGGCAATAATCTCTGATAAAGTTTCTGACCTGATTAGAGATATCGTCTTGCAACCAGCATTTATGCACATCAAGCACCTTATCAAACATTCCCGGAATATGGAAACCAACAGCATTCATATTATCAAACTCTTCTCCTGAATTGACCTGCTCTTGTGTCAACCACATTTTATTGGAGAAAGTAAACTCCAGCTTATTTCTGTAAAATTCCGTTTTGGCCGATCCCAGTATAGGAGATATTTCAGGCAGCTCCACTTTTCCTAGTCTTACCAGATTGTCCACTACTTGTTGTTGCTTAAACTTGATCTGATCTTGATAAGGGAGCATCTGCCATTTACATCCCCCACAAACCCCAAAATGTTCGCAAACAGGTTCTACTCTGTTTTCAGATCGTTTCACAAAGTTGACTACTCTCCCCTCTGCAAACTTCTTTCTACTACGCCCTATCTGCACATCCACCACATCACCGGGAATAGTGAATGGGACAAACACAATTTTGTCGTCTACTTTGGCAATTGACTTACCTTCGGCAGCAACATCTATTATTTCTATATTTTCGTAAACGATACGTTCTTTTTTCTTCCTAGCCATTTATTCTGTCTTGAATATTATTCTTTGATATTTGGTCTTTCTAATCCGTAACCCTTCTTCCTATCTTCCAATCTCAAGAGGTAAGCAACCATTAGAGCTAATACTCCAAAGCCTGCAAACATCATCATGGGCAACGAATAATCATATAGGGTTATAATCTTTTCTTCCATTATTTTCACTCCATCTTTCACCACCTCTACCATCTCAACTCTGGTTCCAGTGATACAATAGGTTTCTAACACCCACCCGATCAACAACGGCACAGCTCCTAGTCCGATATTTTGTACCCAAAAAATCAATCCATAGGCTGTCCCCAATTGCTCTTGAGGAATTATTTTTGGCACAGAAGGCCACATGGCTGATGGAACCAAAGAAAATGCTACTCCCAAGAGAATCATAAGGAAGGCAGCAAACCACCATACATCAAGGATAGGCATAGCGAAAAAAACATGCACCAACATTAACAATAACGCACCTGTCATCATTAGGGAAACTCCTTTACCTATCTTGTCGTAAATGTATCCGAAAAGGGGAGTGAGAAATATTGCCCCAATGGGAAGCATCGCAGGAATAGAACCAGCCAAATCGTCAGGCACATGGTACTTATTGGTCATTAGCGATACTGCATATTTTAAGAATGGGAAAACTGCTGAATAGAAAAGAACACACAAAAGAGACAAAAGCCAAAAGCCTCTATTTTTTATAATCACTAGGATATCTGACACCTTGAACGGCTCCTCAGGGATGGTATTCGTTTCATCCATCGACTTCTCGAACTTCTTGTCCATCACACAAAAGACAAGATAACTGATAAGTCCTATCGATAAACCAACCAAACCCAGAAGAATAGGTGTAGATAAATCACCAAAATATTTAGCAAGAGGAAGTGCTGCCGAAAGAGCCAAAGCTGTACCAATACGAGCAACAGCAACTTGTAAGCCCATAGCCAAAGCCATCTCATGACCGTTGAACCAGCGAGCAATTGCCTTGGTAGCTGTGATTCCTGCCATTTCGAGCCCACAAGCAAAGATGGCATAACCTACACAGGCAACAAATAGTTGCGACTTAAGCCCTAGTATTTCTCCCGAAAACAATTCAGGGTTTGCCATTGCATAATATTTGATATAGCAACCAACCAACATCGTTAGACATGAAAAAACACCTGTCAGACGCACACCGATCTTATCGAGAATCATTCCTCCTATGATGAGCATAAAGAGGAATACATTGATCCACATATAAGAGAAGTTAAACATGCCAAAGTCTGTTGCACCCCACCCAAACTCCTTGCCTAGCTCATCCATCAATGGTGCCATAACATCCGTTATGAAATAAGCACAAAACATGGTGAACGATATAAGCACCAACACAGACCAACGGGCGACTGCCGAATCGTTTAACTTTTGCCTAATATATGCTGTCATAATTATACTTCATCCCTACAAGGATAGATTTTAAACCTTTTTTTTAAGAAAAACATCGCAAAGCTAGACAAAATATCTTAGAACACAGTCTATTTAATGTCTAAATGCCATGATAAATATCTACACGGCATAAAAAAGAGATTATCTGTTTAAACAGATAATCTCTTTACTATATATCAAAAATTTACACACTTATCTTCACTCTGCTTTCTTCAAGCAAAGAATACAGCAATCATTACAAGACGTAGACTTACTGCTGTTTTTTATTTTCGTACAAGAATAAGCCTAAAAGTATTGCTGTCAATATTCCAAATATGGCTATCATCAGTATCATGGCTTTATATTTTAGAATTCACACTAGACAACTTCCTCAAATATAAGCATTAACAAGCAGATACATCTAAGCTAATGGAATGTTATTCAACATAAAAGGAGTTATTATTTCATCTTCCTAAGCTCTTGCTCCAGCAATTTAACTCTTGGAATAACTAAGTTGTCTTCAATAAAAGTATGTACAGACAACTCTTCCTCAGACATATACAGCTCCATCAATATATTCACAATCAAACTCTGATTGCTTGATGCTTCTACATATTTCAACAGCAACTGCTTAAGGTCGTTTACCTTGCCTTCTATATCGTTGTGGCGTTCCTTGAAAATTTGGATTGAATAGTCATTATCTTTTGCAACCCCCACCAGCGACTGTATGTATGGGAAAACCACCTGATCTTCATATGACATATGTTCATAAACCTCACCATAGTAACTATCGAAAAAGTCTAAGACCACCTGCTGCAAGCCTCCTTTAGCCGTAGAGAATAGGGCTTTTAGCTTTCTGCGTATATTTGGTAAACGAAAATCCAAAAAGTAGCTATGAGCACACTGCAGGTAATACAAAAAGGGCTCAAGGGGCAACTTCTTAAATTCTTTCTCTACATCAAGCGTTCCCTTATTCGACCAACAATTGGCCAAGAACAAAAAGCAGTCTGTATCGAAGTCATGCTCTTCACAGATTGTTTCCACACTTTTCTCTCCAAAGCCCAAGCTTATTTTCAAATGATGTAGCAACAAGAGTAAACGAAAATCAACGTCGATCAGATCAGACATTTTCATCTTCTTGTTAAATACAGTTGTAATATCTTGCCTACTCATATCAATTTATTTTTCTTTATCCTGATATTGTATCTCTGAGATATCTATCAAATTGTTGATAATGGCATAGATCGTTAATCCCGATACGCTATGCACTTTTAATTTACGAGTTATATTTCGTCGGTGTGTAATGGCAGTATGAACCGATATATTATGATATTCAGCGATCTCCTTATTACTCATCCCCTTCACCACACTTATTAATATTTCTGTTTCTCTGTCACTTAATTCCTCCTGATCCGATTGCTCTTCCATGTTTTTGTTCAGGCAATCTACCACCACTTTATTGATCTTTGCTTTCGAGTCGTTGATCATGATTACGCCATCATACGATTTATAAAACTGCTCATCAATCAGATTATACACCAAAGCAATAACAAGTGTTTCTTTACTGATGTTCAGTTGCTGTCGTATATCTTGCTTAGAGGCTTGCCCGAGCAACATCGGATTGATGACAACAGCATCCGGCTTGTAGATATCTAACTGATATCTTATGTCTCCGATTTCTTTTAGCTCTACTACCTTGCTCACCTCATCGAGCTGCGACAAAGTATAGACTATCCCTTTACGGATGATATATGACAATTCGGCAATTGCTATTACTTTCTTAGTATGTGACATGCCTTTTCTTTTTTAACGTACATTGCTTATCTAGAATCATTCTGGATAGCAAAGATACAGAATTATAGTTTATTCATACAAAGTATAGAACACAAACTGGGAGCAAATTGTTAAGTACAAATAAAATTATTGCTACATTGGCACAAATTTTGTTCAGATATGAGACAATGAATAACTCGATCAATGCAAAATGGGCTTTCAAAAAGCTCCATTCATTGATTGTAATATAACGAAATAAATATACAATATGATTGATTTTAAAGGAATAACGCTTGCTGATAAAAAAATGATAGACTCGTGCTTTGCCGGCAACAGATGTAGAACTTGCGACTTCAGCTTTGCGAACCTTTATAGTTGGACTCCGAAATTCAGAACCCAATTTTCGGTTATTGACCATACGCTTTTTCTCCGATTTCAGGGAGACAACAACGAATACTATTACATGATGCCTGTAGGGAAGATGTCTTTGACAAAATCTCTTCCCATGCTGATAGAAGATGCAAAGCAAAATGACAGGACTTTTATAATGAAGGGTGTGACCACCAAAATGTGGAGCTTGATACAGGAGGCAATGCCTGATACTTTCAAATATGAATTTGACAGAGACAACGCCGAGTATATCTACTTATCTGAACAGTTGATTAACTTGTCAGGGAAGAAGTTGCAAAAAAAGCGAAACCATATCAATCGCTTCAAACAGGATAACCCACATTGGATCTATTATCCTCTAACATCTGCAGAAGAAATTGGAGAATGTATAGCCATGCTGGACGAATGGGAAGGACAAACAAGCGAAACAGAAGGCATGGATTATGACTATAAAGCGACCCGATGTATGCTGGAAAACTTTGACCTCATGGAGCTCAGAGGAGGAGCCATCAAGGTAAATGGCAAACTAGTTGCTTTCACCATCGGAGGCCCATTGACAGATGACACTTTTGTGGTACATATCGAAAAAGCATTTGGCGACATTAATGGTGCTTATACGTTGATCAACCAACAGTTCATGGAGCATGAGGCATCTAAATTCAAATACGTCAATCGCGAAGAAGATATGGGACTTGAAGGCCTACGAAAGGCCAAACTGTCTTACTATCCTGAAATTATATTGGAGGAGGGAATCGTTACTTTTAAATAATTATTTTAGAAGAAGGTTCCAAATTTCAATAAATCATTTTGTTATATATAATAGAGCTATTTCTCACAAAGAAATACTAACTTTAGGAATATTTTTTAAGGAAACCTTATGATTCAATTTGGTACTGACAAGACGAAACCATTGGTTCAAGAAATGTGGCAATCCGTTTTTGGAGACTCTAACGAGTTTGCTGATCTATATTTTTCTCAAAAGTATAAGAACGAAAACACGCTGATATACTTCGAGGGAGACAAACCTGCGGCCTCACTGCAAATGTGGGAGTATAACTTTTCGTTCTACAAACAACAAGTCCCCATCTATTATTTGGCTGGATTAGCCACATACCCCGACTTCAGACGCAAAGGTTACATGAGTCAATTGATGACCGAAGCTCATCAAATAATGAAAGAAAGAGGTGTCATTTTTTCGATATTGATTCCAGCCGAAGAATGGCTATATACTTTTTACAGACAATTTGGCTATTCTCAGGTTTTTGAGCAAGACGATGAAATTATCCCTCTGAAAAAGATTCTAGATCGCCAGAGCTCGCTAGAGAAGTCTTTCGAGATGTTTGAACGGATATACAACAAGCCAGACTTTACAGTCTTGAAGAACTTTGAACAATTTAAAACAATTGTCGAAGAGCAACAGCTCACAGAATTTGAGGAAAAGCATAATCTTGATGCCATCGCCAGAGTAGTCAACTTAAGAGAGGCATTGAAAATTTTTGCTAAAAACAATCCCTCGAAGCACTTCACCATGAAGGTGACGGGCGATACACATATAGCCGCCAATAATACATATTACACGCTTGAAGAAGGTGTCGTGAGCACCTTTGGATATGCTGTAGCTGATTTCAACTTTGACATCACAGAAATATGTGAGTTGTTGATGGGTAAGCACAACGAGGAATTTAGCATGAAAATCATCAATAAATTTCCGAAACATCATCCAACCATCAACCTCATGTTGGAATAGTATTCAATATTTAGAGAGAACTAATGACACTGAAAGCTAACGGAATAGACCTTTTCTATAAAAAGTCAGGAAATGGTGCGCCCCTACTCCTCTTGCACGGCAACGGGGAAGATCATACTATTTTCGATGCGTTAAGCGAAAAAATGCAAAAGCATTTTACGATCTACGCCATTGATAGCCGCAATCATGGACAAAGTAGCAAGACCACTGATTTTTCTTATCAAACCATGGCGGAAGACATCAGTCAATTCATCACAGCTCTTAATCTAAAAGATGTTTCTATCGTAGGGTTCAGCGATGGTGCTATCATTGCCACAATGCTAGAGCTAGAGCACCCTAACACATTCAAGCATATGGTTCTTCTTGGCATCAATCTGAAACCCTCAGACTTCAAAGAAGAAAATTTAGCATATCTCTCTGCTGAATATGAGAAAACAAAAGATCCTCTTCTTAAACTAATGTTGGAGGAACCGAATATCGAACTTTCCAGCTTAAAGGCAATCAACACCCACACCTTGGTAGTGAGAGCCGAAGACGAGCTCTTCGACGATGCGCTATATACAGAGATAGTAAATACAATGCCTAACGCCCAGCTCTTGATTATGGAAAATCACAGTCACGACAGCTATGTGGTGAATAGTGATACCCTATTCAATCACTTAATAGTTTTTTTAGAATAAAAATTATTTGCTTTCTTCTCCTACTGTCGCAGGTGCTTCCGGCTTTTTCATAAATGCCAAAGCAGCGATTCCCACAAGTCCACAAAGAATGACCCAAGAGGACTGCAACATAAATACGCCAGTAGCAAAGGCTGTAGCTTCCAATTGTGTGACGCCATAGAGCGTCAGAGATGCAATAACGGCCACTTGCCATGGCCCTAGGCCTCCATTGGAAGGGATTCCCATACTCACACTACTTAGGGCAAAGGCTATCAAGCCAGCAGTAATGCCTAAATTTTCAGTGAAATCGAAAGCAAAGAATGTGATATAGAAATAACAAAAATAAGAACACCAGATGGCAACACTATAAAAAAGCAACCAACCTTTTTCCTTCATCTTCCAAATGGCTTTCATATCTCTAGCCATTTCCAGAAGAGCCTCTTTTACTTTCTTTACTATTTTATTTTCACTAAAATATTTAAATACGATAAAGATTAGCAATACGATCAAACCAATGATGATATATGGAGTTGGCGATTTGATTGCCCCCATTATCGAGTTGACTACCTCTTCATTATGTTTCAGTTGTGAGATGAAAAACTTCATATTGAAAGCAAAGGCTACTAGGGTAATAATAGCAACTGTAATAGTATCAAAAACTCGATCGAGCAACATCGTGCCAAAAAGCTTAGTGAATGGCACTTTTTCTTCTTTGGCTATGATTCCACATCGCCACACTTCACCAGCACGAGGAATGGCAAAATTGACAGCGTAACCTCCATAAATTGACAAGTTGAGCTTTGTCACACTGGGAGTATAGCCCAAAGGCTTGATCAACAAACGCCAACGGTAGCCTCTTATAGTATTTCCTAACAATCCAAAAAGGAGTGAAAACAACAATATGCCCCAATTTGCATCACGCAAGATGGTCCATAGTTCTAATAAATCAATATCGCGGATCAGAAAGTAAATGATCGTCACCCCTAAAGCTAAAGGAAGTACAACAGTCAATATTTGACTTAAAAGCGACTTCTTGGGTTTCTCTGTGTTCTCTGTAGAGTCTGTCATACAGTATCTGTAAATTGCTACTTAGAATGAATAAAGATGAAGCAAACGGCTTCGTTTTACAATTCAAAACATTACCTTTGCCCCACAAAGATAATTATTTTATGCTATAAAGGAACTTCTGACAAAGTAATGTTCACTTTTGGCTTAAAGTCTTTTGCATGCAGCAAAACTATTTTTCAGGGTCTCATCCCATCAGAAGCAGAATCAGATAGCCTTATATAGAATGGAAAGAGTAAGAGCAAAAAAATTTCTAGGACAACACTTCCTAAAAGATACGAGCATCGCTAGTCGCATTGCTGACACCGTAGATGGCTTCGACAGCCTACCTGTGGTGGAAGTCGGTCCGGGTATGGGGGTATTGACTCAGTTTTTGTTAGAGAAGAGTAACCCTCTAACAGTTGTGGAGATCGATCGAGAATCTGTCCCTTATCTTCAAAAACATTTTCCTCTACTCGATGGGAACATCATAGAAGGCGACTTCTTGGAATTAGATCTATCAAAGTTATTTGCGGATAAGTTTTGCGTGATAGGCAACTATCCTTACAATATTTCCTCACAAATACTCTTCAAAGTGTTGGACTACAAAGAGCAAGTAGTATGTTGCTCTGGCATGTTTCAAAAAGAGGTGGCAGAGCGTGTTGCTGCGAAGCCTGGAGGAAAGACTTATGGCATACTTAGTGTACTACTTCAAGCTTGGTACGATATCGAATATTTATTTACTGTGGATGAAAAAGTTTTCGATCCACCTCCGAAGGTCAAATCTGCTGTGATAAAGATGGTGAGAAACAACAGAACATCACTAACTTGTGATGAAAGACTATTCAAAACTGTTGTGAAAACATCATTCAGTCAACGCAGAAAGATGCTCAGAGGGTCACTAAAATCACTACTTGGAAAAGACAATCCAATATATGCTGACCCAATATTCAATGAGCGTCCCGAGCGACTATCTGTTGCTCAGTTCGAAGCCCTGACCAATATGGTGGCTGAGAACATGCCAAAATAAAGTAGAACAGTAATAAAATAGATTTACAAAATGTCTGAAGTAAGATTATTCTATCATAAAGACAAAATCATCCGTATTAGTCGCAGTATTGAATTCTTGAAGACGAAGGCCATTGACAGCTTTTTGTGGATAGACCTCAACAATGTGGACGAGGATATAGAGTATGAACTTGAGGACTTCTTAAAAATATACATTCAGGAAGAGGAAGAGATGATCGAAATCGAGATGTCTTCCAGATACATTGAGACAGCTGATTCACTTGTTGTTAACTCAAACTTCCTTTTAGATTCTTTCGAAAAAGAGCCAGTCTCTTTTATCCTGAAACACGACCTGTTAATCACCGTCAGAGGGGAAGATTTGCTTTCGTTTCACGAGGTGGTCAGAAAGTTAATGGCCAATCCCAAAAACTACCCTACAGGCTTTCACGTCTTTGTCGCTCTCTTCGAAACTCGTGTCGAAATTGATGCTGACATGATTGAAAGCATGACCCACAAAATCACTGAGCTGAGTAATAGCATTCAGGATGCTGACGAAGAGATATTGATGGAGATCAAGGATTTGCAAGAAAAAACAATGCTACTACGAGAGAATATAATAGACAAACAACGAACAGTATCTAATATATTGAAGAGCCAGATTGTTCCTGACGATCTCAGAAGTACTCTAAATGTCCTCATTAAAGACATTAACTCTCTATTGGAGCACATTAAGTTTAGTTTCGATAGACTTGATTATTTACAAGATACCTTCCTTGGGTTTGTAAATATTGATCAAAATAAGATCATTAAGATGTTTACTGTGATCTCTGTGATATTTATGCCGCCAACGCTAATCGCCAGTATCTATGGAATGAACTTTACGGATATGCCGGAAATTAATTGGCCGTATGGATACGAATTTTCACTGGCACTGATGGTGCTTGCCGTAGTGGGCATTCTTATCTACTTCAAAAAGAAGAAGTGGCTGTAAATCAAAGCATAACAACTGACACAACAGAGGGTATATAATCATTAAGATTAATATACCCTCTGTTTTTATTAGCACTTAGCGAAATATGCTTAAGAAATAGTTTTTATTAACAACAAACATTCATCTTTTTCATCCTTACGACCTTCAATTTACTTTGAAAACAGAGGAGTAAACCGACTCATTTATTCCATTTACAGCTTTCATCTTGATAAAATATTCCACACCAGGCTCCAAGTTCTTGATAATACAATTTTCTGCAGTACCTGCTATTTTTTGATTTTCTGTAAATACAATATTATCTGTTGAAAGTTCGACGATGATAAATTTTGCCTGTGTTTCTTTATTAATCCATGACAGTTTTACAGTTCGTTTAGCATCTTTTACTTCATCTTTCAACAGATGAATATCCACTGGATATTTAAGAAACGATTTCGATCCATTTATGCTATTGATATAGTTTTCTATATTCGCATAGCCATTTTTAGCAATGCTCATGGCGTCATTCGCATAGGGATCTGTTCCATTAACTTTCTCCCATTCATCAGGGATTCCGTCTCCATCCGTATCCAACAAAGGGAGTGCCGTAAACAAATGCCCTATCCCACCATACAATCCAAGCTCAGACTCGTCTGCAATCAACTTACCTTCTTTTCCAAGAGAAGTCAGTTCACCTATCATAAATAAATCTACTTCGTCTCGACTAGGAAGTGATGACCCTGCATGAGCCAACACCCAATGATAAGCTTCTTCGGCTGTCATCTGATACTCAATCACTGGATGCAACTGAGGTATAGTTGATGAAGAACTTTTCCAGTATTCAGGACTTTCTATCCAAAATACAGGCCCATAGTCTTCTTTCTTGCTAACTGCTCCATCTAATTGCCCATCTAGGTTGTCATCATAGTAATTACCAGTAGCATAAAGCTGAAAATTTTCATTTGCCCTAGTATAAGGAGCAACTGAGGTAGAGGGTCCTTTGATGAAATAATTATTCACTATTGTTGCCCAAGATTTTCCCTCAGAGTTTCCTCCCAAGATGTAGGCTCCACCCCTACCCCAATTGTAGATTACATTGTTTACATATTGATTCAGCCCTTTGACCTTCGGGTTTCTGGTATTATTATCAATGAACAGGTTTCTGTATAACGTTACACCTCCATTAGTCTGAATCAGCCCTCCACAAGAATGCGTTTGTAAGCCTTGACCAATGATCGAGTTTTGAATGGTTATATCTGCAGGCTCTATGCCTCTCTTATCCCAACTGATCGAGAAATTTTCGTCACGCCCCCAAGACACAGACAAGTGATCGAATATCATATTAGCTCCATTCGCCAATCCGGCAGCATCTTTACCTTTTTCTCCCGCGACACCCATTCTAAAACGTAGATATCTACAGATCACATTATCGACTCCTGAGAACGACACTCGCTTACCATAGACTGTAATACCATCACCAGGAGCTGTTTGTCCTGCAATTGTCAGATTGCTACTGAATGTCAATGCACTCTTCAGATTGATCACTCCCGAAACATCAAAAACAACAATACGATTGGGCTGACTAACAGCATCTCTCAAAGAGCCAACACCGCTATCATTCAAATTAGTTACACGATATACAATTCCTAGACGCCCACCTGTAGCATATTTCCCAAAACCTTCTGCACCTGGAAAAGCAACAAGCTTTTCTTTTGCAGAAAGTAGAGATACGCACGCTGTTAAGAAGATAAATAAATAGAATCTCTTCATAGTAATTTTTCATTAAAAAGATTAAGGTTTTCCTTTGCTCATACACTCATGACTGACAAGCAGATAACGAATCTAATAAATTATTCTCGTCTATAAAAACATGATAAATGGGATGCTATCTAAGAATGCTAGTCCCAAGCATCCCTGACTTGATTTTGAAAATATGGGAACCAAAATTTACAGTCTTTCTGACAAATATTTAAGGGAAATTTTAGCCAACACAGAAAAAGAGCTCTCCTCATGTAGAAGGGGATCTCTCACTCATAGTTGCTATTAGAAAATAATTATCTCAGAGAAGCTAACAGCAGCCTCTCAATTGCCTTCACGACACTCTGACGAGATCCATAATAATTATTGACCATAATGGAAAAGGTATATTTCTTTTCGCCCTCTACATAATATCCAGCAAAGCATTGCACATTAGCAATACTTCCACTCTTTACATGCACTTTACCCTCTAGCCTTGTACCTTTCAGAAAGTTTCGCACTGTGCCTTCACGACCAGCTAGAGGCAAGGAATTGAAAAATTGCACCCCATTTGCACTCTCTGTTTGCATATACTTCAGCACGTCACACATAAAAGCAGCACTTACAGCATTACTCGGTGCCAAGCCACAACCATCATACATTATCAGGGCATTTGTATTTAAACCTTTGCTCTCCCATACATCTCGAATCTTTTCCACCCCCTCTTCTAGTGGCAAACTGTATATATCTTTATTCCTTTGTCTACCTAGAGTGCGAATCAGATGCTCTGTGTAATGATTATTGCTTTTCAGATTGATTATCCTCGCTATTTTAGATAAATTCGGAGACTTATGTACATAAAAAACAGTACCATCCACTTCTGCTCGATTCGTTAAGTACATCTCATCATGAAACTTATTATAAGTCGTTTCCTTTTTGCCCACCTTGAAACCTGCTTGTTCCAATTCGCTCGAAATAGTTCCCACTAAGAACAATCCCGGATTAGGAATATCACCCTTTATCGTAAATCGCTTTCTATTGGCAGGAATATCACCAATTATATTACGCTGATTAGAGAAAGGCTCTCCTAGAATATAACCATTATCCTTACTCGTCGTATTAAGTGTCAGCGTATTATTAAAAACTAGATCTTTCATCAATGGTTTGGTTTCTATTATTTTAGGAGCACTATTTCTATTTTCAGTGTTAAAAACTAATCGATACGTATTATCAAACACACTCAACCCATAGGCGCCCGCTGCAAAATAATTGCCTATATCTTCATGAATCCACTTTCTAGACACCCCTCTATATCCAAAATAATTATCTACTGCCAAAACCTCTATTTCCTTTTGTTGCCCAAAAGCATCAGCTACAGCCTTCACCCATTCTGACAAGAAACTATCAGGCTTGTCATATAAATGCTCGGACCCCAAAGTAGGATCACCACTACCATATACAATTAGCCTATTTGGTTTCATCTTTCCTCTAGCCAATAAAGTCTCATACTGAAAATCAGCCCCAAGCACCTCAAAAGCAGTAGCAATTGTTATTAGCTTTAGTGTAGATGCTGGCACATAAGATTGATTCATATTATGTTGGGCAATGATATTACCGGAAAGGTCTTTTACACAAAAACCGATGGATGCGTGCTCTAATCCTTTAGTCGTCAGCATCTGATTAACTGCTGTGCTATTAGGACTTTGCCCCATCAAGAAGCTAAAGGATAGAAAAGGAAGAAAAATTAATGAAAAATAATGTTTGATCAACATAATGCTGTTTAATTTGTTAGGTCTCTGCTTAAATTATTCGAATGAATGAAATATCTTTGCAAAGATAGCAACTTTAGACAAGGACAAAGTTCCGAAAAAGCCTAATGTCTTAAATCAAAAAATAAAATATTAATTTATATTTCAGGCTAAGCTCTAGATTGTATTTATTATATTTGGGCCGCACATTAAAGCATAAAATATCAAGCACAATGAAATACCAAGCCAATCAACCTTACACTCTGGACAGAGTTGTTCGACTCTTAATTAGCATTTTCGCCATTTTGATAGGCTTATTTTTTTTATATCACCTGCGAGGGGTACTCCTTCCTTTTTTCATTGCTTGGCTTTTTGCCTATATGCTAAATCCTATTGTCAGATTCTTGAAAAAGCGTTTACACCTGAAGCAGGGTATAGCCGTGATATTAACACTATTTCTATGCTTGGCTGTGCTCACAGGAATAGGATTTCTCATAGTTCCTTTAGTACGAGCCGAAATCTGGCAAATCAATTCACTGATATCCAATTACGATTTCAGAGCATTATCATCATCCACCACAGGAAATCACCCTATAAATGTAGCTGATCTTATCAACAGATTCGTTGACTTCAAGGAAATTAGAAATGCACTATCCAGAGAGAACATCATTGAGTCTATTGAGCAACTGAGCCCTGCCATCAATATGTTATTTTCCAATACAATATCATTTATTCTAGGTGTCACTGTTGTTTTTCTAATTGGTCTTTATCTACTCTTTATTCTTTTAGACTATGACAAGATCAACGACTTGTGGAAATTTCTTATTCCTCCTAAATATAGAAGCAGAGTACTGAGGATAGCTGCTGATGTGGAAGAAAACATGAATAAGTACTTCAGGCATCAAGCACTGATTTGCGTTATTTTAGCTTGTTTATACGCTATAGGTTTTCAGTTGATAGGCCTTCCGTTAGCCATTCTGTTTGGTATTATTGTAGGCCTCGTTCACATGATTCCCTATCTGCAAGTAGTTACCTTTCCGCCTGCCATTCTCTTGTGCTGGCTTGGATCTACTCAGACTGGCATGAGCTTTTGGGCGATGATAGGGCTAACAGCTTTGGTATATGCGTTTGTACAGTTTGTGATGGATCTATTTCTCGTTCCTCGCATCATGGGTAAAGCCATGGGATTAAATCCAGCGATCATCTTGCTGTCACTATCTATCTGGGGCACGCTATTAGGCATCGTAGGTATGATTATAGCTATTCCGCTTACCACACTTATACTATCTTACTATAAGGAATTCATTTCTGCCGCAGAAAAAGAGGCTATGGCAGCAGCAGAGAAAAATATGTCGTCACACGAAACCGATTGATGATGAAATATTTTTTATACCTTTGTGTTTCTAAAAAATGTATAACTGAACAATAAAATAATTGCATGGAATTAACAGCTAAATTAATTCAAATCATCCCTCCTGTTACAGGAATGGGTAAAAATGGAGAGTGGAAAAGACAAAACGTGATTTTCGAAACGGATGGCATGTACCCTAAAAAGGTGTGTATTACTCTTTGGGGAGACAAAGTTGGCGACCCTCTGCTACAAGAGAATGCAATGCTTACAGTTTCATTTGATGTAGAGAGTAGAGAATTCAATGGCAACTGGTATACAGACCTACGTGCATGGCGACTTGCTCCTGCAGACGCTAGTGCCGCTCCTGCAGCTACAGGAGGTCAACCTGCAGCAACTCCTCCACCAGTAGATTTCGGTAAAGAAAGTGAAGACGATCTACCTTTTTAAAGTAAAAACAAGGACTATAAGATATCAATAGGGCTGTGATTCTAAAATCACAGCCCTATTTGCATGATATACTCTCCAACTCGTTTTACCCATTCCATCATGCGAACAAACAACAATCACCTCGATTTCATAACAATTCGTTATTTTCTAAAAATTATGAGATAACTTTCTGCAAAATAGTGCTCTGATATGGATTATTATAAAATTTGGAGAATTTAAAGCTATTTGAGAGGAAAAAAAGAATGAAATTTCAGGCAACGACACAAAAAGAGGCGCGACGGCCATCAATCTAATCAAAACACACTCCATTCTGCAAGCATCTTGAAATAGTTTATGGAAAATGAAGCGACATAGCATCTATTAATTAAAGAAGATAGATTATATAACCTTTAAAACAATAAAGCCATGATAAAGAAGAGATCGAAAGCAAACACCACACGTAAAAATACACGAGTAGACTTTACTCCTATGGTGGATATGAATATGTTGTTGCTCACATTTTTCATGTTTTGCACCACATTAGCCAAACCACAAATTCTCGATTTGGCAATGCCTGTACCCGATCTGGAAGAAATAATCATTCCTGACGCAGGTGACTCTTGGACAACAACTGTTATTTTGGATGGAGATGATAAACTTTATTACTACAAAGGTCTTCCTGATTATGAAGACTATGCTAGTTTGAAGGAAATCTCCTACGAAGAAGTCAGAACTATGCTAATTGAAAAAAACAGAGAGGTCTATTACAAAATAAAAGACCTTGATAGGAAGCAATATTCTGATGCTCAATACAAAGAAGAAATCAAAAAGATCAAGAGGTTTAAAACGGCAGAAGTTGTAGTCATCAAACTAACAGAAAAAGCGAAGTATGAAAATCTTATAGACATTTTAGACGAAATGGCGATTTGCCACATTTCTCGATATGCAGTAGTTGACATGACTGAGGGAGATCGTTATCTACTTGAAAACTTCCACTCTAAAGGCTCAACATATCAACATGCATTGGCAAAGCGATAGTTTACCTCTTCCATTTTTAATTGTTCATCTTATAGAACCAATAGGATGAACAATTTTTCGTAGAACAACAACGATGAATATAATATTTAACTCTTGCTAGATAAGGATATTTCAATAGAGTTGGTGCAACAAGAAAATATAGCCTAGAAACAAGGTTTAAAACATTCATTTAAGCACTAAAAAAAACGAATTACAGCCCAATAGCTCATTTTCCATACAATAAAGCTTAGCTCATCTAGCAATTTTTTTAGCTTAGCTCATTTTCTTCAAAGTGCTTAAATGCAAAACACTTTATCTTAAAGTAATGTTAAGTTCAAGAAAAGGCAACGACGACTTCCACTCTAAAGGCTAGAAGTTGGAGAGGATTAGGTATGTTAACAAATCAAAATTAACATTTTTATTTGTAGTTATACCTATTTACAGACGCCATAATAAAGATTATTTATGCACTAACTTCACCCAATTTCGCTTGATTAATCGAGAAAATTCCATGTAAATAATATTTAATAAAAAAACGATGTTAATATTATATTTTAATATTGACACCGTTAAAACACCACAACAAGTAGAAGTTTGAAGTTTAATTAAATAGATTTAATTTTAGGCCTAAATTCTAATACCACTCCTTATCGATTGAATAAAAGTCTTTCACCTCTTACCTGCTGAACTTCTCCATCTTTATAAGCAAATTCCCCATTCAAAAACACTGTATTTATCGAGTAATTGAACGATTCTCCTTCCAGTGGAGCCCACTTACACTTATAAAGTATGTTTTCTTGAGTAATAGTTTGTACTTTATTCTCAAACAAAACAATATCAGCAAAATAACCTTCTCTAATATATCCTCTTTTGTTTATGCGATAAAGAATTGCTGGATTGTGACACATTTTTTCCACTACTTGCTCTTTGCTTAGCTTCCCCTGCTCAGAAAGCTCCAACATCATTTGCAATGAATGCTGTACAAGTGGTCCTCCCGAGGCTGCTTTCAAGCATCCTCCTTGCTTCTCTGTCAATAGATGTGGGGCATGATCAGTTGCAATAACATCTAATTTCCCTTTCAATAAACCTTGCAACAGAGCATCTCTATCTGCTTTGGTCTTTACTGCCGGATTCCACTTTATACGAGTGCCATACTTCTTATAATCTTCGTCAGAGAACCATAAATGATGGACACATACTTCACCAGTGATTTTTTTACTCTCTAAAGGAGTTGAGTCAAATAAAGCAATCTCTCTCTCGGTGGATAGGTGAAGAATATGCAATTGCGTTCCATACTTATCAGCCAGCTCCACAGCTTCGGCTGATGATTGATAACAAGCCTCTGCACTACGTATTAAAGGGTGGTATTCCAAAGGAATATCATCGCCATACTTAGCTTTATATTCTTCAATATTCTTTTTGATAATCTCTTCTTTCTCACAATGCGTAGCAATTAGCATGTCAATCTCTGCAAATATTGCTTGTAAGCTTTTTGTCTTATCCACCAACATATTTCCTGTAGAGGAACCCATAAAGACTTTCACACCACACACTTCTTTCGGATTAACCCTTTTGAGCTCTGCCAAATTATCATTGGTAGCACCTAAATAGAAAGAATAGTTAGCAGAAGAAACCTGAGCAGCACGCTCATATTTTTTCTCTAATTCATCGATGGATGTAGTCTGCGGATTAGTGTTTGGCATCTCCATGAAAGAAGTTACACCTCCGGCTATTGCAGCTTTACTTTCGCTTTCTATATCCCCTTTATGCGTAAGCCCGGGATCTCTGAAATGCACCTGATCATCGATAACTCCGGGCATCAACCACATATTAGTGGCATCAATCACTGTTTTAGCTTGATTGACAATATTCTCAGGTACAACCTCTTCAAATATCTTCTTTATTTTATCGTGTTCTATCAACACTGAACCTTTGAAAGATCGTCCTTCGTTGACAATCGTGGCATTTTGTATTAATATCATATCCATTTGTATTATTGCATTAACGTTATTATCTCTTCTACTTTCGATTCCATCGGCAATTGAGAGTCTATCCAATGAATTTTCAATCCTCGTTTTTCCATTCCTCTAAACCATGTCATTTGGCGTTTAGCAAACTGATGGATTGCTATTTCAAGTTTTTCCACCATTTCATCATAAGACAGCTCTCCAATGACATATTGAGTAACAAATTTATATTCTAATCCATAATAAATCAGATCTTCTGCCGCAACTCCCTGATCTAAAATAGCCCTTACCTCCTCGATCATACCCTCTTGCAAACGGGTCCTCAATCTTTGAGATATTTTATTCCTCCTTTGCTCTCTACCAATCTCTACACCAATAATTAAGCTATTTAGAGGCAAATAGTTCTTATTAACAACTTCCTGTTGCTTCTTATATTCTTCGATCTCGATGGCTCGTATCGCTCGACGCTTATTTTCTATATCTGTCGTGTTGTGCAAAGCCTTATAGCTAGCCAACACATCGGTCAACTGCCCTAAAGATAATGAATAGTAATTTTCTCGCAACTCATTATTAATAGGAACATTAGGCAGTGAATACCCTCTGAGAACGGACTCTACATAAAGCCCCGACCCTCCACAAAGGATAGGCAAAACTCCTCTGCTCGTGACATCATTATATGCTTCATGAAAGTCTTGCTGAAATTCAAAGAGATTATATTTTTCACCGGCTTCACAGATGTCTATCAAATGATAAGGGACAGGTGTGCCGTTAACGACATAGTCGCTCAAATCTTTCCCTGTACCAATGTCCATCCCCTTATAAACTTGGCGAGAGTCGCCACTGATTATTTCTCCACCTAGCTCATATGCCAAGTGGCAAGCAATAGATGTCTTACCAGAGGCAGTAGGGCCTACAATGGTTACGATGTCGTATTTATTCTTCATAATTAGCTACAAAGATAGTGAATGATTTGTCAAAAAAATCAAAGATGAATGAACAGAAGTCCTGAAATCATCGATCGTTTATTACGTCAAGAATATTTACTTAGAGTTGCCTTCTTCCACTTCAATATATTCTGTTGGCGTATATGCCACTCTGGCAAAATTTTTGGTGATCAGTTCCGTATCTATAACTTCTCCTCCTCGGAATTTGAGAATCTTATTTCTCCATATTTCATTCTTCCGATAGAATACATCTCCTATTTTCAGAAACTGATGATCTTTTTCAAACACATGATAGGCATAGTCTAGCTCTTCATTTATACGAATTTCACCTTCCAAACACTTTTCGGACAGCCAAAGATTGATCTGAAAGGTATGCTCTGTGTTATTTGTCAACTGATAGTCCCTATAATTATAAAAAACTGTCGCTCCACTACCAAATGGCAACACCCTACCATCATCAGGAAAAGGATCGAATGAATGATGATAACGCTCGGTGACTGTCAGAGGGCTGTGCATTGCCAACCAATGGATCAGATTTGCAATCTGACAAAGCCCTCCACCAATGCCCGGTCGAGCTTTTCCAAAGGAGAGCTCTATCCCCTCTAAATATCCTTTTCGTTTAGTGGGGAGCCCTACCAGTTTATAGAAGGAAAACACCTTGCCGGGGCGAATCAATATTCCTGTTATATTTTGCAAAGCAATACCCAGATTTACCACTTTATTCCGTTGCAATTGCATATCACAATCACCAAGTTTTCGTAAAAGAACCGATTGATGCTTCTTGACCCGATAAGGGAGCAACTCCTCTGTTCGCTCAGAGGCATAACATCCTCGCTTCACCAAGTACCAATCAGCATAACGAAAGACGCGCCTACACCATACAGCTAGGAAGTAAAGAGCAGGATGTCGCTGACTCAGAAGTTTTCGGGGTTTATATTCTGCCATCTTTAAATTACGTATTCAGGATAAAATCAGACGAATTGACAAATAAAATTTGGGGAAAACTAATAAAAATGCCAAAAATAAAAACCTTTAACATTTATATTTTGTTATGAATAAATCTACGATGTTAGTAGTAAATAATAAACAAAGTTGGAAAAAACAACTATCTTTGCTCCTTCAAAATAGACATAGAAACATTTAAAATGATAGAATCTAAAAATTTAGTAGATAGCATAGTAGCTGCTTGCCAAGAAAAAAAAGCAAAAGACATTTCGATTCTCGACATGAGACGTTTACCTGGCAGCATATGTCAATACTTTGTTGTCTGTGAAGGCAACACCCCCACTCAGGTTACAGCTATTGCTGATGAAATTTCTGAGTATGTGAGAAAAGAAATGAAAGAAAAGCCCCTCGGAATCGATGGAATGCAAGAAGGAAGATGGGTAGGAATGGATTATGGTACAGTTATTGTACATATATTTATTCCTGAGCTTAGGGACTATTATGCCATAGAACAACTATGGGCTGATGCAGAAATCAGTAAGATTCCTAATCTGGACTAAATTTTAATATTAGACTACAAGCATCTTTTGTGTTTGTATTAATAAATTGTCATTTAACAATATGCAAAATTACGACAAAGGAAATAAGCCATCGAACAAGGGCCCAAAACCCAAGATGCCTTTTAATATCTATTGGATATACTTGGCCATCTTTGCCTCTATCATTGGGATGTACTTTTTTTCTGACCCTAGTAATACTGGCAGTCAGACGCAAAGCATACCGTGGTCTAGTTTTCAGACCTATATCACAGGCAACAATATCAAAGAGATAACTGTTGATGGGAAAGCCAAAAAAATCCAAGGAATTGTCAAAAAAGATTCCATAAAGAATGTCACTGAGTTTAAGGAGCCTGACAAGGCTGGCGATCGTCCTGCAATTGTAGCAGAGATACCCTCAGGTGATGCTGTAGCGAAGTTTATGGATGAAGTCAGAAAAGACCATCCTGAAAATGATGCAATGGTGGAATACAAAGACAGTGATAATCCTTTTGAATATCTGATTTCCTTCTTACCATTTATTCTTATCATAGGTATCTGGATATTTATGATGCGTAGAATGTCTGGTGGAGGCGGAGGCAGTGGAGGTGTGTTCAGCGTGGGTAAATCCAAAGCACAACTCTATGAAAAAGGGGAGAACACGCACGTTACATTCAAAGATGTAGCAGGACTATCCGAAGCTAAAGAAGAAATTCAAGAGATTGTAGAATTTTTGAGAAACCCATCACGCTATACCGAAATTGGAGGTAAAATACCTAAAGGAGCTCTTCTTGTTGGACCTCCGGGAACAGGTAAAACCTTATTGGCTAAGGCTGTTGCCGGTGAAGCAAATGTACCTTTCTTCTCCATGTCAGGATCTGACTTTGTGGAAATGTTTGTAGGTGTAGGAGCTTCTCGTGTGAGAGACTTATTTAAACAAGCTAAGGAAAAAGCTCCATGTATCATCTTTATCGACGAGATTGATGCAGTGGGTAGAGCAAGAGGCAAGAACCCAAATATGGGCTCGAATGACGAAAGAGAAAACACCCTCAATCAGCTATTGACAGAGATGGACGGTTTTGGCACCAACAGTGGTATCATTGTGCTGGCTGCTACTAACCGTGCTGACATTCTAGACAAAGCCTTGCTGAGAGCAGGACGTTTTGACAGACAAATATTAGTTGACCTGCCAGACATCAACGAACGAAAAGAGATATTTAAGGTACATCTTCGTCCGATCAAAATAGACGACTCGGTGGATGTAGAGTTCTTATCGAGACAGACTCCCGGATTTTCAGGAGCTGACATCGCCAACGTATGTAATGAGGCTGCCTTGATAGCTGCACGCGCTGGTAAAACTGTAGTTCAAAAAGCTGACTTCACCAATGCGGTAGACCGTATTGTGGGAGGGCTAGAAAAGAAAAACACAGTGGCAACAGAAAACGAGCGTCGTACGATAGCTATTCATGAGTCGGGTCATGCTACTTTGAGTTGGTTCTTGGAACATGCCAATCCATTGGTAAAAGTAACCATCGTGCCACGAGGAAAAGCCCTTGGTGCAGCATGGTATCTTCCAGAGGAAAGACAAATCACAACAAAAGAGCAAATGCTAGACGAAATGTGTGCTTTGCTTGGAGGTAGAGCTGCTGAAGAAGTTTTCATCGGACATATATCTTCTGGTGCTGTAAATGATCTGGAACGAGTAACCAAACAGGCTTATGCCATGATCTCCTACATGGGAATGAGCGACCAGCTTCCCAACCTCAGCTATTATGATTCGCAAGATGCGTATGGCTTCACCAAGCCTTATAGCGAGCAAACTGCGCACATGATTGACCAAGAGGTTCAGAAGATGATCAACGAGCAATACGCTAGAGCAAAAAGCTTACTTCAGCAACACGCTGATGGTCACAAAGCCTTGGCAGATGTGTTGATGAAAGAGGAAGTTATCTTTGCTGACGACCTAGAAAAGATATTTGGTGTCAGACAATGGAAATCAAGAACTGAAGAAATTCTAGATAATCCTAAAAGAGAAACCACAGAAACTAAAACTGTAGAATCACTTTCTCCCTCAGGGGCTGTGATCAACAAAGAAGAAAAAGAAGAAGAGGATCAAAACTTATAAGTTTTTGAATCAACCATATGACAAAAAGGCACAACTCTAATCTATGAGTTGTGCCTTTTTGCTTTTTAGCAATCAATTGGTTCAGCATCTGAATCTTTTTATCTACTTTTGCCATTACTCTAAGTAAAAAGTTATTGATGCGTTTCAAACCATATAGCTAACAGTAATATTTATACTTGGATGGATAACAAATAGTTCTGCGAACTTATTTCCATGTTGATAACTAAAAACGAAATATTTTGAAACTTCCCAATTTTGTAGTCCGTGTTCTGGCAGGAGCAGTCTTTGTGGCCATTCTTCTTGCCGGCATTTTCATTAACGAGTTCTCCTTCTTAGGAGTTTTCAGTCTCTTCACACTTCTAGCCCTTTGGGAGTTCTACAATCTTATGGAAAAGTCAGGCAATGTGCCTCTTTCTAAATGGGGAAATGCCATAGGAGGAACCATCTTGTTCTGTGCTTCTTTTGTCTACTTTTCGGGCATCTTGCCTTCTATATTAGTTTTTACGCCATACATTGTCTATCTACAGATCATCTTTATCAGCGAATTATATCTAAAAAAGAAAGATGCTATCAAGTCATTGGCTTATGCCACACTAGGACAACTATATGTCGCATTGCCTTTTGCCTTGTCCAATATCCTAGTCTTTCATTTTTTTGAAAAATATACCCCTCTATTTCTTTTGGCTGTATTGGTCTTGATTTGGGTTAACGATTCCTTTGCCTACCTGACAGGAATGACACTGGGCAGGCATAAGATGTTTGAGCGTATTTCTCCTAAAAAATCTTGGGAAGGTTTTATTGGTGGCACTTGCTTTGCCATGTTAGCTTCTACTGCTTTCTACTACTTCACAGAGCTATACACCATTCCTGTTTGGATAGGCTTTGCTGCAGTGATCGTTATCTTTGGAACTTTAGGAGACCTGATAGAGTCATTGATCAAACGTACCTTAGAGGTTAAAGATTCGGGAAAAATGATCCCCGGACATGGAGGTATGCTAGATCGATTCGATAGCACTATTTTTGCCATACCGGCAGCTGTAGTATATCTGTTAATCGTACATCAGTTCCTTTTTTAATTTATCTACACACTTTGCAAAATGAAAAACACAAAAATATTAGTTGTACGCTTTAGACGTATTGGCGATGCTCTTCTGACTGTTGCCTTGATCAATAGCATAAAAAAAACGATCCCCAATGCAGAGATCCACTATGTATTGAATGATCATATTGCAGACTTGTTTACAGAACATCCCAATATTGACAAGCTGATCAGATTTACCAAAGAGGATCATTCCTCTTTTTTCAAATATATCCGAAAAATACGTCAAGTTGTTAAACAAGAAAAATACGACTTCATATTTGACACCCGAACAACAATAAACACCTTGTTTTTCTCTCTCTTTTCTTTGAGAAGCAAATATCGTATAGGTCAAAGCAAAGCATATAATCACCTAATCCACAACAGGCGAGTAGATATAGATCTGAATGCAGGTTTTGTGGATCAAAAATTGATGCTTCTGGATCCCTTAATTGGAGAATATGAGGTGGTAAAAGATCACACCTTTGATGTCTTTGTTTCTGATGAAAAGAAAGAGGCTTTTAGACTATATATGCAAAAACGTGGCATTGACTTTAGCAATCCCGTAATGATTTGTACTGCTGTTGCTCGAGTTGCAAGTAAGGGCTGGCGTACAGATTGGATGCAAGAGATACTCCACAAGATAATAGAAAAAGATAGCAATATTCAGATTATTTTAAACTACGGAGACCCAAGAGAAAAAGAGATTGCTCACCAGATCTATGATGAGATGGGCAAACCTCAACAAATATTTATAAACATTGAAGCCAATACGTTGAAAGATTTAGCTGCAATGACTGCCAATTGCGATTTCTTATTTGGAAACGAAGGGGGCACACGACATATTTCACAGGCATTAGACGTGCCTTCATTTGCCATATTCTCTCCTGGCAATTCAATGGATATATGGTTGCCCAATAGATCTGACCGATATGATGGGATCTCGTGTACTGAGATTTTATCAGAAGACGAACTAAAAACGTTATCACGCGAGGAACAGTATAACAGTATTACTGTAGAAAAAGTTTGGACTAAATTAAGCCCAAAATTAGACCAATATTTATTAAAAACCTCTACTCTTTAGAACGGATATCCTATCCCAAAGTGCCATGCTGTACGTTTCCATGCTGGAGCAACAATACGACTACCTTTTTCTCGAGCTGGGTCATATAATCTAAGACCAATATCGAAGCGAAGAAGCAAAAATCCAAGATCGAAACGGAAGCCTGTACCGTAGGCCAAGGCAATTTCTTCATAGAATTTGTTTAGCTTAAACTGTCCACCCTCTTGACCTTCATAGTTTTTGATTGTCCATATATTTCCGGCATCTACAAAACCCGCTAACTCTATAAAATCGGTCACTTTGTACCTGTCCTCTATACTCGCAACCAAGAATAGATCTCCTGCCTGATTCACAAAATTCTTTTTATCCTTATCTGGTTTGAACGCTCCCGGACCTAAAGCCCTAGTATTCCATCCACGAATATTATTGGCTCCCCCCGCAAAGAATCGTCTCTCGAAAGGTAAAATATTAGAGTTCCCATAAGGATGGGCTGCTCCTACACCTAGATGATAAGCAATAGAGTGTCTCTTAGAGAACCTGAATGTCTGCGCCCAATCGAAGCTCCCTTTTATATATTCTGCATAGGATACTCCTAATATCTTACGCGTACCATCAGAGCCTCTTTTCTTGCCTGCAGTTACCAAGCGAGGAAGAACTCCTGAGACCTCAGCCCCAAAACGAATAGTAGTCGTCACATTCTGAAGATTGAAGCGCCTGCCCTTTGTCAAGCTTCCACTATAGGCTGTACGGGTAATCAATTGATCTTTATAACTTTCTCGTAGGAGAGGATTAGAATCATTTTCCAAGTAGTCTTGTCGAAACTTATCTGAAGTCCAAGGCATTCTTACATAGTTGACATCTAAAACCTCTAAACCGTGCCAAAAGGTACTTCGCTTAGTAGACCAATTATATCGTGCTGTAAAATTGAAAAACTGACGGCTATATTCTGGCCTTTTCTGATTGTTTAGCCCCACAGAGAACTGCGTAGTTGCTGATGGCAGCTCTTTCCACGACTTCTTGAGCCAAGGAAAAAGAAATTGAGGAAAGGTGATAGACACATCGCCTCCATACTCATAATAGTTCTCACTAAAAGCATCTGATGAATTCTCCGAGTTAGCTATGAACTCATAAGCTCCCTTGAGACGGATAGCTAATTTTTCTCCACCATTGAAAAGATTTTGATGCTGGTACGATACACTAGGCGAAACCCCAATATCTCCTGCCGAATTCGTTCCATCCAAACTGGCGCTAAACCAGTGAGCATTGGCCGGAGTAAGAATAATGGTAGCATCCATCAACTTCAAACTATCTTCCGGTGACGGCTTTGTCGTTATATTTACTTGTCTTATTGCTCCCATCTTGCTGAACCCTTCATAGGTAGTACTCAACAAGATGTCTGAATAGTTATATCCTTTTCTTAAATAATTATTCTTACGGATTGTAGAGTTTCTCAAAAACTTATCCTCTCCTCTGATGATAGTCATGCTATCTACATGCGTGGTGTCAGCATACCTTGCAAATCGTCCTGTACGCTTAAAGCCTCTGTTGCGAGATGAAACAGAAGCATCTCCTGAGTTAGAGATTTCTCCGGCATTGAAGCCCGAAATAACCGTTACATCATTAATCTTATATCGATTAAACCTTCCTCCTTTAGGTGGATAAATATCCATAAACAGATCAACTTCATGACTGCCCAAAGTGGTGTCGGCACGGAAATAAACATATTCTTTAGAAAAATCTGCATAACCTACATTTCGCATCACAGTGCTCACTCGGTCACGCTCAGCTTCTAGGAGAGACATATCAAAGAAGTCTCCCGTTTTCACCTCTGTCTCTTTGAAATAGAGTTCTACGGCACGCTTCATAATCACAGACATCAAAGAGTCTTTGATCTGATATTCATATTTTCTCACCTTGTAGGGTGTTCCTCCTTGCACATCATAAGTCACATTCATTTTGGGACCTTTGACATTCAAAGCAGTATCCACTTTAGCATTCAGATAGCCTTGATTCACCAATTCTTTTTGAAGTTGTTGAGCCGATTTTTCAGCTTCTTTAGCACTATAAATCACAGGAGCTTGCCCCATCTTTCTTACCTGACGTGTCAGCCATTTGGTGGTGTCAGTTCCTGCTGCATTGAAGATCATCAATCGGAGCTTACTGTTGGGTTGCTGACGAATAAAATCCTCAAGGTCAGAGGTAGCATTACGGGTATCATGCTTCACCTTTATAGAATTCAACAAGTACTTATTCTCAGGAATATTCTTAGTTGTGGAACATGAGGATACAATCACAACTAATAAGAGGGATGAAAAAACTATTAAATATCTAAACATAGCAACCATACATCTATAAAAGATTGGCATAAAGATAAAACGTTTAATTGGCAAAGTCTATCTATAATCTATAATTCTTAACAAAATTCGACAACAAATTGTTATATCTTTGCACCTACTTATGAAACAATATCAACTGACTGACTGGCTACCTACTACCCAAAAAGAGGTGGACTTACGAGGATGGAGTGAACTAGATGTCATTCTATTCTCTGGTGATGCATACATAGACCATCCTGCTTTTGGTGCAGCCGTGATTGGAAGACTACTGGAGTCGATGGGACTAAAAGTAGCCATAATACCTCAACCCAACTGGAGAGACGACTTACGTGATTTTAAGAAATTGGGTAAACCGAAGCTTTTCTTTGGTGTAACGGCTGGGGCAATGGATTCCATGATTAATCACTACACAGCCAACCAACGTCTGCGATCTAATGATGCTTATACGCCTGATGGAAGAAATGATATGCGCCCTGATAGAACATCAGTGGTATACTGTAATATATTGAAGGATATTTATCCCGAAGTGCCTATTCTGCTAGGAGGAATTGAGGCTTCGCTTCGTCGAGTGACACACTACGACTATTGGGATGACAAATTACATCGCTCCATCCTTTTTGACACCAAAGCTGACTTGTTGGTCTACGGCATGGGAGAAAAGCCTTTGGAGACCGTTGTGCGTTCTCTACAACAAGGCAAACAGTTTAGCGAGTTGGTAGATATTCCACAGACTTCATATGTGCAGAAGGAGGCGCAAAGCACTGTTTACAAACTGGAAAATGACATCGCACTATTTTCTCACGAAGAGTGCTTAAAAGATAAGCTAAAGCAAGCAAAAAACTTTAAAATAGTGGAGCAACAATCTAACATGATGCAAGCATCAAGGATTGTGCAGGAGGCTGATGGACAAAAATGTATTATCAACCCTCCCTACCCCCCTATGACAGAAAGCGAGATAGACCATTCTTTCGATCTGCCTTACACTCGACTCCCTCATCCCAAATATTCGAAGAAAACTATTCCTGCTTTTGAGATGATTAAATTTTCGGTCAATATTCATCGAGGGTGTTTTGGTGGTTGTGCCTTCTGTACCATCTCAGCACATCAAGGCAAATTCATTGCTTCACGATCGAAGAAGTCGATTATGAAAGAGATAGACGCCGTGGTGCAAATGCCCGACTTTAAAGGCTATTTGAGCGATCTTGGTGGTCCTTCTGCCAATATGTATGCCATGAAAGGCTTGGATGAAGAGATCTGTAAAAAATGCAAGCGCCCATCGTGTGTTCATCCTAATATTTGCAAAAATCTGAACACCAATCATGCCCCTCTTTTGGACATCTATAGAAGTGTGAGAAATCACCCTAAAATTAAAAAAGCTTTTATTGGTAGCGGCATTAGATATGATATGATGCTCCACAGAGCGGATGACAACAAGGTGAATAAGGCTGCCGCCGAATACACCAAAGAATTGATAGAAAACCATGTGTCTGGACGATTAAAGATTGCCCCCGAACACACATCAGACAAGGTACTATATACCATGCGTAAACCTTCGTTTAAGCTCTTCTATCAGTTCAAACAAGAGTTTGATCGCATCAATAAAAATAAAGGCTTAAATCAACAGCTAATCCCCTATTTCATATCCTCGCATCCTAGCTCTACTGAGTTAGACATGGCTGAACTTGCAGCAGAGACCAAACCTTTAGGGTTCAAGCTAGAACAGATACAAGATTTTACGCCCTCACCCATGACGCTGGCTACTGAGATCTATTATACCGGTTTTCACCCTTATACGCTGGAGAAAGTTTATACAGCACGTACCAAGGAGCAAAAGCTGGCTCAGCATCAATTCTTCTTTTGGTATGATCCGAAATATAAATCACAGATCATAAAAACACTTGATAAACTAAAAAGAGGTGACCTGAAAGACTTGCTCTTTATGTCAAAGAATGCTAGTCGATCAGAAAAGCCTGCTAATCTGAATACAAACAGAAAAGGAAGAAATAATAGAAGAAAATAATTGTGTTTAGTGAAAAATGTTTTCCTTTATGGGATCACAAATCTATAAAATCTAAAGACATGGAAAAAATGACTTTTTGCCAAAGCTGTGCAATGCCCATTGATGATGATGCCGTAAAAGGCACAAACAAAGATGCTTCGCTAAGCCAAGAATACTGCACTTACTGCTATCAAGATGGGGAGTTTACGAAAGTCTGTACTATGGATGAGATGATTGCTAACTGTTTGCATTATCTCGACGAGTTTAACAAAGACTCGGAACAAAAATTCAGTCCAGAGGAAGCCCTGAGAAGCATGAAAGAGTTCTTCCCTACACTAAAAAGATGGAGTGGTAAATAATCAAAAAAAATGAGGCATGATCATGATTGTATATCATGCCTCATTTTTCATCGCACTTATAGCACATATCAAAAGCTCCAGTCGACGGTTACTCTTTTTACATCACTAAACTCTTTTACTCCTGGCGCTTTTCCTTGATATCTGTAATAGTAAGGAAAACTCCCCTTCAACAATTTGTCTTGGTAGATATATGACATATAGATATACTTATTCTCTAAAACATTGAATTTCTTTCCACTGTCTACTGTTGGTTCCACAGGAATCCACCCCAAGCCTTCGTCATAAAACTCAGCCCATTGATGCCTAGGAGTTTCTGCCCAAAAGGAAGAGTACCCATACACCATACGAGCCGGAATAGAAAGTGAACGACAAAGAGCAACGAAGGAGATAGAGAAATCTGCAAAGTCTCCTTTTCCTTGTTTTAAGATATATCTTGCACTTGGATTGCTCGGTCCATATCTGAAATACTTAATGTTAGAACGAACATAATTATAGATATTCTCTGCAGTTTTAACTGTATTCTTTCCTTTCAGTTTTGATGCTACTTCCATAATATATGGATCATCTTTTTCGATATTTTTTTCCTCCAACAAATAGCGCTCCAAACCGGTAGAGTCTAACTGAATGGAACCTCCTTTATCTTCTATGGTTTTCAGATCTCTTTGATATAGAATCAGAATAGCTTTGATTTCTATCCTCTTACTCAATAGCGTGTCAGGTAAAAGATCAAATTCGGCATAGCGTGCTCCATCCATGTGGATTATTCTCTGGGGTTCAGGCGTAATACTCATTTTTTTAATCTTTTGCCTTCCCTCCAGATCATCGGGAATTAAATGATGAACAACCAGCCTTTCTGTGCCCTTAGTATCAGGCAACTCCAATCCAGCTGTCAACAACACATATTTCTCGTCTTGTCCCCAAAGCCATAATGGAACAAATATTAAAAGGAAAAATACCAGTTTCTTCATTTCTCAGATTTTAGGAATAAAACACAATTTAATCTTTTAATTGTGCTAAAAAAAAACTCGGCAAAGAAATCTTCTGCCGAGTGTTCAATATATCTCTAATTTTGAATTTAAAGTCTTTTCTTACAAAGAATTATCTCAAAGAGTTTGCTTTCAAAAATTTAGAAGCAGAGGTTGCTTGAATAGTGCTTTCTGATTCTTCATCAAGTTCTTCATCTTCAAGGTCTATTTGTCCCAAATCTTGAAACTTGTTGATCATCTCAGCATATGCTTCTGTAGTGCCACCATTTTTAGTCAAGAAGCCTTTAGCAAACTTATCAGCTTCTTTGTTTTGCTCTTCTGTATAAGGAACTTGAATAAGCTCATTTGCAATTGAACCTAACTTGTCACCTGAGAAAGAAAGCATTTTTTCTATCTGAGCACCAGCTGCTTCTCCTGCATTTTCGTCATCTGATACAGCTTTCAGTAAGTTTTCTCTAATGTTTCCAGAGTTGATATGCCCTGCTTGAAGAGCAACCAAAGCCTTAACCTCATCGTCGCTAAGAAGATCCATCATTCCACTATAGATACGAATATTTCCGTTATTAAGTGTAAGAATATTAGCTTCATCGCTTTCGTATACTTTTACAGTAAGGGCTTTACCTTCTACATCTGTGAATTTATCTCCTAGAATAGTTTTTAGACGCTTAGTGTACTCACTATCATCAGCAGCTACTGTATTGTTTTCATCTAGAAATTCAACTAGCTTATCCGATACTTTGTTTGCTCCTGTTTCCAAAGCCATATCTGTAGCCATGGTTTGGGCAGCTTTACCTGCATCTTTTGCAGCTTTACCTAATGATTTTCCTAAGTTTTTGAACTGAGCTTGTGCTGGAGAGGCAAATAAACACATTGCAACAGCAAGTGCCATTGCGAAAAATGACTTCTTAATCATAATAATTTTGGTTAGTTAATTTTATAAGTGTTAATGTTAATAATTTGCGTATATTCTAATTGTAATGCGTTTGTTTTAAATCTTGATTATAGTTTGCGTTCCCATTCTTAATTAAGAGACAAAATTACATAATTTTGTTACAAAAAAGAAAAATAAATTTTATTTCGTAGCCAAATACATCGTACAAATTCCAAAAGTATACTTTTTATAGATCGCTGTTGAGAATCCACAGTCCAACATCACTTGTCTCATTTCTTCGCCTTGAACAAAAGCCTTAATAGTCTGAGGAAGATAGGTGTAAGCCTCACTACTTTTAGATACCATTTTGCCCACTGTAGGGATAAAGATACTAGAGTAAAATGTATATAACTGCTTCATTGGAAAGGTCTGAGGGGTTGTCAATTCCAAAATCATTAACTTACCACCCGGCTTGAGCACTCGTCTAATTTCTTTCAGACCTTGTCTTAGGTTTTCAAAGTTACGAACACCAAAAGCGACCATCACTGCATCGAAACTGGCCTCCTCTAGAAGCAAGTTCATACAATCTTGCTTATCAAAGATGATCTGATCTGAGAACCCCATTTCTTTCACCTTCTGACGAGCGACATCCATCATTCCCTCTGAAATATCTATTCCTAAGATATGCTCAGGTTTCAATTGCTTGAAAGCTCGGATGGCCAAATCTCCTGTGCCGGTAGCCACATCAAGGATTTGCTTAGGAGAGTCTTTCTTCAGCATGTTGATGCCTTTCCGTCTCCAAATTTTATCGATACCAAAAGACAAGGTATGGTTTAGGAAGTCATATTTACCAGCAATAGAGTCGAACATGGTTTCTACTTGTTCGCCTTTGCTAGTTGTTTGATTATAGGGAAGTATCTTCTCTGCCGAAATTTTGTTCTCCATGTTCTCTCAAATAAAGAAATTTTTCTGTATTGCTTACAGATGTCACTGTTGTCTTATTACCTTCTGCTATTTCTTCAAAAGGGTCTATCGAATTATCTATCAAGATCCAATAATCTGAAACCGGGATATACATCCTAAACAAATTTCGGATGCCTGCCCAATATCTGCGATAGATTACTTCTTCCGGCACATTATGCCCTCCAAAACGGACTCTTTGCTCTACCCTCTTGACTGCCAACTCGGGTGTTGTGAGCCAAAAATAAACGAGAGTAACAAAGTAACCAAATTCTTTTGCCTTACGAATAAAGCTAACATAAGACTTTGTTGCCAAGGTAGTTTCTACTGCAAAATCGGCTCCTGCTTCTAACAATCCATTGATGCGATGCACCATAATGCGTCCGGCAGTAATGGATGCCGAATCAGGGTCGAAAGGAGATATTCCCTTGGCTATTTCATCTAGATTGACAAATTCTCTACAATCTAGCATTTGGGGAAATATAGCATAGGAGGCAGTGGTTTTCCCCGCCCCATTACACCCCGCTATGATATAGAGATTTGGCATTTATCTTTCTTTTTTACTTGTTTGACTTTAAATACTCTTCCACATTCGACTTTATTCTGCTTTCGATGTTCGAAACATCTGCTTTCACAAATTTGTCGCCTGTGATTTTTTCATAAAGTTCGATATAGCGCTCAGCCACACTCTCACAATATTGAGGAGTCATCTCCGGAACTTTCTGTCCATCTTTTCCTTGAAATCCGTTATCCATCAACCATTTGCGCACAAACTCTTTAGAAAGCTGCTTTTGTTCCTTCCCTTGCTCATACAGTTCTTGATAAGAATTTGCATAAAAATATCTGGAAGAGTCTGGTGTATGAATTTCATCTATCAGATAAATCTTTCCATCTTTTTTCCCGAACTCATATTTTGTGTCCACAAGAATCAATCCCTTTTCTGTCGCTATTTCTGTTCCTCTTTGAAAGAGAGCATAGGTATATTTTTCCAGTTGCACGTATTCATCTTCGTTGATGATGCCTTGAGCTATGATTTCCTCTCTCGATATATTTTCGTCATGTCCTTCGTCTGCCTTGGTAGTAGGAGTGATGATTGGACTAGGAAATTTTTGATTCTCTTTCATGCCATCAGGTAGCGTAATGCCACAGATCGTTTTATTCCCTGCTTTATATTCTCTCCACGCACTTCCTGTGAGATATCCTCTGATCACCATTTCTATTTTGTAAGGCTCGCACTTCAAACCTACAGTCACCATAGGGTCAGGAGAAGCTAGCTTCCAATTTGGAAGAATATCAGCCGTAGCATCTAAGAATTTTTCTGCTATTTGATTAAGCACCTGTCCCTTGTATGGAATTCCTTCCGGAAGAACCACATCAAAAGCCGATATGCGGTCTGTTGCTATCATCACTAATAAATCGTCACCAATGGAATATACATCGCGCACTTTACCATGATAAACTGATTTTTGTCCTGAAAAATTAAAATTCGTTTTTACTAAAGCTGCTTTCATCATTATTTTGATAATTTATTTGTTTTATAGGTCATTCCGATTGCACCTCAAAGTTAGCAGAAATGGACACTTCTACAAAGCTTTTTTTAATCGAATGTCTTTATCGGAAGATAGATTATTGCTTCTCTCTTTTTTTAGCTACTTCTTTTCTTCCTCGCTCATCATCCTTATCATAAGCTTCTACAATCCTCTGCACTAGTTTATGCCTTACAATATCTGATTTTTGAAACTCTATATATCCCACACCTTTAATATCTTGCAAAATATGCAGTGCGTGACGAAGCCCCGACTGTTGCGATGCAGGTAAATCTATCTGTGTCATATCTCCTGTGACAATCATCTTAGCATTGGTACCCAAACGTGTCAAAAACATTTTGATCTGAGGTATAGAAGTGTTCTGAGCTTCATCCAATATAATGATGGCATCGCTCAAGGTTCTTCCTCTCATAAATGCAAGTGGCGCTATTTGTATCACCTTGTTCTCCATATACTCTCGCAGCTTCATAGGAGGAATCATATCTTCCAGAGCATCATAAAGGGGTTGCAAATAAGGGTCGATCTTTTCTTTCATATCTCCGGGCAAGAAGCCTAACTTTTCACCTGCTTCTACTGCCGGACGACTTAAGATAATCTTTCGCACCTCTTTATTTTTAAAAGCCCTCACTGCTAGCGCTATAGCCGTATAGGTTTTACCTGAACCAGCAGGCCCTACTCCAAAAAGGAGGTCGTTAGTGTCGAAGCTTTTCACAAATTTCTCCTGATTGGCCGTTCGTGCAAAGATTGGCTTACCATTGATTCCGTAGATAATCAAATTGTCTTGCTTGATCGGTGTTTTGCTCCCTCGCTTTACAATCTCGATGATGTCATCCTCTTCCAGTTTGTTTGTTTGTGCACAAAACTCTTCCAAGAGTCTCATCTTTTCGTCAAAGGCTGCAAGCTCCTCGCCATCACCAATGGCTTTTATACCATTACCTCTTGCTAATATTTTTAGTTTAGGGAATAAAGTTTTGATCAATTGAACATTTGCATTGTTGACTCCAAAAAAGATTATTGGATCAGCTTGTTCTAGTATTATTGTTCTTTCTGTCATTCAATATTTTTAATCATTCTTTCATAGAGGTATAATGGGTTCACAAAGATAACTTAATTTAATAAACAAGGGCGCATCAGATTTAAAATTAGTCTCCTCTATTTTTTGTACCTTTGCGCACGCTTATTAAGACAAATTCTTAATAATTTTACTTTTTAGCTTCTCGATTGTTAGAAGTATATGAATAATAAAGATTGTATCCACCATATTAAAATATTGACTACGTGAGTAAAAAGCCTGTTGAAACACCGATGATGAAACAGTTTAACGAGATAAAAGGACAGCACCCCGATGCCATCCTTCTGTTTCGCGTGGGTGACTTTTACGAAACATTTGAGCGAGACGCTATTGATGCCGCCGAAATTTTAGGAATAACTTTAACCCGTAGAGCTAACGGTTCTGCATCATATATTGAGTTGGCTGGATTTCCACACCATGCACTTGACACCTATCTGCCTAAATTGGTTAGAGCTGGTAGACGAGTGGCTATCTGTGACCAACTAGAAGACCCTAAAACAACAAAAACTTTAGTCAAAAGAGGTGTTACTGAACTCGTGACCCCTGGTGTGTCTATCAATGACAACATCCTGAACCACAAAGAAAACAACTTCCTATGCGCTATTCACTTCGACAAGAAGCAACTTGGGATAAGCTTTCTAGACATCTCCACCGGAGAATTTGTTGTAGCACAAGGACCTAAAGACTATATAGACAAGTTATTAACAAACTTCTCACCCAAGGAAGTCTTAATAGAAAGAGGAAAGAGACATCTTTTTACCGATGAATTCGGCTCTCGATATTTTATCTTCGAACTTGATGATTGGATTTTCACAGAAAGTACTGCTAGAGAAAGACTACTGAAACAATTTGACACTAAGACTCTTAAAGGGTTCGGGATTAACAGTCTAACGAATGGTATCATTGCAGCAGGAACAGCTCTGCATTATTTGGATACGACTCAACATACACAAATAGGGCACATCACTGCCATTTCTAGAATAGAGGAGGATAAATATGTCCGTCTCGACAAGTTCACAGTTCGGAGCCTAGAGTTAGTTGCCACTATGAACGAAGACGGAAAAAGCTTGTTAAACATCCTGGATCGAACAAATTCACCAATGGGTGCTCGTATGCTAAGAAAATGGCTTGTTTTCCCTCTAAAAAACAAGGAACAGATAGAAAGCAGACATGCTGTAGTAGAATACTTTTTCAAAGATCTCTCGTTGAAATCGATCTTAGAAGACCAACTACCTCTCATAGGAGACCTGGAACGACTCATTTCGAAAGTAGCAGTCAACAGAATATCTCCACGGGAAGTTGTTCAACTAAAAGTGGCTCTAAACGCAATTACTCCGATAAAATCAGCTTTTGAAAGTGCTAATGAGCCTAAACTGCAATTACTAGGCAAAAGTCTCGATCCTTGCGCAAATATTAGCGCAAGAATAGAAAAAGAAATACATCCTGATCCACCAGCACAACTGAATAGGGGAAATGTAATTAACTCCGGTGTAAACGAAGAATTAGACCAATTAAGAGAGATCAAGAATCACGGAAAAGAATACTTGATGAAGATTCAGCAACGTGAAAGCGATGAAACGGGCATTCCTTCCTTGAAGATTGGCTTCAACAATGTGTTTGGCTATTATATAGAGGTGCGAAATACGCACAAAGACAAAGTTCCTGCCAGATGGATTAGGAAACAAACACTGGTAAGTGCTGAAAGATATATTACAGAAGAGCTAAAGGAGTATGAAGAGAAAATTTTAGGAGCCGAAGAAAAGATTCAAGTGCTAGAAAATGCCCTTTTCACCGACTTAGTACAATGTCTAGTGGAGTATATTTCTGTGATACAAAACAATGCTAACTTGATTGCACAAGTGGACTGCTTGCTCTCATTTACAAGAGTGGCACAAGAAAATAAGTATGTGAGACCAGAAATTACAGAGGACGACACACTAAACATCGTAAAAGGCAGACACCCTGTTATCGAAAAGCAATTACCTATTGGTGAAACCTACGTTGAAAACGATGTATTTCTCGATCCTAAATCGCAACAGATCATCATTGTAACAGGACCGAATATGGCGGGTAAATCGGCACTCTTACGACAGACAGCCTTGATTACTTTGATGGCGCAAGCAGGAAGCTTCGTTCCGGCAGAATCTGCACAACTGGGCATCGTAGATAAAGTATTCACCCGTGTAGGGGCTTCTGATAACATTTCTCTGGGAGAATCGACCTTTATGGTGGAGATGAATGAGGCCTCAAATATTTTGAACAATATATCCTCTAAAAG
>CALKIV010000072.1 GCA_937995835.1 uncultured Dysgonomonas sp. | reverse complement strand
GACTGAATCATTAACATAGAAAAACAAGAAAAATGAAAAAAATATATTTGATAGCAGTTGTACTACTCTATTCTTTAAGTTGGTTGATGTCGTGCCAAGACCTAGATCTCAGACCTACATCAATCATTCCCGAAGAAGAGATATACAATGAGAATGGAATAAAAGCTTACATGGCAGGAATGTACAATTACTTGCCTATGGAAGACTTTAAATATGACACCAACGGCGGCAGCCAACTCGATGGAGGATATTATGTATCCAACGGTCTTAGTATTTGGAACTTCTGGAGTGCTACGGGAGAAATGGTCAACAGAAACAATGTTGGGCTTTCACTTCATCGTAAAGGTTACTGGAAAAGTGCCTTTCAAGTCATTCGTAGAAGCAATAGCCTCATCCACAATCTGCCAAAGTATCCAGAACTGGCAACTCAGTCTCAAGCATGGATAGCCGAAGCTAAATTTTTAAGAGCCTATGTTTACTTTCAATTGGCAAAACGTTATGGTGGATTACCTAAAATATTCGAAGCACAGGTGCTCAAGCCTAGTGATGCATCCACTTTGTGGGTAGCTCGTGAAAGCCATGCCGACACATACGATTTCATTCTGAAGGATTTGGATGAAGCCATCGAAAAGCTGCCAGAAGTAAGTGCTGCCGGACGTGCCAACAAATACGTAGCAGCTGCCATCAAGAGTAGGGTTGCTCTGCATGCAGCAACCACGGCTCGTTATGGCAGTATGAAGTTTCAAGATTGGGCAATAGATGGCGTATTGCTTCAAGGAATACCGGAAGACAAAGCCAACGACTATTTCAAACAAGCATGGGATGCAGCCAAATTGGTTGAAAAGAGTGGAAGATATGAACTTCACAGAGCCAATATGGGAGATAGAACTGAAAACTATGCAGAGATATGGGAAAAATCTGATGTCAATAAAGAATCTATATGGTTGCGCAAGTATGACTTTAATATGTCAGTACACTCTTACAACTCTGTGATGGCACCTCCTCGCATGTGTACGGAGAGTGGAGACCGATTTAACCCTACTTTAGACTGGGTAGAATTGTTTGACGGACTTCCTCTGGACCACAAAGGAAACTTTAGCGCCTTCGATAGCGATGGCAACTACATTGTCTATGATAATAGTCAACAACTGTGGAAAAATGCAGAGCCAAGACTCAGAGCAAATCTATTGATTCCGGGAAGCCTATACAAAGGAGGAATAAAGCTAGACGTACGTGCAGGTATCATCAAAGAGGAGTATGATCCGTCAGTAGACAAATTCAAAAAGTTCACAGTAGATGATGGAAAAGAAAGACAAGGACTCAACTCAGGTTCAGTATGGAACAAAGTAGATTATCCAGCTGGAAATCCTTTCAGAGAGAGAACAATCTTCGATTGGTCTACTCAGCCATCAGCTATCCAAAACGATCCTTATGTGCGTTCGGACGGAGTGAAAATATTCAAAAACGGACTGGATGGACCAAGAGTAACCGGTACCACCACCACATCCAATACCGTAACAGGTTTCTTTGGACGTAAGCATTTAGATATAGCACTTCCGAAAAGCGAAACTGTGAATTTTACTTCCACCCAATCTTGGATCGAAACAAGATATGCTGAAGTATTGCTCAACCGTGCCGAAGCAGCCATCGAGTTGGCACAAGCAGGAATAGCAGTCTATCAGGAGGAAGATATGTTAGAGGATGCATTCAAATGTATCAACGACGTTCGCGATCGTGCCGGAGCAAATCTTTTGACTAGTTCATCCGAGCTTTCCACTGATCCAGCCTTCACAAGATGGGATAATGCAGGACCCAAAGGACAAGGAGCATTTGTGGAAGCTCCAAACAGAGGCTTGCAAATTGTGCGTGTAGAGAGATATAAAGAACTAGCATTCGAAAGTAAAATCTATTGGGACTTGCTTCGCTGGTTTACCTATGATACGCAGATCAAACAGTATTTCAGAAGAGGGCTATATCCTATAATGTATGCCAAAGGGGCAACAGTAGACGAAAACGGAATCCCTGATGGCAAGTACATCTATGACGCCAAATCTGCTGACGAAGCTGCTGGACAAGTCACTTTTAGTGTCAACAATTATTATGAAGGCATCCCAACCGATGAGTTGAAGAATAATCCTTTACTGCAAAAAAACAGAAATCAATAACTTTTTTTTAAAATCAATAATATGAAAATATTAAGTAAATATATCGTTCTCCTATGCTGTGTATTGCTCGCCTCTTGTGAGATAGACAACTATGACGAACCTCATCTGACAATACAAGGAGCAATCTATGACCACAATGGAGAGCCTCTGCAAGTAAATCAGGGATCAGGATATATCAGAGCAAGAGAAATAAGTTGGGCAACTGAAGAATCCGAATTCGTTGGCAATCAAACACTTTATGTGCAACAAGATGGAACTTACAGAAATACAAAATGGTTTTCCGGAGAATATCTTATGATGCCTTATGCAGGCAACTTCTTCCCCTATGATGATGAAAATCAGGACAGTGACGAAGCAGGCGACTTAGTGAAAATATCAGGCACTACCACAAAATATTTTACAGTCACTCCATATCTGAGTATCGAATGGGTGCAAAAACCGACGATCATCACGGATAATTACCTAGAGTGTTCTGTACGTTTCAAAAGAAATCAGAAAGCTGGCTATACGATGCCTGATGTCAGAGAAGCTTGGTTGCGTGTTTCACGCTCTGTGAATGCCGCAGCTGCTGATGCACAATATTTTAAGGTTAAAATGGACTTGACAAACAGCATGGAAGGTGAAGTGATAACCTTCAGAACAGATATTCCTTTAAAATATACAGGCATTGACTATTGGATCCGTGTGCAAATGGACTGTAAGACAGCAGCAGGAAAACCTGAAACCAACTATCCGGGTATCGGTGCTCCTAACTATACAACCATTGAAAAGATATTTGTTCCTTAAAAAATATGTGTGTAAACGATAATAGATAACCCTATGCATGGAGCTGCATGAAACATCAAATGTGTTTAACTTTTTTATCTCATAAACATATTTCATGCAGCTTCTTCTTTTAGATACTATAATTAAAAGAAATAAATACTTATAAATGAATAACCGAATATTAATAACAGTAGTCAGTCTTTTCTGTTTCATACTCAATGTGTATCCTAAAATAACTCTGCCAAGCATTTTAGATGACAATATGGTTTTGCAACAACAGACAGACGTAAAACTATGGGGCGACGCACAGCCCAATGCTAAGGTTGAGATAAAACCATCAGGGACAGATAAGGTCTATTCAGTATCATCCCAATCGGATGGAAAGTGGGAATGCCTAATACCAACGCCTCAAGCTGGAGGACCATACGAAATTCACCTCAACGATGGAGAAGCCTTGGTATTAAAAAACATCCTCATTGGCGAGGTGTGGTTCTGTTCTGGACAATCGAATATGGAAATGCCTGTCAGAGGCTTTGACCGACAGCCAGTGGCACAGTCAAATAATACGATTGCCAAAGCCAAAGCATCTATTCCCATTAGGATGTACACCACCGATTCGGAAAACGGCAGATGGGTACGCCAGTTTAGCAAGAAACCACAAACAGACTGTAAAGGCAAATGGCTAACTAATGCCCCAGAGAATGTGGCTAATATAAGTGCACCAGCCTATTTCTTTGCCC
>CALKIV010000071.1 GCA_937995835.1 uncultured Dysgonomonas sp. | reverse complement strand
AAGTACAGCCTCTGTTTTTATATAGATATCGATATTCGATTTTATCCCATATACCCTCTTACAATTCCTCTCGGCGAGTTTTTGATAAAAGTTACAATATCTTCCATTTCTTTTGTTTTCTCAAAAGAGTCTTCAATCTTATTGATGGCATCTGAGAAATTATATCCAGACTGATAAATAACTCTGTATATTTCTTGTATCTCGTTTATCTTTTCGTTGTTATAACCAGAGCGTCTAAGACCAATTAGGTTAACGCCGGCATGGCATACGGGTTCTCTTCCTGCAATGGTAAACGGAGGAATATCTTTCCCTAGGCGAGTGCCTCCTTGTATCATCACATGAGCGCCAATGCGAGTAAATTGATGAACCAATGTGCCTCCACTTAGGATAGCATGATGGTCTACTTCTACTTCTCCAGCCAGCTGAGTAGCATTGCCGACAATTACATTGTTCCCTACGATACAGTCATGTGCAATATGAGAATAAGCCATCAGCAAACAGTTGCTACCTACTACAGTTTGATTCTTTGCTGCGGTTCCTTTATTGACAGTGACACACTCTCTGACAGTGGTGTTGTCTCCTACGATGGCAAATGTTGTTTCGCCTTTGTATTTTAAGTCTTGGGGAATTCCTCCAATCACTGCTCCTGGGAAAATGGTGCAACCCTTCCCTACACGAGAGCCATTTCTAACTTGTCCTCCGGACATAATAAGGGTGCCCTCTCCGATCTCTACATCACCTTCGATATATGCAAACGGCTCAATAGTAACATTTGCGCCTATCTTTGCATTCTTATCTACATAAGCAAGATTCGATATGTTTGACATATTTTATAGTTGTATTTTTTTGAAATATTATTTGTTCTTTATTATCTGTGCTGTCAATTCAGCCTCTGATACCAGCTTGTCTCCCACAAAGGCAAAGCCTTTCATGTTAGCGATACCTCTACGGATGTCAGAAATCAATTGTAGTCTGAAGACTAGAGTATCTCCGGGTACAACTTTATGACGGAATTTTACATTGTCTATTTTTAAGAAGTAAGTAGAGTATTTTTCAGGATCCTCTATCTTCGATAAGATAAGTAAGCCTCCCACTTGCGCCATTGCTTCCACTTGCAATACCCCAGGCATTACCGGCTCGTCAGGAAAATGACCTTGGAAGAAAAGTTCATTTACACTTAGATTCTTAATCCCTATAATGTGTTGTCTTCCTATCTCAGTGATTCTGTCCACCATCAAGAATGGATATCTGTGAGGAAGAAAACTTTTAATCTTGTTAATGTCCAAAACAGGTTCAGCATTAGGATTGTAAACCGGTGGCTGCACCTCGTTAAATTTTATATCTTTTCTTACCACACGGGCAAGTTCATTATTAATTTTATGTCCCGGACGAGTTGCGATGACACGTCCTTTAATTGGTTTGCCAATCAAAGCCATATCTCCAATAATGTCAAGGAGTTTATGACGAGCCGGTTCGTTAGGATATAAGATTGATTTGTTGTTCAGATAGCCTAATTCTGATGCATCTTTGTAAGGTACACCGAGAATATCTGCTAGTTGGTTCAGCGCATCTTGACTGATTTGTCTTTCGTAGATTACGATAGCATTGTCCAAGTCGCCTCCTTTAATCAATCCAGCAGTTAAAAGCTGTTGAATTTCTCTAACGAAAACAAAGGTACGACATGGAGCTATTTCTTTTTCAAAATCTTCTATTTCATCAAGGGTGGCTGACTGATTTGGAATGAATTGCGATTCAAACTCAATAAACGAGTTGATGCAAAATTTGTCATCAGGTAGAAGAATCATTTTAGATCCTGTTTCGGGATCTTTAACTTCAATCTTGCTACGCACAATATAGTAGTCGCGCTCTTCGTTTAGTTCTTCAAAGCCTACTTGTTTTATTTTCTCAACGTATTTGATGGCGCTACCATCTAGTATTGGGAATTCTGGGGCATCAACTTCTATCAAGCAGTTGTCTACTCCTAGCGCATATAAAGCCGCCATCGCATGTTCTATGGTGCTGACAGATATGTTGTCTTTCATAAGAACAGTGCCTCGTTGCGTATTGCCTACATGTTCTGCAAGAACATCAAGTATTGGTTGGCCTTCCAAGTCTACTCTCTTTATTTTGTACCCGTGATTTGCCGGAGCAGGGTTAAATTTGATGTTTACGTTAAGACCAGTGTGTAATCCTTTACCTTTCAGCTCAAAGCTACTTTTAAGCGTGCGTTGCTTTTCCATTATTTAGTAATAAAAAGTTTATTGATTTTCTAGTTTAGATTTTAGGAGTTCAATCTCTTTTTGCAGTTGATTGAGTTGGCGATACATATCAGGAAGTTTTGGGAAAACAATACTTGATCTGAAGAAGTCTCTCACTGGAACGGCTGGCGATCCAAGAAGTTTCTCTCCGGCTTTGATGTTACTAATGATTCCAGATTGTGCACCTATGTTTGCGCCATCTCCAATGGTGATATGTCCACCTAATCCAACTTGTCCACCAAACATACACTGTTTGCCTATTTTTGTAGACCCAGAAATGCCGACTTGAGCCGCCATGACTGTGTTTTGTCCGATCTCAACATTGTGGGCAACTTGTATCAAGTTGTCTAATTTCACACCCTGACGTATAATGGTGGCATCCATCACTGCTCTATCAATAGTTGTATTTGCGCCTATCTCTACGTCATCTTCTAGGATCACCATTCCCATTTGAGGGATTTTTTTGTAAGACCCATCACTTTCAGGAGCAAATCCGAAACCATCTGATCCAATCACACAACCTGAGTGGAGGATACAGTTTTTTCCGATTTTACATCCATAATATATTTTTACCCCAGCATAGACGATAGTATTATCTCCTATTACAACTCCGTCACCGATATAGGACTGTGGATATATTTTTACATTTTTTCCAATCACAGCTTTGTCAGATACATAGGAAAAAGCTCCGACATATACATCTTCGCCTACTGTTGCCGATTCAGCAACAAAGCTCATTGCCTCGATTCCTTTTTTTACAGGTTTAGACTTTTCCACCATGTCCAATAGGATAGCTAATGAAGCATAGGCATTCGCGCATCTTACCAGCGTAGCCTTTACAGGATGTTCTGACTTGAAGTCGTTATTAACTAAAACTACACTAGCTTCAGTGGAGTAGATGTAATTTGTGTATTTTGGGTTTGCCAAAAATGTTAAGGAACCTGGTTTCCCTTCTTCTATCTTCGAAAAGCTGTTTACAATAACAGTAGGGTCTCCCTCTACAGTTCCATTTAGTACTGAAGCAATCTGTTCAGCAGTATAGGATAGTTGCATATAATAATGAAATATCTGAGTTTTAATTTATCCGCAATGAAGACAAATAATAATATTTTTCCAAATATATCACTTTTATACTGATAAAATCGAAGAGAGGGGTAAAAAACTCATTTTTTATTCAATATCTCCGTAAAAAGTGATACTTTGTTTGTTCTGTTGAGAAACATAAAGAGTGCCTTTGGCATTATCGCTAATCAACAGTGACAATTCATATTTATTGTGGTTGTCCAGAATCTTGATCGTCGCCCGATAGGTGCCTTTGTCTTTTTCAGATAAGGAATAGTCGAAGTCGGTGGAAGTGAATTTAATTCCTCCCTCCTCTGTGGGGCTAGGTGCTGAATAAGCACGGCCAAAGTAGGGTAAATAAGCGATCACCGAATCTGGTGTCACTTTGAGGGTATAACTAGGGGATAGATGTACCATTTTGCCATTAGCAGGGTGAGCCTGTGTGGCTTCGAAGGTATATCGTTGCGCTTCAACTTTAGAGTCGGTTTGTTCTATTATTTCTTCTTTGGATAGTCCTTTCGAGGCTTTGCAACTTAAAATAAGAAAAGGAAGCAGTAGTAAGAAATAGCAGATGTTTGTTTTGTTTGTTTTCATTTTGTTATGGTTTTAATCTAAAACTTTCTTAGACTGTTTATGCGTCCTAAAGTAAGAAAATATTGAGAAAACAATCTATTTCTAGTGTGAAAAACTAATAACGCAGATGAATATTAACAAAAAATAAAAAGTGTAAGGAGTTAACTTACTAGATGTTAATGCAAATAAATGCGACACTAATAGCGATCCTGTTGCCAAAGCCAAATAAAGAGGAAGGAATGAATAAGTGTTTAAAAGTAAGGTGCATAATACAGAGAAAATGCAAAGGATGGATAAAACAGCTAAGAATACACGAATCTTGATTTTATCCTTAAAGCCATTTACAGAGTTGTTTAACAAGATGGAAGTGATAAGTATTACGACTACTCCCAAAGTAATGTATCCCAATAGTCCATAGCTCAGTACTGGCATTTGTGACCAATCAATAGATGAAAAGTAAGATAGTGGAGCGTTTAACACATCCATGCTCTTTTCAATGAAAAGGAAGTATGAAAATACAGGCACATAAAGGATAATTATACTCAGAAGTGAGGCGAGAAATGCTTTGAATCCAAAACTTCTGATTCTGATGAAGCATATCCACAACACAGGAAGATAGAGCAGTAGGAGAGGGGCGAACAAAGCTCCTAAAGCGAGGTAGGATGTGGCTTTGAAGACAATTGTCTGATTATATTCTTCCCCATGCGCTGAAAAAAGTGCGTTTAAACTTATCAGTAAAGCCACAGTACCAATATAGGCAGGTGACATGATCAGGTGATTGGGCAGAAAACTGAAAAAGATGATAACTATCCCCATCGGGAGGAGAGTTTTCATTCTGATGAGGGCATATTGAGTATTGATCAGGTTGATCAGAAAAGCAATGATCATTGTAAAGACAGTACTGCAAATAAGGCTGTATAATGGGTTTTGAAAAAAAGAAGCCAAAGGAAGCCAAAGAGGTCCACCCCCTTCAATTTGCAGAGTTTGTCCTTCGAATTTGAAAAAGTGAATACTTCTAATTAGAATGGCAATGATGATTGCAAAAACTAAAAAACCTTTACCTTCTGCAATCTGCTTTTTATAAAATCCTGATAACACTAGCGCTACTGTTTTACGAAATTTGTGGGTGCTTATAGGTCGAAACCTATATCTTTTCTGTAATATTTTCCTTGATAGTTGACTTTTTCAGCATTCTTATACGATGTGTTGAGAGCTTCCTCTTTTGTCAGGCCATAAGAACTGATAGCCATTACGCGACCTCCATTAGTGACCACTTCTCCTTGATCTTCTTTAGTTCCGGCATGAAAAACAACGCTGTCGGTGATGTCTTCTAGTCCAGAGATCACTTTGCCTTTCTCATAATCGCCGGGATATCCTCCTGAAACTAGCATGACGGTGGTGGCAAATCTGTCGTCTATTTCTAGTGTTTTCTCATTCAAATTGCCAGCACCTACACCTTGTAGAAGCTCTACGAAGTCGGACTTTATTCTGAGCATCACAACCTCGGTTTCTGGGTCGCCCATGCGAACGTTATATTCTATGACCATTGGCTCACCATTTACTTTGATCAAGCCAAGGAAAATAAATCCTTTATATTGTAAGTTTTCTTTTCTGATACCTTCTACTGTGGGAATAACAATTCGCTCTTCCACTTTTTTCATGAAAGCCTCGTCTGCAAAGACAACTGGCGAAACAGCGCCCATCCCTCCTGTGTTAGGACCTGTGTCTCCTTCTCCAATGCGTTTATAATCTTTCGCTACGGGAAGTATTTTATAGTTTTTGCCATCTGTCATTACAAAAACAGAACACTCGATGCCAGACAAGAACTCTTCGATCACCACTGTTCGGCTAGCTTCGCCAAACATACCAGATAACATTTCTTTGAGCTCTTTTTTAGCCTCGTTGATGTCATCAAGAATCAGCACGCCTTTGCCGGCAGCCAATCCATCAGCCTTCAGCACATAAGGAGCTTCCAGTTCTTCCAAAAATTTATAAGCATCGTCCAATTGTTCCAGATTGAAGCTTTGGTAGCGAGCTGTTGGGATGTTGTGACGCATCATAAACTGCTTTGCAAAGTCTTTACTTCCTTCTAATTTGGCAGCTTCTTGCGATGGCCCGATAACGGGAATGTTTTTGAGTAAATCATCAGCTAAAAAGAAATCATATATTCCTTCCACTAAGGGGGCTTCGGGGCCAACGACTACCATGTCGATGCCTTGACCGAGTACAAACTCTTTGATTTTAGGAAAATCCGTAACTCCAATATTAACATTGCTCGCAATGCTGTCTGTTCCTGCATTTCCGGGTGCAACATACAGATTAGAAATTTTGTCACTCTGCTTTATCTTCCAAGCCAAAGCATTTTCACGACCTCCACTACCCAAAAGAAGAATATTCATCCTAAATATATTTAGCGTAATAAATTTATTGAACTGACAAATATACATACGATTCCCGTCTAAATGAAAGAAGAATAAAATTTAATTGTACTTTTGAACCCAAAAATTGAGAACAGTTTGAATTTATCAGAAGAATAAATTGTCCTATGGCTATTTTAGATACTATTTTTAAAAGAACAGAGCTTCTGCTAGGAAGTGATGTTTTAAACCAGCTCAAAGAAAAGAAAGTTATCATCTTCGGTGTGGGAGGTGTGGGCAGTTGGTGTGCAGAAGCATTAGTGCGTACAGGAATTCAACATCTGACGATTGTGGACTTTGATACTGTTTGTCCAACTAATATCAATCGACAACTGATGGCTAATACGAAAACAGTGGGAGAGGAGAAGGTTTATCTTCTGAAAAACAGGTTGTTGGAGGTTAATCCAGAAGCAAACATTATAGCAAAGAAGGAGATCTATAGCAAGGAGAATGCCGATAGCTTTGGACTCGATGATTTTGATTATATCATTGATGCCATCGACAGTTTGGAGAATAAAGTTCATTTGATACAGACGGCAACTAACACTAAGGCTACTTTTTTCTCTTCTATGGGTGCTGCCTTGAAGATGGATCCTACACGTGTACGCGTAGCTGATTTTTGGAAGGTGCAAGGTTGCCCACTAGGATCGGCACTCAGACGAAAGTTGCGTAAAAGTGAAATGCCAAAGAAGCACTTCAAAGCTGTTTATAGCGATGAACTCAATGAAAACAGAGGAGCCGATATACTATCGGAGCTCAAAGATATTCCTGCAACAGGAGAAGCAGATGCAACTCTTGGAAAAAAAGGGCTACCAAATGGTACGGTGGTTTTCGTAACTGCAACTTTTGGTTTAACTTTGGCTAGTCTTGTGGTGCAAGATGTTATCACTAAATCAGATCACGAACAAAAATAAAAAGCATATGGAAGAAGCACTAATCATTTCACCCAAAACGTCAACTTTTAAAAGATATGGACGAGCATTCACTGGTCTGTATTTTTTGCTCTTTTGTGGCTATCTGATGTTCGATAAGGCAGCGATAGAGGCGTATCATCTATTATTTTTCGTTTCCCTGATTGGAGCATTCTTGGCATTAGCTTTATTCTTGAGTAATACCTTGTGGGTGTCAGATAAAGTTTTGTTGAAAATAGATGATGTCACTGTGGTGTCTAATATCAAGGGGAATAAACTAAAAATAGAATGGGTGAAAGTGAGTAAACTAAGTTTGTCAGACTTTGAGATTACCTTTCACACCAATGGGGAACAAAAAAGTAAAGCTTTGGATTTAAGCTCCCTTCCTTACGGAGAAATCGAACCCATCAGAGAAAAAGTCATCAGCCTTTGCGAATATAAAAACATCGTTTGCGAACAAGTGTAGCTTACTTAAAGCCTAACTTCATTTGTTTGTCTTCTAAATTGAAGCTCAGACGATGATATTTCGTTATGCCAAATTCCTTTATTGCAGCCCGATGTTTGGCAGTAGGGTATCCCTTGTTGTGATCCCAGTCGTAGTTTGGAAACTCGCGATGTAGCTCGATCATGTAATCGTCTCGATAAGTTTTAGCCAAAATGGAGGCTGCCGCAATGGACAGGTATTTGCCGTCACCTTTCACCACGCAAGTGTGTGGAGTGTCGCTATACTTTTTGAAGCGATTGCCGTCGATGATCAGGTGTTGAGGTTTGATCTTCAATGCGTCCACGGCTCTGTGCATGGCTAAGAAAGAAGCATTCAGAATGTTTATCTTATCAATCTCTTGATGATCTACAATGCCCACAGCCCAGGCTAGAGCATTGGCTTCGATATATTCTCTGAGTTCATATCGTTTTTTTTCTTTCAGCTGTTTAGAATCATTGAGTTCTTCGCTCACAAAGTCAGGGGGAAGAATAACAGCAGCTGCAAAGACAGGTCCAGCCAAGCATCCTCTGCCGGCTTCGTCGCATCCGGCCTCTATAAGATCAGGATTGAGAGCTATTTTCAGCATAACTTATTTTTTGTCAAAAGAAATTGTCAGGTTATTATCTTTAGGAGGCAAATCGAAATTCAGGATATCAGCATCCTCATCAATCGGCATACCATTTTTATTGAAGAGATCTGAAATCTCTTTCTTCATCTTTTCAGGAATTACTTCATCGCCCGCTAAGTGTAGCAGAAAAACCTCGCTGGCAATATTTGCCAACTGCTTAAAATCATCTTCCGAGAATACAGTGGGGAAGTCTGCCTTCTTACTTCTGATAAGGTGCAAGGCTTGTGCAGAGGCAATCTTTCTCAATGTTTCTTTAGATTCTTCTACCAGATTTGTTTTGCTTGCAATAGAGGTAATGTTTCTGGTTTCTATTTTTGCATGATCCTCGTATAGGTCTACGAATCGATAGGCAAAAGGGTAAGAAATTAGAGCCCCTGTTTCCACATCGTATATCGTGTTGCTTTTTTCTGTTGTGAACGAAGAAATATCATTAGCATGAAAATGTCCTGTGAAAATCAGCTGAACACCATGGTCGGCCAATAGGGTAGCAATATTCTTGTAGTCATGCACTAGGTAGTCGGGCATCAATGTGCCTTGCATAGGGAAATGTTCGGCAAGTCCCCAATGCATCATGGTAACCACTCTTGTGCAATTGTTTAGTTCTTTGCCTGAAGTCAGCACAAGTTCAATCCACTCTTTTAGTTCCTTAGAAATAGATCCAGAGCTGTTTGGGCGCTTTTTCAATTGATTGTATTCAGAAGCATCAATAGCCAGTAATAACGTGGATTCATCGAGCTTTGTGGCATAGCTTAATGAACCAGTATGCTGCATTACTGCCTGTCCGTAGCCATAGTCTGCATATATTTCTCTAAAACCTTTATCTTCTATTCCTTCTGTGGGGAAAGATTTATTTCCTTGATACCTCACCGGCGATTTTATGTTGACATCATGGTTGCCCGGGATTACAAATATCTTCACGCCTTTGTCGTACAATGGTCTTAGCTTTTCTCTAAAGTCGATATGGCTTTGCTTCTCTCCATCTTTGGTCATATCTCCCGAAACAAGTAGTACATCAATGTTGCTAGCCAGATAGTCAGCCACTACCTGATCAATAATTTCGGGTGATGAAATGACATCTCTTCCACTTTTGTCCACATATTCTTGAACAGCATATCTGTTATCCATCAACTGTTCCGACAGGAAATGTGTATCAGAGATAACTCCTATTCTGAGAGGTTCTGATGCAATCATATTCATTGAGATAAAAAGTAAAAAAGTAGCTAAAAATATTCTCATGATTTTTTATTCATTATAAGATACGGATATTTGCGTGTACTTGATCGGAATTTCTCTTTTCTTTTCTCCTCTTGTAGCTATCAAACGCCTATGCTGAGGATCTCCTGCTAAGTCAAAATATAACAAAATAGGTTCTTCTGACTTTTCTTCTATATCTACAGTCTCAGCATTATCAGTGTGTATGATGAATGGAGGAGTGAAAGACAACTCATCCATAATGGACAATATTTCATCATTCATCTTTATTGCATTTTGTGTTTTTGTTGCCTTGTCATAAAAATGAATCAAAAGAGGTGCAGGCATCGATTGGGGCTGGGTCAAGTCAAGAGAATAACCTCCAAATTTGGAATAACGATTAAATGTATCTGGTTTGTAGAAATAGGCATTTATATTTCTACTCTTATTAATCAAACTGTCACTTGTCTGAAAACTCCAATTATACTTTCTATTTACGAGTCTTTGCCAATCGTCATAAGTCTGAATAACGAAATCCGGGCACAGAATATACCAAGACATCTCTTTGGCTGTTTGTCTGAAAATTTCAGCCCATACAGGGCCATATGATAATTCAATGGTAAGAATTCCATTTCCTGACATCTCAAATTTTAATAAAGGGGCTCCCTTTTTTAGTCTTTCAATCTGTCTAGGTTTGGCTTCATAAGAAAATTTAGAGCTCAAGTATGTTTTGTTTAATCCTTTGTCGGCTAATTTACGAAGGTCGTTTAAGGGCAAAATTATTTGAAAGAACTTGTTCTCCTGAAAACTATACCACTGGAAGCGCATTGAGTCTGTACTTGATGACAAAAGCAAGTCATTGAAGCTCTCATGTCCCAAATTTTGTTCTATACGAAGTCCCCAACCGACCGGGGTGATATTAAAATCATTATGATTTGTCACCAAGATGGCTTCATCTCTGTCATATATCTCAAATTGAGTATCCATCGACCAAGTATACTCTTTTATGTCTTTAGCAAAATAAGAATAGTATCCAATATGCAAATATAATGTGTATCCAAGTAGTACGATAACTACAAGTATCAGTAATATATTGATGGGGATAATTCTATTAGAGTTCATAAGTGATCGATTGTTTTAAGTCCACTTAGTAGGCCATTGGATTAGAGAAAAAAGATAAAGAACCAAAGAGAACATAATAAGACCAAGATAGGCAAAGCAGAAAACATTATAGATTAGTTTAGCCTTTGACTCCTTTGGTAAAAATAGTCTGCAAGCAAGAGTGGTGATAAGCCCAACAGTGAATATGTCTATCGCTAAAACGCTTCCTTTTTCATACCGCTCACAATCAAAGAAGGCAGAGATGCAGTATAGCAACACCAAGATTATTGGTAGTTTGTCGTTTTTAAGCCACTTCATACTTCACAAATACTAAATTATGGAACTGCCCAAATCTGCATTTTGGCAAAATGTTATGAGCATTAACAATACGATGATTTACTTGTTATACAAAAGTAAGGGTTTTAAATGAAAGGCATTCTACTTAATTATTCTTATTTTTGTCACCAAATTATTTTATTCATTATGTATAAATACATTGTAAGATTTTTAGCACTGTCGTTAGCAGTCTTTTTCTTAGCTTCCTGTAAGTCTACAAAACAGGTCGTACACTTCACTGATTTGAAGTATCCGAAACGAGAATTTAGAGGAGCATGGTTGAGTACTGCATGGCAGACCAGATATAGGACAATGAGCCCTGAACAGATGAAGAGGTATTTCGTGCAGTCGTTAGACGATTTGCAAGCCATGGGCATCAATGCCATCATTTTTCAGGTGCGTCCACAAGCAGATGCTTTCTATAAGTCGAAATACGAACCTTGGAGCGTACATCTTTCAGGGACGCAAGGTAAAGCTCCTGCAGGGGGATTCGATCCTCTGGCTTTCCTTATAGATGAATGTCATAAGCGAAACATGGAGCTTCATGCGTGGCTCAACCCCTATCGTGTGACCACAAGTGTGAATGATGTGCTAGCAGGTAATCATATCTACTATCAACAACCGGAGCTGTTTGTGACCTATGGAGGGAAAATATATTTCGATCCGGGACTAGAAGGAAGTAGAGCACACATCAGAAAAGTGGTCAAAGATATTGTGATGAATTATGATGTCGATGCCATTCATATGGATGATTATTTCTACCCTTATCCCATAGCAGGAGAAGAATTTCCGGATGATTACAGCTTTCAGCAAACAAGAGCAAAAAGAGGATTTAAGACAAATCAAAAAGCAGACTGGCGAAGAGATAATGTAAATCTCTTGATTCAAGAAGTGAAAGAATTGTTGGTTGAAACTAAACCTTGGGTGCGTTTCGGCATCAGTCCTTTTGGTATTTATAGAAATAAGCGAAGCACCCCTGATGGGTCGGGTAGTGCAACCAATGGTTTGCAAAATTATGACGACCTTTATGCCGATGTCAAACTATGGGTAGAAAAGGGTTGGATAGATTATAATATGCCACAACTCTACTGGGAAATAGGTCACTCGGCAGCCGATTATAAAACGCTGGTAGGGTGGTGGGCACAACATAGCAACAATCGCCCATTATATATTGGGCAAGATGTGGAAAGAACGATGAATGCCATTGATGGCAGAGGGCAAAGTCAACTGGCAGAAAAAATGTTGCTTGCTAGAAGTGAGTCATCGTTGCAAGGCAATTGTTTTTGGCCGGCTTATTCTTTGTTGGATAAATATAAAAATGCAGATCGAGAGTTGAAAAACAACTATCACCGATATCCGGCTTTGATTCCTGCTTATACGCACATGTACGGAAAGCAGCCCAAGAAGGTGAATAAGCTAAAAAGTGAATATACACCCACAGAGCACCTGTTGAAGTGGAAAAGTGATGCTGACAAATATGAGCCCACAAGTGCGCGCTACTATGTGGTCTATCGTTTTGCCAAAGGGCAAAGAGAAAATTTAGATAATGCTCAACACATTGTTGGTATTACACGCGACACTTTTTTGGCTTTACCGTATGAGGGTGGCAGAAATGAATATAAATATGTGGTAACTGCTGTAGATGCATTTCACAATGAGTCGAAAGGGAGAAGCACAAAAGTAAAACTATAAAAAATGATAATTCCCGAATATTTAAACGCCCTTGTAGATAAAGACAGCATAGAGGAAACAACCTTTTCCTTGAAGTTGAATGAGGTCAATGCTTTCGAAGTGTTTTATGTAGGAAGCTTGAAAAAGATAGACGATGCGCTTTATATCACTCCCGATTATGAGAATAAGAAAGAAGAGTTTCCTATCTCTAAGATAATGATCAGAGAGCAAGGGAAAGAAGAGATGCATGTGCTCTATGATGGTTTTCAGCATGGGTACAACAATATGTTTTGTGACGAGCATGATCCTGAAATCGATTACGAAGTGAAACAGTTGGAGCTTGGTGGGCAAAAACTTTTCTCCATCTCCATGACCCTTGGCTATGGTATCGATTATGATGACGAAAAAGAAGACTATGAAATAAACGATCAGGAAATGGTGGAGGTGATGAACCGACCTCACAGAATATCTTGGACACAGGTGAAAGAAGAAGGTTACGACTGGCTAACCATCCAATTTACCAATGCAGAAGGTAGAAGTGTATTTGTAGATGAAGAACTAGCATAAGCTTAAAGTTAAAAACAAAAATAAGACCAAATAATTTGGAACATAGAGGAACGTTCCGCATGGTGGCTAAGACCATGGCAGGACTAGAAGAAATATTAGCAGAAGAATTGATCGCCTTGGGCGCAGATGAGTTGCAGATTGGCACACGCATGGTGTCTTTCCGTGGCGACTTGGCGCTGATGTATAGGGCAAATTTCCATTGTCGCACGGCTTTGCGCATTTTGCGTACAGTGTATGAGTTTAGGGCTCGCACACCTGACGACATTTACAAGAAAGTGAAAGCGATGAACTGGTTTGAGCATATGGACGAAAACACCACGTTTGCCATCGATGCTGTCACTTTTTCAGAGCTATTTACGCACTCTAAGTTTGTAGCGTATCGAGTGAAGGATGCCATTGCTGACTATTTTATGAGTAAAACAGACAAGCGCCCATCTGTAGATGTGGCAAACCCTGATTTGCTGATCAATTTCCACATAGCGCACGACCAATGTACACTCTCTTTTGATAGTTCAGGTGACTCGTTGCACAAGCGTGGTTATCGTGTGGCTCAGACTCCGGCACCCCTCAACGAGGTGTTGGCAGCAGGTATGATCATGAAGACAGGATGGAAAGGTGATTCCGTGTTTGTTGACCCCATGTGTGGATCGGGAACATTATTGATTGAGGCTGCTTTGATCGCATTAAATGTACCCCCTGGAATATACAGGAAAGGATTTGGCTTCGAACGTTGGAAAAACTTCGATCAAGATCTTTTTGAGGTTATCTACAATGACGATAGTGGTGAGAAAAAGTTTGACTTCAAAATTTATGGATCTGATATATCTTCGGAGGCTATAGAGATTGCAAAATTGAATGCAAAAGAAGCAGGAGTAGATCATCACATCGATTTCAAGGTGCTAGCTTTCGAAGACTATAAAGAAGCGCCAGCCGAAGAGGGTGTTTTGGTGACTAATCCTCCATATGGTGAGCGTATTCAGTCCGACGACCTTCTGGGCTTATATGAGAACATCGGAGAGCGATTGAAACATGTCTTTATGGGTTATTCCGCTTGGATATTAAGCTACAAGAAAGAATGCTTTAACATGATAGGACTTCGCCACTCTAAGCGTTATCCGTTGAAGAATGGTTCGTTAGATTGTGAATTTAGAGGCTATAAAATCTTTGCAGGGAAAAGAAAAGAACTGTAAAGATTAACTTTACGGGATAAAATACAAAAAGGTTATAGATTCAATATCTATAACCTTTTTTCATACTGTTGTATGAGCCTCTTTTATCTTTTCCAAATCTTTATTTGGTCCAAAACAACACCCTCATCTAGTGCACTGATCGTCACTTTGTGTATGTTTTCTTTATTGTTTTTTAGGCGATGTTGGCTTGTTCTCTTAGCTTGATTGTTTAGGACATTCTCTTTCCACTCTTCGCTTCGTCCTTGAGTGCTGAAGTCTATTTCTTGCATCTCTTCATCATCTACTTTTATGGCATAACGCAGGGACGTGCCCTCTACGGGGTGATTGGGAGCTAAAGCTACTTCGATGGAAATGTCTTTTATTTTGTCTGCTTGAATATTGTAAGTAACAGTACTGCCTTTGGCTATGTTTATAGCACCTCGCTGATAGCCTAAGCCATAAGTGATGGGTCGCTCCCCGATAAAAGAGGTGTAGTCTTTTCCATTAAACATCACCAGAGGGGTTTTGTGTTCCGGCAGAGCTTGGGTAGCTTTTGTCTGTGGCACTCTATCGAAAACTGAAAGTCGGCGAGGCTGAAAGTCCATCATGTGTCTCCATTTTCCATTTTCTAGAGCATTGTATTTTTCAGTCAAAGAAACAATCATGTCATAAGCATCGTCGCTTGTTTGCCAGCTAGCCTTGCCATGACGAGCTAATTGAGCATAAAGATGTTTTTTGTTCATCTCAGCAGCGCCTCTTACCGGATATTCTACCAATTGAAACCATGCACTTTGGTTTTCAGGGGATATTTTTTCAGAAAGTTTAATCACTTTCTTAGATATTTTTCTATAATCTCTTAATCGCTCATTGATTTCGTTCTCGCTCCAAGGGAGGTCTGTCGCTACCTTATACTTCGGATCTTTTTCTTCCGTGCGAGTGTTTGCCATGAATTCAGGTTTTCTGATGTAAGCAAGGCGATAATACTCGTTCATTACGTGGAGTAGCTCATTTGCATGCTCGTTGCTAAATTCTCTGCTAAGCCATGCTTTTAGATGGTTGTCCAATCCTGTTTGATTGTTTTCTATAGCTTCAATATTCCAAGCCATATCCAAAAATAGCTCTGTCAGATATTCAGCAGGTTTGATGTCTCCCACGTTCAGAATCCACATGTCTCTAGCTCCCTTGTCGTAAGCTAACTTCATTTGAGTGTATACTTGTGCAGGGTGATTGGTGGTCAGCCAAAGGTAGTCATGAGGGCGTCCCCAGTATGAGATGTGATAATACACCCCGTTGCCTCCTTTGCGAGCACGTTCTACTTCATTAGGGAAATGGCGAATATATCCATAGTTGTCGTCGCACCACATGAGTGAAACATCTTCAGAGACTTCGAAGCCCATATTGTATACATCTAAAACTTCTTTGTAGGGGATGAAAACTTGAGAAACTTGCTCCACGTCAGGGTTGACATGTTTGGAAATCATTTCTCGCTGATCCTTCAATACTTTCTCTAGTGCATCTTTTTGCTCTTCTAGTGTTTTTGCCCCAAGCATCTTGCTGTCGTGAACGCCACGTATGCCTAGGGTATAGATGTTATCTGATTGCTCCAATTCTTGCACTCGCTCTTCCCAAAATTTAAGGACACTTTCTCGATTGTTTACATAATCGTAAGTGCCTTCACCGGCTGTTCTCCATTCGGCATTGGTGTTTCTTGCCATCGGTTCGCAATGTGAAGAACCAATAAAGATGCCGTATTTGTCAGCCATCTCTTTGTTGCCCGGAGTCATATAGAAGGCCACTGAGCAATCGTGCATAGCAGGCCAAAATGTGTTGGCACGCAGACGAAGCAAGAGTTCAAAGATACGAGCATGGGTTTTTGGTCCGATCTCACCTTTCACTTCCGAGGGTTCGTTGGTTTGATAGCTCCAAGGCATCAATCCCCAATCCTCGTCATTAATAAAAATACCTCGATGAGCTACGGAGGGGGAGTCAATTTTTATAAAGCCATCCTTTAGTGTCAGCGCATCTCGTTTTGCGACATGAGAGTCAGCCCACCACTTCCAAGGTGATACTCCCATCATGCGCGATAGTTCTAGTATGCCATAGGCGGTACCCCGTTTGTCACTTCCTAAAATGTAGAGTTTACCATTGTTGACCAGCATAATGTATCCTTCTCTACTAGGGAGTGAGCTTTTGAGAGATTGCTTGTCTATGATTTTTTCAGCATTGCTACCATCGCCCAATGTGCCAATGATGATTAGTCCATCTTTATCTTGGCTGACTTCTCCTCCGAATACTTTTTTATAGTCTTTGGCAAAAATATCGAAGGCAGTGTGTACTACTTGTGCCTCATTGGCGCCGATTGAAGCGCGCACATTCATGTTGCTTTGAAATACAACATCAGATTTAGAGCTACATGAAAGGAAAGCGAAAATAGAAATAAGGAATGTAAATGTTCTCATTTTTTTATGTGATTGATGTTTTTCAGGTATGATTTGGCAAGATAAAGATAATATCTCAAATTCAGAACACTTTATTCAAGAGGGATTTAATAAATGTTTTTATCTTGTAAAAGAGGATTATCTTTTTCATTCTCAATAATCCATCAATATGTAATATCTACAGCTATGAAAAAACTTTATCTACTACTCATGTTCTCTCTGCCTTCAATTTGCTATGGGCAATTCAATTTTCAGCAAAAATATAT
>CALKIV010000070.1 GCA_937995835.1 uncultured Dysgonomonas sp. | reverse complement strand
CAACTGTTTTCTCAAGGAAGTGAATTTCTGCATAATCATCACTTTCGGCTATCCAGATGTAATCACCTTCAGCTATTTCAATCCCTTTTCGCCATTGTACAAAAGTAGATCCTGAGTTCTTCTCATTGTATTCGATGAGCTTTACTCTAGCATTATTCCTATATTTTTCAATTATCTCTTTGCTATTATCAGTAGAAAAATCATCAAGAATGATCAATTCTAAATTAGGATAAGTTTGTTCTAAAATAGAATCTATCCTCAGCTTTAGATAGGGAGCATGATTGTAGTTCGGCAAAATTACCGACACCTTTTTATGTGTGTTATCTATACTCATTGCCACTTTCTAATTCTCCTTCTTTGTTTACTTTCCACGAATTTGAGGCATTGGCTGTCTGAAAATAATACAGCTCTTCATGCGTCATATTCTCATTATCGATATACCAACCTCCATGACGAGCAGTGAAATCACCTGCCATTCTTCCCCCATGCAAAAAGTTACCCACATCATATCTATATCGAGGGGGATACAATCCAAAAGTGGTATCCACATTCCCTTGGTAAAGATTAGGGGCTACCTCATCTTCCCAAAATTTTCGTTCCCAATCCAGTACTTTTCCTTTCATCTTGAAATGATCAGGAATATCATCTAATCGCAAGGCAAAGCCAACTTTCGACCAATGTTCCTTTGAATCAAGAATTTGCCTCATCTGAGAAATATAATCTAAAGGAAGGCTTTCATTGGGGATGATATCGGAATCAGTCACGATATAATAGCCCTTAGCATAACGTTCTTGTAATTCTTCATTTTTCCAGAATACTAGATGACCATAATTTTCAGTCATATGCTCAATGGTCACTTTATTCTTTATTTGCTCATAATAGGCTAATAAAGGAGGATAAGTAGATTGATTGTCTACTATCACAATGTTTGTATGTTTTCGTTTTAGCAAAAAATCAACTAATTTTTCTAGATCTGCTAAACGATTATAGTTGATTATAATTATTGGAATTGAAAGTGGATTTTTTTTCTGTTTACGAATAGTCTTGTTAAAAACAGCAATCAATCTATTCATCCTTCTACGATGGATCAATTGGCTCCAATATCGTGGGCGAAAAACACTTTTTAGGATTGCAAAAAGACGACGGCTAATGCTAAATATCTTTTTTTGATAAAATGATTGATATTTTTCATGAAGTTCAAACATCTCTAATATTTCAAAGGAAAACGATTCTAGAATCACTTTCTTTCTTTCTTCCAGAGCTTTATCCTTATTCAAAGTACTCAAACCATCCATGCTAAATGTGGCAATGGTGACAGGAATATGCACCCTTGTGATATTAGTGAATGCCATCAATTTTAGAAAGAAAGCCCAATCGGAAACAATCTTGAGGTCCTCTCTATACAGACCATATTTATCAAAAAGGTTTCTCTTGATAAAAGTTGTTGGATGCGTCAATGTGCCATAAAGTAGATATTTGGTATTGATGGTCTCTGGCATAGGTACAAAATCAGATGTTCCATCAGGAAATGTACGAGCTAAATCTCCATAAACGAGATCGGTAGTGAAAGGAAAAGCAAACACCTTTTGCAAAGTATCTTTTTCAAATAACGTGTCTCCACTATTTATAAATAAAAGATATTCGCCATGAGCCATTTTTATTCCTTTATTCATAGCGTTATAAACACCTGAATCGGGTTCACTAACACTAACTGATATCTTATCCTTATATTTTTCGATAATCTGAACACTTCCATCTGTTGAACCACCATCAATAACAAGGTATTCAAAATCTTGAAAACTTTGTTCTACAATGCTTAGGATTGTAGTCTCCAATCCTACAGCATTATTGTAATTGATGGTTATGATGGATAGTTTCATTGGGTGTTAACGACTAAGTATGGATTTGTAAAGATCATAGTAAGAATTCGCTATCTTTTGAGAATTGAACTGTTCTACTGCATATGCTCTTATCATTTCAGCATCGAATATATATTTATCATCTAAACAATCTTTTATATTTTTAGCCAAACAGTCTGCTGTCATTTCTTCTACTAATACACCATTAGTACCTGTTGATATGTGTTCTGCCATTCCCCCATTTGTAAATGATATTACTGGTGTACCATTCAACATAGACTCAATCATCATGCTAGGTAAATTATCTTCACGAGAAGGTATTATTGTAAAATCAGCAATGGAATAGATCAAGTTAAGCAAATCAAGATTTTGAACGAAACCAAAATGTTTATAGTTAGAGGTCAAATTGGATCCTATATCTGCAACATCCCCTCTTCCGACTGTAACTAAGTTATACGAATCTTTAGGTATTTCTTTTAATGCACTAACAAGTAAATCCATCCCTTTTCCATAGAGATTAATATGATCTGCACCAAAGAATATAGTCTTTTTACTATTGTTGAAACCTAATATCTGTCTCGCCTTATTTCTCTCTTTTGGGATAAAGGAATCAATATCAAAGCAATTTGAAATCACAGTATGATCATATCCATTAAACATTTCACTATTAACAGATTGATTATACATCCATTTAGAAGGACAAACGATATTTATATCTCGTTTCTGACGAACAGCTTCTTGTTTATATCTTAGTATTTTATCATCAACTTGCTTTAGTTCTGTATTAACATTTTTATTCTTATCTCCTTTGAAGTGATACAGCCCCATAAAGGGATAAATGTCATGCAAAGTCCAAACAATTGGTTGTTTTATATTTTGAAAAAATGATTTATAATCTAAGAAACCACATGTCCAATGCAAATGTATAATATCAGCATCTAAAACAATAGGGGCTCTATGAATAGGGTAATAAGAAAATGGTAAGCTTATAATATCGAAATTAGTTGGCTGGCTAAATATTTTTTTCTGATAGCGTTCTAAATCTGAGCAATATGGCAACAGACCACACTTCTTCTTTATCCTATATGGCAATGGATGAAAATGTGTACATTGATGCACATTACGTAACAAGTTCCCCCTTAAAGGCTGAGATTGCACTACATGGCTTTCCACATCAGGTATGTTTTGTAACAAACTCTCATGCAACCTATATGTAGCTATCCCTGCTCCCCCTGTAATTGCTGTTGATATGTGTACAATTATCATCGTTTGAATAATTTATATATCCTATATAAAAACTGATGTAAGCTAGGATAATCAGTCTGTAGTATAGTTTTATAAGTAGGAGCGCTTCCATACTTAAAGAAGTCCTTCATATACTTCAGTGCTTGCTTTGACTCTATAATAGGTGTTTTTACCACACGCATTTCATTCGAAAATACTTTTGCTCCATGAATATATACACCACAATTTTCTCCTGAGCCATCAAAACCAATATTATTCACTAGCGACTTATGTGGATAAAGACAAAGTCCTTTTTGAATAAAAA
>CALKIV010000069.1 GCA_937995835.1 uncultured Dysgonomonas sp. | reverse complement strand
TCAAACTCCTTGCGTAGGGGTTTAAGTATTTCAATAAACTCAAGATGAAGATTATTTGTCTTCTCCTTTTACTGTACCCTTTATGGTGAATGAACCTTTCGATAAGGCAGTCAGAGTAAGTATGAGGCAGATGATAATAAGAAGTAAACGTTTCATAAGTTTGTAGTCTATAATTGAAGAGAGCCGTTTAAGTTCGGCTCTCCAATTTACATGTTTCCTTTTTTTATTTTACCCAATATTGGATGATTCTTCCTTCATAAGTGCCGTCTGGTCTTTGGTTAAATCTGTGAGGTCGCCAACTTGACCAACCTCTGGCACAAGAAGAAGCTCCTCCAAAGTCATCGTTGCTATTGCTGCAAGTTCCAATGTGGTGATTGAGCTGAGGCTCAGTATTCATATATAGACCAAATAGGTCATTTATATCTTTCTTGTTATATTTAAATATTTGATGTCTATTGGGGTCATCCTCTTCTCTACTGAAATAATAGGAATATCCAACTTCTTCTCCAGCAGATACATATCCAACAGCTCCATAAAATCCGGTGAAGAAGCCTGACTGACTATACATGCCCGGAGGGGTAAGTCTAAACTTAGTTCCATTGAAATAGTAATCATTGCTAGATGCTACAGGCTTGCCCCATGGCAGGCCAAATAGTTTCCCTTCTGATACGTAGTTCTTTCCATTGAAGTTTCCTGTGGCAGGGTTTCCTGAAAATATGGTTACATTCCAATAGTTTTCTTTTGCCCATAAGTCGTCACTTGGAGAAACTGTGCTAGCAGCTACATATACCTGTGCAGCGGAAGGGTTTGTTGTATGTCCCTTTTCTTTAATCGTGAATCTGAACTTTTTAGAACCACTTCCAGTGTTGCCTATATTGTTAACGATCGTGGAGTTCAGTGAGAATGCATACTCATTGAAACGTTGACCCTCCATGGTTACCTTGTTTATATCTCCCTGAGAACCAATAGACTCGCTTTGAGATTTTTCTACCACTAGGATTTGTCTTTCTGAAAGTGATTTCACAAGTGTCCATGCTCCATCAGGTTCCATATCGCAGTATGTCATGTAGGAAGCGCCTCCTTGATCTCTAATCCAATAGTAGCCATCTTCAGAAGTTGGAGTTTCGTCCAATATTTCTTGACAGGTATTAGCCGGATCGACAAATGTTCCTCTAGTACTAGCCACCGTAATTGTCGGAGAACATGTTGTGGCTCCCACAGTGAGTTGATTCCCAGAAAAAACTCCAACATTAATAGGTGTGCCACGGCCAAAAAGTTTTATTGTTTGTTCGCCTGGCTCTACTGTTATTGAGTTCGATGAGAATCTTATTCCATTGTCAGAAGTCGTTTCCAAGATTGTTTCACCAGGAGATGTAACATTAATCTTCACAGTGATGTAATTTGCAGAATTCAAAGGTGTTCTTGCATAATAATCTCCATAGACAGTCATGGAAGGACATTCGATGGTGTAACGTGTGGCTGCAGATTCCACTTCTATTTTCGGTAGGGCACAAGTTGGTGTAACTCTAATGCCATTAAACGTCAGTTGAAGCTCATCACTACCATAAGTCAAGGGTGTGCCTTGTGCTTTGAGGGTCAGCTGATGCTCACCAATAGCAGTAAACATGCCTGAGTCGAAAAAAGCATATCCATTAGTCGTTTGTCCAATCACTTCATATGGACCTATATCTGATACGTTAACCTTTAAGGTGTATAAGTGTTGATTGCCTAATCCTATACCTTCAATGTAATGCCCCGATGGACCTGTTGGAGCATTACAGTTTAATATTTCAAATTTTGAAGGATCGAAAGTTCCACAAAGACTCAACCACCTTTGAAATGATGAATTGTAATAGTTCAAACAATTGCTTGTTGTGTTGTATATTATTAGGCCATTGGCCGGAGAAGCTATCTTGTTTCTATCACTTAGGCTCATTCGAGGAATTAAAGCGCCTCTAGAGGTAGAAGACACATGTAGAAGAGCTGAAGGATCAGCGTCAACTGTACCAATTGCCACGGATTTTATGTGATAGATATCATCGTTAATGCTTGTTGCTCCAGTTTTGGTAACTGCATTATTCCAAGCATCAGTTTCCATGTTTTTTACTTTATTCCATCTAAGTCCATTGTTGTAATAGGCACCGGGAGCTAATGTCTCATTGGTTGTTGTGTTAAAGACATACATGCCCTCTACATGTTCGCTGAGTGGTTCCGGATCATTTTCATTCACCAGTGCAACTCTTGGTAGCAGTAGCCCTTTGTCCGACGAGCCATCTTCATGCTGTTTTAGATCCAGCAAAGCATCTTTATGTGGTGCAATAGAAGATCCAATTGTTACTTGAGCGCTAATTGTCAGTAGATTTGCAATTAAGGCTAACAATATCAGAGCTGTTCTTCTGTAGTTCAATTTTTTAGTGATAAAAGCCATTTTACTTTCTTCTTTTAATCATTTAAAAGTATTTTTATTTAAAAATATTGACTTTTGTACAGCTCAGATGTCACTCAAATCTGTATATAACTAGATGCTCTATAGGGATTGAATCTTCTTCTAGAGCGTTGGGTCATTTTCATTCATTAAGGTTTCTCCTACCTTCTCTCTCTTTTCAAGAGGAATAGATAAGTAGAGATTGTCATTTTAGTTTAAACGGATATAGGAGTGCAATTGTTCAAAATAGGAGCAATATGGAGGATAATTATCCCCATGCAAGCAAAGATTGGCTCTAGTATTTTAGTTTGGAATAAAGTCGTGTCCTTCAACAAACAAAGGTATATACTGTAAAGTAGAAACAGTATATACCTTTGTCATAATCATATGGTTTTATCTATGGCTTATGGAATCCAACGAGTATCACCAGCACGATTGAGTACAACCGGAGAGCTAGGATCTTTTATCGTTAGATCTCCTGCTGCTGGGTTTGCAAATAATTCTTCAGCAGTAATGTCTAAATCGGTAGCATTCATTTTACTTCCTCCCAACGAATAATCTTTTGTTGTATAATTGTTAGAGAATGAAGTGGTTGTATTTGCTCCAATGGCATACAAATCTCCAGAAGGCGAAGCGAGAAGCATTCCTTCGATGACAAGTTGTGAGCCTACAGCTGATTCGATATTGATCATCCGTTGATTACGGCAATAGTTGTAGATGGATATGTTTTTGTATTCCAAATGGATTGGCTTCTCCATGTTAGGAGCATGGAAGAGGTTCCCCCATCCGTATCCACTTGTGCCGTCGGTGTCTCTACTGAATGTACAGTTTCGGAAGATGACACGATCAAACTGGTCATAAGAAACACTATTGGCTTTGTCAAAGGAGTCGATGTGGAATGTCCCGTATGCACCTGTTTGCCAGCCTGACTGGTCGATGCGACATCCTTCCATTTCAAAGTTCATCACATGTTTGGCATTGGCTCCTTGGTGTCTCCATAGTCCACGTCCAAAGTTGATAAAGTCGCAGCTTACAAAACCTATATTCTCTAGTGTGTATGAATTTCCCACATTCATAAAGTAGCTATTCTTTATTTCTTGTCTGAACTCTATATTTACAAAGTCTAAACTAGAAACGTAGGAGTTGGCAGACATGTTCCATGATGCTTCCATCGTAACAATAGGTTTTACCCCTTCTGTACTGCCCACCAAACGGAATCCTTTCTTGATTGCAAATGGAGCTAATCGATAAGATGAACCTGCCGGTAGAAAGTATTCGGTGCCTTCCGGAATTTCTGAATTTTCATTATTAGCCGATAGAATAGCTGTTAGATCATCGTCCCACCCAATTTCGATAGAGGCTGCAGATGGTCCGGCGGTTCGGAGTGTGACCTGATTGTAAGGCTTGTCATATTTACGAGGTTTGCTTGTGTCGTAAAGATTGACTGCATACAATGTGTTTTTTGTTATTTCGCCAATTTCGGCATAGCCTTGTGACTTCTCTTCTTCGGTTAGATAACGAAAAACACTTTTTGATGTTTTGTCCATCATTGGCATCACACTGATGCTGTCTACAGGGTTTTCAGTATCTCTCTTCCAACGAATGGTGGCAGACTCTTCACTGATCTCTGTTTTTGAAACGTCCTCCACTATTTTTGCATATTCAGGGCGGGCTTCGGTTGAGGCACTGGTGTAGCTCCACTGTGAATTATTTATAGAGTCAACAGCATTGCATCGAACGCGAATATAGAATGTTGTTCCATATATTATGTCATCGATAAATATCTGCGGATCTGTGACTTCAAATGCCTGATAAAGACTTTTGTAGTAGCTATCTTGATGCAACTCCACTGTGTAAGATGCTGCATTGTTTACTTTATACCACACCATGGTGATAGAGTTGCTCTTTACCTCAGGTCTTTCTAATACAAATCTGGGCTGAAAGAGATCATCTATTTTGCTATATTTATCATCTTCACAACTTGTAAAGAAAGCTCCCCACATCAATATGGGTAGTATAATCATTGTGAATCTAAAGATTGTTTTGATCATCGTCTTCATTTTTTACTAATTTAATATCCATAATAGTTCTGTATCAATCCGCGATGATCTGTAATCACCTTGGTGGGATAAGGGCATAAGTATCGTAGAGGATCGGTTGGGCGAACGGAGTTTTCGTTATTCTTGTTAATGAATCCTCTGAAACTCCACGAAATGGCAGCTAGAGGCTCAAAGAGTTGAGTTTCTTTGTTCAATACCTTCCAACCGATAGCATAGTCTAAGACAGAGTAGCCTGCTGGTCGTCCAACACCAGGCCCATACTCGTCGATGCCTACGATGTCTAGAATTGTGCGATCTGAATGCTTGGGGTCAGCTACCGATTTGTAATAAATCCTGTTTGGTACTTTTTCTAAACCAGGGATATTGGCTCCATTAGCCACTTCACCCCAATTTTTCATTTCGAAGTAAAGATTGTATATGACCTCACTGTATTTGTTCCAACGTGCAAGGTCATATTTGCGAATGCCTTCACCTCCAAACTCCCATTTTCGTTCATCCATAATGGCCTTGAAGAAATCTTCGGCACTATTTAGGTGTCCTACGTAGGTCTCTACTTTGTCTCCCCATAGAGAGGAGTCAAAAGCTCTCTTTCTCACACGTTTCAATGCATTCTTGGCATCATCGTTAGGTCCATACAGTTCGTTTGTAGCTTCGGCATACATCAATAAGACATCAGCAAATCTCATCTTAACGTTGTTGATGCCAGTACTACCTGTACTAGAGCTCCCTAATGGTGATTCCATGTTCATCTTATTCCATTTACCTGCTCCCATGGCGGAGAAGCCCATATCGATCTCTTGGTTTAGGTCTTTATTATACTTATAGGGTACACAAGTGATATCACGACGCAGGTCATCTTTATCGAAAGAGTAAACATATGTGCCTCCAAATAGGAAGTAGTTTCTAGCTGCTCCATAAGCGTGTTTTCCTGTGGCAATGGTCACTCCAATGTTATATCCGAAACGACTTGTAGAGTTTTTTAGCATTGGTACAGCAAAAATGACATCTCCGTTATTAGATGTTTTCCAATTACATTCATCATACCATAGTCTCTCAAAACTTTGATTCAAGTCATGCTTGCCTTCTTCTATCACTTTCCCTAGATAGGTGCTTGCTATTTCGTAATAGTGTTTTGCATTATCGCCACGCTCCATATAGCCCACACTTGTGACATCATCTTTGTTGGGGCGGAGTGTCCATCCTCCTCGATACAGCGCCATTTGTCCGATAAGAGCTTGACAATATTCACGAGAGGCACGTTCTACACCTTCATCCAGATCGGTGGCATATTTAAGCATAGGTTCTACTGCAATCAGTTCTTCGATGAGGTATTCTAATATCTTATGACGATCAGTCAGCCCTACGCTGAAAAATTTGTCAGTAGATTTAGATGGCTCAGTAACAAATACCACATCACCCCATGTCCGAATCAGGTCAAGATAGAGCATCGCTCTAAGGGTTTTAACTTCGCCATACATTTGTTGTACTTCAGTAGGACCATCTTTGCCAATCTTCTCAGAAAATAGTTTAGAGTTTTCTACACCTTGCAAGAAGTCGTTAGCGTAATTAATAGTCGAATACATATCATTCCAAACGTTGTTTAGGATTGACCAATAAGGTTTAGCATCGAAACAGCCAATATCTGTTCCGGCTGTAGAAGGCGTATTGTTAGAAAAAGAAGCCATTTCCACATCCGTATTGGTATTGAGCCCACTGGCCAATGTGTTTGCATACAATCCATCTGCTGTCATTGCAGAATAGATTTTAGTCATAAGTGATTTCATTTCGTCCTCTGAAGAGAAAACATAGTCGGGGGTGAATCCTGAGGCAGGATCGTTATCCAAAAAGTCGTCACAGGATGTGAAAGAAAATATGAAACAGACTAATATGGAATATAATATCTTTTTATTCATGATTTTTTTCATTTTACTGATTTTATTTAAAAGGTCAATTGGGTTCCAAAAGTGTAAGTTCGGCTTCTTGGATACATGTTGTTATCAATGTTTGGTGTCAATCCTTTAGCAATATTTACCTCTGGATCATAACCACTATAGCCTGTGATGGTGAGCATATTGTAGCCCGATACATAGAAGCGTACTCGGTTTAATCCCACTTTTCGGGTCAGTGTACGTGGCATAGTATATCCGATGGTTACGGTGTTTAAGCGTAAGAATGAACCATCTTCCACAGCCCATGACATGGCAATGGGACGGCCTACATTAGTAGGATTCCACATGGTGGCATCTTTGTTAAACTCAGCAAGAGCTGCCGGGTTGTAACGAATTTCGTTGCCCATATCGTCATAGTTGCGCCATCTCTTGGATGAAGAAACCTCAGTGCCAAAATTGTTGTAATTGTTGCGATAAAATGATGTAAGCATCACTTTATTGGCGTTGAATACATCAAAACCAGACATGAAGCTAAAGAAGAGTCCCAGATCGAATCCTTTATAGGTTCCATTGACACCAAATCCTCCAGAAAACTTAGGTGTTGTTTTTCCTATAACGGTGCGGTCGGCATCAGTCAGCAAGTAAGGGTTTGCACTGTCTTCGTCCACTGGAGTTAGTTTTTTAAACTTGGGACTACCCGGAACTGCTCCTGCCAAAGGACTAGAATCCACAACTCCCTTCTTGAGATGCCAAGTACGAGAAGCCGGATCGAAATAGTCAAAATCGTCTACCGTGTAGATTCCATCATTTACAAAACCATACATCAAACCACTTGCTCCTCCCACATACGCACGATAGTCGTCTGCATTCAGTAGGTCGTTGCCTGCCCATCCGGAAGAAAGAATCCATTCAGTTTCACCACTGGCTAGTTTGTCTATTTTGTTTTTGTTATGTCCAATGTTGAAAGTCGCATTTAGTGTAAAGTCTGGACGGTCGATGATATAACCTGTCAATGCTAGTTCAACTCCCTTGTTGGAGGTTTGCCCCACATTGGTCATAATCTTACTATAACCGGTATATCCCGGAATGTCGGAAGGTACGAGTAGATCTTTCACAGTATTCCAATAAACTTCAAAAGTACCACTAATGCGCTCTTTGAAGAATCCAAAGTCGAGCCCTAGGTTTCGTGTGATTGTGGTTTCCCACTTCACATCAGGATTGTATAGCTCTCTAGTGTTATAGAAATTGTAATAGTGTCGACTAGTTTCGCCCCAACCAGCTGGATTTTTGTTTCCTATGCCATAAAGTTTGTGATAAATATCTGAACTGATGCGGTCGTTCCCTGATGCTCCATAACTAAATTTTAGTTTCATGTTAGAGATGACAGGGTGATCTTTCAAGAAATCTTCGTTTGACATACGCCATGCTACTGCAGCAGCAGGGAAGAATCCCCAACGATTGTTGGATGCAAATTTGGAAGATCCATCAGCACGAAGCGCTAATGTTACTAGATATTTGTCTTGGTATCCGTAGTTAACACGACCAAAGAAAGATGATATCCTAGATGGTGAGCCAGCAGACGATGAGCTCAGATAGGGTGTCCCTAACGATAGATTATCGAATGCTTTCTCTGCCGTGGTATTTTCAGGGAAATAGCGAGTTGTAAATGATTTTTTTGTCATTTGAGAATGCTTCATTTCTTGTCCCGTCATCAGTTGAAAGTCATGAACTTCGTTTAACTTAAAGTTATAGTTTAATACATTCGTTAATTGCCATTTAGTGCCCTGATCTTTGCCCCATTCAGCTACAGGCAGATTGCCATTATTTCTACCCGTGCTAGTATCGGCAGCCCAAAAGAGGCGCATTTCCTGTGAGTTGTTTTCGAATCCAAATTCAGATCGCAAGGTTAAGCCTTTGGTTATATCCCAAGTTAAAGCACCTATTGTATTTAGAAATTTGTTGATTCTTTTTTTATAGTTTTTCTCCGATTCTTCTTTAGGATTAAAACGAGTGATTTCGTCTAACAACTCAGGGTCATAATAGGAATTATCCTCAGGGAGAACCATATATTCATCCAAACCTAGGGTTGGAGCTTCGCGCAGCGCTGTGAGAAGACTAACCCCTTCCGTGCCTGAGCCATCTACTTCTTTGTGTAAAAGACGAGTGCGATATTCGAAGGTTAGGAAATCAAATAATTTTGTGTTTAATGTTACATTCAAATTGTTCTGATCCATTCCATTGCCCACCATCACACTAGGCTGATCTTGATGTATCAGCGTTGCTTTATATTTGGTTCGCTCAGTACCTCCATTGATGCTCAAATCTACATATTTAGCAACAGGATTGGTGTCAAAAACCTCATCTTGCCAATCTGTGCCCTTATCCCCTTGATAAATGTAGTGCTCGTAGCTATGCCCATATTTATTAAAAAATCCTGAGGGAATAGAATTTTTGTTGCGAGCATTTTCATATTGCATTAAAACATATTCGTAAGGGTCCATTACATCCATTTTCTTCGAAAGTGTTTTGGTCTGCAAATAAGTGTTCAGGCTTATAGACACTCGCCCCTCAGTGGGTTGCTTAGTGGTTACCAATATCACTCCATTGGCTCCACGAGCTCCGTAAATAGCTGTAGAAGCTGCATCTTTTAACACATCAATAGACTCTACATCTGTTGGAGGAATATCATTTAAACTGCTAACTTCAAAGCCATCGACCAAAATCAATGGGCTGTTGTCTTGTGTGATAGAACCCCCACCACGAACCAAAATTTTGATTTCGGAATCGGGAGACCCATCAACTGCTGTGACTTGAACACCGGGCAATCGCCCAACAATGGCTTCGGCAACGGAAGCTGTTGGTACTTTTTCTAGTATTTTTCCTGACACACTAGCTACCGAACCAGTTAGGTTTCCTCTTTTTTGTGTACCATAACCTATCACAACGACGTCTTCCAGTTGGTTGATATCTTCAGTCATGTGTACTTGGATGCCAGAGGTACGTCCCTTGAGTGGCTCTCTTACATCATTCATTCCCAGATAGCGAATCAACAATACAGTCTTGTTTACGTCAGATACATTGGGCAAGCTAAACTTGCCATTAATATCGGTTGTGACACCTGTACTCGTTCCTTCAATCATCACTGCAGCACCAGTCACTGGGCCATAGCTATCTGTCACTGTACCGGTGACGGTTTGTGCAAATGCACCAACCGTTACCCATAGTAGTAAGAATATACTTATTATTAGTTTATTCATTATTTTATTATTTTTTGTTACAAAACGAATATTCATATTTATTTCTTCTCAATGGCTTGTCCACCTTGATTTTGATGGTAGACAATGTGCTGTACCAAATTGTGGAAATATACCTCCAAATTGGAGTATCGTGCATTGGGGTCAACTGACGAACTCACCTGATTGGCATCTGCAGGATTCTTGGAGTCAAGTCCATAGGCTTCCTCCCAAATGTCAGGTATGCCATCTCCATCAGTATCGATCCACGGTTCTAGAGATTTAACTTTGGGATAACCTTCAGTATCATTTACTGTGTCTATAATACCGGGACGCGGTCTGTCGTCTCTCGAACCTGTATAGGTTGAAGATTTGCTTTTCACTTCGTTGACAATGCGCTCATCAATGACATCACGACGCAATGAAGCTCCTGCATATTGCAACACCTTGTCATAAGCTTGTTCTGCTGTGTGGTTCGTTACCTTGCTGAATGGTTGAGGTGATGCCATTTTCATGGCTTTCATCTCTGCTTCGGTTGGATGCAGATCTCGCCAAAATTGACTCCAAACTCCATTTGTCCAATTGTCGGTAGTTACTTCTGGGCTCGTGGTCATGTAGTTCCCATCAATGTATGCTCGTGCTGTAGGATCGCTGGATAATACTCTCCAAGACATGCTTCCCTCACCTGTAGCCGGGCCGGCTTTGTAGTAGCAGTTCACAAGATTGAATTTGGCATATTTACCCCCATAGCTTCCAAAACCGGCTTCGCTCCAGTTGTAATACACATTATTGCGTACATCAAAGTATCCAATGTGATCGCCAGCTCCTTCGGTTCCGGGTACAGGTAGGTCAGATATACGAGGTACACGGCTACCATGATGTGCTAGCAGAATATGGTGGAATGAAGCGTTGTCGCCACTAAACATGGCAGCATATCCATGTGCCCCTTTGGCATGATTTGACATATTCAAACTCTCGGAAGCGATGCTCCATTGTGCTGTAAAGTTTTGACAGCCATAGAACGAAAATGTTTCGTCTACACTCCAACTGGTGGTTACGTGGTCTATAATGGCATTTGTGAAATATCTGCCACCCATGGCATCTTCACCATAGTCTTCATATTTATCTCCGGGGCGACAGCGTAAGAAGCGAATGATGGCATTCATTTCTTTGCTATCTTGAGACAGGTTGAGGCTGAAGTTGTAATTTTTTAGCGTTATTCCATCTCCGGGTGCTGTTTGACCAATAATACTGAGGTTAGGTTTATCTGCTAAAAATATTCCTCTTTTTAGCTCAATAATTCCCGATACATCGAAGATTATAGTTCTAGGTTGATCCGATTTTTCTATTCCATAACGAAAACTACCTTTTATAGGAGTTTCATTCTTGTTATAGTCATCTAAATTGGTTACTCGATAGATTTCACCTCCACGTCCTCCTGTTGTAAATCGTCCTCCACCTTCTGCTCCGGGAAACGCCAAAAGCTGTCCGGCTGATGGGTCGTCGCCTATACTGGTGTCGGGCTTCCCATATTGGAAGATCTTAACGGTTTGAGCTAGAGCTCCATTGTCAATGGTTATCATAGCTGATCGAGGAAGAAAATCCATATTGTCCTCAATCTTTAACACAGCTTCAGAGCCAGAGGAAGCTTCCTTGTCCATTACGATCCAAGGTGCAGTTGATTTTATCTCATAGTCAATTGGAAACTCTTGAATGATAGGAATGCCTAGTGTGGAAGTTCGAAAAGGAATGATATACTCATCTTGAACAACTTCCAATGATGTGGTACCTCCTTCTTGGGTCACTTTTATCACCTTTTTCAGAAAATAATTACCTTCGGCTTTGATGATAATCTCTCCGACTCTTTTGATTGCAATGTTGGGGAGAACTTTAAATACTACATCATCTGTCACATAACTGCGAGTGTTTAGAGTTTCCTCTTCGAGTTTTATCCAGTCATACTTCTCGTCAATCTCTACACTCCACTCCACATTGGATAATATCTTGCAGGCTAGACTGCCTCCTTTGAATGGAAACTCTTCTTTAGAATAATCGAGTAGGATGTCAGGGTCACTGCCAAGCTGTTCTACTAAAATTTCATGTTTCAGAGTGGAATCAGCTGTTTTCATCGTGATTCTTATCTTTCCTGACCGCGTATCATTATCAAGGTTTTCTGTACAAAATATCCGTATATCTGCATTGCCGTTACCATTAGTTTTAGAAACGGACAGCCATTTGCTCTCTGTCTCCAAAACTTCTACCGCCCATTCTTTTGTTGCTGTAAGGCTGATGGTGATGGCATTTTCTTGACTAGCAAACTTTATTTCGTCTTTCGATACTTCCAGTTTGTCGGTAGTTGTTTCATCTGTTTTATCATCAGAACTACATGCGCAACAAATACTTACTAACAATAGAAAAAAGATATTTTTCATAGTTGTTTTCATTTAATATTTATCCAATATGGATCACCAATATGTTTTGTATAGACTTCAGAGGTCTTATCCTTGATGGTAAAATCTAGTGCATCCACATCTTTAAAGAGCACTTCAATAGAAGATGTTTCAGTAGGAACATCGTTTGTCTCTACTCCCCAGTCATTCAAAGAGAAACCTTGTGTGCAATAGTTGTTTGAGAATGATTGGCTAGTTACGTAGCCTAGGTTGAACCATTGACCACTATCAGCTCCGGAGAAGCCACTGAAGACATTATCTTTCACGGTGAGCATAAAGTTGTTGGCTTTCTTTGGTGAAAGGTCGAAGAACCTCATGTTAGCAGGAGCCAGAGCTAAGAAGGTGCAATGTTCTATGCTAATATTCAGATCGCCTGTCATTGAGCTCAAACCAGATATGAGTCCTTTTGTCAAGTTCTTAGCATGGAAAGTAGAATTCCTAAACACAATATTATGAATTGGCGCATCTTGTTTTGTTGATAAACCAATGAAAGCACTACCCCCATGATCGAGGTTGAAGAATCGACATCCATCAATGATGAACTTATCTACCACCTGTGCCTTTGGAGCATTGACTTCTTGATACCACATAGTGCGTTTCAGATCTCGTATCTCACAGTTTTTTAAAGAAATTTCCTTCACGTGGAAGAATTGATTCTTAAACTTAAGGAAATCTGAGTCTGTAACTTTAATGTTTATATTTTCAAAGTGAACAGCATCTATGGTGTTATCTCCTGTAGAAATGCTCATGTTACCCATTTCCATATAGGTCATCTCTTCTCCATTTTGAGGTGCTTGTGCTACAATGTAAAGGCTCTTTGGAATATCAGTTTGTCTACCAAGTTTGTAAGCTGATCCGGCCTTAAGAAAGAGTTTTACATCTTGAATCTCTGGATCGCTCATCATGGATTTACAAATATTCTCCAAACTTTCTTCCGGGCTTACATAGGTATAACCTTCCGGTATTTTTAGGGGGGCTTCCGGATTTAGTTCTTCATCATTCCAGCCTTCGGAGGCAATGGTCACTGTATATTCCTGAATGATAGGTTCGTTCTCTTTGTTTAATGCAAATGCAATCTGTGTGGTGTCGTTGGGTAGAACCTGAAAAGCTCCATCAATAGCTTTCGATTGCACAACTTGATTGTTATCGTTTAGATAGTCAATGCGAATGGAAATATTTTCACTGATTGTCTTCGTTTCAAACAATACGATATCTTTAGTGTAATTGACCCCACCTGTTTTGGTTGGCTCATCAAGAGAGACTTCTATTGGCTCTTTTACATAAGTAGCATCTGACAGTTTATAGCCATAGATAGGAGTTGAAATGATAGCACGTACAGTAGAGTAGCTCTTGTCGGCTTTCTTGTCGGTTGCCTTTAATCTAACAACCCCTGTGCGACTATACATCTTTGCTGTCAATGGATCTGTGAATGGAGAATTATAATCAACTGGGGCAGAAATAGCATGCCCTACTTTTCCCTTAAGGTCTTGTCTGATGATAATATCATTCAAGTTTTTAGCCACAGGTATCGAGTCTGATTGTGTGGTGGATACAATCTTATACCTCCCATTTGGTAGCTGAAAGCGATAGAGTGACGAATAATTTGCCACATATTGTCCATCGCTGTCATATATGAAAAGGGGTTTGGTGGATAAGCCCGTATTTACTGCCCATGGCTTATCATTCAAAAAAAGTTTAATCTCCTTCACCACTGAAGTAGAGTATTTGTCTTCATCGGAACAGGCGTAAGCATTAAGGATAAGAACTAGTCCTGTTAAAGCATATAATATGTATTTTTTCATAGAATTTCTATTTTAGAATTCAGACTCTTCGATTGTGAACGGAAGTTTCAGATTCTGGAAAGTTTTTAGAGAACGGGTACGTAGCCACGAGTTTTCCAAATAATTATCGTCTAGAATAGGCATATAAACAATTGATCGTTTAGATGGCTCAAATGCAATGCTTGTGTCCAGAGGACTATTTGTTCGGTTTATCTCTACATCATTTTTCAGATACACTACATCTATCGACGTTCTAGAGTCAGCTTTGGACGTAGGTAATGAATAGATATTTGCACTGAATCCTTGAGACAGTCCTACCTTGATGTTTACATCTTGCTGAATGCATTCTCCTGATTTAATCTTATAAGCTACGCCTACATTCGTAAAGGTTAAATTTAGTTGATCAAAATGAGTGACTTCGTTCAACACCTCGGTTGTTTCCTTTGGTTGAAATACTGCTTGCCCTACTAGACGCTTCAGCTCTATGCTAAGGTTGCTAACAGAATTGTCGGATACGAAGTCAACAATATCCGATAGATATACTTCGTTCTTCATATCAGTATTCATTTTTACCATTACCTTCGAAAGACTATCTGTATCAATCATCTGTCCTGCATTGGCGATGCAGAAGGTTTGTAGTTTCTCTCCAAGAGGAAGTTCCACTTTCAGGTTCCCATTATTTAATGGAAGGCTTTTCCCAAATACTAAAGAGTCTTTGAGATAGGCATAAACCGCCACCTCATTGATGCCTAGTTCGGCAAATGTTTCCGTACTCTCTTGGCTAAGAGAAACACCAAATATGTGTGTGTTTGGTTTCAGTGGTGGTTCCTTCCCTTCCCACGCTTCTTCTCCTTGTTGTGAACAGGAGAAGAAGGCAAAAAGTAGAACAATTAACAATTTTGCTAAATGTTTCATACGTATTAGTTTTAATAGTTATAAAAAAGTATTACTGCAATACAAGTGTAAGTACTTGTAGATCGCTGTCTTGTGAGCTTTTGCCCACCATTACATCATAGGTTCCTGTTATGGTTTGCATAGAACCTGTTTGGTCATTCCACCATTCCAGTTGTTTGGGTGTAAGTTCTATTTCTACATCCAATGCTTTTCCAGCCGGAATATGTACACGTTTGAAGGCTCGCAAAGTTTTTATTGCTCCTTCAGTATCTCCTTGTTTTCTTAAGTATACTTGTACAACTTCATCTCCGTCATAGTTTCCGACATTGCTTACAGGAACAACCAGTTTAGCTGTTTCTCCTACCTTTAGGGTAGACACTAATTTTGCTTCACCATAGTTAAATGTTGTATAGCTCAGTCCGTAGCCAAAAGGAAACAATGGAGCTTCGGTCATATATCGGTAGGTACGTCCTTCCATATCATAGTTTTCGAAATGAGGAAGTTGTGACAAATTCTTATAAAATGTTACAGGTAAACGTCCTGCAGGATTATAATCACCAAATAACACTTCTGCTACGGCAGTTCCTCCTGCTTGACCCGGATACCACGCTTGTAGAATGGCTTCACTCATTTTCGTTTCGGGTTCTAAAGCTATAGGAGAGCCAGAGCAATTGACTAGAACGATCTTCTTGCCTGCACGATGCAGAGCAGTGAGCATTTCACGTTGAACTTCGGGAAGTTCTATCTCTGTGCGATCTCCTCGTTTGAAACCGGGAAGGTCTACTCCCATTTCCTCACCCTCTAGACTAGGAGATATACCACCCACAAAGATGACTACATCAGCATCTTTCACTTTGTCTACAGATTTCTTGATGTCTACATTTTCTTTAAATCCGAGATCAAAGTTAAGTTGTGCATCGCTTCTTAGATATTCATATTCTATTTCTAGCTCATAAGATTGTCCAGCAGTAGCACGCATGGTGTGTGTGATTTTACGTGATCCATGTTTGTTTGAGAAGCCTTTCACTTCTTTGCCGTTGATGCGTAGACGTCCCATTCCATAGCTGTAGAATTCGAAAACAACATCACCTGATTTATCAGGTGTAAAAGTGCTGTTGTAAGTAGCCGAGAAATCAGTGAGATTAACACCCGGAGCAAATACTGTGGCTCCTGATGTGCAAAAATGAAACGGTGTAGTCACTTGTGCAGTGGTTACGGGTTGCCCCTCACGTTCGGTATTATTCCAATATCGAGCAGTAAAACCCGGACCATCGGTTGATTGGCAACGATTGAAAGCACTTTTGATTAATGTGCGCTCTACCCAAGGAGTCCCTTGTTCGTAAATCAATTTATCATCAGCACCTAATGCCTTTTTAATTCCCTCTAGAATGGTAACAGTATGAGGGGGGGTGCCATTGTAATTCCCCCATTGCATCACGGAATCGTTTGCGTTGGGTCCCATAACGGCAACGGTTAGGCCTCCACGTTTCAGAGGTAAAAAGCTATCTTTATTTTGTAATAAAGTCATCGATTTACGAGCAGCATCAAGTGCCAAAGAATCGTGTTTTGCAGATGCCACAACGGAGAAAGGAATCTTTGCCCAAGATATATCGCTAAGATTATCCATTTCTCCTAGCTCGAAGCGAGCTTTCATCAGACGTTTGACAGAAATATCAATCTCAGATTCGTTGATATATCCTTTCTCCACACTTTCCACCAAGGCTCTGTAGCTTGAACCACAATCGAGATCAGTGCCACTTAGTACGGCTGCTGCCGAACCACTGGCTGCGTCGGTGTGTGTATGGTGTCCTCGATCGTTATAAAAATCAGCTATGGCACCACAGTCGGCTACCACTATGCCTTCAAATCCCCAATCCTCTCGTAAGATCTGCATCAGTAACTGATCGCTTCCACAGCAAGGTTCACCTTCGAAGCGATTGTAGGCACACATCACTTCTTTCACTTTTCCTTCTTTCACCAATGCTTCGAAAGCAGGGAGATAGGTTTCGTGCAAATCGCGAGGTTTGATGTTTGCTGCATTAAAAGAGTGGCGATTCCATTCAGGCCCTGAATGTACAGCAAAGTGTTTAGCACAAGCATGCAGCTTGTCATACTTTTGGTCTGTAGGCCCTTGTAAACCATTAACGACAGCAACGCCCATTCGGCTGGTAAGATAGGGGTCTTCTCCATAAGTTTCTATTCCTCTACCCCAACGAGGATCACGATAGATATTTACAGTGGGTGTCCACATGGTGAGCCCTTGGTAGCGTTCATAACTGCCTTGAGCTGAATAATAAGCATTTTTGGCTCTTGCTTCATCTGATACAGCTTCGAACAGATGATGGACAGCGTCAGTGTCGAAAGAGGCAGCCAAGCCAATGGGTTGAGGATAGACTGTTGCCAGCCCTGCTCGTGCAACACCATGCAAAGCCTCGTTCCACCAGTTGTAGGGTTTGATCCCTAAACGTTCAATGGGGCGAGATCCATCTTGCATGAGCTGTACTTTTTCTTCCAGCGTCAACTGTTTCACTAAATCTTCTGCTCGTTTTTCGGCAGAGAGTGAGCTGTTCTTATACGAAGTGTCGCAACCTACCAAGAGTGATAGGGACAACAAGCTTATACAGATTAGTTTAATGTTCATAATTTAATGGTGTTTTCTTATTATTTATATTGTTTTTTCATTGTTAATCTTAGTGGCTAAATACAAAGCTTTTTATTGATAATCCCTCAGTGTTGCCACGGAATAGAAATACCAGTTTTGATTTTCCTTTGTCTAGCTTAGAGATTTCGAAGTGTTGAGTATGCCATGTTTCGTCCTGTTTGGGTTTTATTGTACAAGAAGCAATTAATGGTCCATCTACTGAATTTTGTCGAATTTCTATCACTCCTTCAGAATTTTCGGCTTGAAGTTCAATACTGATCTGTTTTGGTTTTTCAGAGAAGATTAGATTATTAAATATTAACCAATCATTTTGTTTGATATCTTCAAAGTGTTGCATTGGTCGCTTTGCTATAGGGCGAATTAGCTTCATCCCTTCACGGTTGTCATATTGAGAGAAGTTGATGGCTGTATATGCATCATAATTGTTGCCTCTATGGGAGCTCTCTATTTTGAAGAAGTCAAAGTCAGCATAACCTGTTGAAGCTCCTTTTTCTAGATTGTACGAGCAAAGTGTATGACGAATTCCTAAGAAGCCCCAAAAATTGGATACCCCTTCTGGTCCAAAACGATGATATTGTTTACCGTTTGTGCTGTAATGGAACAGTATACTTCCTTTGTTTGTGATCTCTGTTCGTAAATATATTTTTGAATGATTATACTTTAAGCTGTCCACGACAACTTCTCCATCTCTGTCGCCTTGTCTCATTTCGATCCAATATCCATCAGCTTTTTTTCTTACTCCCAGCTGATACATCACTCTACCCATGATACCATTGCCTGCAAAATCTTCTTTTGCCAAACCTGAGAGGTCGAGTAGGACGGTGCCTGTACTATAGGGTCCTGCTACTTTTTGAGTCAAAGAGTTGCGAGCCCAATAATAGCCTCTAGCATGTTGAGAGTATATTCTGAAATGACCAGGTCTGTCGGTCAAGCTCCATTTTTCTATCTGAGGTACATGATTAAACTCCCATACATGAGCCAAGGTGGATGAATTGAAATCGTCAGAATGTTGAGGAAAGCTCATTTTCTGTTTAGTTTTTATGGCTGGTTTCTTGTAAGTTACTACCCCTTTGCCGGGCTTGCCTTTAGCCCCTACAACGGGCCATTCGTCTACCCACTCCATGGGATATAACATCACACATCTTCCCATATAATCTCTATCTTGGAAAGTATATGCCCATGATTCTCCTTCTAGTGTTTCTATATAACCTCCCTGATGTACACCGGTATTAGCATAGTTTATATCATCATCAATCAATACCTTGGTTTCATATGGTCCATAAAGATTGCGAGATCGACTTATCATCTGTACACCATCATAACCTAGTGCTGGGTTAAACAGGTAATACCATCCATTTCTTTTATAGGTGTGACATCCCTCAAAAAGGTGCTCGTAGCCTTTAGGTGCTGTGATGATAAGTGTGCCTTTGTCGTTTGCATCTTGTACTCCGGTAGCATCATCCTTTAGTTGCGTGATGTATATCTTTGTTTTACCATGTGTAACATATTTTTTCCCGTCGTCATCGATGAAGAAGCCGGGATCGTATAAGCGTTTGTCAAACTTATGCATAGAATAAGGTCCTTCGGGTTTTGTACTTTTGAACATGACAAAGCCATCATCAGCAATATTTACACCTATGTAGTAGATGCCATCATGAAACTTCATTGTAGGGGCCCAGCACAATCGGCTATATGCCGTTTGCTCATTTTCCATCCTGTACTGTGGCTGAAAGGTAATACTGTCGTAAGCATGACCAATAATCTGCCAGTTGATTAAATCTTTAGAGTGAGAAATAGGTATTCCGGGCATAGCTACAAAAGATGAGCTTACCATATAATAATCTTCTCCTACTCTGATGATATCTGGGTCTGGATAGTCTGCATTGATTATAGGATTGGTATAGGTGCCATCGCCATTGTCAGACGACAATAGGTGGGTGTCAGTTCCTAGTTTGGGAGGAGGATCTGCCCAAACTGTAAGACCTATCACTCCGAAGATAAGAGTAATAAGTACTTTCGTTAAAAATGTATTTTTTTGTCTCATAGCATTGAAGTTTAAAAAACTCTATAATTTAAGATTTATCTATTTTGATATTTTTATTTCTGTCACCCCTGATCGAAACCTCTTTTGCTGTTTCTGCTTTTTTCATTAGATCAGGAGCTGAGAAGTTTCTTACATTTTCTAAGATAAGAGCTGGACCTTTCTTTATATTTAGAACTACATTTTTTAAATTCACATTCGTTGATTCACGTATCTCGGCTCCATAGTCAGCAGTGATTACAGCATTTTCTATATTTATATTCTGAATATTCATCTCTGGGATACCAACAAAGAGCATCGCTTTATTTGCATTCCGACAAGCAATGTTTCGGATAGAGATGTCTTTGAAAGTGGGAGTCGTTTCATCTACCTTGGGGATAATATCAGTCTCTTTTGTGAAATAATAGAGGTTGAAGGAAAGAGGCTCGTGCACAATATCTAGCATGTTGATATTGTTGATATGGATATTCTCTACCACGCCTCCTCGTCCTCGTGCACTTTTGAACCGAAGTCCGATATTTGTACCAATAATCTGACAGTTAGATACTGAAACATTTTTAACTCCTCCTGACATTTCGCTTCCTACCACAAAGCCCCCATGTGCCTTGAATACACGGCAGTTGTCTACTATTATATTTTCAGTTGGTTTGCCTCTGCGTCGTCCATCTTCATCTTTGCCCGACTTTAAGCATATTCCATCATCACCTACGTCGAAGCTGGAATTTACTATCAGTGCATTCTTGCAAGATTCAAGATCTAGTCCATCACCATTTTGAGCATATGATGGATTACGTACTTCTATACCATCTATTATTATATTCTCGCACATTAGTGGATGAATATTCCAGCTAGGAGAGTTTTCAAATAAAATACCTTCAAGATATACGTTTTTGCATTCGATGAAGCTTACTAATACTGGGCGAAGGTAATCCTTGATCGACAGCCAGTCCTTTTTAGTAAAAGAACGACTGCCATTGTTTGCTGTCAGTTCGTCACCCAACAGAGACTTTTCACTTGGAAACCATAACTTGGGGTCTTTTAACACTCCACCAGAAGTAGTTACTTCTTGCCAGTGTCCATCGGTGACTTTAGATCTCTTTAAGGGGCGCCAAGCTTCTCCAGAACCGTTAATTGCTCCTCGACCGGTGATGGCAATGTTTTCTAATCTTATACCTGATATGGGTGATTGACAACGATAAGTGTCTAGTCCTTCAAATACGGTTTGGGTCAGTGGATATTCATTTATGTCAGGAGTGAAAAGTATTATAGCTCCATTCTCTAAATGAAGATTTATATTAGATTGAAAGACAATGGGACCTGTAAACCAAATGCCAGAGGGCACATTCACTGTGCCACCTCCTTTGGAAGCTACTTCTTCAATTGCTTTGTTGAAGGCTTCGGTGTTGAGTGTGATTCCATCTGCCACAGCTCCGTGTTTGGTGATGCAAACTGTGAGATTGGGAAATGCTGGTTTCTGTATCACAGGCATTTGGAAAGGAAGATCTTTGTACAAATGTGTGTAGTCACTCGCTTTCATGCCTTGTGAAGCACAAATAAGTATTAACAGCATCCACAGACTTATAGCGTTTTTTCTCTTTTTCATGATAATGATATAACTTTCTTTAATATGTCGTAATTTATTTTTTACAGAGCGATAATGATCTAAAAGCTAACAGCACAAAAATAAGTATTGCATATAGATGGTATGGTGGAGGATATGTGCTAATAAGTGGAATATCTAGTATTGAAAATTATACTGAATAAATCTTCAGATCTCTTGTTGGTTTAATGTCTAAAAGAGTAGTGATCGTAATGGGGAAAATCAGGCATATTATTCGTGTTTTTAGGTCAGATACCTGAAATGGATATGTGTTCCATGCTTTTTGGCTATATTTGTTTCCATATCCTTATCCTAATAAAGTATCATGAAATACTCAATTTTCGGTTTGTTTTTTTTATGCATCATATCTTCACTTTCTGCTCAACCTATTTGCGAGGTTAAGGAGTTCTCAGCTAATGATGGATTAGCTCAAAGCATAGTGACAGGAATTAGGCAAGATAGAAAGGGTTTTCTTTGGCTCAGTACATGGAATGGAATCAATAAGTTTGATGGGTATACTTTTAAGAACTATAAACCATCCTCTCAAAAAGAATTTGCTGAAAGAAACAATCGGATCACATTCATGGCCGAAACTTTGGATGGAAATATATGGTGTCAGACTTATGACAGCAAGGCGTATATTTTTGACTGTCAAAAAGAAATATTTGTAGATGTGTTGCAAGAAACAGAAAAGGAAATTCAAAAGAATATCTTAGTTAGACATATTTACACATTTGATGATGGCGTGGCTTGGGTTGTTTGCGAAGATGGATATTGTTTCAGGGTGAATGAACTTCACCACGATGAAAAGGATAGTTTGACATTATATAACACCTTTAATGGAGGGTTAAAAGGTAATCATATATTAAATATTTTTCAAGACTCGGATAAAGACGAGTGGATACTGACCGATAAGGGAGTGACAATTATTGGCGATAAAAAGATAAACAATGATTTTCCTTTTAAACTACTCCATGAACATCAAGGAAAGATATACCTATTATCAACTTCTGTATATCTTCAAACTAATGTTCACCATTAGTGCTTAAGTGTTTTTCATTTCA
>CALKIV010000068.1 GCA_937995835.1 uncultured Dysgonomonas sp. | reverse complement strand
GAGGGATTCGAACCCCCGGAAGTATGACCTTCAACGGTTTTCAAGACCGCCGCAATCGACCACTCTGCCACCTCTCCAAAACTATCTGCCTTTTCTCTCAAAAGCGTTGCAAAGATAGTGAGTAATTTTAAATATAAAAACTTTAAACAAACTATTTTTATCAGACAATTTTATCATTTTAGTTTTCTCCTTGGTTATTAATACAATATATGTAAAAAATAATTATAGTAATAATCATAGGGTAGGAGCATCGATAGAGAATAATTAGTTTTCAAGCACTATCTTAACCACCTTTTCGGTGTTAGTTGTTATTTTAAAGCGATCATCTGAACGATGCCCAATAAGCCATACAATATCTTCTCCTGAACAAAGGATCCAAGCATTCTCTTTATCGAACAAGCTAAACTTGTTATTACTAAAGTAGTCACTGAGTTTTTTTCTACCTTTCATTCCAAATGGAATAAACCAGTCACCTTTTTGCCATTTCCTTACTTCCATAGTGCTGGCAACTTTATCATAATCAAGATATAGAGTACAAGGGCTTTTTTCAATAGTAAAGCCTTTTGTAATATTCTCGATAGAAATCTTTAAGCTAACTGGTTCTGCTATTGTTTTTTCTGATTTTAAGTCAATCTCGTAAGTCAACTTTTTTTTTTCGCCTCAACAACGTCTATCAATAATGATTCTCTATCTTTCAGCACCTTGTGTGTATCGGAAAAAAAGACTTTTCCCGATTGGCCATGCAAGCTTTCGAAAATGTCGCTAACAACTGCGGCATTGAAGTTATACTCTGAAAGTATTTCATATAAAACGGTTTCGGGCTCTACTAATTTCATAAGGTTCTCAATACTCAGCTCATTTTCCTTCAATACTTTTTTCTTGCTTTCCTTGATGTATTCTTTATAAATTCCCTCCACCTTACTCAAATTTTGCATGGTACGATAAATCGAATCTTTGGCAGAAGGGTTAATTCTTTCTAGATACGGCATAACATCTAATCTTATAATATTTCGAGTGTAAATGCTTTCACTATTAGTACTGTCATCAACGTATTGTAAAGATGACTCTTTCATGTACTCTTCCACTTCTGCACGAGTAACACACAAAAAAGGACGCACAATATGCCCCATTCTAGGCTCTATTCCTGTCAATCCTTTGATTCCTGTGCCTCTCACCATATTCATCAAAACCGTCTCGATAGAGTCATCCTTATGATGTCCTACAGCTATGGCTTCAGCTTTGAACTCTTGTCTTAACTCTTCGAACCATCTATATCGCAACTCACGAGCAGCCATTTCTATCGAAATAGAATATTGAGCAGCATGTTTAATAGTGTCAAAATCAATTGCTCTGTAAATTAAGTTTTTTTCTTCACAGATCGATTTCACAAATTTTTCATCACGCATCGATTCTTTATTTCGAAGATGAAAGTTACAGTGAGCTATTATTAATTGATAACCAGCATTATGCAATATATCTAAAAGAGCCATAGAATCAGCTCCTCCACTAACGCCTAGCACAACTTTACTATTAGCTTTTAATAGTTTTTTTTCTCTTATGAATTTTTCAACTTTAGTTTGCATAGTTATATTGATTTTTAATCACAGTCAAAATATTCTCATTCCACATCTAACTTATAGAGCAGATATGAACCATTTTGCATGTGTAAATAATAATTCTTTTTTAATATCTTCACAAAGTCCTTATTCTGAAAAGAAGATAAATAATCTTCGTTTCCACCTCCTCGAGTTTGAGTTACCACCCACAAAGGCTTCTCTTGAGCCATCATCTTACATATATTGTTATAGATATCAGGATCTATCTCTCCATGCCATTCCTGAAACACAAAATATTTATAATTAGCATCAATTTGCATCAATGGATAAATACTAGTTACAACCTCATAATAGTACACTTTGTTTTTTTCTTGCTCTGGAATTTCTTTTAACAGAACGCTCATCTGATTTTGACTCATTTCATAATCTTGCACTTCTTTTGGAGAAACTACTTTTAAATGCAAATATCCTTTATAAAGTGTATTGATAGTCAATAAGCTCGCAAGAAATAGCACTCCTAGTTGTAGATAGCTATTCTTTAGCAGACTTAACATCAATAGTATACCGAATATTAGTGCTGGGATTGCCAAAATAAAATAATGATTATAGGCTGGTCCAACATTGGTCGTAATCAAAGTCAGTATGAAAAGAGCAGATGAAAAAATAAATATTGAAATATCTTTATTTTTAATATAATGAAGAATGGAGCCTGCTAATAGGCAGAAACCTATCAGATAGTTGACCCATATATGTGGAGATGAAAAATTGAATAATGCCTCCACATATAAAAAATTGAACAAAAAAGTAGCATAAATCATATCATAGACTGCTCCATGATAGGCGAAATAGAGTAAATACAAAGCTGAAAAAGGAATCTGACCAATACCAAAATAAACAAGCAAATCCTTCAACGACTTATAATTTTTATTCATTATCACCCATATAAAGAGGAAGATACAACATGCCACTATTGCTCCAGCATTATTAATTCTTAGCCAAAAGAGAAAAGAGAAACACAGCCCAATAATAAATGCTATTTTAGGGGTTATAGCTCCTTTATTGAAATATACTGTACAGGTGTAATATAGAGTCAATAGGAGAGGGATCAAACTCAGTTCTTCGGTAGTATTCCCTTTATTGAAGAAACGAGAAAGAAAAAATATAACAACCAGACAAAGAGAAAGAGCCAATTCTTTACTTAGCAATAACTTTCCTATATGATACACCAAAAGTAAAACGAGGAATAAATTGACCAACTCTAATATAAAAGTACCAAAACGGTAGTCACTGAACAACTGAGCTAAAGTCTGCAATAAAATCAAAGATGGGCCTTTATGATCAAAAAAATCTTGGTAGGGTACTTTCCCATGTAAAAACATTTTCCCCATTGCCATAAAAATAGAACTATCTGCAGAATAATCGACTGTGAAAGGGGAGGCTACCGGAGAAAAAATGGCGAGAAATATGAATGATACTATGAAAAGTATCATATAATATCCATACTCTAAATATTGCTTCTTATCTTTTATCATATTTTCTCACAAAATACTAATATCTTCTGATTATTCGATAAAGTTGTGGCAAAGAGATAGTCATTGCCTCCTTCTGCCACTTTTAACTTCTTGCGTAGAGCATCTACACTCATTGGGAAATTTCTGATGGTGATATTTATTTTATCGATGCCGTCTAATTTTTTTTTCAATTCCGCTTTATTTAAAGAAGAAACAGTCTTAACCCTAAACGCTCTACCCGGAAAATCTTCCACACGCACATCTGAGGTATACAAATGAGAGCTAGGGTGTAACTTCTCAAGATTAAAACGTTCTGCAACTAACTTATACGCTCCACTTTTCAAGATGGAAGCGTTGGGCTCATATAAATAAGTCTTTACTTGAGAAGCATATTTCATTTGACTATTATTCTCTTCACTTGCATAATATACAAATTTATCTGTCCTAGCCTTTCGAATATTGGCACAGTGAAACTCAACTTCTCCAGAATAATTTTGATCAATAATAAATAATAGCTCTTTGACCTCATTGTCCACACCTACAATGTGCACTGAAGACACTGATTTTAGCTTTGACAAGGCCAACGAAATATCAAGCATAGGCGATAGTTTTATCATCACCGTTTTAGCTTTCGCTCTTAATAAATCCTGTATTTCCAACAAATTGGGAGAACAATCTTCTATAAAAAAGATCTTCTTTCCATGCCCATCTCTTCGGGCAGGATCAATATATATTAAATCAAATACTTTCTCGATTTGTTCTAAATAATGATGAGCTTCTCCATTGACAACCTCTATATGATGCAAACCTAATTCCCCGAAATTATGCTCAGCCAAAAGAGATAAGCTTTCTTGTTGTTCCACATAGATCGCTTTTTGAAATAGCTTAGAGAGGAAAGAAATATCCACTCCTAATCCTCCTGTCAGATCCATCATTGCTTCACCTTCTGAGCAAAGTTCTTGTTTATAAAGAGCCGTACTTTCAGAGGAAGCTTGTTCCAAAGACAAATGAATAGGGTAGAGTAAACGTTCATTCGCATACCAAGACGGAAGTTTTGTTTTTACAATCTGCCGCCCTTTAATCTGTCTAATGGCTAAATCCATATCTATATTCGGGTAGGAACTAGCTTGCAGAGCTAAAGCATAAACGTCCTCCTTCTCATGGATTCGGCAAAAAGAAATCAACTCGGAAGATAATTTCATTTTTCTCTTATTCTAATAAAACTACTCAAATCATCATCATTTTTCAGAGAGTCAGGAAAAACATGGTGTATGGATGTTCCTGTTTTTTTCATTTTTCTACGAGATCTAAAAGGAAATAGCTCATACAACTTGTCAAAGTCTTTTCTATACATAAGTCCTAATCCTTGCGTTTGTAGACCTTTGTCCTGCAAATAGTAGAACTTTTCATTATAATGGTTGTATGCCTTCACCCTCCATGTACCAGAAGTGTTGAGCAAATATTCTATATCCACATCAGTGATTACAGCATCTTTATTGACATATGGGTCATCTCTATAACCAAAGTTTCCATTAATAATCAATCTGTCGTTCAATAGTTGACTTGATAGTAACAGTTCTACTTCAGTACTTGTAAACTCTGCATCACTCATTCTGATGTGAGTTCCCAGTTGCCATCGACTGTCTACCTGACTGATTATTTTAGATAGTTGACTCGATAGAGTAGCAGAAGCTATTACCGCAAAATCAGAAGAAGGGTGATCTACATTTCCCATATCCGGAGTATGGAATTTAGACAAGAGAAGCAAATAAGCAACTTGCCTATTGATCATATCTTCTGTATCCATATAGCTTTTTATTTGACGTGCCACATCAGCATTCGCTGTTGGAAAAGCGATATCTAACCCCACAGCCGGCTTTTTAAGAGGCCCTGTCAGATTTAATATACAATGCACTGGCAAACTTGCTTGCCCACTTTGCTCAACCAAAGTCCTATCTAAATCACTCAAAGAAGCTGTCAATTTATATATTGCATTTACATCCAAAGTGGCTTCAAAAGGATCGCCTCTGAACTGGATTGTACTTCCTTCCTTTATACTAAACTTACGCTCCATTATACGTTGGAAAGTAAAATTATAACTTCCTCTATTTACGTTAAATGTTCCAAAGAGCTGTGGAGCAAGTTTTGAGCTCCATACAAATTGCAAAGCACCTTCACCAGAGCCTCGCAATATGTCACCACCTACTGGATCCATTACCATCTCTATCGTAGCATCAGGAGTAGCATCAATATAAAAATTCATATTTATATTAGCACCTGTACTGGCTTTTATTGGCACTAAGAAATCTGACTTTTCTGGAGTTTCGACAGCTTTTTCAGGTTGCTTATAAGTAACAAATGAGTACTCATCAATTTCGTCTCCCATCAGGTTCATACGCACCAAAGTATTTGGCTGCGTCTTCATGTTGATCTCGATATTTATATCATTCTCGTCACCACCTAAAATACCTTTTCCACTGCCATAAACTTTTCCAAAAAATAAAGGATTTTGACTTTCAGGCACATTATAGACTAAAAAATTATCAGCATTGAGTTCTATATGATACATAATATTTTGAAAATAATCATGCACCACTTTTCCACTTCCTACTGCTATATTATTATACTGATCTTTAAAGGTAATATCATTGAAATAGATAAACCCTTCACGCATATACACTCGATCGGAAAATGTATAGTCGGTATTTAGGAACTTTATACCAATATTTCCGTCTATAATATCAGCGACTCCTTCCACTGTAACATTCGAGAAGTCTCCATACAAATGAACTTTTCCAGTACCACGCCCACTAACTTTGTCGAAGATAGATTCAGCATAAGTTTTCAGAAAACCAATATCGATACTATCTGCATCAAAATGAATGGACAACCTCTGATTCACAGGATCTATGCTACCATCTACTTTTGTTTTCTTATTTTCTTTACTTGTTACAGTTCCATCCAATATCACTTGATTGGTCTTTTCATCAAGCTCACTAAATAAACTCAATCGTCCAAGTGGAGTATAGTTAAATTGAAAATCTTCGACATCCAATTGGGTATTGGCATAAGGCTTTTCTTCTACACTCGATAGATAAACATCTCCTGAGGCATATCCTCCAAACTTAAGAGCATCAATAGCCAAAGTTTCGAATACATATGAAAGATCTATTTTGCTCAATTCTGTTTTTAAAATATGAGACGGATTACGTTTAGAATATTTGCCATCAATTCGCAGTTCTTGCTTTTTATCAACTGTGTGAAAGCTAAAATTATCTACTTCAATCAAATCGGGACTAAGAGTCACTAACGATTCTTCCATTTTCCAGTTTTGATTGTTTAGCAAAAGTTTACTTTCATTGATGCCTACTTCTATTTTTAGTCCTTTCTTTCTTCCTAAGTTTTCAAATTTAGTGAATAGTGCAAACTCTCCTTTTGCTTTTCTCTCACTATTGTTTTCTAAACTTATTGTAGAGCGAACACCATCATCTTTTGCAGAAGAGTCTAACACTACATTGCTTAGCACATTATTTTTCCCTTCAATATCAGCTCGCACAGTTGCCTGAATGGCTTCACCTTTATTATTTACTAATACATGAGCTGAGTGTATCTTCATGCCTCCTGCTTTTAGCAAAGGGGCATCTACTTCAACTTTTAGTTTGTCCGTATTACTGTTATAAAAACCATCTATTACTGTTGGCTTATATATCGTAACTGGCAAATTTAAGAGCCCACTAAGCTCCTCTGTATTGGCAATATCAAAATGAAATTTTATATCATTGTTGTCTTTTTCTACCTTCTTTGATTTTTGCTTATCATCTAAAAATAAAGCAGGTAAATATAGTGCTATAGTTTTTTGAAAATTTTTAGGCAGAGTCATAAATTTGCTCTCACCCATAACATAGCCATTAAGCAAGTCTGAAGTAATTTCAATTTTTCGATCCTTATTTTCAAACAAACCAGAAGCCTCAACTAAAAATTTATTAAGTTTAAACTCTTCACGTTGCTTGTAAAACTCTAATGAATCAATTGAAATATAACCCTGTACATTGTCCACTGTGGAACCAATGAAATCTGCATTGACATTTAAAGATAGGTAAGAGCCTTCCATCTTTTGTGCTAGATTCAATTTATCTAGTTGCACATTTTCTACTTTAGCTGTCAGATTCAACACTGGATACTTTTGATCTGTCAGATCCAACAATCCATCCAGTTTCAGAAATCCATTTTCATCATCAATAAGTAGATTACCATCTACCTTCTTTTGAGCATAAAGGACATCTAAAGAAATATCTTCGTAACGATATCCTTTAAAATCAAAATCTTTGACTGTTCCTTTTACTTCTCCTTTAAAGTCCTTATATAAAGGCTTATTGAAATCTAAAGCGAGACTAAAAGAAATATCACCTAAATTATCATTCGCTAAAAAATGCCCCAAATTAAAATGAGTGGTATATATCTTTCCTTTAGCGTGAGAAAATACTTTTTCTTTTTTATTAAACCCAAATAGCATATCTGTTCTAACAATTCCGTCATCTGTATCTAGCGCTCCAAATGCTTTCAATTGGTCTAAATATCCAGACACATCTCCTTGAAACGAGATCTTCTGCTGATTGACTACTCCCTTGGGAATCGAGACCGGCTTACTGGAAAGTCCATTCGCCAAATTTTCCACATCATTTCCTGAAGTTGTCAGTTCATCTATACTTGCTAATAAATAAGTATCTTTACCTTCTTGCCAATCAATTATTTCAGCATTAGCTTTTAGCTTTAGAGTTTTACCAAAAGCCAATGTTAAATTATTCAGCTGAAGACTATGTTCCGTACCTGATATTTTAGCCCCAACAAGCACTCTATCTTCAAAGCCTTCTAGCTGAGGCACAAAAGCGACAATATCGTTGGGCGAGATATAAGATTCCTTCAAGATAAAGTCTAACTTGACATCATCTTGATATATTTTCAGAGAGTCGGTTCGCTTTTCAGCCAACTCTAATTCTAGTTTACCAAATTCGATCTTCGATTTAGGTAAAATCAACTCAAAGCCTTTTACCCAAACCTTATTATCCTTGGTTGTAAGACGGGCAACAAGGTCTGTGACTTCAAAACCACTTTTTTCTTTGAAATCGAACTTCTTTATTTGAATATTTAAAGAGTCATTTTTCAGTGATTTAAGAGCAAGTTTGGCATTCCAATCTCGGATAGAAATATGGTTAGGATCAAAACCTTTCTCCTTTGTTTCTCTATCTAAAATATTATAGTGAACACTCCCATTCGCAATACTGATTGCATTTATTTTAAACTCTATAGGCGATTTTTGCTTATTATCTTTTGATTTAAAAGCATCAATAATAAATTGTATGTTCAGCGTAGAGTCTGCAGAAGCCTTAGAAAGGTGAACATCCAAGTCTGAAATACGTGCAGAAGAAATAACTATTTTCTTTTTCAACAAATCAAAAAGATCAACACTTGCTGATACATTATCAATCAATAAGATCTCTTCTGAGTTCTTATTCAGCACATACAGGCTATCTACACTAATCGTGTTGAAAGGTCTGAAATAAAGTCGCTTAATATCCAATTCGGTATCAAGCTTTTGTCTTAACTCGTTGACAATAAGATCTCGTGTATAGTTTTGAACTTTTTTAGTATTCAAGAGTCCGAACACTAAAGTAAGTAGTCCTAAAACAATACCTAAGGTGGTTAGAAATATCTGTTTAAACTTTTTGATGACGCCTATATTTAATCAGACAAAAATAGCTTAAAATGCGCTCAAAAGGGAATTTTTAGGACCTTATTATCTTAAAAAAAGATTAAAATTTAGTGTTAAATTTACTATGTATAAATTTCAGTAAACTATTTGGTTACTTCGTCAATTAAGTAAAATATAGACTTGAAGTTCGCTTTTGACTGTTCAGACAAACCGATTTCACAAGTTCTGCTAGTAGAAAACCCTTCAGAGAAGTTTTCAGGAAGTTGTGCATTCATATTTCTCAGTCCATGCTCATTCAGTTCAGGATAAGTAAAGCCTCTGTCTCCGGCAAAACCACAACAATTGCTTTGCACTGTGATTACCTTTTCGGCACAAAGAAGTGAAAGCTCATGAAGTTTTTCTTCCATATCGATCTTTTTCACAGAACAAACAGGAAATATAACAGCCTCTTTTTTCTTGTTTTTCACTTCCAATTTAGGCATCACATGCTCATACATAAATTCAATTGGGTCATATACTTTCATATCTTTACGTTTAAAACCTTCAATGAAAGTATAGAAGCATGGACTCATGTCGAATAGCACCGGTATCTCTCCATTGTTAGATACTTCGAACAATGCATCTTCCAACTCCTTTCTCTTTCTAGCCCCCTCTTCCTTAAACCCTTTGCTGCTAAAAGCCATTCCACAGCAGAGGTTATTTATATTCTTTGGATAAATGATTGAATAGCCGGCACGAATCAATAATTCTTCCGTTTTTTT
>CALKIV010000067.1 GCA_937995835.1 uncultured Dysgonomonas sp. | reverse complement strand
TGAACAACTTACAGAACCATAATCTATTTCACAAAGATTCAAGTTCCATATCTAAAAAAAATCTCCCCAATGCTAATAACAATATAGCAAAGGGGAGATTTTCAAATTCTAATATTAAATAATTTATTGATTATATAGATAATCCAATGTTTTTTGAGTCAAAATCTGAATTCTGTCTTGAAAATTATTGGGCACATAGTCTGACAGACCTTTATGGTCAACATGCCAATCATAGGCTATAGATCCTAAACAGATCACAGCTCCCTCTCCTTTTCCTTTATTATTTTTAGGAAACTCAGCCATAGTTACTCCATTGGCTCTTGTAGATTCCCACTCATATCCTCCCAGATCACGGGCGCCAGTAGCCTCTCTCCATGTATCAATAGTTGCATATGGAGCTTGACCGATTGCCCAATCACTATGTTTCTCCATGCGCCATGTATTATCAAAAAGAAGATAAAAACGCTTTATGGCATCACCAAAATCCCAAATATCCAAACCTTCAAAAATTGGATGAGACTCATATCCATTCACCGATAGTCCATTGCCCCACGGATGAGCAATTGGCTCTGGATTTTGACCTACACTATTAGGCGCTAGCCCATCTTTTGACACTCCTATCGTCTTAATATACTGAGTAGCGAATGTGCTTAAGAATAAACTACCTCCATTAGCATAATAGTTTTTAACTTGGTTTTCCACTTCACTTGTTATAGCAGGCAACTTCTGATATTGATCGTTATGCCACCACAACACCTTAAAGAATGATAAATCTAGACCATTCTTGATATCTGTAAATGAAATATATTGTCCCTTTGGATACGTTTTCTTAAACCAATTGAAGGCAACCAATTCATCCTCATTCGTGATTGAGTACTCATCTGGCCACACGCCCAAGAATCCGATTTTTAAGTCTGCAGCAATAACCTCTACTGTGTATTTCATGGTCACTTCCCCTTTGGAGATGGTATACGATACAGGTGAACTGAAATCTTGAGCAGTATTAGATGCCGGTTCTATCTTAGCACCAGTGGTATTAGTTGTTACAGTAGGGCTAAGATTAGTTACAGCAACTGAGATAGGAACAAAAACACGAATGGTATTTTCTTCATTATCAATAACACCTCGATAGCTATAACCATTTAACTCAAAGACAAAACTATTGATCAATAAAACCGAACGTACAACTACAGCATACTCTCTAATATCACCAACACTATTCTTTATCACAAGTTTAAGATCAGGAGTTGCAAAATCAATTCCATCCTGATAATCAGCAGGCGATACCACTTCCACAGTCTCGTCAGATAATGTGATCTCAGGCACTATGGCAGAAATATCCATATCCAAACCAAAAGGGATCGTTATTGTTAGAGCAGATTGATCTATAACGGCCTCCGAGCCTCCAGCTTTGAGTTTGAGAATTTCAGGTGCGGCTATATGTTGTGCTACTAAACGATAAACATTTTTGTACCCTTTATAGTCCACACTTATTGCAACCTCCTTCCCTTCCGATAAGTCAACAAACTCACTCGGCAGTTCCACTTTTGCTCCTTCTGCAACAGTTACAATAGGTCTGATCTGAGATAGATCTTCTATAAAGGATGGTAAATTAAGGGTGATAATATTCTTAGCATCATTAATTACAGCGCTGTAAGCAATCTCATTATAAATGGCTTCCAACTTCTTGACTCTATTCTCTTGATTGCGAATGGTAACCTTATACGTGTTGCTTTGAGCTCCATTTTTACTAATAACTGTAAAATCGACAGGTGATGAAAAATCTATTTCATCTTTAAGACCAGGAGCTATTGAAGCATTCATGGATGTTACAACTACAGGAGACAGCTCTGTGACATCTGTACCTAGAGGTAAATACACTACAATGTCTTTAGTTTCTCCATCAATATAGCCCACATTACCATCAATTGAAAATGATAATATAAAAGCATCGCCATCAGGCTGATGGTCATCAGAATCGTAACACGAACTAAAGAATACCCCTAACAAGGTGTAAACAAAAATATATTTAAATAATGATTTCATAATATTGCACTTCATAGGGTTTTACTTTTCTTGTGATTTTATCTCTTGTATCTGAGCTTTCCAAATACGATAAGTCCATTCGGCATGAGTACTAGCCCCCGCTATCACATCAGGAGCGGCTTTACTTACAGTATAATAGATGGTGGGATTGCGCCAATCCTGTATCTCGCCATAGAGGTCTCTCTCGATGGTTGCATTATGATTGCGAGGATATCCTGTCATTTGAGGAGTGATGCGCAACATGGTACTCCAACTTCCGATAGAAGCCATAAAAGCATTCAAAGGCATATAATTGATTTCTAATGCCTGAGGCAAAAATGCAGGATAACTGGTAGGATGTGGATGTACCGGACGAATCATAATGATAGTATTCTCTGCTAAATTGATAGCAAAATCGATATTAGCAGTGTGATCTGCGTCCACCTTATTTATCTGTTTCAAGCCTCCAGTCACCATTGTTTTAGCCAACTGTGGCTGATAGGTATCCATATCACTCATATCTATTTCGCACCACACTACACGAGTAGCAACTGCATCACCTGAAGTATATGTAAGTAAAACCTTACCTGCATGGTCTAGCGATATGGCAGAGGGTTGACCAACACCCCACGACTTGCTTCCATTGCTTAAAACCTGATCTTCTTCACCCTCCCAAGTTTTCTCTACCAATTGTTTCGGATACTTGACCCAATGATCGGCATCTATCTCGTTACTAAATGCAACACCTACCTCATTGAAGTATCTTCCTCTTTTGTTCCCTAAAAAGAACATAGCATATTTGTACGATTTTCCTTCCATCTTAAAGTCCCCAGCAATCACCGATGGATCACATGTGTGGAAACTATCCCATGTGTCAGGGTTTGGTTGTAACACACTTTTAGGAGCTGTTTGAGAACCATCAGGATTGATACGCACGTAATAGATGTTATCAACCATAATTTGTTCTTCAGGATTACCACACAAAAACATATGTGCTGTACCATCTTCATCACGCGTCACGCTAGGACAGTAAGAATATCGATCTTGGTTATAAAATCCAAAAACGTTTACCATATCCACCAATTCGTAGGTCGGTGAAGGCTCCGGAAAAACAAATTCACTATCGCTACTGCATGAACATAGAGTGAATCCAAGCATTGCTAAAACTAGCACTGTTATTTTATATAATATAGGTTTCATTTGTTTTGATATTTTAGAGGTTTACTTTTAATAAGATTGACAAAATGAGCTTTGATTACTTCTGCCTGCAATACATCCACACTCAGGTAACGATGTTTACCCGTAGCATCGCTCTGATAATGTGAATAACCTTCATCATCTATTGAGATTATTCCTGGTGCAGAAATAAACATCTTATGGTTGTCGTTTTCGGCAACATACATCAGTGAAGTCAAATCCCATGTAGGACGATCATATGGCATAGGCAAATACGCCTTGTATGCTTCCACCATCGGATGATGAGGAGCCCAAGCAAAATCTTTTTCGATACTTGTTGCTGGATATTTTATTGCATCACCAACTTCGAAAGGAGAAACAACAATTGCAGTAGGCCACTCTTCAAAAATTTTCTTCGCTGCTGGAATATCTACTATCACATTGTATTCTCTTACTGCATCGGCTCCGAAGCTGCCTAACATCGCCGAAAGCAGTTTTACCTTCTTACCTACTAACTCTACCCCTGTTAGTGGTGAATACTCATCAGCAGGGGTGTCGAGCAATCGTATCAGATTGGTAGAAAATCCTACAGAAACAATATCAACAGAGCTATCAGGCTGAGAAGCTAACAACTTACGATAAAGGATGTGAGCTTCTGGCAATGACTCATAATTGCTCAACGAACGGTCGAACATTGGTTTCTCTGATTCTTCAAGCAGACAAACAGCTTTAGCATAATTTAGAGCATCATCTTCACTGTTTGGCCCTCCTTTCATAATCCCTATCGGAATAGTAGGATATCCATACCATGTATTCATTAGGTCAAGGTACTCTGCAGAATACACACTATTTTTATTTGTCATTATAGACAAAAGTTTAATCTGCCCCTTATCAAGATATTTGTATAACATATCTAATGCCAAGGCATCATCAACGTCGTTGCCCATATCAGTCTCAAAGATTATTGTAGGCACTTCTCTTTCATTTGCTAACTCCTTTTTATTTTCCTTAGCGCAAGCGGTCAGCAGTAGAAAACTTATTATAAAAACACTAATTAATTTTATATTTGATGTCATATTATTTTTTATTTATTCTATTATCATTCACTTTGATTTGCATAAACACATTTGGAATAATTGCATTTAAAGCCCTTTCATTCTCTTCAGGGTTAGAACGATAAAAGATCTTAAAATTGCTATCCTCCACATATTCAAATCTAAATCGACCATCATCTCTGACCTCCAATCTACAAGGCTTTAAGCTACTATCAACATAGCTATCTCCTTCTTTATGTTCTCCAGAATTTCTGAATAGATAAGTACCTTCTTTGGTCTTCACTATATCTTTACCTGTCACATGTTGCCAAACTGCAGTTTCCCAGATATGGAATGTTTCAGGCAGAGGTCTATCCTCCTTTGCAAAAGCACAACCTTGATCCATTTGTTGAAGAAAGTCAAAAGCCAACTTTTTATTCAAAGCATAGTCTAAATAGTTTTGCAAGGGGCAATCCATCCTTTTCAGGAAAGACATATCCTTCAATTCCCAATAAGAATTATTCACATCTTTCACATATCCTCCATCCTTACCTGCACAAGGATAAATGGCGACAGGCAAGTCGGAACGAAGGATGCGAGTGAATGCGTACACATCCAAAGCTACATTCCACTCTCCCCCTGATATCATGTTTGCACCTAGATCACTTCCCGTTTCATAATCTTTAGAAGCTGTGCCTGCACTTAGATGAATCTGATTTATTTTAGTCCTCATCAGTTCGGGCTCTCTATTATATGCAACAGCAAGGATACGAGCCGAACCAAAGGATAGCACATCTATAGGTTGATCAGCGCTCCTCAGTATATCAAGCAACAGCTGCACTCCTGCTTGTTCGTACTGTGGAATATATTCCATTTTGTCCTCTTCGCTAGTCATACTAGTAAGTGGTCCTATGGCAAATGGTATATTCTTGTCAAAAATATAATTCATCTGCGACACAGGAATCAGTCCAGCTTCTCTAGGTCCACGAGGATCTTTCCAAAGCACAGCATGATTGGCTGTATCTTTTCTGAAAGCGTCTGTTATATCTAATATCACAGCTTTCAGATCTACATCAGGATTGCTATATCCATTGATCAGGTCTAGGTTGTCTCCTGGATCTTGATATGGGTGATAACAATCTGTTACGACTACTATAGGCTTGGCTTGCTGTGCTTTTACCTCATTATATGGGATAAAAGAAACAGCCAGTAAGCTTAATAGCAGTTGAAAAAACTTAACCTTCATTATCACTATTTAGTAAGGTTTGTTTTGATGCAAATTAGGGTTGTTATCGACCTCTGATTGAGGAATAGGCATTCGATGTGATTTTCCTACCACAAAGTTTGAGAAATCACTGTCCTTTATGGTCAGATTATCTATTACACGTTGATCACTCAATCCCCAACGTTTCAGGTCGATCCATCTCACACATTCTAAGCATAGTTCTAATGCTCTTTCTATTTTCAGATGCTCTCTAAACTCTTCTTTATTGGTGGTTATCAATGCACCGTTATAATAGCTACTCTGTTCTATTTTTGGCAGCTTAGCTCTTTCTCGCACTTTGTTTAGGCATTCTATGGCTTTGGCAGAAGGTGTGTTTCCTGCTTCATTTAATGCTTCTGCATAAAGCAGTAGAATATCAGAATACCTAAATAGTCTAAAATTGATATCATGCCAGTAGAATTCTGTTTCGGTACCAGACAGCTTACTTGTATATTTTTTTATAAATACTTGCTCTCCCCAAGTGGCGTTTGAGCTCCACTCGCGCCCATAAACCAAATTATTTTCCTCAGGAAAATCTTTGGCAGCATCATTATACCATAAGCTATAGTAGAGTCGTTTGTCATACTTACCATCTACTGTTTTTTCTCTCTTGAAATAGTCTACGAGCCAACGTCTGGCTTGAATATTATTCCATCCTAAGCCTGCAGGAGACTGGTTCATCGCTATTTGAGTTCCCAAGTTTGAATTTGCATCAAAATCGGTATCAAAACCGGTATTATTCACCTGAGAGAATTGAATTTCGTAAACAGACTCTTTATTATTTTCAGTATCATTTCTGAAATTTGCTTCATAGTTACTCATCAAATCATAGAGGGCACTTCCTTCTTCGCCAGTTTCTACAAACCATTTTAGAGTTTTCGCCGCATCATCCCATTTATGTTGTTGCATATATGTTTTTCCAAGCAAAGCATATGCTGCTCCACGTGTTACACGTCCATATTTATCAGAATTTCTGGTAAGAGGTAGTATTGAGATAGCTAATTTGAGGTCTTCTTCTATCTGGTTCCATATCACACCGACCTCTTTTTGCTCAGGCTTATCAGATGCTGATGATGTTTTCAAGACTAAAGGAACATCCTCATAAAGAACAGCGAGATAAAAGTAGTAGAATGAACGTAGAAACAAGGTTTGCCCTTTGTAGTCATCTTTCAACTCTTGGCTCTCAAATTTTATACCATCTATGTGGTCTAAAACCTGATTGGCTCTGAAAATAGCCTTATAGTGTTCGCCCCATATTTTAGTATTTACCTCATCGAAATTATAATTTCTATAAACAAAGCGTGACCATTCAGCCAGTTCTACCCATCCCGAGAAGCTAACACCATCGTCTGCCATTCCATTCATTTGGGTATAGATATTGCGTGTCCATGTTCCTTGTTTATAAAACATGTTATATACAGCAGTAACACCCTTATCAATATCAGATTCTGACTTCCAAAAGTTACCTGTAGTTACGGTATTATTATTGTTTATATCCAGTAAATCATTACAAGAAGACACACTTAACAGGATACTGGCTAATATTATATATACTATTTTTTTCATAGTTCTATTTTTCATTTTTGTATTCCAATTTATTACTTAAAAACCTAGCGATAAAGAGAATAATATTGAACGAGGATTAGGATAAGATGAATTGTCAGCTCCCATAGTATATACCCCCGTATCCTTAAAATCGGGATCTAGTCCTGAATAACTAGTAAAGGTCACTAAGTTTCGTAATGACACACCGAATCGCAATGAGTCTAAGTAGATCTTGCTCAACAATGAGCGTGGCACGGTATATCCAATAGATATTTCACTGATCCGGAAGAACGAACCATCTTCCAACCATCTGTCCTGATCTCCAATGCTGTTGTCGCTATATCCATATACAATCCTTGGTTGAGTGGTACTAGGATTCTCTGGAGTCCAAGGTTTCAACCCCTTGAAGTTGTTTTGATTGATATTGAAATCTGCAGCTGTTGCTTTTGAGCCATTCCATACTTCTTGACCAAATTTACCATATCCATTTACCATCAGGTCAAATCCTTTGTATTGTGCCGATAACGATAATCCCATTTCTAGTTTTGGCCAAGGATTGCCTACTATTTGACGGTCGTTTGCATTAATCACGCCATCATCATTCGTATCAACATATCTTATATCGCCCGGTTGTGCATTAGGCTGAATAATTTTTCCTTCACTATTCTTGTGTTGAATGATTTCGTCATAAGATTGGAAAATGCCATCCATCTTATACAAATACCAACTGCCCAATGATTTGCCGATCTCCGATTTGGATAGATGGGTATAATATACATCTTGTCCATAACCCAAACTTAGTATCTTGTTTTTGACATGAGACAGGTTCAACGATGCTGAGTAAGTAAAATCAGAACCTATATTATCGCGCCAAGCAATATCAAATTCAATTCCTTGATTTCTCAGGCTACCAGCATTCACGGCAGGGTTGCCACCAGCATTACCCGAGGTTAGAAGAACAGGAAGATATACCAACAAATCTTCCGACTTGGAGTTGAAATACTCTGCAGTCAGACTCAATCTATTTTTCAACATTTTTAGATCGAAACCAAAGTTCATCTGTTTGGTTATTTCCCATTTCAAGTCGCTGTTTACCAGCTTAGACTGTATCATTCCAATGGCTATATCATCCTTAGATCCAAATACTGCACGTGGTGCTGTATTAATAAAGGCTTGATAGTCCCAGTATCCGATATTACTTCCTCCTAATGTTCCATAATTACCACGCAACTTCAGATCATTAATGAGTGGAACATTAAAAAAATTCTCTTGACTTATTCTCCAACCTAGAGATACTGATGGAAATGTTGACCAACGGTTGTCTTTAGCAAATCGTGACGAGCCATCGCGACGCACTGAGGCTGAAAAAAGATACTTGTCATCAAAGCTATAATTCACCCGTCCCAAGAAAGAGACTAACGCTGCTTCATCTACATGTGTGCCACCTGTAGTGGTTCCCGTAGCTGCATCTATTGATGTGATATATTCACCATTGATCACTAGAGGATCAAGACGGGTTGTGTAATGTTGTTCACCTTTGTCATGTTGATACGAAAGCCCAACAACAGCATCAAGATCATGCTTATCAAATTTCTTTTTGAATCCATAAGTATTCTCAATCATCACCGTTTTCAGCACATAGTTATCCTTTGTCAAGTAAGGTTTATCGGCTCCTTGCCCCATGGTCCAATTTCCTTCCTTGCGCAATGTATTTGTTGTGCCGGAGTAATCTGTATATGCCCCATTCAGCTTGGCATAGAACATATCAAACAAGTCTACTTGTCCATATATATTTGCACGTAATGATGTCTCCTTATTTCTTGATGTATGCAACTCTTGCATAGCCACAGGATTTAACGCATAGGTGCTCGCTCTATATTTGTCGCCATAGCCATATCCTCCTGGGTGAGAATCATCAAGGACTGGGATTGTTGGAGGCATAGAGATGAAGTTAGAAAAAGGATTTCCATGTAGTCCTTTACGTTTGGATGTGGTGTAAGATAGATTTTCACCATACGAAAATATTCCTTTCTTTCCACTGGTGTTCACCCTGAAAGCATATTTATTGTACCCTGTTCCTTCCACTGTTCCCGAATTATCCATCACATTCAGAGATGTGTAAAGTCTCTGGTTTTCCTTAGCGCCAGATAGTGCAATATTATAGTTTTGCATCATTCCTGTTTTTAGCATCTGATCTTGCCAATCTGTATTTGCATCATAATGATTCTGGCGTGATGTCACTCCCTCTATTCCCATCCGGATGGCATTGTCGTAAGCCATGTTATTATATGCTTTATATTCATCAGCATTCATCAGGTCGTATCTAGGGAGCCAGCTCACTTCTATTTGAGAAGAAAACTCAACCTTCAGAGGTCCTTCTTTACCTTGCTTCGTAGAAATAATAATCACACCATTGGCTGCTCTGGAACCATAGATAGCAGCTGATGAGGCATCTTTTAAGACCTGTATAGACTCAATATCCTGCAAGTTAAGATGAAGATTGCCATCAGTTGGCGTTCCATCAATGACATATAAAGGAGAATTGTTTGTCAAATTGCCAATTCCTCTAATTGTAATAGCTGCGGCATCACCTGCTAGACCACTAGAACTCACTTTCACCCCCGAAGCTAGTCCTTGCAAAGCACTACCAATGTCACCAGCCACTCTATCTTTCAGCGCCTCAGGCTTTACGATCGACACAGCACCTGTAAGATCCTTCTTTTTTACCGTTCCGTAGCCAATCACAACCACTTCATCCAGTGTCTTTATGTCCTCCTGCAAAGTTATGTCGAATGTCAAGTCATCTTTTACGGGCACTTCTTGATTATCATAACCAATAAAAGATATGACAAGAACATCTTTTTCCGAAGCATTTATACTAAAACGACCATCAATATCCGTTGTCGTTCCTTCTGTTGTGTTTTTCATAAAAACAGTAGCTCCGATAATAGGTTCGCCTTCAGCATCTTTGACGACACCTGTGCGTTTCCTTTTTTCATACATATCGTAGGCTCCACTACCGGCACCGGAATCTTTAGACTTTAATACAATGTAATTATTATCAAAAGAATAGGCTAGATTCGTATTTTCGAAAGCTTGGTTCAGAATATCTTTCACCTTGCCTTTAGTCGTTCTGACTTTTGTCAGATGCTGAATATCAACTTCCAAATTGCTATATACAACAAGATAGTTAGTCTGCTCTTCAATCTCTGTTATCAAGCTCTTAATAGATAAGCTATTACTCTTCAAGCTCAAAGCAGCTTCCTGAGCTTTGGTACTCATCGCTGCCAACTGGAAACAGATGAGTAACATAAAAAATGAAATCTTCATAATTTTTAAAGATCTTTTATGTTTTTGACATAGTCTGGCGAATGCCAAAGGTTTTATTTTCATAACTTTGTAATTGGTTAAATAAATACTTGTTTTTTTTCAGATTTGGGGTTTGTTTAACTTTCATTTTGGCAGATGTGAGGACATCTGCCATTTTGTTTTTTCTAATTCATGGTTTTCTATATTTTAGGTTAAATTATTGAATAATAAATATGTTGTTTTTCTTATCTTCTTTCACTTCAAATTTGTGGATCTTTTGAATAATGCGTAATATCTCAGCCACACCATCCTCTTGTCTAAATTTACCTGTATACTCTAGTGACAAAAGATCCTGATTCCTGATTTCAATTTTCACATGATAGTAGAGTTCCAATTTTTTTGTTATTTCATCTAAATGTGCCTTTTGGAAATTGTAAATACCTTTATGCCACAAATAGTCCTCTTCCGAGGTTATAGGACTAATAGATGTAGCATTGTCCTGATAAGTCAATTTTTGCTTCGGTCTCAACAATGAGCTTTCTGATGTATCATGAATCTTCACTTCCACACTTCCCTCCAAAAGAGCAACATCTACCGACTCTAGTTCATCATATGCACTAACATTGAAGGTCGTCCCTAACACTTTCACATCCAAAGAAGATGTGGATACCACAAATGGGTTCGTACGATCTTTTGCCACTTTGAAATAAGCCTCTCCTTCTAATGACACCTTTCTGTCTTCTGCTTTAAATGAGGATGGATAAGATAATGTTGACCTCGCATTTAACCAGACTTCTGTACCATCACTCAACTTAACAGAAACCCGCTGTCCTGCTGGAACTGTAATTGTGTTATAAGAAATGCTATCCTGAGAACTCGTAATATTGTAATTCAATAAATTTGAAATAAACAAGGTACTCACTACAATAACAGCTACAGCCGATGCATATTTGAGTATATTGAGATAGAATCGTTTTGATTTTTTCTTCTGTCTAGCTTTCACAAATTGCGCATAACTTTCTTTTCCATCCGATATATCATCTGAACAGTCTATAAAAGCGATGAGTCCTTGAGCATTTTTGTACTTAATAAACTCTTCAAGCAAATTTGTATCTGTTTGAAGTTCTATCAAGAAATCAGCCTCAGCATCTTTGTCTAGTTCTTTGTTGAAATACTTTTCGATTCGTGTATCCATTATGATGTACTAAATTTTATGGCAGACATAAACTATCTGCGTGTATATAATTAACGGATAGATGGTAAAAATCCGCTAAACAAAATTTGATTATTTTTTTTAATGTAGTAGAAAAAAGAGTAAAGGAAGTAAATCTCGAAGTTCTTTCCGAAGCTTTTTATAAGCGATACCCATCTGACTCTCAACAGTATGTATAGACACATTCAGTTCCCTGGCGATCTCTTGCTGTTTTTTCCCTTCAATCTTGCTTTTAACAAAAATTTCTCGACATCTATCAGGTAGTGATGCTAAAGCCTTATTAATTATTTCATGGAGGTCTTCCTCCGATCCTATGTTTTCATTAAATTGTGACAAAGCAGCACAGTTGGCTTGCAAGCTTAAGTAATATTCATTTTGTGTCTTTTCAGCTAGTTTTTGTTGCACTTGTTTGTGTCTCAAAAAATCTATACATCTATTCTTAAGCATAAAAAACAAGAGAGCTAAAACATTATTATGCCTTTTGTGAGTCTCCCACTGTTCCCATAGTTCTACAAAAACATCATGAATTATATTTTCAGCATCCTCTTCGCGCAAAACATACTCCAATGCAAAACGCTTCATTTTTGCATAATATCTTATATATGTTTCTTCAAAGTTAACTTCTTGCATCATTTCGAGACTTTTATCAAACTTGCAAAGGGAGCATCAAAGCACCTTCTACAAACTTATTTGACAATATTACAAAATCATTTTGAGGTCAACATGATTATGTTCTCTATTTTTAATATAGTGCTAGTAGAATATAGACCTCGATTCTGTCATTGCAGTATCAACAGCATAATCCAATATCTAGCCCAACATCAATGCAATCTCAGCAAATCTCATCTCCTCCCCTTACCAATAAATAAGGGCTTAATTTTAAACATTATCAAGAACATATAGATCAGAGCCCCAATTTTATTTTATCTTTGCCTTAAGGCAACTAACAAACTAACACTTATGCAAAACCGATCACTATATCTTATTCTCATTCTGTTTTTTTTCAGAATAGCTATTCCTTTAAATGCTCAAGAAGCCATTAGAGAACACATAAAATGGAGGGAAGGATGCGACTCTATCTTTGTTTTTGAAGTAACCAATAAAGAAGCTCAACGCTTTTTGAAAGAAGAAGGAAGCGACAAATTGATGAAGAAACTTCTGTATAATCATGTAGCTACTTTCAAAAACAGATGGACTGACAGCCCAGCCCAAGGACATTTTATCTATGCTAGCATCAATAAGAATAGGATTAACTACAGCTATGCCCCTATCATTCCTTTTCAGGTATTTTTGTTCCATGAATATGGAGTGCTGACCCTACAAGTAGTTGATCGTAACGGAGAAATACGCAGTGACGCAAAAGTGAAAATACAAAGTGGAAAATGGCGTTTGTTTGATTCAAATATTCCCTATGATGCAGAAAGTAAAGTGTATAGAACAGATGATTGGTCAGAAAACCCTAATCGGGTTCTAACGGTTGAGCTTGATAAGTTTACCGCTGTTTTCGATCTCGAAAAGCATATTATCTACCCCTCATATGGCAGCTCATATTATGGAGGAGAGGAATCTAAACCAGACTTTTATAGCTATATGATCACGGATAAAAATAAATACAAACCAGGGGAACAAGTTCGTTTCAAGTCGTATGCCCTATCAGGTAACAAAAGACCTATCAAAGGGGACTTAGAATTGTGGTTGCAAAAGCCGGATAGCTATTACGAATTTAAGAAGATTACAAACATCAGCCCTTACAATCCTGGTGGCTTTGCCGAAGAATTGGTTTTGCACGATTCTCTCAAACTGAGATTGGACAAGAATTATGCCTTACAGCTAAGAGACAAGAAAGGAAAAATTGTATCGCAGACCTCATTTAGATACGAAGACTATGAACTGTATGACAATAAAATAGAAACCAGAATAAAAGATTTCATTCAATATCAACCCAATGACAACGAGCTTGAAATCAAAGTTGTAGATGCTAACAACTTGATCATGCCAGACATGAAGGCACAGATCACAATCACTCGTGGAGAAATCAGAAATTCATACGTAGACCTGCTAGTTGTTCCCAATATTATCAAAAGTGATACCGTTGCCCTCAAAAATGATGCACCAACAACTTATGTAATTCCAGCCAAGCTGTTCGACAAAACTGACTGCAACTATGGAGTGCATATATCAGTGCTGACACCTGATGGACAACTGCTAAACTCGACTCACAATGTAATATTTTATAAATCATATTACGATGTAAAATATAGAACTCAAGACTCTACCCTCGTCTTCAAGTTTGAAGAACTAGGAATTGAAAAAAAGGTAGCAGCCCAATTAACAATAGATGGAAAAGAAACAAAAGAAATAGAATTGCCTCATACTGAAAATTTTCAGCAAAACATTAAAAACTATACCATCACCGTTCCGGAATATAAGACCTCCAAAACGATCAATGTCAGCAACACATATCATGAATTGGATATAAAAGGAGGCTTAATTAAGGATTCACTAACCTTAGAGCTAATTAACCCCCTTGGACTAGATGTTGCTTGGTATGTATACGAAGGGAATATGCTACTAGAAAAAGGATCCGGTAAAACTTTAGATTTCAAGAGGGCTTACATTGATCTTGATATCACATATTTCTTAGAAATATTTTTCACGATGGGTGGAGAAGATCAAGTATACCGGCGAGTATATGTGCCTAAAAAAGAATTCCTTGACATAGAATGGGATATGCCCACCCGTGTATATCCGGGACAAACCATCGACAGCAAAATAAAAATAACAGATAGTAGAAACAGAGGCGTTAAAGGTGTTGACATCACTGCCTTTGCCTATAACTCACTGCTAAACTATCATGTCTACGACCTACCCTATTATGGCAATACACCTAAGGGGCGCGAGAAAAGAGACTCATACTATATAGAAGATAAAAATGCGCATCACTCTCAGGCTCTCACTCAAAAGAATTTTGACTATTGGAATGCTGTATCTTCATTAGATAAGAACCCGTATTATAGATTTACATTTCCCGATCCTGATCTGCATGAGGGCATCATGGATACCCTCAGCTATGTTGGGGGCAGAATACCCTATCATGATATCTTTACCCATTCCGTCAACACACCTGACGGCACAACCGAATTTGCCCCCTATGTGATGCTTGACGGCAACGCTATCGACATCTATGCCATAGAACTTGATGGCGAACCTGTTTACTTCAAATGGGCTGAACAGCCACAAGGCTACTCATTCTTGACAGAAAGCTATAAAGAACATAAGATCAGTCTAAGACTACACGATAGAGTCATCATTATCGATAGATTCTGTTTTCTCGAAGGCAAAAAAATGATTCTTAGTATCAACCTCAACAAAATGCCCAAAAGCCGTTTTGTGAGAACAATATATATGCCTACCGTCAACAAAGGAACAAAGAAACATCCGAATAGAGTTCATGAATTTGTTTCAAGTGAAAAGGAGTTATACTCTCGATATCTATCGGTTATTCCCATCGAAAAAGATCGATTTACATACATGACTGAAAGATTGAAAAAAGACACTATCGTAATTCCAATCGCATATCCCCATTTTCAAAACTACTATCAACACAATAAAACCTATCACACTGTAGGGCCATTGGCTGAGGGAATGTATCGCTATATGGATGGGGTTGAATATTTCCATGAAGGTAAATTTTTATACAAATATGATCGAAATGTTGTCTACAAATATCCTACTGAGCCATACCCAACAACACTGACTCAAACAGCTAACAATAATTTTGATAAAATAAACGATTTTCATTTCACCCCTCAAGAGTTTGGGCGAATAATAGGTCTCGTTCCCACTGAAGAAAACAAGTGGTTTCCGGGCACTATTCATCTAAACAATACCAAAATACATGTTCCTAAAGACAGTCTAGAATCGGGCGTACGAGGCATTGTGATGCTAAATAAAGAAACAGGAAAACTATTTGTTCCTGTCTTTAATCAAAATATACTAGGAGCTTATAATCCTAACAACCTCTATGGAATAAGAGGTATGGCATACGGAGATTATGATGTATTTGCTCTCTATGCCAATGGAAACTATCTGAGGGTCAACAATGTGCCATTATTGCAAAACACATATGTGGAAATAAAAATGGCAGCATCCGTCGAAAATCCTAAAGATTCTATTTCTGCAAAATGGTTAGAGTATCAGCCTCCTATGCAAACCGTATCTGGCAGTAAGTCCGGCAATAACACCTACTCGTTTACCAATATTGGCAAGCAATATTTCAATCCAGCCAACGATGTCAGAGGAATAGTGACTGACGAACTAGGCGAACCTCTAATAGGAGCTTCCATCAGGTTGAAGGATACCAATATAGGCACAATGGCAGATATCGATGGCAAATTTATTTTAGACCTGCATGGAGCAGAAAACACGCTCCTATTCAACTTCTTGGGGTATAAAACAGAGGAGGTAAAAGTAACTCGTGGCAGTAGCATTACAGTTGTCTTGAAAGAAGATGCTCAACTGCTGATGGAAACTGTTGTGGTCGCCTATGGTGTTCAGAAAAAAATGAGTTTAACAGGATCAGTAAGTCAAGTACTGCAAGGCAGTGTAGCCGGACTATCTGTACAAGATCCTGAAGACGTAGAATCTACACCAGACGCTGAAGACGTGGAAGATGATGGTTCAGCAAAGCTTTATGAAGAATTGATGCAACTGGATGGCATGCGCTCAAACTTTTCGGATGTGGGCTTTTGGCAGCCTAGATTGGTAACCAACAGAAAAGGAGAAGTAGAGTTTTCTGTCACATTTCCGGATAATATCACCAAGTGGCAAGCTATTGTATATGCCATGAATAGGAAGTTGAAAACGGGAACACTCCGTCGCAGCATAAATTCATACAAGCCACTGATGGCAGAGCTAAAATCTCCTCAATTTTTAGTCGAAGGAGATACAACGCTCTTAGCTGCCAACATCAGAAACTACACCAAGGATAAAGAAATAGATGGTGCCGTGATCTTTGTCCACAATGGAGACTCTATTACTGACAAACCGATCCACTTCACCTCTTCGTACCAAGAATATCTGCCTATCGTAGCTCCCGAAAAGCAAGATAGCCTGACATTCTCGTATCGCTTTACACGCAACGATGGCTATTCGGATGGCGAACAGCGAAGCATCTCTATCGAAAAACAAGGTACAGAAGTTGCTGAAGGAACACTACAGTTTTTACGCAACGGAGATCATGTTGATGTTCAGGCAAACGACAATGAAGAAGTGCAGATATCAATAACAGGCAAACAAGTTGACATATATATGGATGCAGCTAACTATCTGATGGGATATAAGTATGCGTGTAACGAACAGCTGGCATCCAAGCTGATAGGCTTGCTCAACTATCGCCTCTACCAACAATTTATGGGCAAGAAATTCAAACATGATAAGAAAGTAAATGAAATAATCAATCGCTTACTTCAAAATCAGAATGGAGACAGGCTGTGGTCGTGGTGGTCTAATGGGACTAATACATCTTTCTGGATGTCAGCTCATATTTTGCGTGCTCTTAATATGGCTCAGAAAGCAGGATATAAGGTCGATTTAGAGATCTCTAAAGTGCAATATGACTATATGGACGTACACCGTTTTCGCAACACATCGCTAGGTGACATAGATGTATTAAGTGCCCTCGTGGATTGGAAAACAGAGCAAAACTATGAAGACATCATCCAACTCTTTGACGAAAGGATAGCCAAAATAGAAGCTTATGAAGACTCCCTTGTCAACAGATATAAGAGAACCAAACGACCAGAAGATTATGCTGTTCGCAATTCATATCTGACTCAAAAATTGACTCTGCTAGAGATGCGCCAAAAATTGGGATTGGAGTATGACCACTCTTTGATAACCGATCACCTCAACAAAGATGTGTTAGGGGCTATCAACATCAAAGACACCTTGCGCACAAATTATTGGTATTACAACAACGATGCAGTCAACGTCATAGCCTATCGCATTGCTCGCAACGATTCATTGCTGGCACAATATGTAGATGGCATGCAGATGCATATTTTAGGCACAAAAAGATATGGTTGGAATACCTATCAAGCATCATCTGCCTTGATGACCATCTTGCCCGATCTGTTGGCAGAGGCAACAACCTCAGACAATTTGGCTACAGTTATGCTTAGTGGAAAAGACAATCAAACAATTAAGGAATTTCCGTACAATGCAACACTTAATAGTGGAGAAAAACTGGCTATCAAAAAAGAAAGTGGTATACCTCTGATCTACTCAGCATACACCATGAAAAGACGAAAAGAAGAGCATCGTGGAGAGGCCTTTGAAATAGCAACAACAATAAACCACCCAACACTGGAAAAAGGAATTGCAGTCACCCTAGAAGTTACCGTAAAAGTGAAACAAGACAATGCCGAACATGTGATCATAGAGATCCCAATTCCGGCAGGCTGCAACTATCAGAACAAATACGGTGGATACAGAAATCACGAAATATACAGAGAACACTTCAAAGAAAAAGTTGCCATCTTCTGCGAAAAACTACCTAAAGGAGAGTATAGCTATTCGATAAATTTACTGCCTCGATACTCTGGAAAATACACGCTCAATCCGGCAAAGGTTGAAATGATGTATTTCCCGGTGATCAATGCAAATAATGCAATCAAACAAGTCAAAATTAGTAACTAACAGAAAGAAAAACAGCTTGCTAGTTCTCTGAAATACAAAGCAAATTGGATATAGTATTCAATACTATATCCAATTATATATATTCGATCCTTTATCAGGAATCAGTTCGATATTCTTTTGAGACTCATCAATAATAACCTGAATATTGTCTAAGGTCTTTGTGTCACAACGTAAAAAGGTCAAACAAGTTGCATCCGAAACATCTAAATGAACGATAGAAGTACTCCAACAATCCAAATAAGATAAGTTGTCAGCTCCCTGAATATTCAATTGAACTAAAGAAGGGTTGTTATAACATCTCAACTGAGTCAGCATCTTCAAATGCGAAGCATCCAGCGACCTCAGTGCAGGATTATTATAACAAGATGCTATCTCCAAGCTACTCGCATCCTTTAGACTCAAAGACTGCAAAGCCGAATTTTCTCTACATCGCAACACGCTCAATTCTGGATTATTAGAAATTTTCAACGATGCCAGAGAAGAGTTTCTATAACATTCCAGTTCCTCCAATGCCGTGGCACCCGACACATCTAAGGTTAGCAACGATGCTTGATTAGCTATCTCTAATTTGGTAAGTCTTAACTGACCACACGAGTTTTGAGTAAAATAAACACCGGTTCCACTTCCTTCAATATACTTTGGATTAGCCGGATCACTTTCATCAAACAACCATCCCAACCTAGCATTTTTATTTTCTGCCATAATTCTTTTTAAAACGAAAACATCTTCCGTATAAGACCCGGGCATTTCACTTGTCTCCTTACCTTCCACATTCTCCCAACTACTGCCACTCCAAACATACAAGCCAATAGGTAATTTCAAGCAGTCGTTGTTGAAGTTATTAACATTGTATACCATAAGTCCTGAATACCGCTTTGGAGTATTGCTATTTACTCCCTCTATATCTTCTAAAGAACTAAGAGACGTTAACCCTACCCGTGGCAAAAGTAGACCTTTAGTAGAGGTCGTGTTTTGGGAACAAGGTCCATATTCTTGAAGATTGAGAAGAGCTCCCTCAGGAGGTGCGATAAAAGAACCCATTGTTACTTGCGCATGTAGTGCCATAGACACTGCCATGAAAGAGATCAGAAAAAAATAAAAACGCATTTTTTCAATAAGAAGGCCATTAAATCCATAATAGCCCTAGATTTTAAATTATAAAAATGACTTCTACCATGAAGCCTTTCAACCGACACACAAACACTCTAAAATGATAAAAGTTTAACCACCCCCTTCGTTTTAACCTATAATAACACATCATCATTATAAAGTATAATATACATGAAAACCAACATTGTATTTAGCTGATTTTAGACTGAATACTAAGCCAACACAAGCAAATAAATTTCTATTACCAAGCATAGAGAAGATTCAAGTGTATCAGATGTCTCTACATTTTTATTATATTTACAATCTCATATCAGTACAACTTATAGATGTTTTAAACATGATATTCCACACCATCAGTGACTTCAAAGAACAACTGAACCGATCGGCATCGCAATCAAAACCATTCTTATTTGCGGCAAATTTTGAACTAAGCGAGTTCCTTTTTGTAGAAAACCCCTTAGAACAAAATGAAATATTATTTCAAATAAGAGGAGTAGGGAATAAACCCAAAGATCAGATGCTAGATCAGCCGTTCAGCTTTTCACCACAACCCATTTCCCGCGAAACGTATGCACAAATGTTTTCGACTGCCATCAAACAAATGGCGTCCAACACCACTGATGTAATAAACCTCACCGTACAAACCCCGTTGCAGTGTAATCTTTCACTACGTGAGATATTTATGATGAGCAAATCACTATACCAGATCTATGTTCCGGAGCGATTTGTGTGTTTTTCACCTGAAAGACATATCTTGATTCACGATGGAGTTCTTTCTACCAATCCCATGAAAGGTACGATTGACGCATCAGTGCCCGACGCCAAAAACGTGATATTGAACGATCCGAAAGAAATAGAGGAACACACTGCCGTTATCGAGATGGTGAAACGTGAGATTGCAGAAGTGGCATCCGATGTACAGATCACCCGATTTAGATATATAGACGATATCGCTGTCAAAGGGCGAAACATTCTTCAGGTCAGCTCCGAAGTCTGTGGCAAGCTACAGGATGATTATAGATATCGGCTTGGCGATATAGTTGCAGCACTATTGCCTGCAAGCTCGATTATGGGTGCACCCGATAAAGCGCGTGCGTTATCAGTGATACAAGAAGCTGAACCAATCAGTAGAGGCTACTACACAGGTGTGATGGGCTACTTCGACGGCTCCACCCTCGACACCGGAGTATTAATTCGTTTCATTGAGCAACAAGGCGATCAACTCTTTTTCAGAAGTGGTGGAGGTATTACTCAAGCCAGCATTTGCGATAAAGAGTACGACGAAGTTTTGAATAAAGTATATTTACAGGTATGACAAAATTTATAGAAAGCATAAAAATAGAAAATGGTATTGCGCACCTTCTTGATCTGCATCAAAAGCGTGTAGACCAAACGCTTGACCATTTCTATAAAGGCTCTGAATATTTTTCGCTTAGCGATGCTCTTAACAAACTTCAACCTCTTCCTGATACAATTTCAAAATGTAGAATTGTATACTCAGACCACATCGAGCAAATAGAAATCGCACCATACTGCAAACGCAGTATTAAGAAGCTCACCATTTTGGAAAAGAACACGATTGACTACACATTCAAATACCTAGATCGCAGTCAGTTGACGGAAGGCATCAGCAAGATAGGAAATCCAGAAGAAGAGATCATTATTATAAAGAATGGTTTTGTCACCGATTGCTCGTATGCTAATTTGGTGTTTGAGAACGACGAAGGCTTCTTTACCCCAAGCACCTATCTGTTGAATGGAGTGAAACGCCAAGACTTGCTCGCCAAGGGAATCATACAAGAAATATCGATCACCAAATCCGATCTTTCGCGATTCCAACGTATCCATTTAATAAATGCAATGCTCGAGTTAGGCGATGTGGTCGTCACATGTCCAGCTGCAAGATAAAGTTTAGTAGATTGGGTAATTTTCCTACATTTACCAAAAGCTTTGCAATGAAAAAGTTAGATAGAAAAACAAAAACTCTGATCTTCATCTCATTAGCTATAACTGGAACTCTCGCTTTTATTGGGTTTTCTGGCGTTATAGGAGCTATTGCTTATGGCATACTCTGGCTATTAAAAGTTGAGATAAACACCCCAACAATCCTATTATTAATTATCACATCATCCATCATAGGCTTGCTGTTAGCACTATTGATGCAACGAAGCAAATACCTCCTTTTCAAAGAGAGGCATGGCTTTGATTGACAACCCTGCATGCCACTCCGGTCAGCAAAGATCAGCAGTAAATCACAGTTTTAAATAAAAAGAAAAAACCTGTAATATAAATATATTACAGGTCTTTTTTTCATTGGTATCCTTCTCACTACAGACGAACCCTGTTCTAGAAGAGATTCGCTTCGCCCAGATCTAGAATAACATAGACGAAATAGAGAGACGAATGCCAATGTCAGAAAAGCTCAAATTCTTTGATAGCCACCTCATCAAAACAAATCTCGCTAGACTATTTATCAGAGAGAATATCGAAAAAATTATTGCGAACTTCTTTGATTTTTCTTTTAGTTGAACTCTGGTTTTAGCTCAGCCAACCAGTTGTCCACTCGTTCTTCAGTTTGATCAGGCTCGTTGTCTTCGTCCAAGGCCAAGCCACAGAAAAATCCATCTACTACCGAATCAGACTCGTCGAAGGTGTATCCCTCAGTAGACACTTTATTACCCACAAGCGTTGCTCCGGCTTTTTTGGCAGCCTCGGCTACCAAGCCCATTGCATTACAGAAAGTATCTGAGAATGAGGCAGAATCGCCCAATCCAAACACTGCTACCTTCTTACCTGAAAGCCCAACCTTCTCAACATCTGACACGAATGTTTCCCAGTCGTCTTGCAAGTCTCCAGACCCTTGTGTCGAAGTTCCAAACAGCAATACATCATAGTCTTTCAACTTATCTGCATTGTTTCTGGTAGCTTCGAAAATATCAGAAGCTTGTATGTTGATTTTTTTCGCAATTTGCTTGGCTATGCTTTCAGTGTTGCCTGTTGATGTTCCGTAAAATATTCCAACTTTTTTCATACCTTATCTTTATTTTCATAAATAAATCATAGAGATTATCTATATCTTTTACGATAACCTTTATTACAAATAAACAAGAAAACAAAAGAGTAGACAATCACTACAAATAGTGATTTACACCCAAAACACTAATAACTATTAGCGATATCCGATATCACATCATAGACAAATACTATAAAGAACAAATCAATCACAACACAACTCAAATAGGTAACAAACAACCAATTACAAGAAACAACAACCTCATCACGCCTTATCCACACCCACTACATTGGGCATATTACCTTGACGTTGTTTCCTTGAACAATATCTATTGCATTGTTCGCAAATACTATAACCTAGCATTGCCCCAAGTATAAAATCTTCTTCAATCGACAACATATATAGTGGCTTATTGCACATCCTCTTGATCACGTTGATGCACTCCTCTTTGCCAAAGAAAACATTCACCTTGCTATCGCTCACCATATGAATATGGTAAGCCATCTTAGCAGAGATAATCTTCCTCTCTGCTAAGTGTAAATCTTTCGGTTGCAAAGTGGCTAAAGCCATGCTTCTAACTCCCTTTTTGCATTCATAGAGTTGGTGTGCAAAGACATTCATACTACTTCTGTTTTCGAGATTCTATTATTATTCCAAGTCACCTTTAAGACCTGACAACCAACCATTCAACCTATCCTCGGTCTGTTCCGACTCATTATCTTCATCTATTGGCAAGCCACAGAAGCTTCCATCTACAAGGGCAGCAGAATCGTCGAAGCTATAACCTGCTGAATCTACCTTATCTCCAATCAAGGTAGCTCCCGCCTCCTTGGCTGCCTTTGCTATCACGCCAATAGCGTCGCAGAAAGTATCAGAATAAGTGCTGGAATCTCCCAAGCCAAAAACCGCCACTTTTTTGCCATTCAGATCAGCTTTTTTCAACTTATCGATAAATGAATCCCAATCATCTTGCAAGTCACCATAGCCCTGTGTAGAACTACCTAGAAACAACACATCATAGTTACCCAACTGTGCTGTATCTGCCCTAGAGACATCAAAAACATCTGAAGAAGCATTCAACTTTTTGCCCAACACTTTTGCGATTTCTTCCGTAGAACCTGTATCGCTTCCGTAAAATATTCCAACCTTTTTCATATCGTTATTCGTTTTTTTTGATAATTAAGTGATATAACAAATTAACAGCAAAACTAGCCCTTTTGCAATCCCCACATATCAGTATTTAGCATTCCGCAACTAATGAAAAATGATGAATTTTTTCTTCCTAAGCTGTTACAAGCGACCTTCAGAGGTGATGCCTTAATCGACCATCTTCTTATTTTTTCAAGTTACATTTGGTTTTATTCTTATTCTTTTTATACTTTTGTGCTTTACTGCAAATCAAATAACACAATCCTGCAATAAGCTACAGTCATGTAATGTTCTGTTATATAATCAATTTATAAGTCTGGCCTACTCACTTAGAGTATGTTCAGATTGATTTTTATATCATATAACAAAAAATATTACATTATGATTTCAACAAAATATGGTCGCACCTATCATTACCCTTTTTCTCCAGGGACGACGAGTGACGACCGAATCAACTATACTTTTTGGGATGACATTTCTAAATTTACACATCTAGTGCATACCGAGAAACTCGATGGGGAGAACAATTGCCTGAGTGCTAATGGTGTCTTTGCTCGTTCGCATGCCACACCTACCACTTCGCCGTGGACTGCTCAGCTACGCCAACGGTGGGGCTTATGAAGAGAGATTTGGGCGATCTGGAATTTTTTGGCGAAAATTTATTCGCAGTACATTCCATTGAATATAAACGAATTGAAGAATACTTTTTTGTTTTTGCCGTACGTTTGCATGATATGTGGCTGTCATGGGAAGAAGTACAGTTCTATGCAAAACTATTTGACTTACCAACTGTTCCACTATTAAAGACTGACTGTGTGGCAGAGCTATCTGCTGAGCTACTGAAAGAATCGGTAATAACTATGGCACAGCAAGATAGTGCATTTGGTGCAAGAGATGCCAAAAGTGGACAAGACTGCACCCGAGAGGGAGTGGTGAGCCGAAACATGGAAGAATATCCAGTGGCTGATTTTGCTAAAAATGTGTTTAAATATGTACGGAAAGGACATGTACAGACTGATGAACACTGGACGCGTTGCTGGAGACGGGCAAAAATGAGTTGGGAATTAAAACAAAAAAATGATGATTTGGAAATTGACCGAGAATAAGAAATGGGATGATCTGGAAAAGCAATTTTCGTGGGTCAATCATATGCAATATGTCGCCCAACACAAGCTACACCATGCAGAGGGTAATGTGGCTATTCACACACAGATGGTGATGGCTGAGCTCAGCCAATTGCCCAATTATGCTTCGCTGACAGATCAAGACAGAGAACTACTATGGGCAGTGGCACTACTACATGATGTAGAAAAGCGATCAACATCTGAGGATGAGGGCAACGGCATCATTCATGCACCTGGGCATGCCAAGAAAGGAGAGCGGACAGCCCGTCAAATCTTATTTAGGGACATTGAGACTCCTTTTCATTTGCGTGAGCACATCGTTTCTTTGGTGCGTTTGCATGGTTTACCCTTGTGGTTGATGGAAAAGGACGATTCGCAGAAGAAAGTTCTGGAGGCTTCATTAAGGCTTAACACAAAATATTTGAGGATGATAGCTGAGGCAGATGCCAGAGGTCGTATTTGTCAAGATCTCGATCAGTTGCTCTATTCGCTCGACCTTTTTGATCTCTATTGCAAAGAGCAAGATTGCTGGGGAAAGGAAAAGACATTTGAGACGAATAGTGCTCGGTATCACTACTTTAATACGGATGATGCTTTTGTAGATTATGTGCCTTTCGAAGATTTTAGATCAAAGGTGATTTTGCTATCAGGGTTGCCAGGAATGGGAAAGGATTATTATCTTAAATCTCTAGATAAAGATCTACCTGTGATTAGTTTAGACGAGATCAGAAGAAAGAATAAGATCAGCCCAACGGACAAAAAACGCAACGGATGGGTGGTTCAGGAAGCTAAAGAACAGGCAAGGACAAATCTGAGAGTAGGACAAGATTTCATTTGGAATGCTACAAATATCACCGGCTTGATGCGTAAACAGTTGGTAGACCTATTTGTGGACTACGGAGCATATGTATCTATACATTATCTAGAAAAGCCATACAATGTTTGGCGAAATCAGAATAAGAACAGAGCGTATCCTCTACCCGAGAATGTATTAGATAAAATGCTGATAAACTTAGAGATCCCTCAAAAAACAGAAGCGCATGAGGTGCATTATATCGTATAATACGATAGGCTTTAAGGTCTATAAACTATAATACAAAAGGGGAGACTACCTCATCATGAAGTAGTCTCCCTTTGTAAAATATATTGTGATTCTCTTTTTTACATCAAATCGTCAAGATCTTCTTTGTCTCCTTTCAATTTCTTCTTTGCCTTCTTTTCAGCTTCTTTTTTGTGCCATTTAGAATCTGGCTCTACATCTGTATAGATGGTATAGTTATATACATTGTAGGATTCATCTATATTTTTTGCTCGTGCCATTGTGTTTGTTGTAGTTGCTGTTATAGACACTCTTTCTAGCGAAAGAGTCACGGTATAACCATCTGCAGTAAACTTAGTAATGTTCATTTTACCTGAACTTGTTTCAGTTGCCTCAATATCGTTTTCAGCTACCCAACTTTGAATTGTGTGATACGTGTCATCGCTGTAGAACAATACATTAAGAGAAGATGTCTCATCGTTTGCCCCTTTTTGTATAGTAACCACATAGTCTTCATGATGGGGTTTTATGTCCGCTCCGGCTCCTCCAATGGCAGACAACACATTCATGGTCTGATTCGTTTTATTAGACTTCGACAAGGTATGTCTATTCTTGTTCGAGTCGTACTTAAACTTCTTCTCTTTCAACTCCTTGGCCGTCAATGGAAGCATTTTGGAGTAAGGAAGTTGGGCAAAAACAGCTGTGGCAGACATTATAAGCAATGCAAGTGCCAATGTGATCTTTTTCTGTAACATGTGTTGTTTTATTAGTTTATTAAAAGATTATTACTTTTTCAGAGGTGCATCCGTAAACTTAATGAAATTGTCTTTCATCGTTTTATAAAAGAAATTGTCAAAAAGTTCGTCTGTGTCTAACAATGAAACGTTCAAGTTAGCATTTTTTCCATTCAACCCCACAAACTGACATCGAGCATTATCACACTCTTCGGTATAGAATAGAAATTTTACAGTATCATCGTATTCAAATTTATACTGGAAAATAAAGTTGCTTTCTTTCGTCTTCAAGTCTTCCATTGCACTGAAGTTGAGATCGTTTAAATTAATCTCCTTTAGTTTCTTTGCCTCTACTTTCGACTGCTTGAGGATAGGAAATCGAAAAGTAGCTTGTTCCTCCCATTTCGAAATTTGATTGGCATAGTCTTGGAAATCTATGAGATAGATATCATAAGTGTAGATAGACGACTTGGTAGATAACTTCATGATGCACACCACGTCTTTGTTGTCAACATTGTGAGCAAAAATGGTGTAACTCTCAAACTTGTCAATATCCTTTATTTCACTGTCTTTAGTTGTCCATTTGTCATTTTTGGGATTTTTGTACCAACCATAAACGAATGATAGTGACGAAAAATTTTTGCTGTTTATAAGATTGCTGTTTTGCGCATCTAAGCCATTAAAGGCTAACATAAAGCACAAGAAGGAGAGTATCGTATTGATTTTCATCAAAGTAAAGTTTGAAACTATTAAGAGTTTATATATGTGAAATTTTTGAAACAAATGTAAACTATTTTAACATGAAAAACAAATGAGATTTTTCTTAAAACATCAACATTAAACGTTAATATTCAAGAGAAAGAAAAAGAGAGACATCTTTTTAGTTCGAAATTGAAAACTTAAAATTATATTTGTGTTAGGTTATCAATTTATCCACTACCTAAATAACTCTATATGTTTTTTAGAAAGTCATTTCAAGAGTAGTGATAAATCATTGTGACACAAACCTTAAACAAACTATATGAATAAAAATCTCATTAATTTTATGCTTATTAGCTTTATAATACTTTTGACAAGCAAAGCATATGCACAAGTAACAATTGGTAGTGCAAACCAATCGAGCCAAGGAGCTTTATTGGATTTAAAACAGCAAACTGATGGCTCTTCTTATCTGGGGCTAGGACTACCACGAGTAATGCTAACCAACCTAACCCCGACCACAGATGCCGAATTAGCAAAGTCGATAGGTAGCACAACCAGCAGTTATGACAAGAGAGAACATATAGGGCTGCTGATCTACAATGTCAATGAAGATTGGTGTTCTGCTACACCTATCCATCCGGGAATGTACGTCTGGAATGGATCTGAGTGGGAAAAGTTGCCTCAAGATGGGATCAAAGCATCTCCAGAAGTGAAGTACTATACTGATACACGCCCTCACGGAGGAGCGATGGCTGATGCCAAATACTCAAAAACGTATCCCTATCGCAAGTTTGGCGATGCAGGAGAATGGATGCTCGAGAACATGAGATACATCCCCGCTCCTCAGGAACCTATACAAATAAACCCTAAAGACTTAGGAGCAAATACAAAAGATAAAGCTTATCGATATCCGACTAGCAAAAAAGTTGTTTCCGATTTTCATAAAGTACCGGATACATGGACTGAAAAACAAGGTCTTTTCTACACCTACTCTGCTGCGACCATGGGCGCTTGGGATCATAACGACGATGCTAATGACTTTGGACATGGTTCGAGTGTAGAATCTCAGCTACCTCAAATTCAGGGCATTTGCCCTCCCGGATGGCATGTTCCTACAGATAGAGAGTGGAATGAATTAGAAGCCGAAATCCACAACAATGCATGGAAGTATAGCTCATTCACAGCTGAAGAAGTGGCACAATGGGGCACATGGAAGCCTGCATGGGACACAGAAGACAGCGTACGTGGCAACGGTCATGGTAATGCTATGAATTCGGTGTGCAAAGTACCTGAAACTAATCCTTCATCCTTTATTTTTGGAAAAAGTTTGCCCAGTGCTCTTGGAGGATTTGATGTTTTGCTTGTAGGAGGTAGCACTAACGCTTATGAAAACATACAGCTAAACTGGGGGAAAAATGCTGAATATTGGTCTACTAGTACAGGCATAGGTGGAGAAACTGCATGGTACCGCAGAACGACCACAGGAGGAGAGTTACGTCGTTTTGCTGTGTTTCAAACTAATATGCAATTAGTACGTTGTAAACGATAACCAACAGCATATTATTGTATTAACAAACTAGCCCCAAAGAAGAATAATTGTCTTCTTTGGGGCTAATTTGTGACTGTTCACATGGCACAGCCTTATTTTTTATCTACTGCTTTTGCCTTTTTCCGTTTACTGAGTTTCATATTCAGTGTTTCCACACCTAGCGAGAAAGCGATGGCAAAATAGATATATCCTTTGGGAATAGCCCCCACAGTAGTGTCAAAAATCTTGATTTGCGACAAATGTGCAGATTCTGCCAATAGCATCACTCCGATGAGGATCAGGAACGACAGAGCAAGCATCTGTATGGTGGGATGTTCGTTAACAAAACGGCTCACCGGACCCGAAAAAGCAAGCATCACCAATACGGCAAGTACGACGGCTGTCACCATCACGGTCATGGCTTTTACATAGCCAAATTCTTCGAAACTGACCATTCCCACAGCTGTCAGCACGCTGTCGAACGAGAAAACAATGTCCAGTGCGATGATCTGTGCTATAACAGCCACAAAACCAACTTTCTTTGCACTAACATGTGGGCTATTCGGGTCGTGCCCCTCTAGCTTATGATGAATTTCCGAAACACTCTTATATAATAAAAACAGACCTCCCACAAAGATAATGATGCTCTGTCCGGAGATAGACCCATCGAGCCAAAAGGTGTCGAAGGTGAAGATCGGCTTGGTCAGTTGCATCAACCACGAAATGCAAAACAGAAGTGCTATGCGCATAAACATGGCCAAAACAAGCCCTGTTGTTCGGGCTTTGGGTTGCTGTTCGGCAGGTAATTTGGATGAAATAATAGATAAAAAAACGATGTTATCAATACCCAAAACGATTTCTAGAAAAGCTAAAGCAGCTAGTGCTATCCATGCACTGGGAAGGAGAAAGGTCTCTAAGATTTCCATATCAAAAATGTAAATTGATTTAATTACACATGCAAAAGTAGGAAGAAATGTAAAATATACAATCACTTTAGCTCCTTTTTTAGAAGCCTTGTCCTCCTCTGTTCACACGGATCGGTATAAGATTTTAGTATAAATTACTATCTTATGGATGGAAGTTCTTTTTCTAATTGTTCTATTAAAATGCTCATGTTGTTAGTCTTTAGATTTATTTTATTCAAATATGATGAAATCTTCTTACTTTTGTAGAGAAATGGTCTAGACTTTTTTACCACAAAGTAAAAGGAGTAACACGGAGTTTTTTAGTCTACTGATAAACTTGACTACTCGTCTACTTGTAAACTCTTTTACTTGCAAACTTAAACATATCAATGTCTAATAAAAAGAAAATAATCAACGATCCGGTTTTCGGATTCATCACCATACCCAACGATTTTCTCTATCAGCTCATCCAGCACCCTATCTTTCAGCGTCTGCAACGCATTCGCCAATTGGGCTTGGCTTCCTTTGTGTATCCGGGAGCACAGCATACGCGTCTGCACCACTCCATAGGGGCGATGTATCTGATGAATGAAGCAATCTATAATCTGCGCTTCAAGGGGCATGAGATCACCAGCGAGGAGGCAAACGGAGCACTGGCTTGCATCTTGTTGCACGATATTGGTCATGGTCCTTTTTCGCATGTGCTGGAACATACGTTGACCAACGAGGTGGCGCATGAGGAATTTTCACTTGGATTGATGGAGCTTCTCAATCAAGATTTTGGAGGGAAACTCGACACTTGTATCAAGATCTTCAAGGATGAATATCCGAAGCGTTTTCTGCATCAATTGGTTAGTGGTCAGCTGGATGTAGACAGATTGGACTATCTGCGTCGCGACAGCTTCTTTACGGGCGTCACAGAGGGTAATATCGGTTCGGCACGTATCATCAAGATGCTCGATCTGCGAGACGATCGCTTGGTGGTGGAGGCTAAGGGAATCTATTCCATAGAAAACTTCCTGATGTCTAGACGGTTGATGTACTGGCAGGTATATCTGCACAAAACTGCTGTGGCTGCCGAAAAGATGCTGATTCAAACATTCCGAAGGGCTAAGTGGCTTACGGACCGAGGCGAAAAGCTTTTTGCACCTCCGGCCTTTACCTTCTTTTTGGAGAATCGTGTGGATAAGGATTTCTTTCGCAACAACAGAGAGTTGGTGTTGCGCAATCTGGCCATGTTGGACGATAATGATATTTGGTGCTCGCTAAAGATTTGGATGTCGCATCCTGACACGGTTCTTTCACGTTTGAGTGAGGGCATCGTTTGTCGCAAGCTGTTCAAGATAGTGGTGAGCCACGAGCCCCCTACCCCTCAGCAGATAGAACAGTTTAGGGCTGACTGTAAAAAAAGCTTGAAGATCAGCGACGAAGAGATTGATTATCTATACTTTGTAGACTCCATCAACACACAGATGTATAGCGAGTGGGACGACAAAATAGAGATTCTGTATAACGATGGCACCATCAAGGACATTTCTGAGGCTTCTGATATGCTCAACATCGAGTTGCTGTCGAAGATGGTCGAGAAACATTATTTTGCTTATCTTAAGTTGTAAGTGGTGAGTTGAAAGTGATAAGTATTGGGTTTGTAAGTGACAAATCCTTTCCTTATTCTTCATAGATCATCTATCTTGATTTTTATTTAAACCACAGAGCAAAAAGTTGAGGCAACTTTAATATATATCAAAAATGAAAATAGTATCTTTTCTACAACCAACTTATCTACAAGGACAAAAAAGAAAACAGATGTAAATGATCATACTCTATACTTTTTTACTACTTTTAACAAAGCATAACTAAGCTCAATTATTAACAACACGAAAGACTATGAGCATATTTAACGAAGAAGAAAGAAAAGGCTATAACGAACAATCTATATTTGTGGGGGCGCTACTAGGTGGACCATTAGTGGCAGGCTACATGATGGCAGAAAATTATAAAGCAGTAGGCAAGGACGAAAACGTGATGTTGACGTGGGTCTTTGCCTTAGCATATGTTGTTTTTCAGATCATAGGGCACGATTTACACTCCATCATCGGTCTTCCGCGTATTGCAGTCGCCTTCATTTCAGCTTTCATCATCATTTTGATTGCCAAAGCAGTGCAAGGTAACGAAATCTACCAATTAAAGATGGAGGACGACCGAATACATGGTTGGGGACGTACCGCTGTGATCTCTATCATTGGAATGATACTTGTCTTTACGATTTTTTTTCTTATTGAACTCTTCTTTATTGTAATTTTAGGATGAGTTGTAATTTAGCGTCAGCCTGCGTGAGGGATTGCAGCTGAGTAGCCCACAGCCCGACAGGGCGAGGACTACTGCGAAAAGCCCGACCCCTGCA
>CALKIV010000066.1 GCA_937995835.1 uncultured Dysgonomonas sp. | reverse complement strand
GAGTAGCCCACAGCCCGACAGGGCGAGGACTACTGCGAAAAGCCCGACCCCTGCAAGGGGACACGCCCACATAGAACTGTTTTACGGATTGACATAGATATAATATATAAAGAAGCGATTACTGCAAATAAAATTGCAGTAATCGCTTCTTTATGGAAGATTGATGTTGACAAGCTTAAGGACGAAAGATCCGAACTAGACGGAAAGCCCCCCACCCGATCAACATGCCACCCAGACACATCAAGATGATTTGCCAAGTATGTAGACGGTTGACCTCCCGAGTTTCGATGACGGGATAGGGCACTTCTACATGGATGGAGTCGGTCTTGTAGATGGAGTCTCTGACCACCTTGTCGCGATAGATATATTTATATTTTTCGAGAAAGATGGTGTCGCCTTTATGTGCCACAAAAATGGAATCGTGGATATAAACAGAGTCTCTGTGCCAACGGTCGAGCATCTCTATTTCCGTCTGCCATTTTTCTACGGGTACGTACACTGTTTTTGTTTTGCAACCAATCATCGTAGCCAAAAGCAAAACTATTGCGAAGATACAAATAGTCTTTTTCATGGTTTCACACCTTTGGCATAGAGCACTTGCTGACGATTGTCGTTTTCGTTATACGAGAGATGCAGAAACGTGGGATAGAGAATGGCTTGATCGAAATCGAGCTCCGTCTCCAAGAGTTTTGCCAATAGTTTGCGAGGTTGTCTGACCCTGACATCGGCTGCTTGCCCTTTCAAGTGTTGCGAGGTGGGCACGCCTCCCACTGCTTTGTTGAGCGCCTGACTACGGAAGCCACTGTTGATATGGAAAGCTTCACCATAGCTGGTTCGAAGGGGCTGTAGAAGTCTAAGACAGAGACTTTGCAGATTGGCAATCTGTTCGGCAGTGGGCGCATTGGTGATATCGTTAGCCTCGGCAGTGGCTGAGGCACACATTTCTTGTAAAGTAAAGTTGTTGCTAAGTTTCATAAATCTTCAATCTATTTTTCTGTGTTGACAATCCAGATCGGTACATTTATACTTGCGAAGCAGAGCCAAGTCTTTATAAATGCCGGCAACCCTGACTCTGAGGTCTGAGATCTCTTTGCCCATCAGCTCTTTATCTTCTCTTAGATCTTTGATGGTTTCTTGATAAACTTCCTGAACGGCTTTCATGGCGTCGGCTTCTGCTTGTTTTCGCGTGAACTTGAGGGTTGCGAAAGACAACAGCCCTCCTCCTGTGAGGAAGGCGATGAGGGTGTCGATGTGTTGTGATAATATTTCTAACATGATGCTGTCATTAATTGTCCATTTTGATATGGGATAAAATTTCTTGCTCCTCCAATCTCATTTCCGATAGGGGTTTGCAGACCTTGAGATACAGTCGGTTGGTGTAGCGCAATACAATGCCACGAAGTAGGCCTTTGGGGAGTTCAGGTAAAGCATATCGAGGATCTTTAGTATAATCTTCGTACTCCACATCACAATATACCTCTATGGGATCTGCTGTAAACCAAACTACAAATACTGCATTTTTAGGCACTTGATGCCTACTCTCCACTTGTGTTAACGCATTGCTAGGATTAGCATGTAAAATTGTTTTTATGATTTTATTATCTTTATCCAAAAAGTGTATATTTCGTCCATCGTGATTGATCCATTGTTTAATATACACAGATTTAGCACCTTCCACTTTAGCCTGAAAAGAAATACCAAAGCCTATATGGAAGTTTCCCCAAACACCTTCGTCAGAAAGTCGGTTTCCTAGTTTCGATTTTTCCACAACCGGCTGCTCATTTGCGAAATAAGGCAGCATCAATACCTGATCATTTTCTTCATCTAGATACATTTTATAACCTAGTTCTCCATTCGTTTTTCTTTTAGAGAATCGCAACTGCCTAGCACCAAATGGATAACCAGTATTACGCACACTTGGACTAAAATAGATCCCCTTTGCTCCACCAACTTCTCCCTTTATAAGATTGAACACCCTCATTGTACCTCTATGATCACAATCGTGCCCAACTGTCATATTAAACAACTTGCCAGCAGCAAATACATCTTTATAATCAGCCTTAGGATCTATATTTTCTTTAGAACCAGCCGGGAAAAAGGTCAAACCAGAGGTGTTCAATGTTCCTTGCAAAGGATAGTCCGTTTTAGGGAATCTACCTAACTGATTATCAGAGTCATTACATACCGTGAAATCTATTAATCTTTGGAAAATATCTTTTGAAGTTGTGGGCGCTTGACCTATCAGCTGCATAACATCTTCTATCTCAGGAGTATTCCAACATAAGGTATCGTTATAATATGTTTGATATGTATCTACATACAAGCCGATTCCTAAAGACCAATCATGAGTTGTTGGTCCCTGCCACCACTGATTGGTTCTATAAACTATTCTTCCAAATTCATCTTGTATTTTAGTCTTCTTTGCCTTGATTGTTCCACGATACGCTGATACACTAAATCTTTTTACAGGTTTTTCTACAACAAGATTTATATCTAGTTCATTACGTCCTTCCACAACTGTGTAATTACCAGCATAGTGACTGCCATCAGCATAATCTAGTCGCAACCCCAATTCTCCTGATGTTGCAAAATGGCAAACTATTTTTTTAATGACACACGGGTTTTGTAATTCTTTAATATGATTGTCTTCATAGCCAAACCAAAAGTATGGGTTGTTACTATTGTTCCCCACTAAACTATCTGGAAGTTCACTTTCATCCCATTCTTTAGCCACAGTAGTCAGTTCCCCTGTAGATTGCTCTTTATTAAAGCTTCTCAACTCATAAGCATGCCAATCTCCAATGGCATAGATCTTTTTCCACCAAGCAATACCATCAACAGGATAAGTGTAACCACCAGCCATATTCAACCATTTGGCATAATCGACGCCTTCTTCATCCATTAGGGCATCCAGATTAGCTTGTGAGATGTCATAATTCTTAAGATAAGTGGGATCTTGCGAATGTTTCGCTTTCTGATGTGTAAATTTCACAGATTGTGCCATCCACCAAATTTCATCCACCTCTTGAGTTTTATAAGTTCCTTCTGTATACACTCCTCTTTTTAGCTCGGGAGTATCATAGTTGATAGGATCCCACCAAGTATCATAATGCTTAATCCAATCGTTATCTGCAATAAAATAAATCGAATCCGTTTTCCCCTTAACAAAAGGATCAGGAGTTATTTTCCCTTTATTCTGTAATATATGATGTCTTCGTGCCATTATTCTTGTATTATATTAATTTGTTTAGTCAATGCTTTTTCCCGCAATTCTTGAGATACATTATTATACACTTCAGGATGGACAATAATATTAATCTCCTCCTCATTAGTCTTATTATCAACAATAAATTCTACACTCGCTAGAGAAAGTTTACTTGACTCTCTCAAATCCAAATCATGAATTAATTCAATAATGTCACAGACTTCTAGCTCTAGACAATCTATAAACAATTGAGGATCAAACTTACCAGCACCATTAACCACCTTCTTAAGTGTGTTAAATGCTAAAGGCGCATTCGGCATCAAAAAGTTCATATTATGAAGTTCATTAATGACCTCACTACCTCCAATAAGCTGCCTAAATTGAGTTCCAGCAAAACAGCTCTCATAATAACCATTTGACAGATTGAAACAATACTCCTCTCGCATAATAAATAATTGACTTTCAGCACACATATAACTTCCATGAATAAAATCAGAAATAATAAAGCCTTTAAAATCTCCGATAAATTCTCCGCCACCCAACTCAATCCATGAATTTTGGAAAGCAGACTTAGCCTCAACATCACCCATATAACCTTCATTATCTAGCAAGATTCTAAAACCTCCACATCCCTGAAAAGCCATCGCTATGCTACCACAAACTCCCAACTTAATTTGTCGTGTCCCTCGCAACCTAAAAGCATTATAACAGAACATGTCTAATGAAATTGCATTGCTATAATTTGCTTCTGGTAACGTTTCTATTTTAGAATTTGCAAAAGTTTCATTCCAAATTTGATACTGCTCACCGTCTATCACATCAGGAAACATTGCCAACTCTTTCCCCTTATCTGTTATTTCTAACATCTTATATGTTTTGTCTTTATAACTATGATCTACTTCTATCATATACCCTGGTTTTATCCAAAGGTTGGCAATAGTAGGCTCCGAGGTTGCCTTCTCAATATCCATAAACAATGGAAGTTCATTCTGCAAGTAGTTTCCATTCACCAATAAATCTTGAGCCTCAATTTCTTTTTTCGTCGGGCATTCATCATCAGCCTGCATGGCAGTATTAAAAGTCTCATTTATAGTTTGCCAATTTTCGATTTCTATTTCACTGGACTTAATACCATATACTTCTAATTCTGCAATGAATGAATTACCTGTATCTCGATTACTTCGAGTAGTTTCCACCTTCAAAAACCGAGTTATAATAGGTTCAAAATCACATTCAACAAGTAATATCTTTGAAGGATTCCCTATATCATAGGAATTAATTAAATCCCAGGTTTCTCCATCTAAAGAAGAATAAAGATTGAATGCTCCTAACTCATCTTGGCTAGCCCTTCGTAGAATTGTAACTTTATCTACAAAATAAATATCCTTCATGTCTACCCACAGATTAAAAGGGGCATTCTGCCATGTTTTAGGAGGATTGATATCAATTCCTGTAAAGTTGCCATTTGAATAGTAAGAGCTATGCCAATATGTATTGGGATTACCATCTAAAACATTCTGAGCTACATTCACCTTTGCATTATATGAATCAGCCTCAGCCTCCCATCCAGTACGATCTAATTTCTGAAATTTACTCATTTTTCAAAAATTTTTGTCCGTTCACATAACCCGACACTCTCAGGTTTCCTCCAATAGTACCTCCTTCTGCTAGAAAAGTATCTAATTTATTTTCTAACGCTTTTAGTCGGAGAAGTAACTCCCCATCATCATATATACTATCCACTGCAGAAATCACATTACCATTAATAGAAATATTTTTTCCTGCAACATATTTTACTATCTCATCCTGTTCCAGCCCCGACAAATTTGTCACCACACGATCCACTCCATAAGCCTTGATAGCGAG
>CALKIV010000065.1 GCA_937995835.1 uncultured Dysgonomonas sp. | reverse complement strand
AAAGATTTCATTAAAAATGATTGTTATTTGTTTTTAATATTCTAATCCTCCACATCTTGAGGTGTAAATAACTTTTTCATCTTGCTATTTACAAAGTTATAACAAGCAACACTAGCTTTCTGAAAATATTTATATGATAGGAGGCTGAAAAGAAGGCTCACCACTGCACCAACAACAGCTCCTACCCACAAGCCTTGCTGCATCGTTAAATCGAGGGTTGATGCTAGATTAAACTTGAAGAATAATGCACTGATTGGAGTAATGATAAGCATCATAGAGGCAATCATAAATACTTTTAAGCCCTTTAATATTGATTGTTGTTTAATACCTACGATGATGGAAATAAAGAAGAATATTATTAACACAAGCAAAATTGCTATTCCGGCAAGTATTAATATCAATACTGTTATCAGTAGAGTGAACAACGCAATAATGAGTGAAACTAAACTAGTCATATTTAAAATAGAGTTCTGTTTTTTTCTAAATATCAAATAAATGAGTTTATGTAAACCTCGAAAGAAGGTCTTTTGAACCATACTATGATTCATTGAAGATCAAATATTTGTTTTTTCAAAGATACTTAAAAATATTGCTGATTATTAAATCGTTTTGATGAAATAAGAAGTATTGTAGTAGGCTTTTTATAATGATGAGATTATTTAATAACTTTCGCTTTTGTTTTCACAACCTTAATTTTGATAGATGAAAGTAAAATTGACGCTAGCCTTGTTCCTTTCTTTTTGTATGAATCTGTTCGCACAAGGAGAGTATACATTTTCTCAGTTGACTGTTGAAAACGGATTGTCTCAAATAAGTGTCACATCTATTTTTCAAGATTCTAATGGACTCATGTGGTTTGGCACTCGCAACGGTTTAAATAGCTACGATGGCTATCAGTTTGATGTATATCAAAGTCAAGCAACAGACTCAACCACCATTAGCGATAATCATATTTATGCAATAGTAGAAGATGCCAACAAAGATTTGTGGATAGGCACTAACAACGGATTAAATAGATATAATGCACAGCAAGATACATTCACTAGGTATTTCGTAGACTCCAAAATCACAAATAATCTTATTGCTGCCCTTTGTGTAGATCAAGACCAGCGATTATGGATAGGTACGACAAAAGGTTTGTATCTGTATTCAGCAGAAAGTGACAACTTTAAACATTTCTTGTTGGACGATCAGTTAACTGGTAATACGATCAACTCATTACAGTCTATTGACAATAAACTGTATGTTGGAACATCCAACAAGGGAGTTATCATCTGCTCCATCCATCAACAAGAGTTGACTGTCGAAGAAGTAATTAACTCTTCTACTGTTCAAATGGAAAGTAACGATATACGAGCTTTGTATGTTGAGCAAAATGGTGATTTATGGATTGGTACACATCATAGTGGCGTTTACTTTAAAACAAAAGAGGAAAGTGCAATTAAAGTTTATAATCAATCTAATGGATTGACAAATAATCATGTACGATCATTCAGCAAATCTCCTGAAGGAAAAATATTAGTTGGTACTTTCAACGGTTTCAATATTATTGATGCTAATGGTATTATAGAGCAATACCAATCAAGTAAAGGAAAAGAGGGCTCGTTGAGTCATTATTCCGTTTATGCCACTTATTATAGCAGAGATAAAACATTGTGGGTGGGTACCTATGGGGGAGGAATCAATTATTACAATCCATTGGGGCAGCGTTTCCATTTTTATAATCCTGCAAGTCAGTTGGATAATATGTTAGGTATTGTTGGTCCTATTGTGGAAACACCAACAGACTTATATATTGCGACAGAAGGTGGAGGATTGCTACAATATGATAAGTTGGCGGGGAGCTATCAGCAACACAAAATCATCAGAGGGAAAGTGGATGAACACTCCAAAAATATTTTGAAAGCTCTCTATTTGGATGGTAATAAAATTCTGTGTGGAACAAATCAAGGCACCATCTTTGAATTTGATTTGAAAACCAAACAATTCAGAAAGTTTTATGATTCCAATACGCTGAATTCCATATACCAGATAGGACGATTGAAATCAGGGCATCTTTTTGTGATAGGTGTCAACCAGATAGGATTAAAAATATTTGATGACAAGTTACGACTAGTAGATTCTTTCAAGTTGCAGTCAGGTGAATATTTTCAGTTCAACGATGTTAGAACTTTTTTAGAAATAAATGATAATGAATTTGTTTTAGGTACACGTAGCAACGGATTGTTCTACCTAGATGCCGTAAAGGGGGTGCTGAAACAATATAAAAAGGAACATGATAAGCTATCTCTACCTGAGAGCTATATCAGTGCATTGCACAAGGAGTCTGCCAATACCATTTGGGTAGGAACATTTGGAGGAGGACTTTGCCTTCTTAATTTAGACAATGGCAAAGTGAAAATATTTAACAAAAATAGTGGACTTGCCGATGACAATGTATGTAGCATTGTAGAAGATGACAGGGGACAATTATGGGTAAGCACTTCGTCAGGTATTACTCAGATAGACTCAGAAAGTCACGAACTGAAAACCTATACACATGCTAATGGAATTGCAGTGGATGAATTTACTCCTCATGTAGGGGCTAAACTCATGAATGGCCAAATAACATTCAGTGGCAACAATGGTTATGTGATTTTCGATCCTCGTAAAATGTGGGTTAATCCCACAATCCCTAATATAATTTTGAAAAATTTATATGTAAACAATTATATTGAACGTGTACATGGAGGTAACGATATTCTGACAGAGAACTTTTATACTAGTAGTAAAATCACGTTAAAACATAATCAATCGAATATAGGTATCGAATATAGCGCTCTCAACTATATTCTCTCTGGAAAAAATCAGTATAAGTATTATCTCGAAGGATATGAAAATGCATGGAATGAAGTGGGAACTAGACGAATAGCATATTACACCAATATCCCACCAGGTGAGTACACTTTTTATGTCAAAGGCGCTAACAATGATGGTGTATGGAATCAAGAAAGTAGAGCATTGAAGATAGAAGTGCTACCACCTTTTTGGAAAACATGGTGGGCCTATCTAGGATATTTTGTGTTGACTATAAGTATATTATATTTTATCATTCGCAGTTATGATGAACGTCGACAACTCAAGAATAATATCAAACTGGAACAAGCAAGAGCAGAAGGACAAAAAGAATTTCATGAGGCAAGAAGTCGATTGTTCACCAATTTCTCACACGAACTTCGTACCCCTCTAACTCTGATATTAAGCCCTTTGGGCGAATTGCTCAAAAACGAAACTAGCCAAAATGGAGAAGTACATACTCGTTTAAAGATGATGTATAACAATGCTTTGCGAATGTTACGTTTAGTTAATAATTTGATGAGCTTTCAAAAAAATGAGAGTGGTGGTTTGGAGATTAATTTGGTTAACACAGATTTCAATGAATTTGCAAACGATATTGTACAATTATTCAATGAGCTAGCGATCAGTAGAGATATAACATACACATATACAGCTGAAAAGATAGGTGATTCAATTCTATTCGACCCCACTTTGCTCGAAAAAGTATTTATAAATATTCTATCCAATGCTTTTAAAAACACAGATGCAGGTGGAGAAGTTTCGCTCAAATCTCATATTTTATCGGCTAAAGAGGTAGAAAATAAATATTCTCAACGAGTGGATAGTAAAGTCGCAGACAACTTTATTCTAGTTCAGATTATAGATTCGGGTGAGGGTATTGATCCTCATGCCTTAGAAAGTATATTTACACCATTCTATCAAGTAGCTCAAAACAAGCATTCGAGTTCGGGCACAGGTCTGGGGTTAAGTATCAGCAAATCGGTAGTCGAATTGCATCAGGGAGCGCTATGGGCTGAAAATAATGTGGATAAAGGGGCTTGCTTCAGCTTCATTATTCCTGTC
>CALKIV010000064.1 GCA_937995835.1 uncultured Dysgonomonas sp. | reverse complement strand
CTCTGAACAAAACATAATCTAGGCCAACATTGAAATTCAGATTGGTTTCCCATTTCAAATTTTTATTTTCCAAGGAAGAGGTCACAAAACCCGATTCGCCTAAGTTGTTCTTGATGGAGAACAAGCCTTGATAAGCATAATAACCCACATTATCGTTCCCTTGCCCCCCATAGCTTGCTCTGAGCGTCAGACTATTGATTAAAGAAAGGTCTTGCATAAAATCTTCTTCCGAGATTCTCCACGAACCACCCACTGACCAGAAAGTACCCCAACGGGAGTCTTTTGCAAAACGTGACGAACCATCCGAACGTAAGGATGCTGAACCATAGTACTTATGATTGTAGTTATACTCTGCATTACCAAAAAAACTCAGCAACTTATATTGATCAGCATTACCAGTAAAGTCATTCAATGTACTTGCTCCAACCGGCTGCTCTAGTCCTAGCGTTGGGAAACCACTACGAGAGCCATAGATATATTCTGTATTATATTCATAATATTCTTGTCCTGCCAACACTCTCAAATTGTGTACCTCAGCAAAAGTCTTTTTATAAGTCAATATATTATTTGCTGTAAAGTCCGTTGTCCGATAATTATACCTCTGCACACTACCGGGGGTCTCACTAAACGAGCCTTCGCCATATACAGGGTTTTGATAATTATGATCATTTTTGTTCGTATAATCTATATTTACACTCCCTTTATACTGCAATCCTTTGTAGATATCTGCTTCCAACGAAGCTCTAACAGAGGCTATATCTCGTTTAACTTTACTAAAATCGTAGGGTGAAGAACCCAAGTGATTCGTTCTAGGACCAGCTCCTGAAGGTCTATAATTACCATAATCTATAATTTTATTGCCATGTGCATCTAGTTTAAATGCTCCATCTCCCTCTCTTTCCCATATAGGGTAAAAATTAGGGATCAGCCTTGCAAAGTTTAGTGTGTTTGAAGATGCACTATCATCACCCTTTGGGCTATCCTGATTAGAGTGAGAAAGTGAGATCCCTGTCGAAAACCTCAGCCAAGATTTGATATCTCCATTCAGATTCACACGCCCAGTATAGCGTTTGAAGCCTGATGCCAAAGCAATTCCTTGATCATTCAGATAACCTAAGGACACATAGTAGGATAAACCACTACCTCCTCCTGAGATACCCACTTGTGCTTCTGTTCTGTTTGCATCTTGAGTATATTCTTTTGACCAATCGTCATTCCATAAGGGGCGAGCTCCTGCCACTATTTTGCCATCAGTGCCCACTGGTTGAGGGAAAGCACTTCCATAAGGATTGATACCCAAATTGCTTAGAATATTATTTGATGCAAATAATGCTGCTTCCTCAGGAGACTTTTTATTTACATATAGTTGCTGATTTCTCATCCCTTCCCAATACAATTCGAAATAATCGTTTGTTGACACCTTCTTATAATCGCTCACCGCCCTAGACGAGAAACCATACTTAAAGCTTGCATCTACCTTAGGCTTGCTATTTTTACTGCCTTGCTTGGTTGTTATCATGATCAGACCATTTCCTGCACGTGAACCATAAAGTGCTGTGGAAGCCGCATCTTTTAATACGTTTACTGATTCTATATCATCCGGATTGATCGAGTTTAAAGCTCCATTAAAAGGTGCACCGTCTACGATATAGAGGGGAGTGCTCGATGCATTCACCGAACCTATACCACGAATATAGATAGCTGCATCCGACCCCGGTTGTCCTGAAGAGGCCACTGACTGCACGCCTGAGGCTGTTCCTTGAAGCAACCTAGACACACTGCTAACTTGCGTTTGTGCTATCTTATCTTTATTTATTGTAGAAGCTGAACCGGTATATCCCGTCTTAGAGATCACTCCATAGGCTACAACGAGCACCTCATCAAGTTGGGTATCAGCGTTATCAAGAACAACATTTAGATATTCTCCCTGTTGAGGAATAACTTCCTTATCCTTATACCCTAAATACTTAAACACCAATACATCCTTGTCTGAGGATTGTGACAACTGGAACTTTCCGTCTATATCTGTCACCACTCCTTTTGTCGTGCCTTTTATCACCACCGAAACACCTATCAATGGCTCTGCATTTTCATCCTTCACTACACCCGAAACACTGAAATTTTGGGCAAATGCACTAACCGCTGATATGGTGTAGGCTATGAAGGAAATCAAAAACTTATATTTCATCTTTTTTCAAAATTTTCATTAATTAAAATAACCTTGTTCGCTCTCAAATGTGTATCTTCTCCTAACAACACATTTCTGTTTTCTGATTACAAAGGCACATTCGCTCCTTAAAAGCATATATATTTGACACCATACAGTAAATATCTTCTACCTCAACTTTGTAAAATAACTTCCAGCTCATTCTAGAAAATTTATAAATGTTTTACATCCTTTAATACAGTACAAAACTATGTTGTAAAACATATGAGATCAATACCTCAAACATGGTATCTTCTCGCTAAATGCTACACAAGTAGACTTCACATCCATCTATAGCAAGGCTCCTTGAGCGTAAAAAACTTTTCCATAGTGTTTAGTTTATATATCTATTAAAAAACTATTATATTTGCAGAGAGTTTTGGTGTCACAATTCTATTGACAGAAAAGTGATGAAAAGGGAATCAGGTGAAAATCCTGAACAGACCCGCTGCTGTAATCTCCACTAAAATCTTCAAACAATACTCAATACCACTATTCAAAAAAAAGTGAATGGGAAGGGCGATTTGAAGATGGAGTAAGTCAGAAGACCTGCCAAGAAAGTACTAATGTATATTCCCGGGGAGAAGGAATATTATTAATTGATAAGAGAAAATATTCATTCTTAAAAAAGTCTGATCTAATAGCTTCACTTTATAGTGTGGCAACTTGACCGTCTCCTTTTGGATAAACTATCTCTGCTTCAAACATTAGGAATCCTTTTTTTGATAAACCATATAAGGCTAATTAGTCCTTGATTTTTTTTAATATATAGTATAGTGAGATCGCAGTGCATCGTAAAAATGAGGATTTATGATGTGCTGCGATATATTGAGAATCAAGTCGTAGAAAATAATGAAACCAATTACATTTATATCACTCGGACCGGGCGACCCCGATCTGGTAACCATCAAAGGGCTTAAAGCTCTTCAAAAAGCTGACATCATATTTGCCCCTTCCACACAGCGAGCAGAAGGCAATATCCTATCCCGATCAAAAGAGATCTTGCTTGCACTAGGCATTCATGAGGATAAAATTTCACTCTTCCCTGTTCCCATGAGCAAGGATAGAACTGAAGCTATCAGCAATTATCAGGCTGTAGCTCAACAAGCTATGCAATGTCAACAAAAAGGGATGTATGTGGCAATCACTGCCGAAGGCGATGGAGGATTCTATTCTTCAGCCCAATATATCAATGATACGTTGACTGCCAACGACATACCAACTGAAAAGATAGAGGGTATTCCTGCATTTATTGCCTGTGGAGCACTTGCCAACTTGCATATTGTGAAGCAAGAAGAGCAATTATTGGTCATCCCTGGAATGACAACAACTAAAGATTTGCTAGAAAACATCAATACAGGCAAAACGATCGTAATCATGAAGCCAAGCCAATGTGAAGCAGCAGTGAAAGAGTTGGCTAAGACCGTTAATACTATACACTTCCACTACTTCGAGAATGTGGGTATCAAAGATAAGGAGTTTTATACTTCTGAGATTGAAGAAATAGTCAAGAGATCATTCCCATATTTTTCGCTATTAATTATAAAAAATCATTGAACGAGTATGAAATACATCATCATATTTACGTCTCTTCTTCTTTTGTTTTCGTGTAATACGAATAAGAAAGGGACAACCAATCAACAATCTTCTGAAACAAAATCCACAGAGATTAAATACGCTAAAGGTTTTCAGGTAACTGACTATACCAATTACAAACTGGTAGACGTTACCGACCCTGCCAAGGAAAGCGACATCACCTACAAATACGCCTTACTAAAGCGAGGACAGTCTAAAGAGGGAATCCCATCAGACTACACCATCATAGAGACACCTGTAAGCAGTGTTATCTGCATGACCAATCTGCAATTATCCAATTTTATCAAGTTAGAAGCTTTAGACAAAGTGGTTGGGGTCACAAGCACTCGTTTCTTATCTAACAAGCAAATGAATGAACAATTGAAAGACGGCAGAACAAGCAAAATAGGCATCGAAGGAGAGTTTGATAGCGAGATTGTCATTGCTCTCAATCCTGATGTTATTCTTGTATCTCCCTTCAAAAAAGGTGGTTATGATGCCATCAGAAATCTGGATATTCCTCTAGTTAGTTTTTTAGGCTATAAGGAGATTACTCCTCTTGGGCAAGCCGAATGGATCAAGTTTACGGCTATGCTTTTAGGTATTGAAGAACAAGCCGAAAAGCAGTTTAACGAAATAGAAAAACAGTACAATGAGCTAAAAGCCCTTACAGAATCGATTCCAGAGAAACCGACTGTGCTAAGTGGCGAGCTACACTCAGGCAACTGGTATGTGGTGGGTGGTAAAAGCTATCTGGCTCAACTCTTCAAAGATGCAGGGGCCAATTACTTTATGAAAAACGACAATGAGTCTGGTGGTTTCTATGTTGATTTCGAAACCGTTTACTCACAAGGAGCAAATGCAGACTATTGGCGCATGCTAAATAGCTACAATGGTGAATTTAGCTACGATGCACTGAAAGAGACGGATGCTCGCTATGTTGATTTTAAAGCATATAAAGAGAAAAAATTGATCTATTGTAATCTGAGGGAAAAACCTTTTTACGAAAATACTCCTGTAGAACCAGAGGTGGTTTTGGCTGATCTGATTAAGATTTTTCATCCAAACTTACTACCTGAGCACACTCCTGTGTATTATGAATTATTAAAATAAGTTCATCAAACTATTTATTATCCATCCATTAAATTCCATATTATATTTAAATGGCACGCCACACCATCGTTTTTCTCGTCATTTTAGCTTCCATTTTTCTATTCTTCATCCTCAATTTGGTGTTGGGTACCGTTTCTATTCCCATCAATTCCACCCTAAACATATTACTAGGGAGAGATGAAGAATCTGTGATCTGGCAAAACATCATATGGAAATCTCGCTTTCCACAGACACTCACAGCCTTGGTTGCTGGTGCCGGTCTATCTATTAGTGGTTTGCAGATGCAGACAGTTTTTCGCAATCCTTTGGCAGGACCTTCCGAATTGGGGATCAGCTCTGGTGCAAGCCTTGGTGTTGCCTTAGTGATCTTGCTATCTGGAAGCATTGGGGGCACAGCCCTAAGCAAACTTGGTTTCTTGGGCGAAATGGCTGTTTCCATTGCAGCTATTATAGGAGCAATGCTAGTGATGTCCATCATTATGGCTATCTCGCAACGAGTGAAAGGCAATGTCATTCTGCTGATTATGGGGGTAATGATTGGTTATATAGCAACAGCTATCATTGGGGTGCTCAAATTTTTTAGCAACGATGAGGATGTCCGTGCCTATGTCATTTGGGGCTTAGGAAGCTTCTCAAAAGTTTCTGGCAATCAGGTTTATACTTTTGCCATCATCATGGCAATTATGATTCCTTTGTCATTTTTACTGATTAAGACATTAAACCTCATGCTTTTGGGTGAGCGATATGCTCAAAACTTGGGGCTCAACATAAAGCGTTCGCGCTTAGTAGTCATTGCGTGTGCTTGCATTATTACGGCTATGGTGACAGCCTACTGTGGTCCTATTGTATTTCTTGGACTTGCTGTTCCTCACCTCTGTCGAACGCTCTTTGTCTCTTCCGATCATCGCATTCTGATGCCTGCCGTAACATTGACAGGCGCATCGCTTGCTCTATTCTGTAATCTCGTGGCTCGAATGCCAGGGTTCGAAGGCGCATTGCCCATCAACTCGGTGACTGCTTTGATTGGTGCTCCCATCGTCATTTCAGTATTATTTGGTAAACGCAAAAGTGAATTGAACTGATGGCAAAAAAACAAAAAACGATAGAGATCAAAGATTTAGCGATTGGCTATTCTTCTAAAAAAGAAAAGAATATTGTTGCCGATTGCATCAACTCTGACATTTATAGTGGAGAACTCACTTGTTTACTAGGTGCTAATGGCATTGGTAAGTCAACCTTGATGAGGACTTTGACAGCCTTTCAGCCCAAACTCTCAGGGCATGTTTTCATCCAAGGCAAAGAGATTGAAGAATATACCGAAAAGGAACTTGCCACCTTGGTCAGTGTAGTGCTCACTGAACGTTTTGATGTCAAGAATATGAGCTCTCGCGAACTTATTGGGCTTGGGCGAAGTCCCTACACAGGTTTCTGGGGTAGCTTGAGTGAGGAGGACAACAAAATTATCGATCAGGCTATTTCATTGGTGAAGATAGAAAATCTTGCCTCCCGAATGATCCACACCCTGAGCGATGGAGAGCGTCAGAAGGTAATGATTGCAAAGGCTCTAACTCAACAAACATCCATTATTTTGTTAGATGAACCAACTGCCTTTCTTGATTTTCCAAGCAAGGTGGAAATCATGCAACTTTTACATCAATTGTCTCGAAAAACAAATAAAACGATATTTTTATCTACTCACGATTTGGAGTTAGCTTTGCAAATAGCTGACAAAATTTGGTTGATGGATAAAGAAAATGGCATCAAAATAGGCATTCCCGAAGATTTGTCGATGGATGGTAGTTTGAGCCACTTTTTTGCTCGCAAAGGAATTATTTTCGATCAAAGTACAGGACTTTTCCGTGTAGAAAATGATTGCCAAAAGACAATAAAAATGACAGGGCATGGCCAACTCTATGCCATGGTTCGCAAAGCTTTGTTGAGAGAGGGCATTATGGTGTCGAGAGAAGAAACGTCGTTGCCCTATATAGAGATAAAAGAACAAGAGATCACTTTATATTCTTCTGATAATTACAAAAAGACATGTTGTAGCATTGAAGAACTTTTAAAAAACATCACATTATGATTCTGATTTTTGGAGGTACAACCGAAGGACGCAAAGCACTGGCCGTATGCGAGGAGGCTGCCAAACCTTTCTACTATTCCACAAAAGGTGATACGCAAAAAGTAGATCTGGTATGTGGAATACACATCACAGGGGCAATGGATGAGCACACAATGACTACCTTTTGCAAGGAGAAGGGTATTAAACTGATCATTAATGCGTCGCACCCTTTTGCCGAAAACCTTCATCAAACAGTGGCTAATGTGGCAGAGGCTTTGAATATTCCAGTTCTTCGATTAGAAAGGACTTATCCTCAACATAGTGACGATCTACTTTGGTTCGATACCTATCAAGATGCTATTACATATCTTCAGAATCATAAAATAGATAATCTCCTTGCGCTCACAGGGGTGAACACAATAGCCAAGTTGAAAAACTATTGGCAAAATCATAATTGTTGGTTTAGAATATTGGATAGAGAGGAGTCCCATGCCATTGCTGAAAGAGAACATTTTCCTGATGATAAAATTTTATATTATGAAAAAGATGGAGATGAACTTGCTCTTTTAAAAACTCTAAAACCTGAAGCCATCATCACCAAAGAGAGTGGAGAATCTGGTGGTTTTGAAGCAAAAGTAAAGGCTGCTCAACAACTCAACATCCCCATCTTGGTGGTCAAGCGCCCTACCCTCTCCCACACATTTATTTCTGTGTATGGAGAACATGGACTACGAAAAAATATAGAAAAACTTGTACCCAACTTCTTTGAACTAAAAACGGGATACACCACTGGTAGTTGTGCTACGGCAGCCACAAAAGCAGCCTTCGCCACTTTGATCACCCAAGAAGAACTATCAGAGGTCAGCATCACTTTACCCAATGGCGAGTGGATAAAAATACCGATTCATAGTACAAAAAAAGAAGGTCATAAGGTTACCTGCTCTGTGATAAAAGATGCTGGTGACGACCCCGATGTAACGCACGGACACGAAATAGTCTCTACTGTTGAGCTAAGTTCAGAGCACAAGGGAGTTCGCTTTCTACAAGGTGAAGGTGTAGGAAAAACAACCCTTCCCGGTTTGGATATTCCCATTGGAGAACCTGCCATCAATAAGACTCCTCGCATGATGATGAAGCGAGAACTCTATAAAGTGATGCGCCACAATCAGCATAAACTGCCACAGGGGCTAAAGACTGGCATCGATGTCACCATTTCTGTTCCTGATGGCAAGGAATTAGCTACCAGAACATTCAATCCCAAGTTGGGCATTGTGGGAGGTATCTCTATCATTGGTACTTCTGGAATTGTGAAACCCTTTTCTTCGGATGCTTTCATTGGTTCTATTCGCCGAGAAATGCAAGTGGCTAAAGCATTGGGCTGTGAACATATAGTGATCAATTCGGGGGCCAAAAGTGAGAGGTATGTCAAACAGCTTTATCCCGATTTTTCTAATCAGGCTTTCATCCATTATGGCAATTTCATTGGCGAAACCATTCAGATTGCTTCAGAACTAAAAATCAAAAAACTAACCTTAGGGATCATGCTTGGCAAAGCTGTAAAACTAGCCGAAGGGTTCTTAGATACACACAGCAAAAAGGTGGTAATGAATAAGGATTTCTTGATAAATCTGGCTCATGAGTCTGATTGTAATGTAGATACAATTTTTAAAATTAAAGAAATGACCATGGCTCGTCAGTTGTGGGAAATCATTCCAGCATCCAATTATTCGTTCTTCTCACTAATATGTAAATATTGTTTAGAGGTGTGTACTCCTCTATTTCCAGAGGGAGAGTTAACTGTTTTATTGATTGATGAAGAAGGAAATATCATTCAATAATAGTTCGATTGCTTAAAACTTTTATCTTGTTTTTGTTGATTGATAATCTTCTTCACCTCATAATATGAAATGGGGCGATAGTTATTATTCTCTACACCTACATCATACTGCTCAGCAAAAAGTTTTGATTTCAAGGTTTTAAACTCGGATAATTCTCTAGTGTGCAAATGCCCAAAAAGTTGCCATGATCCTTGAAAATAATTATCCCAATCGAACATAGGGTAATGACAAAGGACTATATCTTGACTTTTATCATCGATATCATCCTGAATGCGAATATATAAGAGGTCATATATTTCATTAAAGATGCTCTCCAGTGTTTCTTCATGATAGATGTTTTCATGATTTCCTCTGATCAAGATCTTTTCTCCATGCAGTTGATTAAAAACTTCAATGATGCGTTTCTGATCAGTATCACCTATATCGCCAAGCACAAAAACAAGCCCTTCTGCTGGCACTGTCCGATTCCAATTTTCTATCATCGCACTGTCCATTTCTTCGCTATCAACATAAGGACGATTATTGAAATTAATCATCCAATCATGCCCAAAATGTGTATCTGATATAAAAAAAACTTGGTCAGCAGGCTTGTCGACGATCTTCATATAGGCAGAGATTTACAGCTCAAATTCTACAATCTCGCCATATTGAGGCATCAAATCGAAAGTCTTTTGAATATCAGCTTCTTCGAAATAAACACGTGCACAACTAATGACTCCCCCATGAGTAAAAATGATAACTGTATCGTGTGGCTCTACTTTCAACTCATCAAAGAAAGCAGAAACGCGTTGAAACATTTGCGTAAACGACTCTCCATTGGGTGCTGGAGGATTAACCCAATCTGTTTCCCAGATAGACATATCTATATCGTCCCAGTTGTGGGTTTCCCAATCGCCAAAGTGCAATTCTTTCAATCTATCGTCCAATAGCATTACATCCTCGAATCCACAAAAACGAGCTAATTTTCGGCATCGCGAAAGTGGACTAGAAAAGATAGCATCTGCCTTAATTTCTTTGATATTTGATTTCACAACACTTGCCTCCTCTTCGAAGCTCGGTTTCAGAGGAACATTTGTTTGCCCATAGCACATCCCTGGAGGAACATCTACAGCTGTATGTCTAATTAAGTATACCTTCATATAATTTGACCAATTATTAGTAAACCAACATAAAAAGATAGTTCACAAAGTAAAAAAACAGCTCCACAACAGTCGCCTGTATATCCTTGTATTTTCTTTTTCATCAATCGAATTAATCCGACAAAAGCAAGGACTGGAAAGATAATAGCTAACAACAATTTTGCATTAGGAAGGAGCAATAATGGTAGTAAGCCGAAAAACGAAGATAGAAAAAATGTTTTTAATGACATCTTTTGATACACTGTTTTCGACTTGCTAGTTTCTGCTGTACGAGCATAGGGCAGAAAACGTGTAATTTGCGAACTGATATATTTACATAATGGGTCAGCAACCAAAATAGCAGAACACACCCAAAATATGGATATGTAGCTCAATAAAAGATAAAATAGTAAGAAGTATAAAATCAAACCAATAACTCCATAAGTACCAATGTGTGAATCTTTCATGATTGCCAAGATGCGCTCTTTGGTTGTTCCACCTCCAAACCCGTCTAAAAAATCAGCTAAACCATCTTCATGCAGAGCTCCTGTAATCAACAAACGGCTGAGCAAAGCAATAATAATAGCTACCGAGTAGGGCAAAACTTGACTAGACAACCATAGCGTCCCTGCCATCACGCCCCCTGTCAACCAACCTACAACTGCCCAATAGTTGATCACCTGACTGAAATATTCAGAAGGCACTTGAAAGGCTTTTAGTCGCCAAAATGGCAAACGGGTAAAGAAAACTAAGGCTGCCGCAAGATTCTTCATAAATCAAAAGTATTTGGTGACCTGAATTTTCTTAAAAGAATTCATTTCATTGATCATACGAACAGCTGAGTCTATAATGGGATATGCACATAGTGCACCAGTACCTTCTCCTAAGCGTAAGCCCAAGTCTAAGATAGGTTTAGCATTCAAATATTGAAGTAATAGTTTATGACCAGCTTCGTCTCCTTGATGTCCGAAGATGGCATAATTCAAGACCTCTTTGTTCAACTTAGAAGCTACGAGCATACAGTTGCTCATGATGAACCCATCTACAAGGATGATCATCTTTAGTTCAGCAGCCTTCAGCATTGCGCCAACAGCCATCACCATCTCATAACCTCCAAAATAGCGCATGATATCTTCTACTGAGCCATCGCCTTTGTAATTGTCCATCGAAGCTTTCAGCACATTATACTTGTGGTTAATGATGCTCCCCGTATGGTCACAGCCTGCACCAATACACTGATCGAGAGGTATATTAGTGAGGTAAGTCATCCAAAGCGAAGAAGATGAAGTATTGGTTATCCCCATTTCACCAAAACCTATCACATTGCAACCCTCATCAAAACAAGCTTGTACACACTCTGCCCCTCGTTCGATGGCTAATTCCATTTCTTCAACGGTCATCGCTGCTTCGTGACGATAGTTGCGGGTACTTTTTCGTATCTTTTTATCGATAATAGGATCTTCTGGCTTGAAATCAAAATTGACTCCAGCGTCCACTATCTTCAAATCAAAATTGTGCTGACGAGCTAAAAAATTGATTCCTGCTCCCCCATCCCAAAAATTAGCAATCATCTGATAAGTAACTTCTTGAGGTGATGGGCTCACCCCCTCTGCTGCAATACCATGATCGCCCGAAAAAACGATATGGCAAGGATTGGTTAACTTAGGGCTCAACGATTGTTGTACCCATCCAATTTGCATGGCGAGATCTTCAAGTGCACCCAACGAACCTTTAGGTTTAGTAAGATTGTTTATTTTTTCTTGTAAATATTGACGAACATCGTCATTCGGTTTCTCAATGTTAAATTGTTTCATTATATATTATTTTTTCACTTTATCTTCATTGGTATACCTGATACCATCAGAAACACTTCATCAGCCTTGGAGGCTATATATTGATTGAGCCAACCTTGCAAGTCGGCAAATTTTCGCTGTATAGCATTTTGTGACATTTCTCCCATACCAATCTCGTTGGTTACAAAGATGAAGTGCGCTTCTTGAGCCGTAAATTGATCAAATTCTTGTTTCAGAGCAGACAAAGCTGTCTCAACTTCAGAGTTGAGATCAAAAAAGTAGTTTGTAGCCCAAAGCGTTACACAATCTATCAGAATGGTTTTTCCTGATAAATGATGCTTGCTCAATTCTTTCTCTTCTTCTATGTTTATCCACTCAGCACCTCGGTTAGCTTTATGTATTTCTATTCGTTTGCGATGTTCTTCATCCCAAACCCTAGAGGTGGCTAAATAAACTGGATGTTCAGCCTCTTGCAAAGCCATCTTTTCGGCATAGCTACTCTTACCCGATCGCTGTCCTCCTGTGATGAGTGTTATTTTCTTCATTCTTTATCCAAAACATTTTGGTCCAACAACTTGGCACAATATTCTATGTATTCTCTACATGGCTTTTTGCGAATATCTTTATCTGTTTCTTTCAATCCTAAAAGCTCTCCACAAACAATGGAGCCATGCTCATTCTCGAATTCTTCTGACAAAAACTTCACTTGCTCATAATTTCTGGCTTTCCCCTCTCGGTCACGTGGAGTAACTGTGCCTGTCTCTAAGCCGAGAATCATTGCCATACCTGAAACAGCCCCACATACATGGCGCATTCCTCCCAATCCTCCGCCAAAGGAAGTTGATATTTTCAGAGCAGTTTCTTCGTCCATATCATATAAGTCTGCATAGGCAGCAAATACAGATTGAGCACAGTTGTAGCCAGCCTTGTGCAGTTCTGTGGCTTTGGCTACTCGATCGATATTTTGTTTGTCTTTCATTTAGCTTCTATCTTCTAAATAAGTGTTTAAACTCATGAGCATAAAGCCTCGACAATCCATGACGATTGTCTATCGACTCGCCCACAACAATCATAGTAGTCAAAGTTAAATTATTTTCCTTAACTATTTTAGCTAAATCTTTCAATTCTCCTCTATAAATTTTCTCATCTTTCCATGTCAATTTATAACAGGCAGCCACAGGTGTTTCTGGTGGATAATGTTCCAACAAATCTTTCTGCACATCATCTACAATGGATGCACTCAAAAAGATACACATCGTACTTTGCGAACGTGCCAACAGATGCAGTTTCTCTTTCTCTGGCATCGCTGTGCGCCCCTCGCCACGGGTCAAAATGATGGTTTGCACCTTTTCTGGAATAGTAAACTGCGAGCGAAGTGCCGCTGCTGCAGCTTGGAATGAAGATATGCCAGGGGTGATGTGATATGACATGTTATACTGATCAAAAAACGCCATCTGTTCTTGTATAGCCCCATAAATACAGGGGTCGCCTGTATGCAAACGAACAACTAATTTGCCTTGATCGTAAAACTCTTTCATGATCTCAAACTGTTCCTCCAGATTCATAGATGCTGAACTCTTCACCACTGCCCCTTGCTTGGCACAATAGGTCAATTCGATAGGGACTAAGCTTCCAGCATATAGAATCAGATCTGCTATTTCTAAAAATTGGCGACCTCGCACCGAAACCAAATCAGGATCGCCCGGACCGGCTCCCACAATCTCAATGTGTCCTCTTCGCTCTGCTGAACGATTGAGGGCAAGGGCAAAAGTGAAGTCATTTCCTTCGCTTAATTTACCTTTTTGCTTTTCCAAAATCAGACTTCCATAATCTGCACTCTTGATAGCTGTTGACTCTGACACTCCAGCCACAGACGTTACATCCACTACTTTTTCAGATGGATTAGGCACTTCAATATCTTTCAGTTCTTCAGCTGTGTAAATATTGACAGAAACAGCACTTAAGTCTGATTGCAGAACAGTCAACAGTTTTTCGTCTTTTTTCAAATCGATGGACGAAATATCTTTTATAGCGTGGCGACTGATTTTCTTTTCTCCCAAAAAGTTGAGAATATACTCACTGATTCCCTTGGGGGCACAGTCCTTACGACAGCCTACGCCCATGTGCAACACTGCAGGACGATAGAAGATCGCTGGCAATATCACCTCTGGATAGAGATAAGGAGATACGGCAATAAACACCTGATACTTACCAAGATCTATATCCTCATAGTTATAAAACACGTCTACATAGTCAGGTTTTGTTTTCTCTAAAAAAGCCGTTCCCTTATCTTTTATATCTAACAAAAGAGCCGTTGGCTTCTGATTGACAAAGGCAATTAATGGCTCATTAAAATTAGAAACATTGGTCTCTGTGTGCCAATCGTATTTTTTCCCTAAAGTATCTAATGCCCAAAGATTTTGATTATCACTTTGGGTGGTGATTACAGCCTCAGCGCCAATGGAATGAGCCACCTGTTCTGTCAATTCATTTGCTCCACCCACATGCCCTGAGAGGACTGCAACTGCGTAACGCCCAGTGCTATCAATATTGATGACAGCAGGGTCGGAATATTTGTCCTTGATATGGGGGGCAATTGTGCGAACACAAATTCCCATGGCACCAATGAAGATCAACGACTCATATTGAGCAAAAACATCTGCTACACATTCAGCTATAGAAGAAATGTGAATAACATTTGGTTTTTCTATTCTCGAATAAATATCTGAATTAGCAAACTCTTTGCTTATGCTTTCGGCTATGGGACAACCTGCTTCTGAGGTTAATATTATGGCTATTTTTTTCATTTCGTTTTAATGGCTTTCATCACCTGAATGGTGTTATTATCATCTATCGTCACTGCAATTACTTGCTCTAAAATCAATTTATTTTCTTCTACCCCCTCTTTGAAAAGTTGGTAGCTTTCTTCTGAAACAGAATTAAATACAATCACACCATTGGGTTGCAATACTTTATTTATTTTGGCTATCATTTCTTTCATCTTTCCTCCATGGCCTCCGATGAAGACTGCATCAGGGGGAGGCAATGGACTGACATCCATTGTCATAAAATCACCAATGTAAGATGCTATCCCTGGTGCTCCAAATTTGCAAGCATTGCTTTCTATCAGCGCTCTGCCCTCTTCTCTGATCTCGAAAGAATGAATCACAAGATGAGGAAATTGCAACTTAGCTTCCACAGAGACTGAACCTGTGCAGAAACCGACATCCCACAGCGTCGTTTTTTCTCTCAACTCTAACACACTAAGCGAGGGCAAACGTATAGGCATCTTAGTAATCATTTTCGCCCTCTCATTCAGGAGATTAAATTCTTGATCAGGAATGCCAAAGCGACGAGGTCGATGTTTCGTTTTTTGCAAAATTATATTGTTTGGAAAAGAAAAATCGCGACTTATAACATCATCTAAACGATATGTTCCCACTTTTTCACTCTCATTATTGCCCAACAACTCGCCCACTGACATGCTATAATTATCGTATCCATAATGTAGCATGCGCTGAGCTATAAACGCAGGGGTATGTGCTTTATTATCAGTCAAGATGCCGATTTTATCATAGCCTATGATCAAAGCTTCATCAAACTTGTGCCATGGTCGCCCTGTCAGCGATACAATGTGCATATCTTGATAAGGTAATAAAAGTCGATGTGCAAGAAGTTGTAAGGAATTGAAAAATGGATAAACAGTCAGTTCAGCTTCAGGTATTTTACGCTGTATGATGTTGGCAAACCCAAAGAACAAAGGATCACCAGAAGCAAAGACAACAATCTCATCGTATTGCTTATATTGTTCAAACACCTCGTCAAGAGGTACTTTTATTTCTATCCATTGATGATCTGTTGGGAGTAAATCTTCTACTATTTCACGATGGCGAAGTCCTCCTGAGAAAACACGATGTGTGTGAATAATCTCCTTCACCTCAGCAGAGAAGTGTTGAGTTTTATTATCATCGATGCCAACAACAAAGAATTTCATTAAAATATAAAGTTTACGATTAAATTAACTCCGATAACGATGCCTATCATCAGCATCTCTGACAATCGATTGATCTGCACTGCTTTTATCATATCCTCAAAAGTTAGTGCTCTATCATTTTCTCCGATAAAAGGTTTCTCCACTTCTTTATCGAAATAAGTATTTGTTCCTCCAAATTGACAATCGAGAATGCCAGCAAGGGCTGACTCAGGATAACCTGAATTAGGGCTAAGATGCTTACGCGCAAACTTATGGACAAAAGAAAAGACCCTGAACTGACCACTGACCAAAATCATCAAAACGGCTGTCAAGCGTGCAGGTATATAATTGGCGACATCATCGATGCGTGCTGCCCAACAGCCAAACTGCTGATACCTTTCATTTTTATAACCAATCATCGAGTCCAGTGTATTGATCATTTTATAGGCAAAAATACCCGGCACACCAAGAAGCAACAACCAAAAGAGTGGAGCAATGACACCATCACTCAAATTTTCTGATAGCGTTTCCAAGGCTGCTTTTTTTATTTGTTGGGGCGACAAAGCCGAGGTGTCACGCCCCACAATGCGAGCCACCTGTGCTCGTCCTTCCTCCACAGACGATTCTGTGGCAATGAACACTTGCCTGACTTCTGTGATCAATGTTTTACCAGCCAAACAGTAGAAAATTATTATTGCAGATAAAAACACACTGATCAGAGGATTGATTTCAGATGTTATCCTTAGTAAAAAACAGATTAGAAGATAACTTATTACAATAAGTATCAGAGCAAAGCGTGCTCCTTTTAGCATTTTATTTTCTCCTTTGTTCAGCCACTTTTCACCTCGTGCTATCACTTTACCAAAGCCTACAATGGGATGTGGAAGCCCCTGAGGATCTCCAAAAAGTAGATCAGCAATCCACCCGAAAAGCAATGCCCCGATTATGTACAAAACATCTAAATCCATTCCTTGATTGCTTTTATCAACTTCTTATTCTCTTCTGCCGATTGGGTAGCTATTCTGAAATAATGCGCATCAAGCCCTCTAAAGTTAGAGGCATCACGAATCAAAATTCCATGCTGCTCTATCAGCCATTGCTTCAGATCAGATGCTTTTTTATTCTCCAGCTTACACAAAAAATAGTGCATAGGACTACCTATAACCTGAAGTCCCTCTATAGCATTCAGCGTTTTTTGCAAGTTTTTGGCTTCTTGCAAATAACTTTTTATATCAATCTCTTCAGGTGTATTTTTTAGCAAAAACTTTCCTGCTTCTACAGCCAATACATTTACTGACCATGGCATCTGAAAAGCATTCACCTTTTCGATTAGCGATTCATGCGCTGTGATATATCCTAAGCGCAAACCAGGTATTACATATTGCTTGGTCATAGAGTGCAACAAGATCACATTCAGATAATGGCTTGCCTCTTTGACATCCCAAACCTCAGCCTCAGTGAAAGAAGCGTACGATTGATCAAAAACAAACAGCACATCGGGGTGCATCTCTACAATGAATTGTAAATCTTTTATATCATATATTTTCCCATCCGGATTATTCGGGTTGCAGACCCAAAGCATCTGTATATCAGATTCTATCTCATCAATATTTCGATAATATCTCAGTTGATGTTTATTTATCGTACAAGCATCTTCATACTCGCTAAAAGTAGGAATCACGATAGCCGTTTTGCTTCCTTGCCAAGCTTGTGCCAGAAGATAGATTGCTTCTGTAGCCCCATTGGTTAAGGCAATATTTTCACTTGTTATTTTATGCTGTTCTGCTAACATAACATTTAGCGAAAAGGCATCAGCTTCGGGATAGGAATGTATTTTCAAGAGTTGTGAGCACAGATATTCTTGCAAAGCAGTCATATCTTGTTTGGCATAAATATTAGAGCTAAAGTTGCTCACAATCTCATCTTTATGCTTATAAATATCGTCTCCGTGTCCGTTAATCATTCTCCTGCATTATCTTGTAAACAAGCTCCATGTCCACGCAACTACGCACATGCTCAGCCAATTTATCATATTGTTCTTCCTTAAATGCAGCATAATCGAATGGCTTATCTGTTAGCTTATCAGTATAAGGAGAAACCAGATAATCAATCACTTCCTGATTATCTAATATTCCATGAATATACGTACCAAAACATTTATCGCTCACAAAGTAGCCATCTTCTTTTCCTCCTTCCAGATGATTAACAGCCGATTGTGGTGCATCTCCAATGGGCGTTGTTGCTCCCATATGAATTTCGTAGCCATGACAAGAGCCTTTTGAATTGAGAAAAGAAAATTGCACTTGGCATGTCTTTTTATCTCCTTCTATTTTTGTTGATACTGGTAACAAGCCTAAACCGGGCAAACGCTCGATATTTCCTTCTTGCCCTGTAGGGTCGCAAACTTCTTGTCCCATGATCTGATAACCTCCACAGATGCCCACTACTGTTGCCCCAGATTTGTGTGCCCTGATGATGCTTTGTGCCACACCATTTCGACGCAATTCATACAGATCGGCAATGGTACTTTTACTTCCCGGAATCAATACGATGTCTGCTTTCTCTATTTCTTCCGTGTTGTTGGTATAATATAAGTGCACACGAGGATCTCGCTCCATCACATTGAAGTCTGTAAAGTTGGACATATGTCGGAGCAACACCACAGCCACATTCACCTTGCCATGCGATGCCTGTAAGTTTTTTGTTTGCAAGCTGACAGAATCTTCTTCTTCGATATGAATATCTTTATAATAAGGCACCACACCTATCACAGGCACACCACAAAGGTCTTCTATCATTTTTATTCCTGATTCAAAAAGACGAATATCACCTCTGAACTTATTGATCAAGATTCCTTTTATATATTTTCGTTCTTCGGGTGTCATCAACATCACCGAACCATAAACAGATGCAAAAACGCCTCCTCTATCTATGTCTGCCACCAAAATCACATTGGCATTAGCATGCATAGCCATAGGCATATTCACAAGATCGACCTCTCTGAGGTTGATCTCCGAAATGCTACCAGCACCCTCCATCACAATGGGATTATATCGGCTTTCTAAACGATCGAAAGCACTATTGACAGCCGAACGCAACTCTGACCGTCCTTCCTTTTTGAAGTATTGATAAGCACTCTGATTGCCAACTGGTTTTCCATTCAGCACCACCTGACAGATCTTGTCGCTCGATGGTTTTAAGAGCAAAGGGTTCATATCTGTGTGACAGTCCACCCCAGCAGCCTCTGCCTGTACGGCTTGTGCTCGTCCGATTTCCAGTCCCTCAGGAGTGGCATACGAGTTGAGTGACATATTTTGCGCCTTAAACGGAGCAGGCTGATAACCATCTTGCAAGAAGATGCGACAAAAAGCTGAGGCAATTATACTTTTGCCCACATCGCTACCTGTGCCTGCAAACATGATAGGGCGTAATCTGTTTTTCTTCATTTCTTATAAATCTCTTCCGGGTTTCAGTTGAGCTGCATCATCATAGGTCAAAATGGAATTGACCAAAGTGGCAGCCAAATTACTTCCTCCTTTTCTTCCTTCTACAATTAGTTTGGATATTTCTTTAAAAGGTTTGGTCATATGCTTCGATTCCTTTACATTCACAAATCCCACAGGGGCAGCAATGATTCCCGTAGGTTGTGCTTTTCCTTTTCTGATCCATTCGCAAAGCTCTATCAACGCTGTGGGTGCATTGCCAAACACGTATAGGGCATCAGGATGCTCTTCTACAGCCAAACGAATTCCTGCTTGTGTGCGTGTGATGTCTTTTGTTTTAGCTAGTTCTACAACTCGTTCGTCATGTAAATAACATTTCACCTCGATGCCTAGGCGTTCCAATGCACCTTTGCGTATGCCCGATGCAGCCATAGTGACATCAGTGATAATCGTTTCCACTTTTCCTTGAGCAAATTTTTCATATATCGTACTCACTGCTCCTTCATCTGTATAGAGAATATCTTCCATATCAAAGTCGGCAGTGGTGTGGATGGCATGAAGCAATGCCCATTTTTTATCTAAAGGAATATCTTTATTTTTCAGTTCGCTTTCTATTGTCCTAAAGCTTCGGATCATGATGTCTTGACCAATTTTCACCTCTTCGTTTCGTGTCTCACGATAGTAGCCACGAGGGGTCACAATATGTTTGGCATCATAGATGTAGGATTGAGAGTTGCCAATGATGATGATCGTAAACATATCCACTTCTTCGGGGTCAAACTCAGCCAAGGTGGTCACTGTAATTTCTTGTTCTTCTCTTCCTGCTTGGCGAATATAGCCTACAGGAGTATCTGGCGAACGTTCTTGTAAAAATAATTCTACCAAACGATAGAGTTGCCAGTAACGTCCCTTACTCTTTGGGTTATAAATAGCTGTAACAAAGTCGGCAGAAGCAGCTGCCATTATCCGTTTTTCTATTTTATCCCAAGGGGTCATCAGATCGGACAGAGAAATGATGCAAAAGTCGTGTCCGATAGGTGCTCCAAGCAATGCCGCCGCTTTCTGAAAAGCGCTAATACCCGGCAGAACCTCGATATCAATATCACTGACTTGCTCTTTCTTCATCTCATAGACCAAGGGCACCATACCGTAGATACCTGCATCGCCAGAACTGATCACGCAGACCGTTTTTCCCTCTTGTGCATACTTGAAGGCTTCTTCTGCTCGTTCGCGCTCTTTTTTCATTCCCGTGTCTATACACTGAGCATCAGGACGGATAATGGATTCGATAAATTGAAAATAATATTTATAGCCTACCACTACATCTGCTCTTTTTATTGCATCCAAAACGGCAGGGGTAATATCTTCGGGAGATCCCGGCCCTATTCCTGCTACGATGATTGTACCTTTCGACATGTCTTATTATATATTTAAAGCCATTTGGCTTCGCTCTATTCCGAATTCTTTTTTCTTAAGAAAAACCACTTATCATCAGCGTGATACAAGTCTACGACAAAAAGAACTCAAAAGAAATTAATAAATCACTTCCTGACCCCGGGAGTGTAAAAACTATGCTTGGCAGGTTTCCTGACTTGCTCTATTCTGAAAAGCCTTCCCAACATCCAGTCTCTAAACGAGCCTATCAATCAGTGGCAATGGTGATTTTCAGAATGACATGAGAGCCTACAGTAGCGGGCACTGTTTCGGAATCTGACCGAATTCCCTTTTATGCAAAAAACGATTGTTTGTTTGCATCACCTAAGCAGGTGTAAAGATACTATTTATTATCTCTTCTGCTAAGAGCCTCTTCGATTTTCTTACAGTCATTGTATATTTCTTTCATATATTTGTCTTTGATAAAAAATAAAAACATGGCAAATATGGTTTCAAGTTTTTTGATTGCTGCTCCATCTTCGGGCTCGGGAAAAACGACAATTACGCTAGGCTTATTACGAGCTTTAAAAAATAGGGAATTAGCAGTTCAGCCCTTCAAGTGTGGCCCAGACTACATTGACACCAAGTTTCATGATCAGGCTTCGGGGGCTCACTCCATCAACCTTGATCTCTTTTTATCTTCGGACAAACATGTTAATTTTCTTTTCGACAAATACTCTCAAGAATCTGATGCATGTCTCGTCGAAGGAGTCATGGGGCTATTTGATGGCTATAACAAGATGCAAGGAAGCAGTGCACAGATAGCTGAAACGCTAAATCTGCCTGTCGTATTGGTAATAAATGCCAAGGCAATGGCTTACTCTGTTGCTCCCCTACTCTATGGGTTCAAAAACTTTTATCCACAAATCAATCTTGTTGGAGCGATATTCAACTTTGTGGGCTCTGAAAGTCATTATCGCTTTCTTGAAGAAGCTTGTAAAGACGTTGGGATAGAACCTTTGGGATATTTTCCTAAGAATATGGAAATCGAAATTCCTTCTCGCCATTTAGGCTTGACTTTAGACGAAAAATATCGATTCGATGAATTTGCTGACAAGGTGGCTTCTATTGCCGAACAGTATATTAATATCGACAGATTGTTAGAAATTACAAAAAGAGAAAGAACTATTGCAGATGACAAAGCAGAACGTTTTTTTGATAAAAGTATCAGCATTGCTGTTGCTAAAGATGAAGCATTTAACTTCATGTATCATGAAAACATTGAAGTTCTGAAAGCATTGGGAAACGTCACTTTCTTTAGCCCTTTGAAAGATCGAGAACTTCCTGTTTCCGATTTTGTTTATCTTCCCGGAGGATATCCTGAGCTCTACGCAAAAGAATTGAGTGAAAACAAAAGCATGATGGCAAGCATTAAAGAATATGGAGAGGCAGGTGGAAAGATACTTGCTGAATGTGGAGGCATGATGTACCTTTCATCTTGTTTGAAGAATAAAGAAGGGGAGGTGTTTACGATGGTTGGGCTATTGGAACAAACGGCAACAATGGAAAACATGAAGTTGAAGTTAGGCTATCGCCAATTTGAGCATATGGACAAAAATTTCAAAGGACATGAATTCCATTATTCTCACATTCAGAGTGATTTGAAAAGTATTGCAACGATTTATAATGCAAAGGACATGGAAGTGGCGACAAAGCTTTTACGTTATAATAATGTAATTGCCAGTTACACCCATCTCTATTGGGCTGAGCACAATAACATATTAGATTTATTTAAATAAAAAGGCAATGAAAATATATACCAAAGGAGGAGACAAAGGTAAAACAGGCATTCGTGGAGGACAACGAGTAGACAAAGATGATGTTCGCATCGAAGCCAATGGCAGTTTGGACGAGCTAAACAGCACAATCGGACTCGTTAGGGCATACTTACCCAAGGAGCATGAATGGCAAGCACCTCTATACAGGATTCAACACGAAATGATGATCATCATGTCGCAAGTGGCAACTCTTGATGCTATCAGGGATAGCAACCCCAACAAGATAGATGAAACACTCTTAGCTTTTTGCGAAGAGCTGATTGACTCCCTTACTGAAAAGATGGGTAAAAGCGAGTACTTTATTCTCCCAGGTGGCACACTCGTTTCTGCGCACTTGCATCAGGCACGTTCGGTGGCACGAAGAAGCGAACGCCGACTGTGGACACTCCACAAGGCAGACCCTCTACCTGAGATTATACTCAAATTGGTCAATCGTCTGTCTGATCTATTCTTCACCATGGCTAGATACGATCTCTTTGCAGCTGGCAATGAAGAAGAACGCTGGAAATTATTCCTATATAAAAAAAGTAAATAACACAAAGAAGGGGCATGAAAATAAACATTCATGCCCCTTGCTTTTATCACCTCTATTAGAGGTTCACCTTACACTCAGCAACTTATTATTTTACTGTAAAACGTACATATGCTCTGTCATCAAAAGAGTCTAGACCTTTTTGTACACCTTTTGTCGACTTGTACAGACGGATTAACATCGGGTCTTCGTTGATCACTTTTTTCAAGAATGATTCTGATTCTTTTAGTGTTTTAAACAATGTAGGATAACCATCAGATGCCAAAATAATTTCTTTTCCTTTGATTGGAATAACAAGCACTTGATTCATATCAATATCGAAACCATCAAGAACAGGGAATCCATATGGGTGTCCATGAGCATTTTGCAATGCACCTTGTATTTTCAAGAATGGAAAGATAAAATCACGACCAACATCTTGAGTTCTTAGGTCATCTAATGTTTTTCCTTGCAACAATACCACCTCATTATATGCAGATCTAGCGGCTGACATGATATCATCAATTTCCTTGTCATTCATATAGTGAGTATCTCCCACCATTGCCTGACAGTCTCCTATTTGCCACAGCTCTTTACGCTCCATGCTATAGATAACACCATTAGAGGTTAGACGCGCCCCCGGAGTTTCATTTACAGATTCCAATAGATTATGTTTTACATAAAAATCATAAATCTTTTTTGTAATAGCCTTCACTGCATCTTCGGCTGTTATATCTCTAGGGAATTCTGAAATCGCTTCAAGTACCAACTCCATAGACACACGCCCTGAAGATTTACCCTCGAAAGCAAAAGCAGACTTGCTGGTTGCTCCATCGATCACTGCAGCAAAATCCTTTGTCAAGATAATTCCATCTTCGTTAGCAGCAGGACTTTTCTTTCCTTTCAAGAACACCTCATGAACAGTATACCCCAAGTCTCCAGTAGGCATAGTATATTCATTCTCTGAGTTTAAATAACTAAAGTCTATATTTTTGATAGGTTTTACTAACTCAGGATTTTTGTAAGGATCAATTTCTCCTGTTTGCGCAAAGATCGAGCCTGCACAAAATAATGCGATTG
>CALKIV010000063.1 GCA_937995835.1 uncultured Dysgonomonas sp. | reverse complement strand
CATGCCTGTAGCTACTGTAACCATAATATTGAAGTTTAATTGTTATTTTTCAAATCGAAAGATATAATGTTTGGTATTCAAGTTATTTATTTTGCTAAAACCCTCTTCTAATATGAAAACATAGTCAACTCCATATTCAGGGGCGAAAGGGTATAGTTTCAAAGCTTTATTTAATGGATATTCTTTCAATCTAATCGGCTCATTCACTTTTGGATATCTGTGATACATGGCAGTTCCTAGCTCTGCTATCCTTCTATCATCGCCAACTTTACCTAATAAATGCTTTGGGGTATTGTATGCATAAATCCTCACATCCTCAAGTGATGACAATTTGATAACAAGCGTTGAATCAGCATTATTATTGAAGAAATCAAGAGGATGATAATACCTTTTTTTATCATTATCGATGAGTTTACTTATCGTAGTTGTTTGACTTGTTAACTGCACATAGTTAGACAACTCATCACTTGCAATATAAATACCTGATTTGGTTGGGATTTTGGTTATGCGAGTATCCTTTATTGGATAATCCTGTTTCTCTGTTATGTATAAAACTTCTCCTGAAGGAATATATCCCTCTTTCCTAAAGTTTAAAACAATTTCGCCAGCAGCATAATCAATAGAGTATTCGCCACTACTATTTGTTGTAGCTTCATACTGAGAGTTTGGAATTGTGATAGTTACATCTTCTAGAGGGTTGCCAAAGTTGTCAAGAATTTTCCCTTTGATTTGCTTGCTACAGGAAAAGAAGGTAAAAGAAGTAAAGGTTAAAACACATAAAATCAATCTGTTCATTTGTATTATAGTTTAGATGAATAATTTAAGTATTACGTTCATCCACTATAAAAAAGAAGACGTGGAACTCACCATGTTCGAAACGAAGGCACTGGTATACCCGCAAACGAAACAAGGCAAGCCCACGCCTAGACGGCATGAGCATTGCACAGTTTCCTCGTTTGCTTGAAAGATTACCAGTTTTTCGTTTCGAGGTTTATGTGAACGCTAATGTTATATGTTTAATGCAACGCTTTGCATTTGTTATTTTCTGCGCTAAAGATAGTGCATTTTTCTATTTTATAAATATTGGTACTCAATTAAAAAATATTAGATTTATCTATTTGTATAGAATGATTAAGAATTTACTTTGTTACTTCGAAAAGTGATCTGTATTTTAGATTTATAAGTATCTTTATGCAAAAGAATATCTATGGGAAATAAAAATAAATCAATTTGCTTTAAATCGGCATTTTACGGAGGATTGTTAGGAGCTATCTTAATCGTTATTATTGGATTTGTTATCTTCACTTTTATGAGTAACCCTTTTGAAGAAAAGCCTATTCTTTTAGAATATGATGTAACAAGTTTTGAATTAAAAGAAGGAGTGACAAAAAATGATTCAATTAGGAGATTAGAACTGATTGATCTATTTTCTGAATTAAAAAGTAAAAATATAATACTAACACCACAAGAATACACTTCGCAACTAGGGAACTATTATAGCACCCTAATAGCAGTTTTAATTGGGCTATTCGTCGCTTTCACCCTCTTTAGTGTGTTTAGCATTAGAGGATTGGCTAAGAACGAAGCAATTCAGGCTCAACTCGAGCTAGATAAAAGAGAAGAAAAAATAAATGCAAAAGTTATTACCTATATAAAAGGATCTTTAAAGGAACTTCTAGCGGATTCTGTTTCAATGCAGAACATTATCAATACAACAATAACAGGAAAAGCTGAGGATATAGTAAAAGCAGAAATGAGGACATTGCAAGAATTACAAGAGACAGTAAGTAGTTTAGCTGGAGATATAGAAACAATGTTTGAGATAATTAACGAATCTCAAACTAGTCAAATAGAAATAGAAGAACCATGACAAATACAGGAACAAGACGAGGAGCGAGAGGATTAAAATCTAGTTATACTGAGCCAGATTTGCTAAAAGGAGCAGAAGATATACTAAAAGTTGCGAAGGATGAAGGCTATTATGAAGAAGATTCTCTCAACATTGAAAAACTGATTGCTAAGATAGACGATATCCGAGTAAAATATGAAGATATGGATGGAGGAAAATCAGGCAGCCTATACTTTGATGATGGAATATGGGTTATAACAATAAATAACAAACACCATATAAGTCGACAAAGATTTACTTTAGCGCATGAATTAGGACATTATATTCTGCATAAGGAGAAAAATTCGTTATTTGAAGATACCACCTTTTTTAGAGGTGGGAGTATGGACTCAATAGAGTATACTGCAAATGAATTTGCCGCTAAAATACTTATGCCTGAAGATAGAGTTAGAGCGCTTATTGATTCAGGCATAAGAGATTTGGTTACTCTTGCTAATAAATTTACAGTTTCTTCGTCTGCTATGAAATATAGATTAGAAGAGTTAGGATATAGAATAAAGTAATAGGCTATGTTGGAAAATTATAATTTACTAATACGTACAGGTGAAGCAGAGATACGAGCAGTAGAACAAGTACATCCCAATATTCTCAAATACATCTTTCCCATTATAGAAATAACGAGGGGAAGGAAAAGAACTATAGATGGTACTACTTGTTACCCTTTTGATAATAGGCTAGAAAAACTAAAAAAAACTTTCAAAGGCAAAAGAGTAGGAATAGCACTAACCAATGAGCTCTTACTTTCTTCTAAAGAGATTAATAATTTAACTAATCCAAATGAAGGATATAAAAATTGGGTGGAATTCTTATTAGAAATTAAACAAGAAGAAATATTTGAAGAAATAGTGCCTGTCATAGCAATAAATGCTAAAGATGATGATTATGAAAATAATTTCTTGACACAAGTGCAAGAATTAAAAAAACATTTTAACAGTCTGATTTATCGAAGTCCTATTGTTGATGAGTATTGCTATGATGATTTAGACATAATTAAAGAGGAGCTTTCTTCTTTGAATTTCTCTATACTTATTGATTGTGGTTATGCTCCACAGGCATCACATAATAACGTAGCAGAGAAAGTGATTTCAAGAATATCTAATATGAAGAAGTTGCTTACTAAAAATAAGAATATCAATTACATTGTTACTTCAACATCCTTCCCTAATAATGTTAGTGAAATGGGCGGAGGAGACCATGATACATACTTAATCTCTAGTGTGAGTATTTATGAATATATTGCCAAACAGATTTCAGATATTCAGTATGGAGATTATGGAGCAATTAATCCTATCAGAAACGATCAAGTAACAATGGCTAGGGGATGGATTCCTAGAATTGATGTCCCTCTGCAAAAAGAAGTTTATTACTATAGGCAAAGAAGAGCCAAAGGTATAACAGCTTATGCAACCACTTATACTATTGTAGCAAATCAGGCAGTGAATGACCCTCGATTTCCAAAAGAATTAAGGAATACCAATTGGGGGATAACTCAAATAATAAATTGCAGTCTAGGTGGAGCTCCTGGATCATCTCCAGGCTTTTGGATTTCAGTAAGGATGAATATACATATTGAGCAACAAGTTCGTAGAATCTCTTTTAAAGTAAAGGAGAATTAGATTGGATATTAGTTGATTGTATAGAAAGCAGTGGTATATCATCAATATGACTTTCTTGTCCGCGTTCCTGTATAAATAATGCAAAATTATCCTTTAATCGCTGGCTCATATAAGTGTAATATATATCTTGAATTTTATAAAGAGGGAAATTTAGATAATATTCTCTTACTTCATCCGAATTCAATGCATTGATTTTGCTTTTCGCTATTTGCTTTAAATAAACACTTGGAATTGAACTTAGAATCTCCTTTTTATCTAGGCGTTTTCGCATGATTGGCTTACGAACTTCTCTTATCTCTCCTTCTGAGTAAAGAAGTAAACCAACCTCATTATTTACAATCTTTCGTATTTTTGTGTGATGAGTATTTGTGGTACAAATGATTATCCCATTGAAGTTTTTCTTGTATTCGATTAATTGTTTCTCCAACCGTAATAAATTGTCTTTTTCTCCTTTAATCTCTATTGCGATTAATGATTTATTTAACAACAAAAGCAAATCTACAACCTTCCTTTCAGTACCATACATAACTTCATTACCAACAACAAAATCTGTAGTCAGTATGCTTATGAGGTAGTCAATTACCTTAGCCTTTATGTGTTCTGCCGAACTTGAATTTGCGTACAAAGTCTTAAATTGATTATATATTATATTGTCACGCAAAGATACATAAAAATAACAAGTCAAAGATGTAAGAGTGTTTTAGTCTCTCGAATATCTTATTTGTTACTCTCCTGTTACTTAACAAAACATAAAAGCCTGATTCTCAAAAGAAAATCAGGCTTTTAAAGTACCCAAAGCCGGAATCGAACCGGCACGGGTTTTATCCCGCTGGATTTTGAATCCAGTGCGTCTACCTATTCCGCCATTTGGGCTCAAAAACAGTGCAAAATTACATATATTTTTTAGATATCAAAGTTCTTTTGCTATTATTTTTAATAATGGACTATTTTTGTCTTTAACTGCTACTTGTTTTACTTTGTTTATAGTCTCCTAAATCATAACTTTGTGAGAAATTTAATATAACACAAGATGAATAAAAATAATTATTGCGTTATTATGAGTGGGGGAATCGGAAGCCGATTCTGGCCAGCAAGTCGTGAGGCTAGGCCTAAGCAGTTTCTCGATTTCTTTGGAACAGGTAAATCTCTCTTGCGGCTTACCTTTGATCGGTTTAGAACGATTGTTCCTGTTGAGAATATCCTCGTAGTGACAAATCAGAACTACAAAGAGATGACTATGGCTGAATTGCCCGAGATGAATGAAAACCAAATATTGCTAGAGCCAATGCGAAGAAATACAGCTCCGTGTATTGCTTTTGCAACATATCATATACAAGCGAAAAATCCAAATGCTAATATTGTGGTTGCTCCTTCAGATCATTTAATTTTGAATGAAAAGGAGTTTACAGCTATGATAGAGACTGCTTTTGAATTTGTTGAGACACATAATACATTATTGACTTTAGGAATTAGACCTAGTCGTCCTGAAACGGGATATGGTTATATTCAGATGAGTGATGATCTTCTTGATGGGGTAACTAAAGTGAAAGTGTTTACAGAAAAACCCAGTCTCGATTTGGCAAAAATATTCTACGAGAGTGGAGAGTTCTTGTGGAATTCTGGGATCTTTATTTGGAATGCTCAAACAATTCTTAGTGAATTGAGAGCCCATCTTCCTGAACTCACCAACTTGTTCGATCGTGGAATTGATAAATTTGGAACACCAGAAGAAGAGGCATTTATAGACGAAATTTTCGTTGCCTGTCCTAACATATCTATCGACTATGGATTGATGGAAAAGGCGAGCAATGTTTATGTGCAAGCAGCTAACTTCGGCTGGTCCGACTTGGGAACATGGGGGTCTCTTTATGATATCTCTGACAAAGATGAGCAAGCAAATGTGGCTAATCAATCGCAAACACTTTTCTATGATAGTAAAGATAATATCGTGACTTTGCCTAAAGATAAACTAGGTGTTATTCAAGGTCTAGAAGGCTACATCGTGGTGGAGTCAGATAATGTGTTGTTGATCTGTAAAAAAGAGGAGGAACAACGAATTAAAGAATTTGTGACAGATGTGAAGTTGAAATTCAAAGAAGATAATAAATTTATATAAGCAAGTTGATGAAAAAAGAACTACTCCCCAACCTTCCTTATTTGATAGCAGATCTAGGTCTTGCTGATTTTGGAAGAAAAGAAATAGAAATCGCGGAGCATGAGATGCCCGGTTTGATGGCACTTCGTGAAAAATATGGAAAACAAAAGCCTTTAAAAGGTGCTCGTATTATGGGCTCGCTCCATATGACTATTCAAACAGCTGTGCTGATGGAAACGCTGAAAGCACTCGGAGCCGATATCAGATGGGCAAGCTGTAACATCTTTTCTACTCAAGATCATGCTGCCGCAGCTATGGCTGCCGCCGGTATTCCTATCTTCGCTTGGAAAGGCGAAACCTTAGAAGAGTACTGGTGGTGTACAGAGCAAGCTTTGGCATTCCCCGGAGGAAAAGGCCCACATGTGATTGTAGACGATGGTGGTGATGCTACTATGCTGATACATATGGGCTATGAAGCAGAGAAAGATGCTAATTATTTAAAGAATAGAAAAGCAGGGAGTAAAGAGGAGCAAGTAATTCTCGATACACTGGCCAGAATATTAAAAGAAGACAACCAGCGCTGGCATCGCACGGTAGCTGACTGGAAAGGAGTTTCAGAAGAAACAACAACAGGTGTTCACCGTTTATATCAAATGATGGAAAAAGGAGAACTACTTGTGCCAGCTATTAACGTAAATGATTCAGTGACAAAGTCTAAGTTTGATAACTTGTATGGATGTCGTGAGTCACTAGCTGATGGAATCAAGCGTGCTACAGATGTGATGATTGCTGGTAAGGTAGCTGTTATTGCAGGTTATGGGGATGTAGGTAAAGGATGTGCGCACTCTATGCGTTCTTACGGAGCAAGAGTGATTGTTACTGAAATAGACCCAATTTGCGCTTTGCAAGCAGCTATGGAAGGTTTTGAAGTAACTACGATGGAAGAGGCAGTGAAAGAGGGAAATATTTTTGTTACCACTACCGGAAACAAGGATATTATTACCATAGAGCATATGGAAGCTATGAATGATCAGGCTATTGTATGTAATATAGGACACTTTGACAACGAAATTCAAGTGGACAATCTAGTTAATTACAAGGGTATAAAGCATGTAAATGTGAAGCCTCAGGTTGATAAGTATACTTTTCCAAAAGGGAATTCAATATTCTTGTTAGCAGAAGGACGTCTTGTGAATCTTGGATGTGCCACAGGTCACCCATCATTCGTAATGAGTAACTCATTTACCAACCAAACCTTGGCTCAAATAGAACTTTGGGAAAAGAACTATGAAGTTGGAGTCTATCGTTTGCCAAAACAATTAGACGAAGAAGTAGCCCGCTTGCATTTAGAGCGAATAGGTGTGAAGTTGACAAAATTGACAGAAGCTCAAGCAGCTTATATTGGTGTGTCCACAGAAGGTCCTTTCAAAGCAGATCATTATAGATATTAATTGTTACAGATTATTATAAATACAGTTACAGCCTGGCGTCTAAGATGCTAGGCTGTTTCATTTTTCATTAAATATAAAAAATATCTAAAAGTGTTATCGTTGAAATATTGTTTATCTTTGCGCCGTTCAAAAAAACATACAAAACGATGTCTTTATGATGAATAGTAAAAAATGGGAAGGCTTTGTAAGGGAAATTGCTAATCTTATTTTCTTCTGGTTTACAGGTGTAATCTTCTTTTTCCTTTTTAGAGCGATATTTATTTTTATATATAGTAAAGAATTAGGAGAGTCATTGCCTGTCAGTGAGTTTGTTTCCACATTCTTCATGGGATTCCGATTCGATTGCACAGCAGTGGCTTACTTCATGTTGATCCCCTTGGTGGCAACCTTATCCTTGTCCTATTTTGGTAAATTTGATCTGATTCGCAAAATAAGAATCGTTTGCCAATATTTGTTTGTTATTCTCTCTACGTTGATTTGTCTGATCACGATCAACTATTATAAGGAATTTAACGATCAGTTCAATAACTTCGTTTTTTTGGGCCTTGAAGATGACAAACAAGCAATACTTACGACTATTATAGAGTACTATAATCCGTTATTGAATGTCTTTTTGCTTGTATTGATCTCCGTTGTCTATCTTCTTCTCTTCAAGTTTTTTGAAAAGAAAGAAACCATTTTCAAATTGTTGAACAAGATACAAAAGAAATATGCACGAGCCATTTTCGTTGTATTGTTACTCTATTTCTTTTTCGGATGTATACGTGGTACCTTGACACATCCACCTGCTATGAGGAAATGGGCAGGTGTGTCGATTGATCCATTTCTAAATAGAACAATCATTAACCCATATCGATCATTGAAGTATGCATATGTCGATTTTCAAGATTTAAATACAATTTCAGGCAGCAACCCCTTTGAGGATAACATTCAAACTGTTTGCGATGCAGAAACAGTGAGTCAGGTTATCGCTAAAAAAGCACCGGGAGCAAGTATCGAAAAGCCGAAGCAAATCTTTTTAGTCATCATGGAGAGCTATGATGCATGGCCATTGATGGAAAAATATCAGCCTTTTGGCTTTTCTAAACGATTGAGCGAAATAGCTAATAAAGGAGTTCATTTTTCTAACTTCTTGCCGTCTTATCAGGCTACGTTTTATGCTTATGGCACTATCACGGGTGGTATTCCATACAATGGTATCAATATAAGCCAACTTGGAACAATGACAGACCCTTATGTGACTTCTATTTTTACTCAATTTAAAGAGTTGGGTTATAAAACAAATATGTTTTATGGAGGACTCCTTTCTTGGGAAAATATTGGAGATTTTACGACTCACATGGGCTGCGATAAAATTTATTCGGGTGCCGATGCAGGAGGCAAATCAGAGTCTGGAGCATGGGGGATAGAAGATGAAGCTCTGTTCAACCTTGTTGTTGAAAAGATTAATCCGGATGAGTATACCTTTAATGTCATTCTGACCTCTAGTTATCATGGCCCATATTCGGTAGATGTAGACTCTAAGGGGTTTATGTATCAGTCTGTAGACCAATTTCCGGAAGAGGTGAAAAAATATCACGATGGACGAATGAATTTGAGAGAAATGGGACACCTTTGGTATGGCGACTGGGCTATTGGTGGCTTTGTAGATAAAGCTGAAGCAAAATATGAGAATAGTTTGTTCGCTTTCACTGGTGACCATTTTGGTCGTCGATTTATCAACCATTCGCCCAATTTGTATGAAAGATCGGCTGTGCCGTTCATTATTTATGGAAAAAGTATTGAGCCGGATAAAAATATGACTCCCGGCAGTCATGTAGATATCGCTCCAACATTGGTAGAGATGATCGCTCCAGAAGGATTTGATTATTACAGTTTTGGAGAATCGATGTATACTCCTAATAAGAAATATGGTATTGGTTTCGAAAAAGTTATCGATAGCCTCTCATTATATCATACACCCAAAGAAGCTAAGGTGGCTAAGATAAATTTAGCTGACTTTACTGAAGAAGAGCTTGATGAAATGGAGTATCAAGAACCTTATAACAAACTGATGGGCTTGTCATGGCATTACATTGTTAGAGGGGACTCTTTGAAGGCAACAACCAATCAAAAATTGCATAAATAATTCAATAGAAAATAAATGGTTATGACGAAAGATCAAAAATGGGAAGACTTCTTGAAAGAGGTAAGTAATCTACTTTTCTTTTGGTTCTTTGCGGTTGTTTTTTTTACGATACACCGTATTACTTTTATACTGTTGTATCGACATGAAATAGAGGCTAAAACTGAATTCGGCGACTTTGCCAATGCCCTGTTCACTGGTTTTAGGTTTGATTGTACGGTTGTTTCTTATTTCCTTCTTGTTCCTTTGGTATTCACTTTCATACTAAGTCTCTTTGGTCAGTTCGGCGCGATAAAAAAGATCAGAGTAACGTTCCAATATATCTTTGTAATTTTATCCTCATTGCTGTGTGTGGTGACACTGAACTATTATAAAGTATATAGTGATCAGTTTAATAATTTCTTGTTTCTGAGCCTGACGGATGATGTTTGGGCAATTGCTAAAACAATCGTTGAATATTACAACCCAATTTTAAATCTCTTCTTTTTGATTCTTGCTATTGTCGTTAGTCTCTTTATTTTCAGATATTTTGAAAAGAAAGAATTTATCTATGCTCAATTAAAGAGAATAAAACCTAGCAATTTAAATGTTGTTTTAGTGTCAGCTGTGTTGATCTTGTTGTATGTCAGCTGTTTTAGAGGAACATTCGGACGTATAGCTACTACTCGCAGATGGGCAGCTACCACCACCAGCCCATTTCTGAATAAAACGATAATGAATCCTTTGCGATCATTGAAGTATGCATACTCTGACTATAAAAAGATAAGCTCAATAGAAGGAAATAATCCTTTTGGAGAAATAGATCTTGTTGAGTTTTATGGAAAAAATCTCGTGAGTGAGGTAATAGTGAAAAAAGCAAAAGGCGATACCATCGAAAAGCCAAAGCATATCTTTGTTGTTATCATGGAGAGCTATGATAGCTGGCCTTTGATGGATAAATATAGTGATTTTAAAGTGGCAGAAAGCTTGAAAGGTCTAGCTGCCAAAGGAACGTTTTTTACAGACTTTTTACCGGCTTATAATGCTACAGGTTATGCCTATCAGACCATTGTGACGGGGATTCCCAACTTTGGTATTGCTATCAGTCCACTCTCGCAGCCTAATACACCTTATGTTAGTTCTATATTTGCTCAGTTTAAAAAGTTGGGCTATCAAACTAATATGTTTTATGGAGGGTATGCCTCTTGGGAGGATATAGGAAATTTCACTAGTTATCAAGGTTGTGATAATGTCTATACGGGTGCTGATATAGAAGATGATAAGATGAGCGTTGGTGATTGGGGGGTAAAGGATGAGAGTTTGTTCAATAAGGTGATGCAGACTATTGATCCGGATGAATATACATTTAATGTGATTCTTACAGTGAGCAATCACCCTCCTTATAGCGTGGATATATATGAGAGAGGGTTTCCATACAAGAAGCCAGAAGACTTGCCAGAAGAAGCACGATCTTACTTCAAGAATGGAATGCCACTTCTAGAACTGGGGCACGTTTGGTATGGTGATTGGGCTATTGGTCAGTTTATGGAACAAGCAGAAGTCAAATTCGAAAAAGGGTTGTATGCCTTTACAGGCGATCATTATGGACGTAAATTTATAAATGCGACACCTGATCTGTATGAAAGATCTTCTGTTCCCTTTGTTATCTATGGCAATGGGGTGCCTCAGCAAAAATTACGCACACCAGGCGGGCATGCAGATGTTCTCCCTACTTTGATTGAGATGGTAGCGCCAGAAGGGTTTGAGTATTATAGTTTTGGTTATTCGATGTTTGATGCAGATAAACATCTGGGAATTGGTTGTGGTAAAGTTATCGACAGTCTTAGTGTGTACGAATATGATGGCGTCAAAGTTCGAAGCATGAATCTTAACACTTTGAAGGAAGGTGAATCAGAAATAGACTCTTTTGAGTGGAATGAAGAATATAACAATTTTATGCGTTTGGCATGGCACTATGTTGCCAGAGGTGATTCATTGTATCTCAAAAAGAGGCAATAAAGTGTCTCTTTGTTTATCCTAAGTGGAAATAGAATATCACTCCTTATCATCTAGGTAATGGGTGATATTTTCTTTTGAAATTGTTTGTCCGCTTTCTCTATTCAAAAATTGCTTGAATCAGAAAAATAGTTTACATTGCGAATAGTTTCTAGCACAAATTAAAATTTTATGGAGTCTATTATTAAGCTAAAGGACATTTACAAAGCACTATATGAGTTCGAAAAGCAATATGCTGAAATGAACAATGTTACTATCAATGAGGCGATTATCCTTTATGCCTTGAGGGATGGGAAACCCAAAGCAGCACATGAACTTTATGACTATGTAGGATTGTCTAAGTCTCGCGTCTCGCGTATTTTGGCAGATATGGAACGCAAAGGATATATAGTTAGAAGAGTCGGAGTTAAAGATAAGCGCCACATGCTGTTTACGCTTACTTTTGGAGGAAATGAAAAACTAAAAGAGATCGTTAATCAACGTATCAACTTTTCGAAGTTAGTGACGCAAATAACCAAGTTAGGGGAATAATTTCAACAAAACAAGTATAAAATATATAATTCCTTCGTACATCGGCTGGAAAATGATTATATTTGCACGCAATAAATTTTTAAAGCTTGTTTTCTATGTCATTTATTGCAGATAAAATTAAAATGGATGGGCTGACATTCGATGATGTCCTTTTGATCCCCGCCTATTCCGAAGTTCTCCCTCGTGAAACAGTTCTAACCTCTAAGTTTTCAAGGAATATAACCTTGAACGTACCCTTCGTCTCGGCGGCTATGGATACCGTTACCGAGTCGCAGTTGGCTATTGCTATCGCTCGTGAAGGTGGAATAGGGGTAATCCACAAAAATATGCCAATCGAAGCACAAGCTCAGCATGTTCGTTCAGTGAAGCGTGCCGAAAATGGGATGATCTCTAATCCGGTGAGCACCACAGCAGACAAAACTGTAAGTGATGTTTTGGCAATGATGAAAGAATATAAGATCGGAGGCGTGCCGGTAGTAGATAACGAAAATACTCTGATTGGGATTGTGACTAATCGTGACCTACGTTTCCAACGAGATATGAAAAAGAAAATTGCAGATGTGATGACCAAAGAAAATTTGATCACCACTTCTCGTAATACTGACTTGGAAGACGCAGCAGATATTCTTCAGAAATATAAGATCGAAAAATTGCCTGTCGTAGACAGCGACAATAAATTGATCGGCTTGATCACCTATAAAGATATAACTAAAGCAAAAGACAAACCATTCGCATGTAAAGACGATCATGGTCGTTTGCGTGTTGCTGCTGGTGTAGGGGTCACTTTTGATACTCTTCAACGTGTGGAAGCTCTTGTGGAAGCAGGTGTTGATGCTATTGTTATTGATACAGCACACGGACACCACAAAGGAGTGGCCGATATGCTGAAAGCTGTTAAGGCTGCATATCCTCAGATTGATGTTGTGGTAGGTAATATTGCTACCGGCGAAGCTGCTAAGTATTTGGTAGAGGCTGGAGCTGATGCCGTAAAAGTAGGAATAGGTCCAGGTTCAATCTGTACAACTCGTGTGGTTGCAGGGATTGGAGTTCCTCAACTTTCTGCTATCTACGATGTGTTCAAAGCTCTGCAAGGAACAGGAGTGCCTTTGATTGCTGATGGAGGATTGAGATATTCTGGTGATATTGTAAAAGCTCTTGCTGCAGGTGGTGCATGCGTGATGATGGGTTCTATGCTAGCTGGTGTAGAAGAGTCTCCGGGTGACACTATTATTTTCAATGGTCGTAAGTTCAAAGCATATCGTGGAATGGGATCATTGGAAGCTATGGAAAAAGGATCGAAAGACAGATATTTCCAAGACATGGAAGCAGACATCAAGAAATTAGTTCCTGAAGGAATTGCAGCTCGTGTGCCATTCAAAGGATCTCTTTATGAGGTTGTATATCAGATGGTAGGAGGTTTGCGTGCTGGTATGGGATATTGTGGAGCTAAAACGATCGAAGATCTTCATAATGCTAAATTTACTCGCATCACCAATGCTGGGGTGCTAGAGAGTCACCCACATGGAGTGACTATCACAAGCGAAGCTCCAAATTATAGTAGAGGACAGCAATAAGTTTAGACTTTAGATATATAATTGAAAACTCTGTGTTTTCCTCTTTTTATGAGGAATCACAGAGTTTTTAGAATAAATTAAAATGTGAAGCTGTAATATTTCATATATCTTTGTCTATTATAAGTATTGAAAGCTTATTAGAATTTAGAGAATGAAGAAACTTATATATCTGATTATAATAACTCTACTCTTCAGTGTAGTGGCGCAGGCACAAAAACTTGATGAGACAGCTATATTGATCAACAACAAACCCATTTCTAAGGGAGAGCTAGAGGAGGAATATAAAAAACAAATAACGAATACGAATGGGCAAGTAGGCTCCATTCAGGATTTTTTACCTTCCTATATTCACTATCGTTTGAATATGGAAGAGGCTTATGCCCAAGGTTTAGACACAACAAACGAATTTCGTAAAGAATTAGCACCTTTTCAATTAGGACTCACAAACTTATACTTACAAGATACCGTTGCCGAAAATACATTGGCAAATGTCATATTTCAACGGTTTGACAATGAGTTAGAAATCAATCACCTATTTGTTCCTTTTTCCAATCCCCTTGTGTTTTCCAAAGATACAGCTAGCTACTATCAGCAAGCTTTGAAACTGAGAAAAAAAGCAAGTAAAAGAGGTTTCGACAAAGTTGAAACTCAGCAGCGAATGAATACTTTTGGTGTTGTATTGAACTATGAAGAGCAGTCAGGGTATTTAGGCTGGGTACGTCCTTTCTTCTTCGAACAAGAGTTAGAGGAAATACTTTATAGCTTAAAACTGAATGAAATAACGATGCCAATTCGTTCAGAAAATGGCTATCATATCTTTCAGGTGATAGGTAAAAGACCACTAGAGGGTAATCCCATTGTGGAACAGTTGTTGTTTGGTTTTCCTCAAATACCGGCTAGCAAGACCATTCAGGATAGTGTGTATCAGGTAGCCCTAGATACTTATAATGAGATAGGGGCAAAAGATAACTATCAGTTGATATGCGATGAGTTTTCTGCTGTATTCGAGACCGGAAGTCGTGGGTGCTTGCTTGGAGAGTTGAAGCCGGGGGCTCAAGTGCCTTTGCCTTTGATAGAAGCTGCGCATCAGTTGCAAAAAATAGGAGATATATCTAAACCCGTTTTAACGGCTTATGGTTATCACATTCTCAGGTTGGTGGAGAAAACGAAGGCTCCTTCTAAGGAGGAGGTAATGGAGACTGTCAGAAAAGCACTAGATGATAAGAAGGTGCTTCCTAGACTTCTAGATCTTAAGAGAGAAAGAATGTTGAGAAGAACCAATACCCAAATAAATGAAAAGGTATTCAAAAACCTGTTTGCTCTGACTAATAAATATAAGGCAGATGACCCTCTGTTTGATCAACAAGTAAAGTTCCAAGATGAAATTTTGATCTCTATTGATGGTGGAGCAAAAGAGTATACAGTTAAAGAGTTTTTAGCATTCAAGTCTGTCATGGTAGATATGGTAGATCCTAAGGCGCAAGATGCACTATCGTTGGTTAAAATAGAGCCTATGGTGACATATAATTTGTCTTCCGATATATTGAAAAGTTATTTCAACTCTTATTTGTATACGGTTTTAACAAAATATGAAAAAGCAACTTTGGCAGAGAAGAATCCGGATTATGCTCAAAGTCTAGAAAACATCTCTAAAGGCATCCTTTTTTCCATGCTGCAAGAAAAAGAAATCTGGAAAAAATCAAAGGAAGATACTAAAAGCTTAGAAGATCTGTTCAATAAGGATAAAGACAAGTATAAGTTTGATAGCGAAATGGCTAAAGGTTGGATCGTTTTATCTAAACAAGAAGAATTAATTCCACAAATTGAAACTCAGCTTAAGGCTGATAGGGATGTTACTCCAGCTTCTTTGCGAAAAGCTTATAACAGCGAAGGAATAATGGTTTCTGTGGAGAAAGGAATATGGAGAAGAGGAGAAAACCCTTATGTAGATTATGTGATCTTTGGGGCAGAAGATAAACCAACATCCAAAATATTCCCACATTTTACAGTTTTGGCGAGTCGAGTTTTAGCTCCACAAGAATATCTTGATGTAAGAGAACAGGTGGAAGCCGATTATCAAAAGAAATTAGAGAAAGAGTGGAAGATTTATCTGGACAAAAAATATAAAGTTGAGATAAACAATGCAGTAATACAGGAAATAAAATGAGAAATTTAATATATCTATTACTTGGTTTGGGTTTGCTTAATGTGATGATGTTGTCTTGTTCTAAGACAAGTCTTGGCGAAGCGGATCAGTCGAAAAGACCTATCGTTACAGTATTGGAGCATACTTTATATATGTCCGATATCGAAAATATCACACATTATGGTATGTCAGCAGAAGACAGTGCAAAAGTTGTAAATGACTTTGTCAAGATGTGGGTTAACGATAAGCTCCTTTACGACAAAGCCAAAGAAAATATACGACAAAGTGAGATCGAAAGTTTAGTGGAGAACTACAGAAAGTCTTTGATCGTTAATGAGTATCAGGCTAAGTTGCTACAAGAAAGGCTCTCAAAGACAGTATCTGAAAAAAACTTATTCGATTTCTTTGAGCAAAATAAAGAACAGTTCAACTTGACTGAAAACATAATACAAGGCTTATATCTGAAAATTCCGAAGACTTCTCCTCAGTTAGAAAATTTCAGAAAATGGTATAAGCAAGGTACGGAGGTAGCTGTGGAGCAGATTGAAAAAAACACTTTGCAAAATGCTATTGGTTACGAATATTTCTTTGACAAATGGGTAAGCATGGATCAGGTGATGGCTAATATTCCAAAGACAGTTTCTGATGTGGAAGGATTTTTGAAGAAAAATAAGGAATTAGAGAGCCAAGATTCTACCTTTGTATATCTGCTATATGTCAAAAACTATAAATTGCTTGGTAGTGAAGCTCCGTACGAATATATAAAAGATGATTTGCAATCAATCTATCGTGAATCGCAGAGAGATAAATTTATAAAAGAATTGCAATCTGACTTATACAATAAAGCTTTGGCTAACGAACAAATAAAGTATTATATTAAGTAAAGAGAACTTAAAATAGACTGTTCACTCTAAACTTAAGACTATTTCTATTATATTTACCGACTGAATTTCTAAAAAGGAAAAAAATGATAAAGAGACCCGAAAGACTGATTCTATTGATACTCCTATTCCACCTATCCCTTGGAGCATTAAAAGCACAAGAAGACAATGTTGTAGACAAAGTGATATGGGTAGTTGGGGATGAGGCCATATTGAAATCAGATGTTGAAGAGCATCGTTTGGGAATGTTGATGAACAGACAAAAGATGGAGGGTGACCCTTATTGTTTTATTCCTGAACAATTGGCTGTTAGAAAACTATATCTCGATCAGGCAAAAGCAGATAGTATCGATATCCCTGTGGCAGAGCTGAATAAAGCGGTGACTCGTCAGGAAAATTATTATATTCAGAATGTAGGGGGAGGTTCGAGAGAAAAACTAGAAGAGTATTGGGGACAAACCATTCATCAGATCAGAGAACGCTTGTTTGAGGATATGAGAACCCAAGAATTAGTGTCTGAGGTACAACGTAGCCTGACTAAAAATTTAACTTTAACACCTTCTGAGGTGCGTAAATATTATTCTCAACTACCTAAAGATAGTTTACCATTTATCGAAACTTCAGTGGAAGTACAGATATTGACTAACGAACCGGCTGTTCCTTTAAAGGAAATTGATGTCGTGAAAGGTCGATTGAGAGATTTTACTCAACGAATCAACTCTGGAGAAATGGATTTTGCTACTTTGGCGATTCTCTATTCAGAAGATGGTTCTGCGTCTAATGGTGGTGAATTGGGTTTCATGGGACGTGCTATGTTAGATCCTGCTTTTGCCAATGTGGCATTTTCATTATCAAACACGAAGCAAGTTTCTAATATCGTGGAAACAGAGTTTGGCTTTCACATCATTCAGTTGATAGAGCGTAGAGGAGATAGAGCCAATTTTCGTCATATAATTCTTCGCCCTAAAGTGCCTGAAGAGCAAATAGAACAATCGAAAAAGAAGTTGAGCGAAATTCGTGACAGTATAATGGCAAAAGTAATCCCTTTTGAATATGCTGTGAGTTTAGCGTCCTTTGACAAGGATACTAGAAATAGTGAGGGCTTGATGGTGAACACCAAAGCCGGTTATGATGGAAGTCCTTTTTCAACTTCCCGATTCTTGATGGAAGAATTGCCACAAGAGATTGGTAAAGTAGTTGCTGACATGAAAGTGGGAGAGATATCAGAGCCTTTTGTCTTCAAGCAAGAGCGTACAGGAAAAAATATTGTTGCTATTGTGAAGCTAAAAAGCAGAATTGACGGACATATTGCTAATGTCTCTGATGACTATGAAGACCTGAGATCAATGGTGGAGTCTAAAAAACGTGATGATATTCTCAAAAAGTGGCTTCAACGAAAAATAAGAGACACATATGTCTATATTGATGAGGGTTGGAGAGATTGTGAATTTCAATATGAGGGTTGGATAAAAGAAAATAAATAATCAGAGAGTGCCTATATCTGGAATTTTTAAGATAAAAGTAAAGCCAAAGTTTTCCATTTTGGCTCTTTTCTCTTTACTCATAATCTATGCTTCTGCCCAAAGTTATATGGGTAAAGAATACAAGCAAGACTTGATTGCATTAAATGATTTTGCAGCAATGCCAACTGACACAGTGCCTGCAAAGAAGAAAGCAACCAATAAGGGGGAACCCAAGTTAATCAAGCTAGTGCATGCAGGAGTTGTCTTTAAGCAAAAAGATAAAGATTATAGTGTCCTTAAAGATAGTGTAATATTCTTACACGAAGGAGCGTATCTTTATTGCGATAGTGCTTATCGAAATGAATTTAACAACACCTTCGAAGCATTTAGTAATGTCAGAATGGAACAAGGGGATACCCTTTTCCTTTATGGCGATCGCATGATCTATAACGGAAATACCCAACTGGTGGCCGTTAGAGAGAATGTGAAGATGGATCATCGTAGCGGTACGTTGTTTACAGACAGTCTGAATTATGATCGCCTGAAGAATGTGGGTTATTATTTTGATGGAGGACTTCTTGTCGATTCGATCAATGAACTAACCTCTTTCGCCGGGCAATATGAGCCTGGAAAAAGTTTGGCTACTTTTAGTGATGAGGTTGTTTTGGTGAATCCAAACTATAAGCTTTTTTCAGATACCCTTTTGTATAGTACAGACACAAGAATAGCAAAGATTGTTAGTCCTACAACAATAGAATCCGATAGCGGTTACATCTATTCTAATAGAGGGTGGTATAATACCATAACAGAGCATTCTGTTTTGTTGGATCAGTCAACTGTAATCAATAAAGAGGGCAACCAATTGCTTAGAGGAGACTCTATTCTTTACTATCGTTATGATAATAGTGGAGAGGTTTTTGGTCATATGTTTCTCCAAGATACGGTGAAGAAAATCATACTGAAAGGAAATTATGGTTTCTATAATGGTAAAACCGAATACGGCTATGCAGTAGATTCTGCATCGATGATAGAATATTCTCAGAAAGATAGTCTTTATCTTCATGCTGATACATTAGAGATGTTGAAACTACCACCTGCAGAGTTTCTTTCTGTCAGGACAAGAAGAGACACTTTGCAGCTATTTGATAGTGAACAAAACCCTATTGATTCTGTTGTATTGCATACGGACAGTGTGCGAGAGATGAAAGCGATTCATCAGATCAAGGCATATTATGGAGTTCGATTCTATCGATCAGACTTGCAGGGGCTATGCGATTCGCTTCAGTTCAGCTCGCTTGATTCCATATTGTATATGTATAAAGATCCTGTTTTGTGGAATTTAGATAGACAATTGACAGGAGATACCATAGATATTGTGATGAATGATAGCACAATAGATCATGTATATGTCAAAGGGCGTGCATTTGCAATAGAGCAAAAAGACTCTATACATTTTAACCAATTGAAAAGTAGGGTGCTGCAATTCTTTTTTGAAGATGGAAAAATAAAAAGAGTATTTGCAAACGGTAATGTGGAAACTATCGTTTATCCCGAAGAGAAAGACGGAACGCTGAATCAAGTATTAAACTGGCTGACGAGTAGTTATCTGGAGATTCATATGCTGGATGGACAATTTGATCGTCTGAAAGCATGGCCTGCACCGGTGGGAAAAACAACACCTTTTCACTTGGTCACGTCGGATCAGTTGCGTCTCACAGAGTTTTATTGGTACGATTATATGAGACCTTTAGACAAGGATGATATTTTTAGAAAAGTAAAAAGACGAGCAGGAGACCAAAGAAAAGAAAGACCTGCAGTCTTCGAAAGAGAGGAATAATTTTAATGAGCGATATAATACATTTATTACCTGATTCTATTGCAAACCAAATTGCAGCGGGGGAGGTTGTCCAACGACCATCTTCTGTGGTGAAGGAGCTTATTGAAAACTCTATAGATGCCGGAGCTGACAGTATTCAATTGATTATTCAGGATGCCGGCAGAACACTTATTCAGGTAGTCGATAATGGGAAAGGAATGTCGGGTACAGATGCCAGAATGGCATTTGAACGACATGCTACATCTAAAATAAAAACAGCAAACGATCTTTTTGCACTCACAACCATGGGATTCAGGGGAGAGGCATTACCTTCCATTGCAGCTGTGTCTCACATTGAACTGCGTACGCGTCAAGAGGGGAGCGAAATTGGTACTTGCTTAAAAATAGCAGGCTCTAAGGTCGAGTCGCAAGAGGTTGTGGCATGTCCCGTAGGAACAAACTTGGCAATTAAGAATTTGTTTTTCAATATTCCAGCCAGACGTAAGTTCTTGAAGACAAATGAAACGGAGCGAAAGAATATCTTAACTGAATTCGAGCGCATTGTCTTAGTCTATCCGGAAATCGAATTTACGTTTGTCGAAAATGATATGGAGGTTTTGAAATATCCTATTTCAACTCTGAGGCAGCGTATCGTTAATGTGGTGGGCAAAAGTATGAACCAGCAGTTGCTGTCTGTTAATGTGGAGACTTCTTTAGTTAATATCACAGGTTTCGTTTCTAAACCCGAATCGGCAAGAAAAACACGTGCTCAGCAGTTTTTCTTTGTTAATGGTAGGTATATTCGTCATCCTTATTTCAATAGTGCAATCGCTACAGCCTATCAGAATTTGATTCCATCTGATCAGCGTCCTAATTATTTCATATATATGGATATAGATCCTAGTGGAATTGATGTAAATATACATCCTACTAAAACTGAGGTGAAGTTTGAGAATGAGCAACCCATATGGCAAATCATTTTTGCAGCAACAAAAGAAGCTTTAGGCAAATTTAATGAGATCCCTTCCATCGATTTCGATACTGAAGGTGCTATTGATATTCCGATACATGACCCATCTACCTCATTTAAACAACCACAGGTGAATGTTGATCCCACATATAATCCTTTTAATAGACCTTCTGGAGGTGGACAATATAAACGACCACAGTTAGATTGGGGAGCATTTTATGATAGTTTCCAAAAAGAAGTAGAGGAGGAAGGCGATCAAGATCAAGAGACACCTGATTTATTTGGCAGTAAAAAATATGTTGAAGACGCTCGAGGAGAGCAAAGCTTTGTCTATGAACAAGATCAGACACTGCATTTTCAATATAAGAAGAAATATATCTTAACCTCTGTCAAGTCTGGCTTGATGTTGATAGATCAACGACAAGCCCATATTCGTATTTTGTTCGATCAATTTTTATCACAGATTCAGAATAGAAAAGGAGTTTCACAACGAACACTCTTTCCTGAGATTGTTGATTTTACCCCCTCAGAAGCTTCTATGATGCCTTATATTATGGAAGACTTGGAGGCTGTAGGATTCGATCTTAGCGATTTAGGTGGAGGTTCTTACTCCATCAATGGCATTCCGTCTGAGGTGTCGCACATTGATGCAACGCTCTTAGTTAAGAGCATGCTTTCTAAGAGTATAGAAACAGGAAGCGATGTGAAAGACGAGATACAGGAATCTTTGGCTTTCTCAATGGCCGAATCGGCTGCCATTAATTATGGGCGAGAACTATCAGAGGAAGAAATGGAAAAGATTGTCAATCAGTTGTTCTCTTCTTCTCAACAGAAATATACTCCATCAGGAAAAGCCATCATCACCATGATAAGCGATGATGTGCTTGATAAAATGTTCAGATAATATTATTTGAACAAGCGACCTTGATATGTATTTCTATCTCCAAAACGTTTGATCACTTTAGCCGTAAATTCAAAGTTCTTCAATCCCCAATCAGGTGCAATTAATAATGATTTAGGTGATTGAGAAACAAATCGTTCGATGATGAAGTTAGGGTTTAGTCTTTCAGCAAAGTCGACACAGAGGTCAATGTAATCATCCACCTCAAAGAGGTTAAACCATTCCGGATACTCCCGATACTGCTTTGCGATAACTGTCTGCTTGATTAACTGTAATTGGTGCAGTTTTACAGTAGTTAATGGGAGCTCTGACAGTGCATCGGCGTGTGCCAGAATCTGTTCTCTAGATTCGTGAGGAAGACCTAAAATAAGATGTGCTCCCACATAAATTCCCTTCTCGGCAGTTTTGATAATTGCATCAACGCTTTCTGCATGGGTATGTCCACGATTGATAAACGCTAAAGTAGAATCAAGAGTAGACTCAAGCCCATATTCTATCATCAAGAAAGTCTTTTTATTTAGCTGCTCAAAGTAGTCTAGTAGCTCACTAGGCATGCAGTCAGGTCTAGTTCCTACAATCAATCCCACCACATTAGGGTAGGCTAGCGCTTCCTCATATAGAGCAATGAGCTTGTCTAAGCTATCATAAGTGTTTGTATAGGACTGAAAATAAGCCAAATATTTCATCTCTGGATATTTGTGCGAAAAAAAACTGATTCCCTCCTCCAATTGTTGAGTAACCGTTTTTTGTCGACCTCCATATCCGGGGCTAAAGCTCTGATTGTTACAATAGGTACATCCTCCTCTGCCTTTTAGTCCATCTCGGTTAGGACATGTGAAGCCAGCGTTGATAGAGATTTTCTGAACCTTATGATCGAAATGCTTATTGAGAAGTTCTCCGAACTCCTTATAATATGTTTGTTTCATCTATATACTTTATTGAAAATACAAAGATATAGATCAAATTTTGCATTGAGAGACTTCTCTATAAATTTAACTACTGAGCATGTGTTGTTTTCTTGCCTCCTTTGACAAATGAAAGTGTAGGATAATGCTTGTCTGAAAGTTGTTTTCCATTCAGATAAAGTGCCTTGTGTATGGTTGGATCACATTTATCCCAAGTGATATAACAATCAAACTTCACCTCGTCTGTTGTGCCATCCGACCAATGAATAGTAAATATTTCGTTTTTATAACTGCCGGGAGCAAACTCTCCAAAACCCATATCGGCTGGATAACCCGGTTGTCCCCCTGTTTTTAAAGGGTAATGTCTTAATGCAAGAGGGCGTACATAGGTAGCTTTAGTATTAGGCTTATTAGGGAAGTCTTTGTCCACAATGTCGTATCGTTTATCCTTGTAGGTGATCCACACACCACCATCTAAAAGGTTATTGGGGTTATTTGGATCGAAAAGATTTCTACCTCCATCAGCATCAATCGCTGTCATATATATTTCATAGTTAGCAAAATCCCAAAGCACATCATCACAGTTATCATCAGAATCATTGTCGCTACAGGTTGTGAAAGAGAAGAGTAAAGTAATAATGCAAAAAAAAGCAGTTAGATTTTTCATCGTGTGTTAGATTTTATTGTTTAGTAAAAATATAATTTATAAAATTAGAATCAAACAAATAAAGAGTTAAAAATAATTCAGATTTATACGAGTATCAATATTTTATCGTTCTATATTTGTTATGATGAAGTTGTTTTTGAACAAAAAGGTTTTTTCAAGATATATGTTTGTGGCTGTGGCAATGCTGATTGCTATTGGCTCACTTGTTGTATCCCATTATTTGGTTTCCGATTTGTCTAAGGAGGAACGAAATAAAATGAAAATATGGGCAGAAGCTACCAAAGAAGCCATAGATGCAGAGGATAATGTGAATCTTAATCTGATTGTGCTTATCTTAGAAAGCAATACTACGATTCCGACCATCTTATATGATAAAAGCCAAGACCATTATCGTTCTGTCAATATTGATCTCAAAGATAAAGATGAACAGGAATATTTGAGGGAGCAGGCAGCAGCTTTTGGGAAGAAACACGAACCCATTGCTATCGAGTTTGATACTTTCGAGCAATACCTTTATTATGATGATTCGTATACCTTAAAGCGTTTACAACTCTTTCCTTATATTCAGTTGGCTGTTCTCACTATTTTTGTGTTGACTTCTATTTTGGCGCTTTTGAGTACTAAACGCATGGAGCAAGATCGACTCTGGGTGGGCTTGTCGAAAGAAACAGCACATCAGTTGGGGACACCTCTCTCTTCGTTGATGGCTTGGGTAGAATATTTACGTTTGAAAGGAATAGACGAGTCTATAGCACAAGATATTGAGAAAGATATCAATCGATTACAAAAAATAACGGATCGATTTTCCAAGATTGGCTCCGAGCCTACTTTTGCCAGATGTGACGTCAAGGAGTTGACCCTTCAGACTATTAACTATCTGGAAAAAAGGATATCCAAAAAAGTGGAATTTGAGATCAATTTGCCCGAGGAAGCACTTTACTCCCAAATAAGCGAGCCTCTATATGCATGGGTGATAGAAAACTTAACTAAAAATGCAGTAGACGCTATGAGTGGCACAGGGAAAGTGAGCTTTGATATGCGTCAAGAGGATAATTCTATTGTCTTAGATATATCAGATACGGGGAAAGGAATAGCAAAATCGAAATTTAAAACAATCTTCAATCCCGGTTATACAACCAAGTCGAGAGGGTGGGGGTTAGGGCTCTCGCTAGCCAAACGGATCATAGAGGCTTATCATAAAGGGAAGATTTATGTGTTAAAATCTGATCTTGAAAATGGAACGACATTCAGAATTGAACTTAAAAAAGACATTAACGACTAATTCAATACGCTATCTTTGTTTTATTTATGTATTTTTGTGCCTTCGTTGAATACTAACCATTGAAAACAAAAAAAACAAAAATGAGTCAGGTAGATACTCGTCACTATTTAAAGCAATTTTCCAAAGCCTTTTGGGTAGCAAACTCGGTAGAGCTGTTAGAGCGTCTCGCTTATTATGCAGTCTTCATTGTATTAACAATTTATTTATCCAACATTTGGGGCTTTTCCGATGCCCAAGCAGGGATTATATCAGGTGTTTTTTCAGCCCTTTTATACTTGTTGCCTACCTTTGTGGGAGCTGTTGCAGATAAAATAGGATTCAGAAGTTCCATCATTTTAGCGTTTTCTTTGCTTTCGGTGGGCTATTTTAGTTTAGGAATTTTCCCAACTTTATTAGAGAACGCTGGTTTAGTAGCTTATGGCACAGGGAAGGGTGAAGGTCCTTTTTCTGACTTCTTCTCCAACATCGGTTTAATAGAGTTTGGTAGAAATACGACATTTTTAGGTTTAAGAGAGAGCATTCATCAATGGGCGATAGTACCTATTCTCGCTTTTCTTGTAGTTGGAGGAGCATTCATTAAGTCAGTGATCTCCGGAACAGTGGCAAAAGAAACAACCTCAGAAACACGAGCTCGAGGTTTTGCCATTTTTTACACCATGGTAAATATTGGAGCCTTCACAGGGAAAACAGTTGTAGATCCTTTGCGCAAAAGTTTGGGAGACTCAGGATTGATTTATCTAAACTACTTTGCTGCATTTATGACACTCGCTGCTTTGGTGGTTGTTATCTTCTTCTATAAATCGTCACAAACATCCGGTGAAGGCAAAACGCTGAAAGAAACGTGGCAAGCCTTGTTGAAAGTCTGTAGCAATGGACGACTGTTAGTCTTGATATTGATCACCAGTGGCTTTTGGACTGTTCAGCAACAAATGTATGCTTCGATGCCAAAATATGTGATCAGAATGGTGGGTGAGGATGCCTCTCCGGGCTGGATTGCAAATGTCAACCCTTTTGTTGTATTCTTGTGTGTCAATCTGGTGACTAGCTTTATGAAAAAGCGCTCAGCCTTGTCTTCCATCACTGTGGGGATGTTTATTATTCCTATCTCGGCATTGATTATGGCATCGGGTAACTTGATGGGTTCGGAACTGATACTTGGCTTTCACCCTATAACTTTGATGATGATGATTGGTATAGCTTTCCAAGCTTTAGCTGAATGTTTTATCTCTCCTCGTTATCTTGAGTACTTTTCATTACAGTCTCCTAAAGGTGAAGAGGGGTTATACTTAGGCTTTAGTCACTTGCATTCCTTTGTGTCGTCATTGATTGCTTTCGTTGTTTCAGGATTTTTGTTAGAAGCGTTCTGTCCTGATCCTAACTCAGAGCGATTTGCCCATTCCTTAGATTTTCATGCAGATTATGCAGCAGCGACAGCTAATGCACACTATCTGTGGCTTGTATTCTTTGTTATTGGGTCTATTTCTGCCATCGCTTTGGTGATTTATAATCGCTATGTGAAGAATAGTGAAAAAGCTGTTGCAGAGCTATAAGCTTGTAACAAACTTATAAATATAAATAAGGGAGCAATAATTCAGTTTATTGCTCCCTTATATTTTTGTCTTATTACTTGGTTTATGCCAGTTCCTTAATACATTCTTCTAGGGTCAACAGTTTTTGCTCGCCGGAAGTCATATTCTTTAGCATGATCTTATTTTCTTTCAGCTCATTTTCTCCCACTATGGCTACAAAAGGAATGTTATATGCGTTGGCATACTTCATTTGTCGTTGCATCTTGGCATTCTCAGGGAATACTTGTGTGGCTATATTTGCTAGTCGCAACTTGTTAGCAGCATTTAGGATGAAGTTTTCTTCATCACCTCCAAAGTTGACAAAAAGCACTTTAATACCTGTTGTCGTTTCCTTGGGATAAAGATCCAATTGGTTAAGCACATCAAAGATCCTGTCAGCTCCAAATGAGATGCCAACCCCTGAAACACCTTCCAGTCCGAAGATACCTGTTAAGTTATCGTATCTTCCTCCTCCAGTGATGCTCCCTATCTCTACATCAAGAGCCTTAACTTCAATAATGGCACCAGTATAGTAGTTGAGACCACGAGCAAGAGTCAAATCTAGTTCAAGTTCAGAGTTCAAACCTAAGATATCAAGTTTGCCGAGGATGAACTCCAGTTCTTCAATCCCTTCCATGCCTTTTGCCGATGAATTCAGGGAATCTCGGAGAATGGATAGTTTTTCTTTATTACTCCCTTGCAGTTGGATGATGGGTTGTAGTTTGTCAATTGCAGCTTGTGAGACCCCTTTGCTTGCGAGTTCTTCATTCACTTTCTCGAGACCAATCTTGTCTAGTTTGTCGATTGCCACAGTGATGTCTACAATCTTATCTTGTTCCCCTATTATTTCAGCAATGCCAGAAAGAATCTTTCTATTGTTTAGTTTAATACAGACTCTAATGTTGAAACGAGCAAACACCTCGTCAATTATTTTTAGAAGCTCTACCTCGTTGATCAAAGAATCGGAACCTACAATGTCAGCATCGCATTGAAAAAATTCACGATAACGTCCTTTCTGAGGACGATCGGCACGCCAAACAGGTTGTATCTGATATCTTCTGAATGGGAAGGTGATCTCATTCCTATGCATTACCACATATCTGGCGAATGGAACAGTGAGGTCGTATCTCAGTCCTCGGTCGCAAGCAGTGGCTGTAAACTTATTGGTGTTTCTATCCAGCAAATCTTCATCAGAGATACCTTTGAAAAAATCGCCCGAATTGAGGATTCTGAAAAGCAGTTTATCTCCTTCCTCACCATATTTGCCCAATAAGGTAGAAAGGTTTTCCATTGAGGGAGTTTCTATTTGATGAAAACCATATAGCTTGTAGACTTCTCGTATTGTTTCAAAAATATAATTCCTCTTAGCCATCTCATCTGGCATAAAATCTCTCGTCCCTTTAGGTATTGATGGTTTCATTTTATTCTTATTAGTTATCAAATATTATAAATACAAAGATATATCTTTTACATTGCCATGCCAATAGATGCAATATTTATGATTGGTAAATCTTCTTTTGGAATGCATTTTACAATAGCTTCAATTGTTGAGCCTGTGGTGATAACATCATCCACCAATAAGATTTTCTTCCCTTTGAGCAAAGGATTGTTTGTAGTGACAAATATATCTTTCACATTCTCCCAACGTTCGGTTTTGCTATGTGTGGTCTGTGAAGGATTGTTCACAGTTCTGCTAATCGCAGAGGTGCAAAGGGGGATGCCAGTAGCTGCTGATATCCCTTTACAAATCTCTTCGGCCTGATTGTATCCTCTTTTCTTCTGCCTTTTGGGATGCAAGGGAATGGGTACAAGGTAATCAATCCCTTGTAAGAAATCTGACCCTTTCAATTCTCGTCCATAGAGCAATCCCATGTAAAATGCCAATTGAGGATTGTTTTTATATTTAAACTCATGAAT
>CALKIV010000062.1 GCA_937995835.1 uncultured Dysgonomonas sp. | reverse complement strand
TACTGCCCAAAGTGAAAAAGAATGGTTACTTTTGCATGGTTTTAAAAAAAATAATCTAATGAATTCTTCAACCGAAGTAAAAAAACTGCCATCCATCTTGGGTGGTATAATGATCATTGCGGGAACAACCATAGGAGGAGGAATGATTGCCATTCCTATTGCAACGGCGGGTATCTGGTTCTATCGTTCAATATTTGTACTCATATATGCTTGGTTTTGCATGACGATATCAGGTCTGATGCTCGTAGAAACTAATCTGCACTATCCTAAAGGCGCAAGTTTCGATACTATGGTCAAGGATTTGTTAGGGAAAAAGTGGAATATCATTACAGGTGTCACTATCAGTTTTGTGCTCTATACCTTGGTTTACGCCTACATTACGGTAGGGGGAAGTATTACCACCGAAATAATTAATGAAAATCAAGGCTTGTTTGCCATTCCCAATCAGTTAGGGGGAGGCGTGTTTTGTGTCATCCTTGCCGTCTGTGTCTGGATTTCTACAAAAGTGATCGATAGGCTGTCCACGATATTGATCATTGCCATGGTCTTGAGCTTCATTGGTATGTCGACAGGTTTACTGAAAAATATCAATTTCGATTTCTTGAGCAATGCCATCGACCCCAAAGGTGGAGACGCTAACTATTGGAAATACTTCTTTTTTGCCTTACCGGTTTGTGTCACCTCTTTTTGCTTTCATGGCACAGCACCAAGCATCACCATGTATTATGATCGAAATGGAAAGGCGACGCAAAAAGCCATCATTTGGGGGTCGCTGATAGCCTTCGTTGTCTATCTTATTTGGCTGGCTTCGGTGCAAGGAACATTGCCTCGACACGAATTTATCTCTATTTTTGGAGCATCGGACGAGGTGAGAATGATGATTGAACGTATCAGTCAATTGGTGGCCGTCCCTCACATGGGCTTGCTGATCGATTTCTTTACTTATATGGCCATTATTAGTTCATTCCTAGGGGCTTCTCTGGGATTGTTCGACTATTTAGCAGACCTCTTTAATATCAAAGATACCAAGCTGGGACGCTTGAAGACGGCATCCATCACCTTTCTTCCACCCCTGATTTTTGCTATGCTTTTTCCTTATGGATTTGTAACAGCCATTGGGTATGTAGGTTTTGCCGCTGCCATTTGGTCTATTCTTGTGCCGGCATTGATGGTCTTGGAGTCGAGAAAACGCTTCAAAGGCAAACATTATCGTGTTTGGGGAGGCAAACCTCTTGTTTATTTTATCATTGCCTTCGCCTTACTGACCATTGCTTCCATGCTGATCACAGAACTGAACATTATTGAAGCATTTGGCAAATTAAGCTAATGAATGCGATATTGATTCTTAAAAGATTTACATGGCGTTGAGGTAGTATCAATCTGACGGAAGAATAGTGTCCATCGGAGTTGTGGAAATGTTTATAACACAATGCTTTGCGTTTTTGTTTCAAAAAAACATATATTTTTTCATTTTATATTTTGCAGAATACCCTAAAAAGCATTACTTTTGTAGTATCAAACATGCGGAAGTAGCTCAGTTGATAGAGCGTCAGCCTTCCAAGCTGAGGGTCGAGGGTTTGAGCCCCTTCTTCCGCTCCAAGAGAAAAGCGATTACTAGATTTAGTAGTCGCTTTTTTGTGTTTCAGAGGGTTTTATGTAAACCAAGATGTAAACCAGAAAATCGTGATGAATGTTATTATTAATGCGGTCTGCTATACATCAACATGCCTTACATCCGAGAGCCGAAAAGCAAAAAAAAGTGAACGAAGAAACGAGTCTGCTATCTTTTTCGTATCTTTGTCCTCTCATTTATAGCATAATATAAAAAAAGAATAGAAAATGACGATCAGATTTTTAGATTTAAAGAGCGCCGTTGCGTGTCAATTTGTGGAAGACTTGTATATTACAGCCTTCCCGACTGATGAAAGACGCCCGATCTATAAGATGTATAGCTTATACAATGAAGAAGATTCGCCATACAACATAGAGGTGATAGAAGAAGGAGACCAGATTGTGGGCTTTATCACCTATTGGGATTTTGAGAAATTTATCTATATAGAACACTTCTCTATCTCTGGAAAACATCGCAATGGTGGTTTTGGAAAGAAAGCACTAAACGAATTTATGAAGAAAATGAACAATCGTGAGGTTGTTTTCGAGGTGGAGACAGAGGTGGACGAGATCGCTGTGCGTCGCATAGGCTTCTACAAGCGTATCGGCTTTGTGCTTTGGGATCAGTATCCATACATCCAACCTTCTTATACAGAGGCCGGAAATCCTATACCAATGCATTTGATGACCAGCGCTAACTTCGACCTAACGAAGCATATCGATGAGGTGTTGGACACTTTGTATCGCAAGGTGTATCGTGTGAAAGAATAAAATAGACTGCCAGTAACAATAAGGCAGTTAAAGTAAAGAGGTTGGAAAAATATATTTTCCAACCTCTTTTTATTTTCATATCGGAGCCATTACTTCTCTTGTAATTTTTGTGTCAGTTGTTTTACATTTTCCTTTGCCTGATGGGTGGTCACCTCGATGATTACCGACGATGATTGATTGCTTTGCGGATCATCTTCCTTGTCTTTAAATGCCGAAACATCAATATGTTTGCCCAACATTTCTAAATTGCGAAGACGATCGGGCAATCGTACTTTTTTGGTCAACGTGCGCACTCCCCCTGAGGTGGATACCTGAATGTCTAGTGCCTGAATAGAGGTTTGCCAATCATCTGACCAGTCTTTAACATCCTTCAGATCTCCATCATCGTTGAGCAAATCCTTGACATTTAGCTTGTCGATGGTCAGCAAACGATTCAAAACATAGGTGGCATCAATGCGAACGGCATCCAGTCTGTCTTTTTGTAAGGTGCTGATCCGTTGCTTTATAGCATCTGTTTTCATTATTTTAGATGCGGTAGATCTAGCACTTCTACTGCTATAGCCAGCCCTGATGGCAGCCTGTGTGGCATTGAAATCTTTCAAGTATTCGAGGCAAAACAACTCATGCTTAGGGTTTTGCAATTCTTCATTTGTTGTTTCACTCATCATGCTCTAGATTTAGTTAGACTTCTTGGTTCTCTGTTTTCTTTTTTTGGCTGGTGCGGTTTTGGTTTGTGCTGTCTCGGCTTGTGCCTTAGCAAGAGATTCTTGTTCTGTTAACCATTTCTTCAAGGCATTAACTTTACGAATCAAGCAACTAGCGCACGCCTGTGGAGTCTCTTCTGTGCCAAAAGCCTGATTGTATGCTCCATAGATTCTGCTCATCGAATATCTGTGTGTTTTTTCTACATATTCGATCAATTCTTTTACGTCTTGAATAAGTTGTTTTTCCATCATTTTTCAATTTGTTTGTTATCTATAAATTTTACAATAAAGAATACTATAAATGCCAATGCGATTCCCAATGTGCCTATTATGAGAGAGTTAAAGGCATAAGAAAGCATGCCTATTCCCATCCATATGCAATGAAAGGTGAAGCATGGACGACAATTAAAGGGTTTGTGATCCAGTGCTTTATGCCATTGAGGAAGGACGACTGGAAGTCGTTTGCCCAAAAACAAGGAAAAAGCGATCACAATGCAGATACTGAAAATTATTATTGGTGTATTCATGCATATAGATAAATGGAGCAGAATGTGATGGAAAAGTATGCCTATTGGTTGCCTTATTTGCCTCTTTTGAGGTTTAGAAGGGGAAAATGTAGCCTGAAAAATGCAAACTAAAACTTCTCTTTTTGATTTTATATTTGTTAAAAAATAACAATAAAGACATCAGTTTTTCTCTTGATTACTATCAAAGAGGCTCTTTTATAGCTTTTGTATCGGAAAATTATATCATAGATGTAGTCTATGATCTATTTTGTTTGTTGTCTTCTTTTTAGTACGGATTGTTGTCGTCAGCGAACCAGAGCTACTTGGGCGACATTTGTATTTGTTTAAAAAAATATCTAAAAGAGTTGCATATAATAAAAATAATGCTGAAATTTGTCTTAATGATTTTTTAGAATAAAATCTATTAAGGAACTTGAATATTTGACACAGTATACATCGTTCGTTTCACGTAAAGTATATTAAGCACTTTTCTCAACTCGAGTAGGAGAGAAAAACTGGTAGCGTAGATTAATTGTAGTAATCGAAATCATATAATTGAGTTATGAGTTTTCTAGATTATTGCATATCAAGATATAAAGTGCAAGTCTGAGATATTGAATCTTTAAGACTGAATGAACAATAACGATTCGTCGTTGTTTTTAATTTGTGTTATATATTAGTGTGTAAATTTTCATGTTGCTTCGGCAGCATGATCTTGTGTGTGAGTGTGATGTCTCATACTTACCCTATGAGACTTTCAGAGAAGAGTATCAACTGTGAAGTTGGTACTTTTTTTTATGTCTTATTTTCTTGTGGGTAGTTTTTGGATAGATTTTTATCTGAATAATAGTCCTATGAGAATGGCAGCAGCAAAACTGCTCAAAGTGCCAATGAGCACATATTCAGTCATGCGAATGTCTTGATTTTCTTTCAGATTGCCATATCTGAAGATAGACTTAGCCGCCAGCAGGAAGCCGATTGCAGCCCAATAGCCTAAGAATACGAAGGTGAGCACTAAGATACGCTCCATATAGCCAATCCATTGTCCGGCTTGGTTTAGCCCTTGTTCTTCAACATTGATCTGCTGAACGTTTTTCTGTTTATTAACTCCATGTTCCCATTTTTTGATAAACATCTTAATCAATATAGACATGGGGCTGAGCACCAATAGATAAGCTATCAAGTATTTCCAAATCTGATTGCTGTCGGTGAGGGTAGTGAGCCATTTGGAGATAACGCCAAACTGCTGTGTGGTAGCAAGCCAAAGTATAACTAATACGCTGATATGCAAAAGTTGATCTAATAAAAAGATGTTCAGACTCTTATCTTGCTTTTTATTGTTTGCTTTGTTTTTCTCTCTTCCTTCTCTTTTGAGGAAAAAGTCGATACTAAAATGCGAGATGAAAATAACTAGTGGAATAATCCAATTGCTCCACTGCATCACCACCAGATAGCTCGCCATGGCATGCAATGCACTGTGTGCCAGATTACTCAATATTTGTATTTGGAGCGTGCCTTTTTGTTTGCGTTGCACCATCTTGGACGACTGCAGGAGAAAGTCCATCAGAATATGGGCAAAGAGAAGACGTAGCAGCAGATTTAGAGATAAAGGCATGATTGTTAGCTTTTTTGAGATGAAATAAAAAGAATCTTATCAGTCACTCTCGTCATATAATTCCCTATCAAAGTCGATTTGGCAGCGATATGCATCTTGCTGATAGCTTGAGGGCTTTTTTCTTCTATTTCTGCAATTTCCCTTTGGTTTAGTTCTTTGGCAAAGTATAAATAAAACACATCAGCTTGAGTTGGCGTCCAGCCGGATACGATGTCGTCAACGAATGCTGTGCTGACCTTTAGTTCTGTATTGAAATCATTATCAGGGGTTAATACCGATATAAGATGGTTTTTGTCTAGTTGATCAAAAGCCTGACCCGACAGATGAAAAGCTTCTCCATCGGATTCGGTCACTTTTTTAGCAATAAACTCTCCTTTGCCTACACCAATACCCAGACGTGCATCCCAACGAATATCTTTGCTCGAACAAGCTATCAAACGAGCTCTGAATGAGATTGCTATGGCTACCGATAGGGCAGGGAAGCTGCAAGCAATCTGAAAACTATCCCCTCGGTAGATATCGATCTTCAGTTCGCCCCAGTTTCTTTGTTTATTCATTTCATCCACAGTTTGATGCATCACTTGCAGAAGCTTATAGCGCTGCCCTGCATTCAGTATCTCTGTAGAGTTGATTATATCGCCGGTTATGACTCCTATCCAATTCATTTCTTAATCTATAACATTAGATACAAATATAATGATATTTGCGACATTAACAACCTATATGGGTTGTTTTGTATAAAAACAACTAGATGTAGGTTGTTTT
>CALKIV010000061.1 GCA_937995835.1 uncultured Dysgonomonas sp. | reverse complement strand
AGTCTACCTTTTTTATGTTATTTAGCCAATAGATTATTCTAAATAGGTATATCCATACAATCCAGAGCGGTAGTTAGCTAAAAATTCTTTACCTTCTTCGAGTGTGATGGTACCATCTTTAACGCATTTTGTAACCCATGTTTCTACTGTTCTAGCCAGCTTCTTGGGGTTATATTGCACATAGTCTAATACTTCGGCAACGGTTTCTCCATCTATTGTTTGCTCAATTTCATATCCATTATCTTTAATGGCTACATGTACGGCATTGGTATCTCCAAAGAGATTATGCAAATCTCCCAAAATTTCTTGATAAGCTCCAACTAAGAATACACCTAGATAATAGTGTTCAGTACTCTTTAAACTGTGAACAGGTAGATAAGAAGTCTGTTGACCACTGATTACAAAATTGTCGATCTTTCCATCCGAATCGCAAGTGATATCTTGTAAAGTTGCAATTCTATCAGGACGCACTTCTAGCCTATGAATAGGCATGATTGGAAATATTTGATCTATTGCCCAAGAGTCAGGAAGAGACTGAAATAGAGAGAAATTACAGAAATACTTGTCTGGAAGCAATTTGTTTAAATGCTTCAATTCCTCCGGTGCATGTTTAGCTCCACTAGCCATTTGAGATACCTCTCTTAGAATAGAGAAATATAGTCTTTCGACTTGTGCTCTAGTTTTGAGATCAAGGTGACCAAGGCTAAATAAGTCTAAGGCTTCTTCTCTAATTTGTTGAGCATCATGCCAGGTTTCAAGCATTGCAGATTGTGAAAGATTTTCCCACATGTCATATAGTTCTCTCACTAGCTCATGAGTTTCCTCACCTTCGGGCAATTCGTCTTCTGCGCTCCATCTAGGCAGTTGTGTCGCCTCTAGTACCTCGAAAACCAAAACAGAATGATGTGCTGTTAGAGATCTTCCTGATTCTGTAATTACATTAGGATGGGGGATCTCTGCTTTGTCTGCTGCATCTACAAGTGTTGCAACTGAGTCATTCACATACTCCTGGATGGAATAGTTGACACTACTTTCGCTGAAAGGTGAACGTGTGCCATCGTAGTCTACGCCTAGTCCTCCACCTATATCCACAAACTTCACTTGGAAACCAAGTGCATGTAGCTCTACATAAAACTGCGAAGCCTCACGCAAAGCTGTTTTTATTCTTCTAATTTTAGTGACTTGGCTACCAATATGAAAGTGAATAAGCTGTAAAGCATCTTTCATGTTGTTTTTTTCCAAATAATCTAAGGCTTCCAACAATTCACTGGAATTTAGTCCAAACTTGCTGCCGTCGCCTCCTGATTCTTCCCACTTTCCACTTCCAGAGCTAGATAGCTTAATACGGATACCAATGTTAGGAACCACTTTCAGTTTTTTTGCTATACGAGCAATAAGAGGAAGTTCATTTTGTTTTTCCACAACAATGAAAATTCTTCGCCCCATTTTCTGTGCCAATAAGGCAAGTTCTATATAGCTTTCGTCTTTATATCCATTACAAATAATCAAAGAGTCAGAGCCAGTATTAGTTGCTATCACGGCATGTAATTCAGGTTTAGAACCAGCTTCGAGCCCTAAATTGAACTTTTTACCATGGGTGACCAGTTCTTCTACAACCGGTTGCATCTGATTTACTTTGATAGGGAAAATAATATGATTTTCACCTTTAAAATTATACTCTTCACGAGCTTTGTCAAAACAGGTAGATATTTTTTCAATCCTATTATCTAAAATATCAGGAAATCTAATCAGAACCGGAGTTTCAACATCTCTCAGTTGTAACTCGTCAATCAGTTCTTTCAGATCAACCGCAACTCCATTCTTACGTGGAGTAACCTGAACATTACCTTTGTCATTAATGGAGAAGTAATTTATGCCCCATCCTTCAATGTTGTAAAGATCAGTAGAATCTTCAATACGCCATTTTCTCATTTTAAAAAAATGTGTTTTACTTAATTAAAATTTTAGTAATCTCTGCTATGTATAAATAGTGGTAATCACTTTCTGGATACCATCTGTTTATTATTTCTTCATCTAAGAAACAATTTGCCTGCATCGGCTGTACATAAAGTTTCTTAGCAATGATCACAGTTTCAGCTTCCTTAAACACAGGAGCATGATCAATGTGATCTAAGGTCAAGGATGTTTTAGCCAACTTATCTTCGTCTTTTCCTGAAACTTTTCCAAGATATGCCAAATCCTTTTTGTAACGTTCATCAAAGAAGGTCAATGTAAGAGTTTCCGATGTGTCGACAAACTCTTTTGTGTATCTTTGTGGACGTATAACAACGAATGCAACCTCTTTGTTCCACATCACGCCTAGACCACCCCAACTAGCTGTCATGGTGTTCACTTTTCCTTCTTTTTCGGCTGTAATAAGCATCCATTTGTTTTTTAGTTCAAATGGCTTAGTCTTAAAATCAGCAACTTCTATATTTTTGAATTCTGCCATATTTATCATCTTGTTAGAAGCTTATCTAAATACGCTTCTAACCCTTTTGTATATTCTAATGTGATATAATCATCATTAGCTGCATTAAACATCGATATATTAGTATTAAGGGGCTTATCGTTTGCCCTGATCACCACGTAGGCTCTTTTAGGTAATTGGGGTAATGCAACTCCTCGTTTATATTCTATTATATCATATTCTTTCCCTTTTTGACAAAGAATATTAATACCATATATAGAGTTTTTTTCTATTCTATATTGCTTCGAGAAGCCTTTGTAAGTAACACTATCTTCTTCAAAAATGATTCTCATAAAGAATATTCGATAAAGATAGATTCCTAAAAAAGCAATGGCAAGTGCCATGAGAACAAGAAAGATGATTTGATGTGTCAAAGAGTACTGAAAGAACATTACAAAAGCTATAATAATCATTATAACGACTTGTATAGTCAGTGTGTTTTTTTTCTTATCAAATCTGAATACTCTCATTTATCTTCTTCGTATGCTTCTATTTTTTAATACTATACTTTCTGCTTCTGCCTAGTTTTATTTTCTATTAATCTAGTTTTAGTACAGCAAGGAATGCTTTTTGTGGGATCTCCACATTTCCTATCTGCTTCATTCTCTTTTTCCCCTCCTTTTGTTTTTCCAAAAGTTTTCGTTTACGAGAAATGTCACCACCATAACATTTGGCTGTAACGTCCTTTCTTAAAGCTTTAATTGTTTCTCTAGCAATAATTTTAGCACCAATAGCTGCTTGAATAGCAATGTCGAACTGTTGACGAGGAATCAATTCTTTTAATTTCTCACACATACGTCGCCCAAAAGTAACTGCATTGTCTACATGGGTTAGCGTTGACAGAGCATCGACAGGCTCCCCATTCAACAGCACATCCATCTTCACGAGCTTGGATTGTCGATAGTCATGCATATGATAATCAAATGAAGCATATCCTTTAGAGATACTTTTTAGTTTATCATAGAAGTCGATCACAATTTCTCCGAGTGGTATGTCGTATATAATTTCTACACGATTGCCTGAGACATATTCTTGTTTGATCAAGTCTCCACGTTTTCCTAAACAAAGCGTCATAATGCCTCCGATATATTCAGTGGCAGTGATGACAGAAGCACGTATATAAGGCTCTTCGATGTAGTCTATCATTGTAATGTCAGGAAGACCTGACGGATTGTCCACTATCTTCATATTTCCTTTTTTGTCATATACATGATATGATACATTGGGTACAGTGGTAATTACATCCATATTGAACTCTCGCTCAAGACGTTCTTGGATGATTTCCATATGTAATAGTCCTAAGAAACCACATCTAAATCCAAAGCCAAGAGCAACAGATGACTCAGGTTGGAATGTTAAAGAAGCATCGTTCAATTGAAGTTTCTCTAGCGATGCTCGCAGGTTTTCAAACTCTTCTGTTTCTACTGGATATACTCCGGCAAAAACCATTGGTTTCACCTCTTCGAAACCATCAATAGCTTCTTTGCAAGGTCTAGCTACATGGGTAACGGTATCCCCAACCTTAACCTCCTTTGAAGTTTTGATTCCGGATATTATATATCCCACATCTCCACAAGTAACCTCCTTACGGGCTTCCATATCTAATTTTAATACACCAATCTCATCAGCATCATATTCTTTTTCGGTGGCAAAGAATTTCACATGGTCTCCTTTTTTGATAGAGCCATTTAAAATTTTATAGTAAGCGATGATTCCTCTAAAAGGATTGAATACCGAGTCAAAAATCAGAGCTTGCAATGGAGCCTCAGGATCTCCTACTGGTGCAGGAACTTTTTCAATGATGGCATCTAGAATGGCAAAAACTCCTTCGCCAGTTTTACCACTTGCACGAAGTATCTCAGAACGCTTGCAACCTAACAGCTCAATGATCTGATCTTCTACCTCTTCAGGCATAGCACTAGGTAGGTCTATTTTGTTCAGAATAGGGATAATCTCTAAGTCATGTTCAATAGCCATGTAGAGATTCGAAATTGTTTGGGCTTGAATACCTTGAGAAGAGTCTACTATCAAAAGTGCTCCTTCGCAAGCAGCAATAGAACGAGAAACCTCATATGAGAAGTCAACGTGCCCCGGAGTATCAATAAGATTTAGAATATATTTTTCATTATTGTAAATATATTCCATTTGTATAGCATGGCTCTTTATAGTTATTCCACGTTCGCGCTCAAGGTCCATACTATCAAGCACCTGAGCTTGTAGCTTTTTCTTGTCCACAGTATTAGTATACTCTATTAGTCTATCGGCTAAGGTACTCTTACCATGGTCTATATGAGCAATAATACAAAAATTTCTGATTCTCTTCATTCTACTTAATCTCTATCTTAAATTCAATTTTTTATCTGCACCTAGCATTTCTCTTTAAGTCATAATATTGACTAATCGAAAATGGGAGACAAAGATACTAAAGATATGAAATAAAATCGACATAAACCCTTTCAATAATTGATAGTACGGGTGTGTAATCTCAACTATTAACTAAAAAGGCAGACAAATACTTGTCAGAAGTCTAGCAGAGAGGTGTCGTTTATGCTAAAGTGACAATACCTCCAATTATGCTGTTGCGCAATTGGAGGTATTGGTATAGTTATCTGTTTAAACTTTAGGAGTTCCACTCATAGCTCAATGCGCCAGATGGACAGTTCTCTATTTGTTTTATTAGTTCTTCTGTTGTTGCTGATTCAGGTTTTACCCATGGTCTGTCTTTGGGGTTATATACCTTTGGTAAAGTTTTGACACAGATTCCTGCATGTGCACACATTTGAGGTTTCCAAACGATGGTGATGTCACCTGCCTCGTATCTAATTACTTTTTCTTCCATAGTATTATTTTTTTACTAATGATTCCCATTCAGGATGTTTCTTGATATATGCCACAACAAAGGGGCATAGAGGGTATACCTTTTGAGCGTTGGCTTTAATATCTTCTAATGATTTTTTGATCAATTCTGAAGCCACTCCCTGACCTTCTAATTCTACAGGGGTTTCAGTATGAGTCATGTACACTACACCTGCATCGTTGATAATGTATTCTGCCAAAGCAATTTTATCATCCACATGCAGTTCGTATCTGTTTTTTTCTCTGTTGATTACGAATTTTCTTTCTGTCATAAGTTTTAATTTAAGTTTATTCCTTAGCTTTTGGAGGATATTCTATTCGCTCTCCATTTCTATAATTTGCAAAACGTCCGTCTTCTTTAGCATTCACAGGATCATCTGTTTCCCATTGCCAACCTCCAAACGCTGTCTTTTGATAATCTAAGAATGCTTGTTTCAGTTCCCCTACAGTGTTCATAACAAAAGGACCTTGTGCAGTCACTTGCTCTTTAATGGGTTCACCCTCTAGCAGTAATAAGTATGTTGTTTGAGTTCCATTAACCACAGTACTTAAGGTGTCTCCTTCTAGTTCTGCAAAATACTTTTCTTTAATCGTATGATCGGCTATTTTCACATCCCCCCCTCTATAGTTGTATAAGACTCTATTTAAGCTAGATGATGTGGCAGGAATATCTAGGGTGGCATTGGGCGCTAAGGTAATTAACCAGATTCCTACATTGTTTTTCCTATCGTGTGCCCAGGAAGAGGGTAGCGGCTCCAAGGATTTTACACCATCGTATTGGCCAGCAATGATCTTTATGGTGGCTCCTTGTTTTTCTACAACTGGAATTTCCTCACTCCAAAACATTTTATAATCAGGTGTGGCAAATTTATCTTTGGCTGGCAAGTTTAACCAAATTTGAAATAACTCCATCGGATTTTCCTTGTCATCATTCAACATCGGAAACATTTCAGAATGTTGTACACCAGCACCGGCAGTCATCCATTGTACATCACCTTGCCCATATCTACCTTTCGAGCCTTTTGAGTCAAAATGGTCAGCAAAGCCCTCTATCATGACTGTAACTGTTTCAAAACCTCGATGTGGATGGACAGGAAATCCCGAAATACTATTTCCATAATACATTCTCCATTTTGCATTATGATTAAAATCCTCACCATTATTTTTGTTGCTCGGCATCACCTTTGGTCCCATTTTTCCATTCCCTTCAGGGAAAAGGTCTCGATGATGAAAAGCAATGATGAATGGGTCTAATACATGAAGTTGAAACTCCATAGATGCGATTCTTTTTACACTCATATCTTTATGTTTTTATTTGACAAACTGGTTGATCCATTGTTCATACGCAGTCATGAATTTGCGTAGAAATTTTATCGTTCTTTCAGAGGTTATTATTCCATTTTCATCCATTGAGTTCATGATTTCTCCCAAATAACATTCAGGTTGTGACATCATATGTATGTTGAGAAAAGATGTTACCTGACGCAGATGTTGGTTAGCTCCAAAACCGCCAATAGCTCCATATGACTGACTGATAATAGCTCCTGGCTTTTCATTCCAAGCATTTTGCCCGAAAGGGCGAGAACCAACATCCAAGGCGTTCTTAAGTACAGCAGGAATAGATCTATTGTGTTCTGCTGTTATGAGTAATACTGCATCTAGAGTTTTAATTTTTGCTCTGAATTGCGAATAAACGTCATTTGAGTCTTCATCATCAAAATCTTGGTTGTAGATTGGTAAATGACCAATTTCGATGATCTTAATATCAAAGCTACTTGGAGCTATTTCCATAATTAAGTTGGCTACACTTCTAGAAAAAGCTTTTTTTCTTAAGCTACCAACAAGTATCCCAATTTTTCTTTTTTCCATAACTGCTGTTTTGATTTTAGTGTTAGTAGTTTAAAAATAGTAATAAACAACGAATAAAGAGGTATGAAACCTGAAACAGGTGTTTTTTTAACAAAGGAAATGGGTGACAAATAATACATGTTAAAATGAAATATTGTCGTGGCTTCTAGTATTTCACCCTTTGTATGGAATTTTGTACAACTGTATGGAGTTTGGTTCGAGGGTGAGCTTAGATCGAAGATTCTATTTTATCTTTGGTCAAACGAATAAAATCAGTAGCAAGACTATGAATCAGACAAGAATGAAAGTACTATTTACGATTGTGGCACTTTTAGCAACACTAAATGTAGTATCCAAAGATTTATTTCCTGATGGAACACCAGTGCCAGAGTGGTTTAGAAATCACAGTTTAACCAATCCAGATAAACTGGGGAAAGCCTATAATGTTCTCTCGTATGGGGTGGCAAATGATAGCACCATCATGCAGACTGAGAAGATACAGGCAGTTATTGACCTGGTAAGTAAGGAAGGGGGAGGGGTAGTTGTGATCCCTAAAGGAATATTCAGTTCTGGGTCATTATTCTTTAAACCTAATACACACTTGCATTTGGAAGAAGGGGCAGTGCTGAAAGGAAGCAATGATATTAGTGATTTCGCTATTCTCCCTACGCGTATGGAAGGGCAGAATATCATGTATTTTGCAGCTTTAGTAAATGCCGATAAAGTGGATGGGTTTACTATTACAGGAAAAGGTACTATCGATGGTAATGGATTGAGATATTGGAAGTCTTTTTGGTTGCGTAGACGATTCAACCCAAGGTGTACAAATTTAGACGAAATGCGTCCTCGACTAGTCTTTATTTCTAATAGTAAAGATGTAGAAGTGTCTGGTGTACGACTGGTTAATTCACCTTTTTGGACAACCCATTTATATAAATGTGAGAATGTGAAATTATTGAATCTGTATATTTTTGCACCTGAAGAACCGATTAAAGCACCGAGCTCTGATGCTATAGATATCGACGTATGCTCTAATGTTTTAGTCAAGAATTGTTATATTTCAGTGAATGACGATGGGGTAGTGCTCAAAGGAGGAAAAGGACCGTGGGCTGATACAGATGAAAATAATGGATCGAATAAAAATATTATAATAGAGGATAATACCTATGGATTTTGTCACAGTGCATTCACCTGTGGAAGTGAGTCTGTACATAATCACAATGTTATATTCCGCCGTTCTAAGATTGATAATGCGAGGCGAGTATTTCAATTGAAAATGCGTCCAGATACACCACAGAACTATAATTATATTACTCTGGATGATATTTCAGGTAATGCGGATATTTTTATTGATATTAATCCTTGGACTCAATTTTTTGACCTCAAAGGAGAGAAGGGTATTAAGATGTCTTATGCAGATCATATAACGATGAAAAATATTGATCTTAAATGTTCAGAGTTTTTTAATGTAAGAGATTCTGAGCAATATAAGTTGTCGAATTTTACTTTCGAAAATATGAAAATAGAAGCTAAGAAAAAGACGGAGATAAAGGAAGATGTGATCAATTCTTTTAAAGCTAAAAATGTAGTGATTAATGGAGTAGAATTATAAATAGATGTGTTATAAATGGAAAAGCCCTTAGCAAATCATTGTTAAGGGCTTTTTTAAATATTACTCTAATTAGTTGATGTTGTTTCTTCGTTTGAAATACATCTCTTGGAAACTCTCGTTTTGATTGTACTCAGTCCTTTTAAAGAAAAAATCAGGTCTAACTTCACTCAACTTATCAACACCACAGGCTCCGATAAACTCAGCTAAAGCTTTTAGTGTATTGCGATGGAAGTTTGCAACTCGCACACTCTTGTCTGTAATGTCTAAGCCCTTGTATAGTTTTTGTGATTGTGTTGCAATGCCCACAGGACATTTCCCACTATCACAATGTAGAGCTTGAATGCATCCAAGGGCAAACATCATTCCACGTGCACTATAGCAGGCATTTGCTCCTAAGGCTATGGCTTTAGCTATATCAAAACCAGTAATGATTTTTCCAGAAGCTATGACTGTAATGTCTTTCTTTAGATTTCGTTTTTTAAGTTCCACTGTAACAAAGGCTAGAGAATCATATAAAGCCATTCCTAAGCTATCGATAAACTCTAATGGTGCGGCTCCTGTTCCTCCTTCAGCCCCATCAACGACAATAAAGTCTGGGATGATTTTGTGTTCAAGCATTGCGTCTAATATCTCTATGAATTCGTCTTTCCTTCCTATGCATATTTTAAAACCAATAGGTTTACCTCCAGACAAGCTTCTTAATTGTTTAACAAATTGAAGAAACTCAACAGCATTCGAAAAAGCGCTATGTGAGGTTGGTGAGTGAACCTCCGTGTATGGCTCAATATTTCTTATTTTTGCAATTTGAGGAGTGTTTTTTTCTGCCGGTAATAATCCTCCATGTCCAGGTTTAGCTCCTTGAGACACTTTGATTTCTATCATTTTAACATTGGGTAGGTTTGCCTTTTCTTTAAATAGTTCAGGCGAAAACTTTCCATTATCATCACGACAGCCAAAATATCCCGTTCCAATTTGCCAGATCAAGTCTCCACCAGATAGATGAAATTCACTGATGCCTCCTTCTCCTGTGTTATGAGCAAAGTTTTCGAATTTGGCTCCTAGATTTAGAGCTCGAATAGCAGCGCTGCTTAACGCACCGTAACTCATGGCGCTTATATTAAGTACACTCAGGTTGTAGGGCTGACTACATTGGTCGTTTCCTACATTGACTCTGAAGTCTTCTATTTTAGCCTTTCTGGTATACATCGAATGTGCAGCCCACTCATATCCAATCCTTTCAGGGTCGTCTTGCATCCCGAATGATATTGTTTGTTTCTCATTTTTAGCTCTTTGATAGACGATAGAACGTTGGCGTCTATTAAATGGTTTACCATCTAATTCTCCTTCGAAAAAATATTGTCTAAACTCTGGGCGTACAGCTTCAAAAATATATCTAAAGCGTCCCAAAAGAGGAAAATTATGAAGCAAGGCATGTTTGGTTTGGTAGAAGCTATCATATGCCGCAAATATGATTAGTAGGATAGGAATAATTAGCCAATAGTACGAAAATGTGCTAAAGTACGCCAATATTGCGCACAATGCTAATAAACCTAACAGAGCTAACCAAATAAGTATCTTCATATTAAGAATTGAAAAAACACTAATCTTCTTCATATTATTAAATGATTAAAAGGAAAAACAAAGTTCTATCTAAGATCTAATCTTATAATAAAGATAAGTATAAATAATCTTTCCAACTAAGAAATAGTGAGAAATAACTTTCTATTTGTAAAGTATTTAGTGTTTAATATGAAGACTTCTTTGTATTATGTGTCAAAAAGACAGAGCTTCCTTATTTTTTGCCTTTCATTTTGCGCATAGCTTTCTCTGGACGTTGTTTCCCTATTCGCTTATTTGACACTCTTGTCTGATTCTTCTCTGCTTCTCGACGTGCTTTTTTTCCATAGCCTGTAGAGTGTTGGGGTAGTTTAGCTGCTTTTTGTTTTTTTGCAGATAGTCCTTCGGATTTGTCTAAGATATCAAAGAGGTCATTCAGTTCAGCATGGGTTAAATCCCTCCAGTTGCCAAGTCCTAGCTTTCCAAGCTTGATATTCAATACTCTCACACGTTCAAGTTTAATCACTAAGTAGTTGAAATACTCACACATACGTCTGATTTGACGATTTATACCCTGAGTAAGTGTGATTTTAAATACATTACTGCTGATCCTTTCGACTTTACACTTACGTGTAGTGACACCCTCTGTAATTTGAACACCGTTTGCCATCCCTTCTAAAAAAGCATCATCATAGGCCCTATCTAGAGTTACTAAGTATTCTTTTTCATGGTTGTTTTCAGAACGAAGTACTTTGTTTACAATGTCTCCGTCATTCGTCAGTAATATCAACCCTTGTGAGTCTTTATCTAAACGTCCAATAGGAAATATGCGATATTCATGAGCAACAAAATCTATGATATTGTCAGGATCTTTCATATCTGTTGTAGATGTAACTCCTTGTGGCTTATTTAAAGCGATGTATACAGGCTCGATATCATGAATGATTTGATAGCCGTTTACTTTTACAGTTTGACGGGGCAATACGCGATCTCCTAAGTTTGCTCGTTTCCCATTAATTGTTACGTTTCCAGCTTCAATTAGTTTGTCTGCCTCGCGACGAGAGCAGTATCCAGAGTTGCTAATGAATTTATTTAATCTGTATTCCATCTTTTGAAAAAAGTATAATCTATTTAATATGGTACAAAGGTAAAGAATCATTTTTTAGATTGCTTGTCAAAAGTGAATAAAATAGCGGCATTCTGACCATTCGTCACATAATTATGGAATTATTTCGATCAAGAATAAAATAGCCGTATATTTACATTACTAAATACGAATTTTTTAATTTTATATAAATTATGGTAGAAATTAGCAGTCATGCAGAATTTTCGGAGTATATAGGTAAAGAGATTGGAGTTTCAGAGTATCATAAGATATCCCAAGAACAAATAAATCTTTTTGCTGATGCAACTCTAGATCATCAATGGATTCACGTTGATGAAGAAAAAGCAAAGAATGGTCCATTCGGAGCTACAATTGCTCATGGATATTTAACTCTTTCACTGTTACCGTATCTATGGGGCCAGATATTGGGAGTTAGAAATGTGTCGTCAATGATTAATTATGGGATCGAAAAGCTTAAGTTTAATCAACCAGTAGTTGTTGGTAGCGAAGTACGAGCTAGAGTAAAATTGATTAATTTAGTAGATCTTAGAGGAATTTCTAAGGCAGAGTTGAATGTTGTTCTAGAAATAAAAGATTCAAAGAAAAATGCATATGAGACCAATATCGTGTTTCTTTATCATTTTAATAAATAAGATAGATCAACAAAGACTTATGAGGTATAAGTCTATAATAATAAAAAAATAAGAGAATCGTAGCGTCACTGTATGCTGCGATTCTTTTATTTTTGTACCAACCACACAATACAGAACTATTCAAAGACTTGTTATTCTGATTACTGAGGGGAATAAGCTCTGTAGGTTGAAGATTCTCCATGAATATTTCAACACCCTAGAATAAGACCTAACTTTCTATATGCTCTGATACTAAAAGAGGGATATCTAATTTCGATATCCCTCTTTCCTTTTTTATATTAAAATAGCTCTAGCTATTTATTCGTCTTCTTAGTTAAACTCTATGTAGAATAGTACTGCACGGTTCATTTGATTTCTGAAGAATGGTTGTACTGAGTCTCCACGCCAGTCTATAGCAATTCTATTTCTTGAGATACCGAATCTGTGTTGTAGAGCATCGGCAACTTTCTTAGAACGCTCACGTGAAAGTCTCTCATTTATACTTTGGGTACCTGTATCTTTATCAGCATATCCTGTAACAATCACAGACGCATCTGGATTAGTGTTCAAGAATGCAGCCATTTCTTCTATAACATTCCATCCAACAGCATCTATATCAGACTTACCAATTTGGAAGTGAACAGGATCTGGATAGAAATATGGTTGTTTTTCAGGAATAACTTCTTCAACAACTTCAGGTTGAGTCTGTAGAGCTAATAGTTGAGCTCTCAATCTATCAATCTCAGGTTGTAGGTCAACCACTTGATTAATTTCAGCCATTAGTTCTGCTCTAATTCTCAATAGTTCATCATTAACTTCGTCTGTAGGTTCAGAAACAACTCTAGGAGGAAGTTTAGGCATTTCCCAAGGGTCGACAGGGAATTTGTATACCACTCCAAGTAATCCTTGCCCTAGAAGGTCGAAAGTGCGTCCCCCTTCATGTCCATCAAATCCATCAGGAAGTAATGATCCATTAAATTCTGTGTATAAACCGAATTTGTCATTGATGTTGTATTGTGCTTGTATACCCCCATTTGCACCAAAGCCAGTATACGCTTTGTTTCCTAAGTGGGGCAATACATGAAAAACTGTTGGTCCTAAATGCATTGACATTGAGAATCGACGAGAATCGTCAGCTTCTCCAAAAAGGTTGAACAAATTCATTGTCATAGCTGCATTAGCTGCTATGTAGCGAACATGTTGCATGTAAAATTGATTCACT
>CALKIV010000060.1 GCA_937995835.1 uncultured Dysgonomonas sp. | reverse complement strand
ATGTGGAGGATTAGAATATTAAAAACAAATAACAATCATTTTTAATGAAATCTTTAATAACTTCGCATTATAAGACATTGAATAGAGATTCTTTAATGCGTTTATAGTTTTATCATTTTAAAATTAAACAATTCCAACAAGAACGAACAATTGTTAAAACGGATTAAAACAAAACGAAAGCAACAAAATAAATAAAACACTAAATAACAACACATTATATAAAACAACCCGTTTTACACGAGGAAAATTACAACAAAAGATCTCATTTCAATATCCTAATTTTACAAAAATTTATATTATACAACATATTCGTTTATTTGTTCAGAGGATATAGATTTACTTACTTTGCTATTACAACCAACAATCTTTATTTTATACCTTAAATTCCTAATTATTAAATTAGTCAAACACATAAAAGGCTGATTCTTTTCAAGAATCAGCCTTTTATTTTTGCTTTACTATTTCTCCTAGCGTTGCCCTTAAATAAAGAAGTGTTGACTTAGATACCTAAATCAACACTTCCAGTGCACACGACGAGACTCGAACTCACACACCATTTCTGGCACCACCACCTCAAGGTGGCGTGTCTACCAATTCCACCACGTGTGCAATATTTAGAAAGATCTACCTCTTTGATGTCAAAATAAGACAATGGATAGTTTTTTCTATATTTGTCGACAAAGCTACAAAAATTCTAGATACTTCCTATAATAGCGCTCTAATTTTTGTAACAGTAATAAAAGAAGTTTTTCTATCAAATGCAATAAACAATGTCTATTTACACTCTACCATTCTTTTTTAGGTAATCTGTGGGGCTTTCATTATAAAAGTCTTTAAAGCACTTAGTAAAATAAGAGGCTGACGAAAAACCTGACTGGTAAGCTATTTCTGTTATTTGGTTGTCGGTTTTCAGTAATTTAACAGCATACTTCAGGCGTAGAATCCGAATGTATTCATTAGGAGAATAACCTGATAAAGATTTCATTTTGCGATACAGTTGGGAACGAGACAATCCCATGCTTTGGGCTATGTCAACCACATTGAGCTGAACATCGGTTATGTTTTTCGTTACATACTCTTGAAATTCATCCAAAAAAAGGAGCTCTTTCTCCAATAGACTGTTCTTCGTTGTATCATCAATAAGATAATTACTAAAGGCCTCTTTCACTCTTTGACGATTGTCTAAAATTGCCTGCAAACGTGCATTTAACAGTTCAGCATTAAAAGGTTTAGATATATATGCATCTGCTCCACAGTTATAGCCGATGGCCTTCTGCTCGTCAAGGGAGCAAGCTGTCAGTATAACTACCGGTATATGGCTAGTTAAAGAGTTGTTTTTTAAAAGTGTACATGTCTCGAAGCCATCTTTATTAGGCATCATCACATCGCAAATGATAAGATCAGGAACATAGGTTACAGCAAGTTCAAGCCCCTCCTCTCCATCTTTTGCTTCAATCAAATTATACTTATCATGTAAGATATAACATAAATAACTTCTCATATCTATGTTGTCTTCAATGATTAACAACAGTTCTTTTTCCGAATTATTCTCTAAAAATTTCTCTTTATTTGGAACCGTATCCAGCTCTACCTTTATCTGTTCCTCCACATAGTTGATCTCACTGAAAGAAGCCTCTTGTAAAAGCACTGGCTGGTAGTTTTGCTTTACAGGTAAAAGAACTTCAAATATAGTACCTTCTTCTAGTGTACTTCTTACAAATATCTTTCCTCGATGCATTTCCACTAAAGCATTTGTTAGAGCCAAGCCAATACCTGTCCCTGACTCTGAGGAATTTACTTTATAAAAACGATCGAATATGAGACTGATTTTATCTTGAGGAATCAAATCTCCATCATTGGTGATTGATATCTTCACATATTCTTCTTGATCAAACACCTCAGTGAGATTGACTCTTATTCTACCACCTGCTTTAGTGTGTTTGAAGGCATTAGACAAAATATTAAAATATATTTTTTCAACTTTATCAACATCTATATCTATAGTAGATACACCTTCTATATTAGGTTCAAATACAAAATATATTTTTTTTGATTTTGCATATTCAGTAAACGAGCTATTAAGATCTTTAATAAAGGATATAATATCTTGCTTTTCGAACGATGCGTTCATCTTATTATTTTGAAAACGCCTAAATTCAATGACCTGAGATAACAAATTTTGCAATCTCATACCGTTACGTTTCATTATTCTCAACAATTGTTCTTGTTGAGAAGAGGTCTCAACAGTCTCCAACATCGAATCAATTGGTCCTAGTATTAGAGTGAGTGGTGTTTTAAACTCATGAGAAACATTCGTAAAAAAAACAAGCTTATCATTCGTAAGCTTCTCTAGCTCAATGGACATTTGCTCCATCTGCTCTTTTTGTTTCTTTAGAAGTTTATTAGATCTTCTCACTTTAACATAGCTAAATATGATAAGAATAAAAAGTAAGGTGATCAGTGCTAGAGCAACAAGAACTGCATAAATAAGAGTTTGCTGATCAGAATATTGAGCAATCTTTTCTGTCAATAATTGATTGGTCTCCGATATTTTTCTTTGTCTATTGAGCAGTTGATTGACTTGTAGTTGTATCACATGTGCATTACTCTTATCCACCACTGCTGTATAAAGAATATTTTCACGCTTAAAATCTTTTTTTTCTAAAATCTTCATCGCCAAATTAACCACCTCATCACCACCGGTAGGGTAAATAAAGGAAGCATCTATCAAACCCTTCTCTATATTTTCTATACCTCCACCAGCACCAGGAAGAGCATCAATACCAACGATAAAAGGCATGCGTCCACTGTAACTTTGAGCTGCTTCATATACACCAAGCGCCATGGGATCGTTCAATGCAAAAACAAGGTCTATAGCAATATTTTCTTTGAGTAAATTTGCCATCTGCCTCTTAGCTTCATCTTGGAGAAAATTTCCCCAGCGCTCACCTACTATTTGAATATTAGGATAGTTTTTTATCGCTTCCGTAAATCCTGCATAACGTTCTTTATCAGATGTTGCCCCATTCCAACCACGCATGACCACTACGTTTCCTTTTGCCTTAAGAACTCTTGCTACATAGACTCCTACCTCTCTGCCTATCTGATAGTTATTAGCCCCAACATAAGAAGTCCAATGTTCGGTATCTATCTTTCGATCAATCAAAACTACTGGAATATCTGACTCATAAGCTTTTGTAACAATGGGAGTAATGGCAGCCGACTCGTTAGGAGAGATAATTAGAAGATCAACCTTTTTGTCAATAAAGTATTCTATATCTTTTATTTGCTGTGGAGTGTCATCCTTTACGGTCTTAATCTCTAGCTTAACATTAGAATAACGAGACACTTCTAAAAGCATCTCGTCATTCATTGTTTGACGCCACATATCATCGCTACACTGTGACACACCAATAAGAAAATGATTTTCCTTTTTTTTATCACACGATATGAAGCTTAATAAAATAGCATAAAGTAATATCGGTAACAATTTGTGTAACGTTACCTTCTGGGTGTTTTTCATATCATAAAAGTAATTATTCTCAAAAACTCATGGTGTATCAGATTATCATAGGCAAATTTACATCTTATTCTTTACGCTCGATGTATAATGATCTGGCAAAAGAGGCATAGCCCCCTGCTGTGTGCACACATAGGCTGCGACTTCCACAGCCAGCTGATGCGACTCTTTCAAGGGTTTCTTTTGCAAATGCAATGCCACAAAGGCTGCAGTGAAAGAATCTCCTGCTCCTACCGTATCAACAACCTCAACGACAGGAGTGCTCATCATTGAGACCTCACTTTTAGTGAAAATACAACTGCCTCGCACACCTTTGGTTAAGATAACAACATCAAAGTCGTAATTGTTTTGCAATCTTTTGCAGATATCATCTTCTTCCATGTCATCGTATCCAAAAAGGTCAGCTACAATCACTGCTTCTTCATCATTTATTTTCAAAACATTTGCCATCTTCATCGACTCCATCAGCATTTCCTTTGTATAGAAATGCTGACGAAGATTGATGTCAAATATCTTTAAAGAGCCAGTTGGCATATGATGAATAAAGTTTTTTATAGACTCATGTGAAACAACATTGCGTTGAGCCAATGAACCAAAACAAACAGCATCTGTTTTGCTTGCCAATTGCTCTATTTTAGCGTCGAAAGGAATATTGTCCCAAGCTACATTTTCACAGATCTCATACTGAGGAATTCCTTCCTTATCCAAAGTTACCTGAACAGTTCCCGTAGGAAAATCGACCTCATGTATGATATGTTTAAGATCCTTATCTTGAAGATTAAGCAATATCTCTTTGCCGTTGTCATCTCTGCCCACTGCACTTACAGTATAGCCTTCGTATCCGAACTGAGAGATGTGATATGAGAAGTTTGCGGGAGCACCTCCCAACACTTTTTTATCTCCAAATACATCCCACAAGATTTCACCAATGCCAACTACTATCTTTTTCATCATTTAAACTTTAGCATTATTATAATTTTCTTTAAGTTTTGAAGATAAGAATAAAAGATACAATATCCCTATACTCATCACAATCAGGGCTCCCACTTGCATTCCATCCATTAGCTTGGTTGAATATCCCATCAGTAAAGGGAATAGTGTTCCTCCAAAAAGCCCCATGATCATCAATCCCGAGATTTCATTTTTCTGCCCTGGCATATACAACATGGCACGTGACAAAATTACTGGAAAGATATTGGAGTTTCCAAAGCCAATGAGTCCAATACATGCACACAGTAAAAACTCGCTATCGAAAAAGAATAGACCTGCCATACCTCCAAGCATACATACTACACTAAGCGTAAAGAACCTGACAGCTGAAAACTTTGCTAGAATGAATGTGCCCAACAAACATCCTATTGTACGAAATGCAAAATAGATACTAGTTGAGTAATTTGCATCATTCAAATGTTCTACCCCTAGGCGCTCCATAAGAATACGTGGAGACGTCAAATTTACACCGACATCAATACCTACGTGACACATAATTCCCAAAAAGCAAAATAATATAGTACCATGTTTCAAGAGTTTAAAGCAATCGAAAAATCCTGTACTCTTGCCTTCCGGTTTATCCTCCTTGATATTTGTTGCCCCAAGCCAAAGAACTGCAAGTACTGATATACCAATAAAAAGAGGATAAATCATTCTCCAATCATCAAACATGAGGGATGCTCTGGTGGCAATAAGAGGCGCACTAAAGGAAGCAATAGCCTTAACAAACTGACCAAAGGTTAAAGAACTAGCTAATTTATTTCCTTTTACCAAGCTAGACATCAATGGATTGATGGAAACTTGCAACAAAGTATTTCCAATTCCAAGTAGTGAAAAGCTTATCACCATCGAAACCACATCGTACCAAATAAGAGGAATGGCCATAGAGATAGCAGTAACTACCAAACTGATCAATACTGTTTTTCGTTGTCCTATACGGCTCATCAATACCCCTGTAGGGACAGAGAATATGAGAAACCAGAAGAATACCATCGAAGGAAATATATTCGCCATCGAGTCGTCTAGCCCCAAATCTATTTGAGCATAATTTGTTGCTGTTCCTACCATGTCAACAAATCCCATACAGAAAAATGCTAACATGACCGGGAGCATACTTTTATAAAATGTAGTACTCTGACTCATTACTCCTATTTTAAATTATGAATTTTCATTTCATTCACTAAGACATCACCTCTAAATTCTAAAGTATTATAAGGCTGTTTCGGGAATATGATATTTGTTGATACAAGTTCTCCATTATCAATGAATATCTCTGATGAAGCCTTGTCAATGAACAGATGTACTTTATAAGAATCTTTTGCTATCAATGGTGCTTGGATAGGTTCATGGGCAAATTTTGTACTAAAATCAGTGAGTCCACTCTTTGATCTATCAATCAACAATAAGCCATCTTTTAGATTGAAAGAGAATACCAACTCATCGTTCATCTGATTGCACAATCTAAAGTCGAAATTTTGCTTATTAGTCGGCGACAAAACCATTTCGATCTCATAAGACCCAACATTGCCCTCTAGCAGTTCATCTACTCGATGAGAACCTTTAACCTGAACATTAGAGACTGTGGTTGTTCCCTTTCTCAAAGATTCTAATTCCTTCACTGGTATACTACTTACAACCATATGCTTGCCATTATTGCTAAGCACCAATTCGCGAGGTAATGTAGCTGCACTCTTGAAGTGAACTGTTGGCACTTTTTTAGCATATCGCCAATTGCTCATCCATCCAATAAAGACTGCTCTGTCATCAGGCATATTGCTCCATGTTACTCCTGCATAATTATCTCGCCCATAGTCTAACCACAGTGGATAAGGTAGATTATCTTCTTTAAAGTTTTTACCATCAAAGTCGCCTATAAAATATTGTGTGGCACTACCATCATTCGGACCACCAGGATTGATGCTAACAAGGAGCACCCATTTGGTTTTTCCTTTATACGTCAATGGAATAAAATCAGGACACTCCCATACACCTCCATGACCTCCAATATTTTCGCCAAACTCTGATAATTTGTCCCATGTCTTCAAATCTTTGGATCCAAAGAATGAAATAGTAGGTGATGTGGTCAACACCATTATCCATTGGGCAGAAGGTGCATGCCATCTTACTTTAGGATCACGAAATGCTCTCACTCCCGGATTAGGAACCACAGGATTATTGTCATACTTCGTAAATGTTACTCCTTTATCTAAGCTATAAGCTAAACTCTGTGTTTGTTTTGTTCCTGCTGATGTGTAAAAAGCAACTAAAGCTTCTTTTCCAAAACCACCTGTATTCTTATGATCAATGACTGCTGATCCTGAAAATATTGTCCCAAGCGTGTCAGGTGCTAATGCTACTGGCAAATGCTCCCACTTCACCAAATCTCTAGAAGAGGCATGTCCCCAATGCATATTCCCCCAAACAGAGCCATATGGATTGTGCTGATAGTAAAGATGATATTCACCATCATACCACACCATTCCGTTAGGATCGTTCATCCAGCCATACTTAGGTGTAAAATGATATATTGGTCTATACTTTTCGTTATTCTCGAAATGAAAAGTATCTGACTCTTTGATTTGTTTATAACCTATATGCTCAGATTCTACATACGAAATATTCAATTGAATATCTTTTCCCTTGAATGCTTCCACCTCAATAGGCATCCAATAAGAAACTGCTGTTTCTGCAATCCTAATATCCATTGGGGTGATGAATGCAGGTTGCCCATCCACCAATAAGTTTACCTTTTTTTCGGGAACAGTGTCTTGAATTGGAAGCAATATATAATTTTTATTTCCTGAGATTTTAATCATATGATCTTCTTCTATTTTACTTTTTCTCGAATCACTTTGTATAATATCATCGACCAATATATGTCCCCAACCACCTTGTTGATTATCAACAATTCTTATTTTAGCTGTTTTTCCTTTATACTCTGCAACATCCCACGAGCGAGATATTAGCGTCTCACCACTTGTCAGTGGATAAGATTTCTGCACACTGACACCATCTACTATTAGTTCAATATAATTCCCTTTCTTAGCTCCTCCCCCTAATAGGAAGTTGATATAGCTTCGTTCAATTACAAACTCCGAAGAGGTTAATGATCCGGTGGAAGCATCACCCTTATTGTAACTATTAGCTAAATACACCCCATTATAACCTGTTACATCTTTCTGGTTATCGTATTTACCTTTTGTTGGCACATTGCCGAATGCTTCACCTTGCACTTCCCAGTTTTTAAATGTTCCACTCTCAAAGTCTTCGATTATGATATTTTCCGAAGCACATGCAGTGAACACTAAACCGATAGAAAAAAGCAAAAGTTTCGATTTTTTTTTCATACTGTTTCTCATTCTGATATTATTGATATTTATTTCATGGATTTTTCTTCAACAAACTTTTATCCTTAATTGAAGAGTAAATTGTGATGAAACAAAGAAATCTAAAATACCTTAGCCGAATTATAAAAAATAGCTTCATTAGATGCAAAAATGTTGCATTTGTGCTTAAAATTCGCAGATGCTACATTTTTGATTGTTATTGAAATGTATTTTACAATGATTCGTTTCATAGCATTCTAAATTTGTTATATCAACATTCGATTTTAACAAATGTATTTTAAATTAAATTCTAAACAATGAGAAACAAAAAAAATCACTTAGCACTGAAAATATATATTTTCATGCTGAGCTTACTCCTGTCTTCAACAGCTACACTTTTGGCTCAAGAAAAAATAGTCAATGGTGTTGTTTCCTCTGCTGAAGAGAAGGATGCATTAATAGGTGTTAGTGTTGTAGAAAAAGGCACTATTAATGGTGTAGTAACTGATCATGAAGGAAAATTTCAGATCAAAACGCAAGGAGCTAATCCAACTCTTGTCTTTTCACTAATTGGGATGGAAACAGCTGAGATCTCTGCAAAAAATAAGAATTATATTGAAGTAGAGTTAAAAGATCAAGATCTATCCTTAGACGAGGTGGTGGTGACGGGCTATACCACACAAAAGAAAGCTGACCTTACAGGTTCTATTGCAGTTGTATCTGTAGAAGACTTGAAAACTTCTCCTGACACTGACCCTTTCAGAGCCCTACAAGGAAGGGTTCCGGGTGTCAATATTACAGCAAATGGGAGTCCTAGCGGTGTGGGTACGATTCGCATCCGTGGTATTGGTTCCTTAGCGAGCAACACAGACCCTTTATTTGTCATAGATGGAGTGCCAACAACTTCCAATTTAAATACCCTGAATACGAATGACATCGAAAGTATGCAAATACTTAAAGATGGTGCATCTGCATCCATATATGGTTCCCGAGCTGCTAATGGAGTTATTATTATAACTACAAAGAAAGGAAAATCTAACAATAAGATAAATGTTAGTGTAAAAGCTTCGGTAACTGCTCAGTTTAACAGTTCGCCCATTGACGTACTCGATGCTGATCAGTATGGAAAGGTCTTGGTACAAGCTGCCTTAAATGACAAAATAGATCCTATACAGTATGCAAAGAACTATGGCTATACCGTTTCGGGCACAGGAAGTAATCTCTCAGACTATTCAATTGCTAGAGGAATATTTAATAATGGCTATTTGAATTCGACCGAAACAATGAGAGCTTCGAATACGGATTGGTTCGACGAAGTTTCACGCACAGGAATCATTCAAAACTATGATATGTCTATTTCTTCAGCTAATGAAAAAGGCTCTAAATTCTTTTCTCTAGGATATAAAGACAATAATGGGATTCATAAACACACGTCTTTCAATGCTCTGAGTATGCGTTTGAACTCTACATACAACATAAACAAATACATCACTGTCGGAGAAAACTATACACTCAGCTACTCTACAAAAGTTGTTAGTCCCGGTGTTATGACAACCGCCTTAAAAATTCCTTCTATTCTTCCAGTATATGAAGAAGATGGAAAAACCTTTGGCGGACCTATTGGATCAATGCCAGACCGACAAAATCCTGTTCGTCAGCTATATCACAATAGAGACAATAAAGGAACTACTTGGCGTAGTTTTGGAAATGGATATATTGATGTTAAACCTATAAAAGGTTTGGTTCTCAGATCTAATTTCGGTTTAGATTATGAATCATTCTCCAGAAGAGACCTTACTTATAGTTTTATGTCTGATATTTTACAAAATAAAACGCCTGAAGTAGATATCATAAATATTGATGATTTAAAATGGACTTGGACTAATACAGCTAACTATAATTTAGATATTCTGAAAGCTCATAAGTTTTCATTTCTTATAGGTAACGAGCTTTTCAAACAAACGTATCTAAATATAAAATCGAATAAAAAAGAGTTTGATGTCGAAAATCCCGATTATATGTGGCCTGATTCAGCAACAGGAGAATCTAATATTACGGGTGCTGAGACAGGATACGCTTTAGCTTCTTTCTTTGGTAAAGTGGACTATAGTTTTAAAAATAAATATTTGGCATCATTCACAATTAGATATGATGGTTCGAGCCGTTTTGGACGTAATAACAGATATGCTACATTCCCTGCAGCAACACTAGGATGGCGTATGACTAGCGAAAGCTTTATGGCATCCACTTCATCGTGGCTTGATGACTTGAAGCTTCGTGCATCATGGGGAAAAAATGGTAACCAAGCTATCAGCAACACTGCCAGATACGGAATATATGTAGCAGACTATGGACGTGACAGAATGACTTCTACAGCTTATGACCTCTACATGCAAGGTTCTGGTATATTTCCTTCAGGCTATCGCACAACTCAGACTCAAAATAACGATCTTAAATGGGAAGCAGCCACACAATATAATGCTGGTTTAGATTTCACCATGCTAAGTCAGTCAGTGTATGGGGTTCTTGATGTATATAAAAAGGATGTTAAAGACATGCTAATTTCTCCCGCATTTTTAGGAGCAATAGGCGAAGGAGGCAATAGCTGGCACAATGGTCCATCCCTTGTTAATAAAGGCATTGAGTTTATGATAGGCTACAGAAAAAGAATAACAAAAGACTTGAATATCGACATTAATGCTAATATAGATAAGTATACAAATAAAGTGACTTCACTACCCGTATATGCCACTGGAGCTTATGAACATACAAATTCAGAGACACTAATAGGACGTGCCTATGGCTCACGTGTTGGTTATGTTTGCGAAGGTATATTCCAAACTGAAGAGGAAGTGAAAAACTCAGGACAAAAAAATGCTAGAGTAGGTGGTCTGAAATATGCTAACCTCGATGATGATCCCAATATTACGGATAATGACCGCACTTGGATTCTAGATCCTATTCCTGCTTTTTCTTATGGAATAAACATTTCTGCTGTATATAAGGATTTTGATTTTTCAATGTTTTGGCAAGGAGTTCACGATGTGGATGTATTGAATGGACGCAAGACACAAACGGATTTTTGGAGTGTTTCGGATGTAGGCTCAAATAAAGGAACTCGCTTACTGAATGCATGGAGTCCTGAAAATACCAGTTCTAAAATACCTGCATTGACAACAAATAACACTTCTGATGAAGGCAGAATGTCTACCTACTTGGTGGAAGACGGTAGTTATTTAAAGTTGCGTTCATTGCAGATTGGATATAATCTGCCTAGACAAATAGCTAAAAAAATATATTCAGAAAGAATAAGATTTTATGCTAGTGGACAAAACTTTTTGACTATTAAAAGTAGCAGCTTCACAGGAAAAGATCCTGAGAATCCGGCATGGGGATATCCAATACCAAAATCGTTCACCTTTGGTATGCAAATTGATTTTTAACTCGTAAGAAATAAAATATGAAAAATATGAAAAAATATATCTATATGCTCTATGTAGTACTAATAGCATTGGCTACATCAAGCTGTGATGACTTTATTAATGTTAACCCTTCAGCCATTATTGATGAAGATTATGCATTCTCTGAGCCTGAGAAAATGGTAACATCAGCCTACGCCATGTTAGGCGATGACTACCACAACTATCCTTTCAACTTGTGGCCATATGGTGATGTTCGTTCTGATGATGCATACAAAGGAGGGGGAAGTACGGGAGATACTGACTATCATGCTCTTGACATTTTTTCTTCTATGACTTCTACCAAGCCTTCGCTTTCTGACCAAATTTGGTATAGGCTTTATGTTGCTATCTCACGTTGTAACAAAGCTTTAATTTCTCTTGAAGACTATGGAGAGGCTAAGCTAGGAGCTGAACTAACTAAGGAAAGAAGAGCCGAAGTGCTATTTCTGCGGGCTCACTTCTACTTCAAACTATTGATGCTCTATAAACATGTGCCATGGATCGATGAAAAAGTAGTTAGAAACAATTTACACGAAAAGACAGGCAATCACGAATTTACTTATGAAGAACTGATGGGTAAATTGATAAAAGATCTTGAAGAAAGCTATAATACATTAGATACCTACCCTAAGGACAAAGCTCGTGTAAGCAAGACAGCTGCAGCCTGTTACATAGCTAAAATCGCTCTTGACTTGGCATACGAGCAAAACAAAGAGCACCAAGTGATAGGAATGAATAAAGACTACCTTCAAAAAGTGATCGACTATACTGACTTTGTTATTGGTCAGGCGAATAAGTATGGATATGCAAATGACTTTGGAGAGGTATTTATGCCAGACAAACGAAATGGTGTAGAATCAATATTTGCTGTTCAACACTCGTTGGATGATAATACTGTGTTTGGAAGAGCCAATTGGGGGAATATTCTAAATGCTCCTTGGAAGCTATTTGCTTGTGGATGGGATTTCCATAAACCGTCTCAGAATCTAGTGAATGCTTTCAAAACGAAGGATGGGCTCCCTATGTTCGATACCTTCAATGATGACATTTGGTATCCAGTAGCTGATAATGTAAGTGATCAAAAATGTGATCCTCGTTTATTCCATACTGTTGCAATGGTTGGCTTCCCTTATAAATACGATACTGAAGTAATATACACTTACTTGAACAATCGTACTCCAAACACATACGGATATTATAGTTCTTTGAAAGAAAATGTTCCTGTAAATAGTCCATATCACACTTATAAAGGATCATGGCAAGCCATAAATCAAAACGATTATGTTTTTCGATATGCTGATGTAATGCTAATGAGAGCCGAAGCGCTTATCGAACTAGGTAAACAAGACTTAGCTTTACCTATAATCAACAAAATTAGAAATAGAGCCAAACAATCGATCGACATGTATATTCCATACGCTAAAGACTATTGCGAAATCGTAGAATATCCAAGTTTTCCTAATCAAGAGTTTGCACGTAAAGCTCTACGTTGGGAACGTCGTTTGGAAATGGCTATGGAAAGCAGTCGTTTCTTTGATCTTCGCAGATGGGGTATTGCCGCTGAAACGTTAAATGCATTCTTCGAAAAAGAGAAGGACTCTAAATTTACATATACCAATGATAAAGGGCAAACTGTTACTCAAACTTATGTGCAATATTATAAAGATGCACATTTTACCAAAGGAGTTAACGAATATATGCCTATACCAAATAAACAGATGAATTACATTCCTAATCTATACGAACAAAATCCGGGGTATGATTGATAAAGTATTTTAGGATTCATAAAAGAGAGAGGCTTTTCTGATATAGAAAAGCCTCTCTCTTTTTTACTGAGCGAAAGACGGGATTCGAACCCGCGACCCCAACCTTGGCAAGGTTGTGCTCTACCAACTGAGCTACTTTCGCAATAACGATGCAAATATAATCTCATTTTTCACATCGTCAAAATATTTGCACCGTTTTTCTTTGTCACTTTACCTCCCAACCATTTTTTGATCGTAGAAAACTTGTGAGTGTCAACTTTGGATGCTTTTTCTTTTCTTGCTCCACTTGCTTCTCAAATTCTTGCTCATAAACAGGAGCCTCCACATCACGAATTACGCCCAAAGCTATAGGCAAACCATTTTCCGGTGTCATCATCCCTAATTTAAGATGCAACGTTGAATCTTGTTCGTGTGCATTATGAGTCAGCACATCATCGATCGAATAAGCGCCTTCCCCTATTTTCACAGCTTTTAGATTGAAGCCATCTAAAATTATTCCTTGTGAATTATTTTCCCCGAAAAGCATCTTTTCTCCATGCTTCAGCATAATTGTATTCTTCAAACGATCATCTTTGCTGCTCACTGTACTATGAATCTTATCATTAAAGATGATACAATTTTGCAGAATCTCTACAACCGAAGTTCCTTTGTGCTTTGCTGCTGCCACCATTGCCACCGAAGTATTTACCATATCAACATCTACTCCACGAGCAAAAAATGTGGCGCGTGCACCAAATGCCAATTCTACCGGATGGAATGGATCTTCCACTGTACCTTGAGGTGAAGACTTAGAAACAAAACCTCTATCTGAAGTTGGAGAATATTGTCCTTTGGTCAGCCCATAAATCTTATTATTCAACAATAATATATTAATATCAATATTCCGACGCACAGCGTGGATAAAGTGGTTTCCCCCAATAGCAAGACTATCTCCATCACCGGTTGCCAACCAAACACAAAGGTTAGGATTAGCAATTTTCACACCCGATGCGATGGCAGCTCCACGTCCATGAATAGTGTGAAAACCATAAGTATTCATATAATATGGCAGACGAGACGAACAGCCTATTCCAGAGATAACAGCAGTGTTGTGTGGAGCACAACCATATTGAGCCATAGCTTTTTGTAGCGCATTTAGCACAGCATGATCCCCACATCCAGGACACCAACGAACATATTGATCGCTCTTGAAGTCTTTAGCTTCATACTGTATATATTTTACATTCTGTAATCCTTCTATATTCATTGCTTTTGCTTTTAAATCATTTTAGAAAATTCCTCCACTAAACTGCTAACAGAGAATGGTTGACCTTCTACCTTATTATATTTCTTAATATTCAATCCCCCTACTTTTTCTTGTAGGTATCCTGCAAACTGTCCATTGTTTTGCTCTGCTACAATTATTTGCTTATACTTTTTCAATACACTTTCTGTATTTTTAGGGAGAGGAGAAATAAAGGAGAAATGAGCATAGCCTACCTTCTTTCCATTTTTATGCAGTCGGCTGACCGCATCATGCAAGTGCCCGTAGGTCCCCCCCCACCCCACAATCAGGGTATCGGCATTAACATCACCAATCACTTCCAATTCGGGTATATAGTCAGCTATCTTTTCAACTTTCTTCTTACGCAATGCTACTTTTTCACTGTGGTTTTGGGGACTTGTGGATATTGCTCCTGTCTCCAAATGAGATTCCAATCCTCCTAAACGGTGAGTATAGCCCTCCGTTCCTGGAGCTGCCCAATATCTGGCAAAGGTTTCAGGATTGCGCAATGTCACTTTCCATTTATCTTTATCGCATTGGCTAATATCATTTGGCTGAA
>CALKIV010000059.1 GCA_937995835.1 uncultured Dysgonomonas sp. | reverse complement strand
GGTATATGGGATAAAATCGAATATCGATATCTATATAAAAACAGAGGCTGTACTTCAACAAGTACAGCCTCTGTTTTTATATAGATTCTTAAATTGAGTTCTACATCCTTTCCGGAACATCTATACTCAACAGATTCATCCCTTTCTTGATTGTTTCTGCTACGTTTTTAGACAACACTAGCCTAAAAGCACGCAATCCTTCATTCTCCTCGCGAAGCATCGAGAAATCGTGATAGAATTGATTATACTCCTTCACCAAATCATAGATATAATTAGCGATAAGTGCCGGACTATATTCTACACCTGCTTGAGCTACTACATTCGGATAATCTGCCAACATCTGTACAAGCCCTTCTTCTTTGGCCGAAAGCGTGATCTCTTTAGATAAAGTAGCAGGAAGCACAATTCCTTGCGAAGCAGCATTACGTAAAACAGACTTGATACGTGCATGCGTATATTGAATAAATGGCGCTGTATTGCCATTGAAGTCAATCGACTCTTTCGGATTGAACACCATATTTTTCTTAGGGTCTACCTTCAAAATGAAATACTTCAAAGCTCCTAGACCAACCATAGTAGCAATCTCTTCTTTTTCCTCTTCCGTGCAGCCATCAAGTTTCCCGAGTTCTTCTGAAGTTTCACGAGCTGTCTGAATCATTTCTGCAACTAGATCATCAGCATCAACCACTGTTCCTTCACGAGACTTCATTCTTCCTTCCGGAAGTTCTATCATGCCGTAAGAGAAGTGAACCAGATCTTTTCCGAATTCAAATCCTAGCTTATCAAGCACTAGCGACAAGACTTGGAAGTGATAATTTTGCTCATTACCCACCACGTAAACCATCTTATCAATTGGAAAGTCCTTGAAGCGCTGTTGAGCTGTTCCTATATCTTGTGTCATATATACAGATGTACCATCGCCACGAAGCAAGAGTTTATTGTCTAGCCCATCAGCAGTGAGGTCAATCCAAATTGATTTATCTTCTTTTTGATAAAGAATATTATCTTTCAGCCCTTGAAGCACAACATCACGACCATCTATATAGGTAGAAGATTCATAATATATCTTGTCAAAGTCTACACCTAGCTTTTTGTAGGTAACATCAAAGCCGTCGTACACCCATTGGTTCATCGTTTCCCATAGGCTAACCACTTCAGCGTCTCCTGCTTCCCATTTGCGTAGCATATCGCGAGCCTCTAGCATCAAAGGAGCTTGTGCTTCAGCCTCTTCTTTCGTTTTGCCTTGTGCCACAAGTTCAGCAATCTCTGCTTTATAGTTTTTATCAAAAACGACATAGTACTTTCCTACCAAATGGTCACCTTTCATTTCACTACTTTCCGGTGTCTCTCCATTTCCCCATTTTTGCCAAGCCAGCATGGACTTGCAAATATGTATTCCTCTATCGTTTACGATATTGGTTTTAAACACTCGTTGCCCATTTGCATCAAGTATATTAGAAAGGGTGTAACCCAAAAGAATATTACGGATATGCCCCAAGTGAAGAGGTTTATTTGTATTTGGAGAAGAATACTCAATCATAACCAAAGGAGCATCTTCTGCCACCTTTTGTGCTCCATAATCAGTATCTGCATCTATATCAGATAAGATATCTAACCATGCTGAAGATATAATGGTAAGGTTTAAAAAACCTTTGACCACATTAATCTTTTCGATCAGAGACGTGTTAGCAACCAGCCACTCTCCTATTTCGTTTGCTGTTTGTTCAGGACCTTTCTTTGAAATGCGTAGAAAAGGAAAAACAACAACAGTTAGATGACCTTCAAAATCACGAACTGTTTTTTGTAACGATACTTGTTGCTCTGTTACATCTTGCCCATATAGAGCTTTTACTGCTTCAATAACTGCTTTTCTTAATTCTTGTTCTAGCTTCATTTTGCCTAAATTATAATAACATAAGATTCTCTGAATGCACAAAAGTACAAAATTATATTACTTAAACATCAGATTTGTCCAGATAGGATAATGGTCTGAATATTTTTGATCACCCACAGTGGCATTATATGCTTGTAGCCTGATAGAATGAAAAATATAGTCTATCCTAAACAGAAACATATTTTCGTGATAAGTTATTCCTAACCCTCGCCCCGTAGACACAAAGGAGTCTATCAGATCTCCCTTCATAGATTGATAAGTATAGGAGATTGGGGTGTCATTAAAGTCTCCACAGATAATGGTAGCATGGGAATCTTTGCTCACCTTATCCACATGCGAACGGATAATGTGCGTCTGATCTTCACGCACAGAGAAGGCTAGACTCAGCTTCGACTTAATATTGCTGGTCACATCCTTCAACTTAATATCTTTATCAGATTTTAAAAAGTCTGCATAAAGTTTTTTATCATCTGAGGTAATCCGATTTGACTCTAAGTGCGTGTTGAAAAGAGTCACTTTCTTCCCTTTAATAATTAACTCATGGACTGCACACCCATTATACGTACTATAGATGGGCAATTTTCCTGTTCGCTGTATGGGAAATTTAGAATAAATAGCCAATCCGTATAAGGAGGGAGCATTGGGATTTCCCAAAATCACAAGTTCCTTATAAGGGTAGTCTTTAAATTTTTGATCAATTTCTCCTTTCGAGATCAAACCTTTGGCTGTTTTCTTTTTCGCTGCTCCAAACTCTTGCATACAGATCACATCTGGATTTTGCTCCAAGATATAGTCAAAAATAGGATTCTCTCTTGCGGCTTTGCCCACCGTCCAATTGAAGTGACGAACGTTATAAGACAACACCTTAAAACTCTCTTCCGGAATATAGTCCGAAGGGCTGTTTACAGGCATATAAGTATGCAAAGGAGACCAGCAAAGCATCAACACCACAAGCTGAACGCCTATATATGCCCACTTGAGCGTGAAGAGCCAGAAAATCAGGTAAAGAATGTTGATTACAAAAAGAACGGGAAAAGCCATGCCCAAAAAGGCAATAGCCGGGGCTTTGGATGGCAAAAAATTCCATGCTTGCGTTGATGCGAGCAAAAGAATAATAGCCAAAATGTTAGTAATAAATAATACTATCCAAAGATACTTTCTAACTATATTGTTCTCTATCTTAAATTTCATTGGTTTTCAGATTTTATTTCCTACTCGCATCAAAAAGTCTTTGTTTTTCATCTTTCGACAAACTGGTGTAGCCCGAAGCTTTTATTTTATCCAAAATTCTATCGATTTCAGTTTGCTTATCATTCTGACGCTCATTATACTGATAGTCGTCATCACGCTTCTTAAACTTCACCTTCATCTTTGGTTCCTTTCTTGAGAAAGAAAAATTTGCAATCCCGTCGATCATTTTACTAATCCATCTGGTGATGTCTTTTCCTTTTAGATAAAAAGAAGCAAAAACATATCCCAATATTGCACCTCCAATATGTGCCACATGTCCTCCCAAATTGCTATCGGAACGAAGAGCAAAAATATCGAGGAGAAACAAGAAAATCGCAATATATACAATTTTAACTTCACCAAATAAGAAAAGTCTTATGCTTGCATTGGGTCTATAGAAGCCAACAGCAAACACAATGGCCATTACTGCAGCCGATGCTCCTATCATTGGGCCATGACCTAAGTCTACAAAATAAGGAATCGTGTTGAACAGCAAGATGTAAAACGCAGCTCCTGCCAAGCCTCCTAAGACATATAAGCTTCCAAGCTGTTTGGCATTGAAGTAGGACAAGAATACCTGTCCGAACCAGTATAACCACAACATGTTGAACAAAATATGCAATACCTCTTGATGCACAAACATATAGGTAAAAGGTGTCCAAAACTTCACCAATTGCGACACGTCAGATGAAACAGCTATGTACTCAACAATATTAAGCCCATGAAGCTTGAATAATTTGGTAAAGATATCAACCAAAGCCAGAAGAAGAAAGACAGCTACATTGATAATGATGAGCTGAATTAACAAATCCTTTTGCTTAAAGCGATTTTTTATTTGATTAAAAAAGTTTTCCATGAAGTGTTCCTTTCTTTTTCCAATACATCAGCATAATCAACCCCGCAATAAGTCCACCGAGGTGAGCAAAGTGTGCCACATTATCTCCTGCTCTATCAGCGAACCCTAAACTTAGTTCTAATATTCCATAGCCAATAACAAAGTATTTTGCCTTGATAGGGAAAGGGAATGGAATAATAAACAATTCCGAATTAGGGAATAACATTCCAAAGCCAGCCAAAATGCCAAAGATAGCACCTGATGCTCCCACCATAGGGACATTGACAATAGAGTAAAGTGATTTTATTGTATCAAAATATCCTAATTCTGTCGTGGTGAATCCAACTCCTGTTTGCAACTTTTCTAAAATTGCGGGAACGACTTCCGGAGGAAGCTCTGCCAACAAGCTTGTATATCTGATATATGAAATTAGTAGTTGCAGCGCTGCTGCCCCTATCCCTGTGAGCAAATAGAATGACAAAAACCTTTTAGGCCCCCATACAGCTTCCAAAGTCCGCCCAAACATGAATAGGGCAAACATATTAAAGAAGATATGAGAAAATACTATTCCCCCATGCATATCACGGGTAGCATGCATAAACATATAGGTTATAATCTGGTGTGGCATGAACTGATCAGAATAGACGAAATGCAATGCCAAATAACGGGTCATTATCCCATTATTAGAAAGGAGTAAGTCAGCCAAGAAAAACAACAAATTTATAATTAATAAATTCCTGGTTACCACTGGAATATTATTAAGGAAGCCTGAATTTTGATTCATCAACTAATGTTTTATTTTTATACAAAGGTACAAAAATACTGTTTTTTATTGTTTCTTGGAGAAAGAGCTCTCATGTTTTACTTATTTTACTCTATATTATGAGATTTGCACCCATTATTGATCATTTTTAAAGAAATCTATGTATATTTGAAATAGTCGGTGAGACTGTTAACCAACTGTAATGTAGCTAGGCACTTAGGATTATGTTTTTGACTTAAAAATATCAATATATTGTCTAATTTTAACCAATTCTAATTTATCATGAATAAAACAGAACTTATTTCGGCTATCGCTGAAAAATCAGGGCTTACAAAAGTTGATTCCAAAAAGGCTCTTGAAGCATTTATCCAAACCATCGAAGAAGAAATGAAAGCCAAAAGAGAGGTTTCTCTTGTTGGGTTTGGAAGTTTTTCTGTAACTCACAAAATTGCTCGCAAAGGAATTAACCCAAAAACACAGGCTAGCATAAAAATACCTGCCAAAGATGTTGTGAAATTTAAACCAGGAATCAATCTTGTGATCAAATAGTCATACACCTATGACTCAGCCAATGCGCATGTTTTTTATCCATACGAAAGCATAGACATTGTAGTCTTATATTAAAAAAAAGCTCAATCAAATGATTGAGCTTTTTTAATTACTGAGGATCAATTTCTGAATCCTTATTCTCTCTTCAGCGTAAGGTCGGTATTCAATGTTTTCCCACGAGTACCAGTGTTTTGCTGTTGTTGTTTTTGCCTTTGCTGTTCTTGCTGTTTCTTTGCATCTTCTACAGCTTTAGCATTATAAGCTTCTCTTTCGCGCTCAAGTTCTTTTTGTCTTTGCACTTCTTGTGCATTTCGCTTCTCAAGAAGATTGATAGATTCTTGCATCTCACGTCTTTGACGCTCAACTTCTTCAGCGTTTCCTTTTTGCACTACTCTCTTAGTAGCTCTTTGCTCTATTCCAGCATTAGGGTCACCGGCATAGGATTCTCTATACTGGTCAAAAAATCCAGAATTACTTCTGTCAATGTCATCATCGTTGCGTCTATAAGTAGTTGTGGCCGTATTCGAACTACGTCTAACTGTAGGTTCTTGCGCTGGCTCAACTCTCACCACTTCTGCAACATCTTCTCTCACTACCGTATCCCGAATGATAATGGTATCTCGAATTATTCTTGGAGCATTTTCATAGGCTGACTCCATCTTTTTGTTTGTACTAATTCTTTCTATACATCCCATCATCATAACAGAAGTCGATATGATCAATAATAGTCTAAAAAGTTTCATTGCTCAAGGTTTTTTAGTTTGTGTGAATAAAAGTCTAAGTGTCTCAAATAAATTTAGTGTAACACCAATTGTTGTGTCAATTCCAATATTCAAACAAAAAATAATGATTTTTTATATATTCTCTTCTCTCTGAATATGTAAAAGTATAAAATAAATCTATTATTTCATAGTAAAAACCTTTGAATTTAGAGTGAACTAAATCCTCTTTTATTTGTTCTATTGATCTACGAAACGAGAAACAACTTCTAACCACCTGATATAATGACACATAAAGCTCACCCCAAGCCTCAACACTTCTTCTCCTAGGCTACCCTATGAGTGAAAGTTATCTTTATATTTAGGAAATAAAACAGAGTTTTTTTGTGCTCTCTTTACTGGTTATTCAAATTTTCATTCATCATTCTATCAATGCTTCAACAGATAAAAATCAAATTTATTAAGTAACTTTGCTTTGAATTGAAACAATTAAATGATTTATCTACTATGAGATATTTTGTCGGTCTACTGCTGAGTCTTTTTGTTTGCATGAGTTCAAATGCACAAAAAACTGTAAGAATGGATGCCATCAAAGGAAACAACTATGGTGTGGCTTATTCTTTACCCAAATCGGTACTAGAGGTTACAGTTGAATACTCGAAGAAAGTGAAAAAAGCTGGAGAGTTCTATATGTATTCCGAACGCTACCTCAACGTCTCCAATCCTATTACGGAGGATATCACTGAATATGAATTAAACAAGATAGACGCTCAAGTTACTGGCGCCCCTGACCCGCTCCAATCATTTTTGGTGGAGTTTCGTCCCAACTCAGCTATGGCTTTCGTCACTCTAACTGAAGACGGATTGCTATGTGCCATCAATGCTGATTATAGCTTTCCTAAAAATTCAACAGACAGCGAGAAGTTAGCTGTGAACCCGACAATAGATGCTCGTCAATTTTTCACAGAAGAAATCATGAGAGCCGGATCATCAGCCAAACAAGCTGAGCTTATAGCTAAACAAATCTACAAAATCAGAGAAAGCCGAAATGACATCATCACAGGCGAAGCTGACAACATGCCTCCTGATGGAGAAGCATATAAATTGGTGATGAAACAATTGGACGACCAAGAGAAAGCTCTAAGTGGGCTTTTCTTGGGTATTGAGGATGCTCAACCCATGAAAAAGGTGATCCGTATTGATCTTAGTAACAAGGACGTTAAGGATGTTATCATCAGCCGATTTTCAAAAAAGCTTGGTGTAGTGGATAATAACAATTTAGCAGGAGAACCAATATACTTAAGCCTGAGCAAAAAATCGAGCATGTCAGCTCCTATACTTTCTGAAAAAGAGAGCAAAGACTTCGAGAAGAAGCTAACGAGTGGCATTGTATACAACATCCCCGGAAAAGCAGCTTTAGAAATAGAGTTCAACAACAAGCTATATGTAAATAAAGAATGTGATGTTGTACAATTTGGCACACGAGACGTCTTGGATAATAAGCAGTTTGGAGACAGAAATAATCCTCTGAAAGTGATTTTTTATCCAGAGCTAGGCGCTATAAAACAAACTGGTTCTGCTAAGTAAGAAAAGCATACCAATGGATCAAGAAATAGAACGTAAATTTTTAGTGAGGGGTCAGTTTAAACATTTAGCTGACTCCTCTTATGATATTATACAGGGTTACCTTTCTTCTGTACCCGAACGCACAGTCAGAGTAAGAATCAGAGGCGAAGAGGCATTCCTGACTATCAAAGGCATATCGAATGAGTCGGGGCTTAGCCGTTTCGAATGGGAAAAAAAAATAGCAAAAGAAGATGCACTGAAACTGATTAAACTCTGCGAATCAGGTGTAATTGAAAAAAAGAGATACCTCATCTCAGTAGACAAGCATACTTATGAAGTAGATGAGTTTTATGGCGATAACGATGGGCTTACCGTTGCCGAAATAGAGCTCAGAAGCGAAGATGAAATTTTCACCAAGCCAGACTGGCTAGGCGAGGAAGTCACCGGCGAAGAAAAGTATTATAACGCAGCACTGAGCAGACATCCCTACAAAGATTGGGAATAAACTGCTCAGCGCCATATTTTTTTCTTATTTCCTACTTATAAACTTCTTTCTTACCAGCCAATAAAGTATTCTTCATCAAAGATACGATGGTCATAGGTCCAACACCTCCCGGTACTGGTGTGATATAAGACGCTTTTTTAGCGACCTCATCAAACAACACGTCTCCCTTTAGCTTAAAGCCTGACTTGGTTTCTGTAGATGGCACTCTGGTTGTACCCACATCGATTACCACAACACCCTCCTTCACCATATCACCTTTTAGGAATTCAGGAACTCCCAAAGCTGCAATAATAATATCTGCCGATAGACAAATCTCTTTTATATTCGGTGTGCGACTATGGCAAACAGTTACAGTAGCATTACCCGGATAGCCCTTTTGCATCATCAATGTTGCCACAGGTTTACCTACAATATTACTCCTACCTAGCACCACACAGTGCTTGCCATCTGTTTCTATCTTATAATATTTCAGCAAATCAAGGATTCCTGCGGGAGTGGCTGAGACAAAGCATGGCAGGCCAATGGACAATCGACCAGTGTTGACAGGATGAAAACCATCCACATCTTTGCGATAGTCTATGGCTTCGATGATCTTATCTTCATCAATATGCTTGGGCAAAGGCAACTGTACAATAAAACCATCGACATCTGCATCTTTGTTGAGCTTATCGACGCATGCCAAAAGTTCAGCTTCTGTCACATCGTTTTCGTAACGAATGAGTGTAGACTTAAAGCCCACCTCTTCACAGGTGCGCACTTTGTTGGCAACATAGGTTTCACTACCCCCATCGTGGCCCACAAGGATAGCCACCAGATGCGGTGCTCTTCCTCCTGACTGCCTTATTTTTGTTACTTCCTCAGCAATATCTTTTTTGATTTTTGCCGAGACTTCTTTTCCATCTATTATTGTCATATTATTTATGTTTATTCTGGTGTGATAAAGATAAGAAAAAGTAGTTGAACAGCACCTCTACTGATATATTGATTTCACATTCTTCTGTCCTTATATTAACAATACCCTTGCCAACCACAGCTTATGTTAACAATATAAGACTAAAAAAGCAACTTTTTTATTTATGTTCTTAAACAGTTCTTAACATAATCGTTTGGCAAATCCACATTACCGTTAAACAATTGTAAAGCCACCCAGTTTTAGATTCCAAAACTTGCAAAAGAGTCTCGACAGCTCTATATTTGTAATGTGTTTTTCATAGTATTAGATTTAAGGTTAACAATGAAGATTGGTTGTCGGGATGACAACCATTTCTTTTTTTAAGACGTTTCGTGTTAAAAAACTCCTTTCTGATTCTAATATTATCACCCAATTCTCTCCGAGATCTCTAATGCCCGAGGAGTCGATTTCTTACCATATTTTGATCAATAGTTGGTAATTGCAGACTGAAATGTTAAGTTTGTGAAAAATTACATAATTAGAATCTCACATTACATAATCATTTTAACTACTACAACTTTTTATCTTTATGAAAGCACTGAAAACTTTACTCATTGTTGCTATTATCCATGCAGGAGTTTTTACTTCTTGTATCGAGAGTGAATATCACTGGGATAATATGAACACAGAAGGGATATTAAATATTCCCCCTGTTCCACTAGGTTCCTTCGAAAAGATCAGTTTTGGAGAACTCGCGTATGACGAGGGAATACTTGATCCTGAAATCACAGATAAATTTATCATTCAATATAAATATGTATTGCACGACATTTTAGGTTCTGATGTGATGAAAGATTTTTTCTATGAAGGAATGAAACGAGATGTTTCTATCGAAGGAGATTTTAACCTTCTCTTTGATGAGAGTCAAAATCCTGATCTATGGAAAATAAGTCTTGCATTTAGTGTTCTTGATGGACAAGAAGAAATTGTCCCCGTAGATATAACAGGAATTGAAGGTATAACATCAGGAGTGAAAAAGATAACGATTGCCCTTCCTAAAGAGCTTTACAACACAGATGCACAACATTTGATGATAGCCATCAAGTTTAAAGTACCTTCCCAAATAAACCTCGAAGAAGGAAACTATTTACAATTATCGAATCTTATAATCAAAACAGCTGGTTACGTTGTTGATCTATAAAATACAATCTAAACAAACTATGAATATTTTTTTAAATAAAAGAGCTATTGTTTCTTTTTTATTCGTTCTATTAGCAATTGGAGTAATTGGGCAAACCAAAACAGAATATTTTATGCGTACGTCTTATATGCGTACATATTTGAATCCAGCCTTGACGCCGGATCAAGGACAATTGATTATACCTGTTTTACCAAACATTGGAGCTAATATTCAGACCAATACAATAAATCTAGATCACTTGACCTTTAAAAAGAATGGCGAAAGGGTCACCTTTCTTCACCCTTCGGTATCAGCCAATGAGTTTCTTGGTGACATGAAAAAAGATAATTATATCCGTGCAGATGTAAATTACAAAATATTTGCTTTAGGGTTATTTATTGGTAAACATTATACAAATTTCGATATAGGAGTCAGAACACAAGCTGATATAAACTTACCCAAATCGACATTCGAATTGTTGAAAGTTGGATTTGATCAAGACAATCCTACAACCTATAACTTGAGTAATCTGAGTGCAACAGCTTCGTCTTTTGTTGAAATAGGAGCATCACAGTCGAGAAACTTTTTGAACAATTCGTTGGCTGTTGGAGCCAGAGTAAAGCTCTTGTTAGGAGCAGGCTATATAGACCTTAATGCTGAAAGCCTAGAAATAGAGGCAGGTCCGGAAAAGTGGAGATCCTTATCGAAAGTAACTTTGCGAGGAGCTGCTCCGGGAGTGAAACCTACATACAAAGAGGATGAAATAGATGAGAGTGGAATGCTCAAAGAAGGAATGCTTGATGGGTTCGATTTTGGATGGAAAGGGATTCCTGGTTACGGTGCAGGCATAGATGTTGGTGCGGTATACGATCTTAGTCAGGTATTACCTGTTTTAAGTGGACTAAAAGTCTCGGCAGCATTAAACGATATTGGCTTTATCTACTGGACCAAGAAGAATGCAGTAGAGCTGATGTCTCCAGAAACAGCAGTTGAGGTTACTCCTAATCAATATACGCATGGCAATAATGGAGATAATTCTCTTTCCAATGTGCTGGAAGATGCATTTAATGACCTAAAACAAGCAGTTAACCTGAAAAGCAATCCATCAGGAAGTAAAGCTCGCAGTACATCATTGCGCATGAATATGAATTTAGGAGCAGAATATGAACTATTGAAAAATAAATTATCTGTTGGAGCCCTATATTCAGCACGTTTTGGCAACTATTATACATCTCATGAGTTTACTGTATCTGGAAACTATCAACCATTTTCGTGGTTGGGAACCTCTCTGAGCTGTTCGGCTATACATAGTGCTTTCGACACTTTCGGATTTGCAATGCATTTAGCTCCTAAGAAAGGAATGACCTTCTTTGTGGCAAGTGACTATGTTTTACCTCATGTATCCACTCAATTTGTGCCAACCTCTAGCAAAGGGCTTAACCTTCAAGTGGGATTCTCAGTTCCTATTGGAAAGACAGCCAAAGCCAGAGCAAAACAAGACTTGGATATTGAATAAATAAAATTGATGGACAATGATGTGACTAAACACTAGCTTAGTGTGATGGTTTACATTAGTCAAGTATAATTTATTTCTCCTCTCTAAAGGCTGGTCTTTTGAGAGGAGAAATTTTATAAAGAAAATGATTAAAGATATAATATAAGTTTAATTACAAATTTGCTCCCAAACACAATCCTCCACCTTCATTATTTATTACCTTTAAACTATTAATAGAAAAAGGTGAAATGAATTTCAGAACAATAGTAGATATTCCTCAATCGAAAATTAAGATCAATCATCGAACAAAGATTTTAATGCTTGGTTCGTGCTTTGCTACCAACATGGGGCAAAAATTGATTGATAATAAATTCAGAACAAATCTCAATCCTTTCGGTGTATTATACAACCCCACATCTATTGCAAAAGGAATAAAAAAGCT
>CALKIV010000058.1 GCA_937995835.1 uncultured Dysgonomonas sp. | reverse complement strand
TATTCTCCAGCAGGTACATCAATTGTTATATCTTGTGCTTCTTCTGCAAGACTGAGATTTTCGCCCTCTTGCACAAAAGCAACTGGGGTTGTTATTGCTTTATTAATGTCATCAGTGCCTGTGGAGTAGTTGTATTGGCGACCAGTAGTACTCAATTTTATTTTTTTAGTTGCAGCTATTCCATTATTCCCTATCGCAATCCAACGATTATTTGATCTATCGTAAGTCATTTCTGCTTCTATATCTCCACTGATAGTCAATGTAGGTAGTAGCAATGCTGACCATTGCTCCGCCTTAGTATCTACAATCGTGTAATAACATCCTGATTCACTTGGGAACCAAAAATTCCAGCTGCTAGCTTCAGAAGATAATAAAAATGCGTTACCATCTATAGGTAGATTACCCCATGTCTTGCCATCACCCTCCTGTAAGAAGAAATTATGATATCCACCAACACCCATGAACCCAGTATATTTTCCATCCGAAAGAGGAGCGTACAGACTTAGTGCTGTCTCCTGCTTATCTTTGTCGAGAACTTTGCCTAGCGTCATGTCTATTTCATAAGCCGTCACATTCACTTCTACTACATTACTATAAACAGAGGCAATATTTTTGCCAGTTGTGGAGCTTAACCTAAAGAAAATAGGAGTAGCTTGATCAGGACTTAATCCAAGATTTTTTGCCAATGCATTCAGTTCCGAACCTGTATAGGCTACTGATAGTTCATTTTTTTCCGTTTCTACTACGTTTTCGCTAAAATCCTGTTTGGTAGATGCTTGTACAAATGTAGAAAGCACATCAGGGGCTGACATATTGGGGTCGCTAATACTCAGTGTAGCCTTTGTCCATGCCAAAGAGAGTACCACTTGTTTACTGTTTTCTTGTGACAATATCACATCGCTAGTTGTGGCAACCAAATCGCTACCATCTATGCTAGACATATATATAGTATCTCCGCTATCGTTACACGATCCTAATAGAAATAGGGAAAAGAAAAAAGCGAAGAAACAGCTTGTTTTTTTCATAACAGTCATAACTATTAATTTGTTAATAATTTTCATTGTACAGGTTTGGATTAGCAGTTAAATCAGTTTGTGGTATAGGATAGATATTGTATTTAGAATTAACGGATCTACCTTCCTTCACACCACCTTTCCACTGCCATGTGTAAGATGCTGATGTAAATTTACCATAGCGAATAAGGTCGGTACGGCGTACACACTCCCAATATAATTCGCGAGCACGTTCGTCTAGAAAAAAATCTACAGTCATATCTGCTGCTACAAGTTTTCCTTTTGTATTGTAATTGCTTGCAAAAGCTCTCTCTCGCAATAAGTTTACATAACCCAATGCCTCATCTACACTAGCTCCTGTTCCACCTCTGGTCACAGATTCGGCAAGCATCAAATACACATCAGCCAAACGAAATAAAGGGAAATCTGTATTGACTCCACCATCTGCTGTGTTGGATGCAACTATGCCAGCATCTGTTATATTAGTCCATTTTTCGACAAAGTATCCATTAGACTGACTATCAATCTTGTCTAGATATTGTGTTTGCCCTTCGGTAAAAAACATTCCTCTCCCGTCTTCTTCCTTGAAGAGAGATGATACTTCGCCACGTACACGAAACATTCCCCAACCACTTGTCACACCATAATCCGAGGCTTTTTGATACTCAGAAGTATTGCTTACTGCGCCACAAATGATGTAAGTAGTACTTCCCCACGATATGGTGTGAGTAGCATCAACAGGTAGTGCAAAGATTATTTCATTGGTTCGTTTATGATTGTCGGCATTAAAAAGTTTTGAATACGCTGGCTCTAATGTATAACCTTCGGCTATTATCTTTTTACAATATTCTATACAGTCTGTATATCGTTGTGCTTTTGTATATACTTCGGCATTCAGATATAATTTTGCCAACAATGCATAAGCAGCTCCTTTAGGTGCACGACCATATTCGCATTCCGTTCTGCTCAATAATTCGCTATCTATGTCTTTTAGTTCTGTTTCTATAAACTCGAATACTTTTTTAGCTTCATAACGTGGTGGTATGTATATACCTACCGGGTCTGCCTCGGTAACAAAAGGGATGTCATGAAACAAATCTAATGCATGATAATATGCCAATGCTCGGATAAAACGAGCTTCTGCTCTATAGTGGCGAATCTGAGTTTGATCTGCTTCGCTAAAAGCTGCGATTTTGTCATCGGTTGCATTTCGTAAGAACTCGTTGCATAGTGCAATATTATAAAATATTCTATAATACATATCCGACACCCAAGGGTCGTTGGCGTCCCATGACATGAAAGTCAAGTCTTTTACATTGTCTCCTTCGAGCCAAGTAGAAGCAACTTCATCGGTTGCTGATTGCTGCAAATTGAAGTAACAACGCATATAATCCTCACCGCTGTTGCTACTAAGATCGCCGTTTCCTCCTCCTTTTTCTTGTCCAGTAGTAACAAAGGCAACATATAGTTTGCCCAAGACAGCCTTATAGTTCTCGACAGAGGTGTACACATCCTTTGAGGTAGTCTCGGTGTGTGGATACTGATCTAGGTCATCGAGACAAGAGCTCATCCCTAGTATCGCAATTGTGACAATTGTATATAATATTTTTTTCATGATTTCATTCTTTAGTCTAAAATTAAAAATCTAAACCTATCCCAATAGAATAGATGCGTGGACGTGGATAGAAAGACATGTCTATTCCATTAGGAACCTCCGGATCGACTCCACTATATTTGGTAATGCAGAACACGTTTTGTACCATCGCATTCACCTTCAGCCCGAACCAGTTATTTATCTTTCCAAAGTTGTAGCCCAAAGTCAAATTATCCATTTTGAGGAATGACGCATTTTCTACATAATAATCCGATAAGTATTGACGACTATTGAAGCCTGTTTTCAAATAACTTCGGTTCATATTATTCAACTGATAATCATTGTAGCTCACTGTGCTCCAAGCTCCAGTGTTCATTGCTGTTCCGTTGTATACATAATTGCCTACATTGGCACGCAAGCTAGTGCTCAGACTCCATTTTTTGTATCGTAAAGAGGTACTGAATCCGAATATAAAATCGGGAGCAGGAGACTTATATCTATATAGGTCTTCCGAATTGATTTGTCCATCATTATTCAAATCGGCATATGCTCCTTCTATT
>CALKIV010000057.1 GCA_937995835.1 uncultured Dysgonomonas sp. | reverse complement strand
GGATGAGAGATCTCACAGGTTTCTTCAGTTTTATTTTGCATCGATAAAATAGATTGAATAATTGTATAATTAGTTGTTTCCGAGTTTCTCTTGCATATCTAAATTCAATAGATACAATTCATCTATAGGTACAGCTTTGCGAGAGACATGTTCTATGTCTTTCCCTTCTTTTGTCCAAAGAAAGGGCATGCATGAGTAGGCGTGATCTCCATCTAGGTTTTGTACGTCCTCTTTCCAGCCATTCCAGCGTAGACCTTCATAAAAATCGTCTAGTCTTCCATCGAAACAGAAGAGCAGAAACTCCGTATAGCCAAATTCCATTGGAAACCATTCCAAGGCGTCTGGTTGAAAGTAGTATATGTTTCCGGTGTCCTCGCCGAGGAAGCCTCCATTGATAGCAAATAGACCACCCAATACATCATCTGCAATGAATAGGTAGGGAGGAATGTCTCCATAGTTAGCAAATGTTTTGCCTTTATTCCATGAAGAAATCGACCTTTTCATCTTTTCTGAACCTGATCCAAGCAGGCGTATCCATCCATGATCAATCAAGATGCCACCAGTTTCATAAATCACAGCGCCCATCAACGATCGAGTAGTCACTTGTGTACGCGCCAATGTTTCTTCAGCAGTTTGCTGATCTCTTGGAAGTATTGCTACATTGTTTTTAGCAAGACTAATCCATTCAGATATAATTTTCCATCCTGGATCTTCTTTGTCGATTAGTTCTTCGAGCGTTTTCATTCTTTCAATAATATTCTATTTCTCTTTCTATGATGGTATTCTTTATCATCATAGAAAACATTTTGAGGATATGAAAGCATAGCATGAAAGGTGATTTTATCGTCCTTCATGTATTATAGTAATATATGAAACAATCAGACAGGGCTATTAAAAAGCTGATAGCCCAAGTCTGAATGCTTAATTTATTTAGTTGTGAATTTAAATTATTCCCACTCGATAGTTGCAGGTGGTTTGGAAGAAATGTCGTAGACAACGCGGTTGATACCTCTCACCTTATTGATGATTTCGTTCGACACCTTTGCCAAGAAGTCGTAAGGAAGATGTGCCCAATCGGCGGTCATAGCATCTACTGAGGTCACAGCGCGTAAGGCTACCGTGTTTTCATAAGTGCGTTCATCACCCATCACGCCCACTGAGCGAATTGGGAGAAGGATAGCGCCCGCTTGCCACACTTTGTCATAAAGACCGTGCTCACGGAGTAAATCAGTATATATAGCATCGGCATTTTGCAGGATCTCCACACGTTCAGGAGTCACTTCTCCAAGGATACGAATGCCAAGTCCAGGTCCAGGGAATGGGTGACGACCAATAAGGTGTTGTTTCATTCCTAGTTCAGTCCCTACTTTGCGTACTTCGTCTTTGAAGAGAAGCTTTAGGGGTTCTACTAATTTTAGGTGCATCTTTTCAGGAAGGCCACCTACATTGTGGTGCGACTTGATAACGGTTCCGGTTATCGAGATGGATTCGATGATGTCAGGATATATTGTTCCTTGTCCAAGCCATTTGATATCTTTTAGCTTGTGGGCTTCACGATCGAATACGTCAATAAATCCTTTACCTATAATTTTTCGTTTTTGTTCAGGATCAGTTACTCCGGCAAGCTCTCTGTAGAAGTCTTGGCTTGCATCTACTCCTATAACATTAAGTCCAAGATGTTCGTAGTCTTTCAGAACGTTTTGGAATTCGTTTTTGCGTAATAGTCCATGATTAACAAAAACACAAGTAAGGTTTTTGCCAATAGCTTTGTTCAATAGTACAGCAGTTACCGAAGAATCTACTCCTCCAGATAGTGCTAAGATTACTTTGTCGTCTCCTAACATTTCTTTCAGATCGGCAACAGTATTATCGATGAAAGAGGCTGGTGACCAAGTGCGTTTGCATTCGCATATATCAAGGAAGTTGCTCAATAGGGTAGTGCCATCTGTGGAGTGAAATACTTCTGGATGAAATTGTACAGCCCATGTTTCTTCATTGGTTAGCTTATAAGCTGTTTTCTCTACATCTTTTGTGCTTGCTATGATTTTAAAATTGTCAGTCAGTTGGGTAATTGTATCACCATGTGACATCCAAACTTGCGAACCACTTGTTATTCCTTGGAATAGCCTATCTTGAGCATCCACAAAGGTGAGATTTGCTCTGCCATATTCTCTGGAATCGCCTTTTTCCACTTTACCTCCCGAAGAGGAAGCAATATATTGTGCGCCATAGCAGATGCCAAGTACTGGATACTTGCCACGGATGTTACTCAAATCTGGTTTGAAAGCTTCTTTGTCGTTGACAGAATAGGGACTTCCTGAAAGAATTACTCCTTTGACAGTTTCGTCTCCAAAAGGGAACTTGTTATAGGGAACGATTTCACAGTAAGTGTTTAGTTCTCGCACTCTTCTACCGATTAGTTGGGTAGTCTGGGAACCAAAATCAAGGATGATAATTTTCTCTCGCATATCAAATAAATGTAGGTACTATTATTTTTAATGCGCACAAAGATACACAAAATTGTGTAGAACATCCTTAATCGTGGTCGTTTTTTCATTATTTTTGTTGAGTAGTAGGGCTTTGAGTGTCTTTTTGAAAAATAAAGATGTGTAGTCAGATATTGTGTTTTTCAAGTAAATAATTAAATTTGTCCTACTCAACAAACTTTAATGAATTGGGCTACTATCCATTCTGTTTTATAAATGATTATGAAAAACATATTGATATTAATATCTATACTAGTCTATTTTCTGTCTTCATCGGCATGCTCTACCACCTATATTTATTCCACATTGAATAGTGCAAATGCATCAGTAGAAAAAACGAATGAGGGAGATTTCTTTTTCGAGAATGACAGTTTATGGATATCCTATTCTCTAAAAGCCTTGAATCAGACTTCCAGAGGGGCAAATGCACAATTAATAATATCAATTTTCAACAAGTTGGATAAGCCTCTTTTTGTAGATTGGAACAAGTCGTTTCTTTCCTACAATGGCATAAGACATTCTTATAAGGGGGTGGTTGATCTTGTTGGGATAGGTGATGGCTATGGGGGTGCTTATGAGTATGATGTGTCAGTGGTTAAAAATCAGAATCATATGGAAGAGGTTTCAAAAGCAGGGAATTATGTTTCTGTGATTGATCCTAGAATGATGATTAGCTATGGAACTTTTGATCTCACAGAAGACTTGGGAAAATATAGAAAAGCGAAGATGGACAATCTAGAGCTGAAAACTGAACAAGGAGCGAGTAAGAAAGTACAAGGGTGGGTGTTTGATTCTTCAAATACACCTTTGCAGCTTGCAAGCTACATTAAGACCTATTATCATAAGCCTGACGAAGGGCAAACCTATGGAATAAACTTATATATGGCAAATATTCTTAGGACACAGACCAAACCAGAGAAAATGCCTCAAGACATGTCTGAAAGAGGAGATGTACTATTGTATAAAAGAAAGGCGAGTAATAGATTTTGGAAAAGTTTGGGTAAAGGAGCTGCTATATCTGGAATAGCTATAACAACTATAGCAGTAGATTCCTATTTGAATAAGGATGAAGATTGAACTGATTCTCACTTACATCTTAAAAAGAAATAATTAACTTTGCAGGCACGTAAAATTTTTATAAAAGGATTATAACTAAAATGGAGTACAATTTTAAAGAAATTGAGAAGCGTTGGCACCAATACTGGATTGACAACAAGACGTATAAGGTAACAGAAGATGAAAGCAAACCTAAATACTATGTGCTCGATATGTTCCCTTATCCATCTGGAGCAGGATTACATGTAGGACACCCGCTAGGATATATAGCATCTGACATTATTTCGCGTTACAAACGACTCAAGGGCTTCAACGTACTTCACCCTATGGGTTACGATGCTTACGGTTTGCCTGCTGAGCAGTACGCAATCCAAACAGGACAACACCCAGCTATAACTACAGAGCAAAATATAAAACGATATAAAGAACAGTTGGACAGAATCGGTTTCTCTTTCGATTGGGATAGAGAAATTCGCACTTGCGAGCCTGAGTATTATCATTGGACGCAATGGGCTTTTGTGGAAATGTTTAATTCTTACTATTCTAACGCTAAACAGCAAGCTCGCCCAATTGCCGAACTGATTGCTTCTTTCGAAAAGCAAGGATCTAAAGGCTTAGATGTAGTATGTAGCGATGAAATAGAGTTTACAGCAGAAGAGTGGAAAGCTAAATCGAAAAAAGAGCAAGAAGAACTTTTGCTAAACTATCGCATTGCTTATTTGTCTGACACGAAGGTGAACTGGTGTGCAGCTTTGGGTACTGTTTTGGCAAACGATGAGGTGATCAATGGTTTGTCTGAGCGTGGAGGGCATCCCGTGGAACAACGTATGATGCGTCAGTGGAGTTTGCGAGTGTCGGCATATGCAGAACGCTTGTTGACAGGCTTGGACAAAATAGACTGGAGCGAATCGTTGAAAGAAACACAACGCAACTGGATAGGAAAAAGCGAAGGGGCAGAAATGGTGTTTGATGTAAAAGATTCTGATGTGGAATTCGAAATCTTTACCACTCGTGCTGACACTATTTTCGGAGTAACTTTTATGGTGCTTGCTCCTGAAAGCGAATATGTGGACTTGGTGACTACTGCCGAGCAAAAAGCAGAAGTGGATGCTTATGTAGCTGCCACGAAGAAGAAAACAGAGCGTGAGCGCATGATGGATAAAAAAGTAACGGGAGTGTTTACCGGATCTTATGCCATCAACCCGTTGAATGGGGAAGCCATTCAGATTTGGGTAGCCGATTATGTTTTGGCTGGGTATGGTACGGGAGCCATTATGGCTGTGCCAGCTCATGATAGTCGCGACTATGCTTTTGCAAAACACTTTGGACTAGAAATTCGCCCATTGATCGAAGGAGCAGATGTTTCCGAAGAAAGCTTTGATGCCAAAGAAGGAGTCATGATCAATTCGGGATTCCTAAACGGATTGACTGTTGCAGAAGCGATAGAAACAGCAAGAAACTTTATTGAAGAAAATAAAATAGGACGCATCAAAACAAATTTCCGTTTGCGTGATGCCATTTTCTCTCGCCAAAGATACTGGGGAGAGCCTTTCCCTGTTTATTATAAAGATGGTATGCCTCAAATGTTGCCATTGGACAAATTGCCGTTGGAACTTCCTGAAGTAGATAAATATTTGCCTACTGAGACAGGTGAGCCCCCATTAGGGCGTGCCGCAGTATGGGCTTGGGACGAAGCAAACCAAAAGGTAGTGGATAAGGCTAAGATCGACCACAAAACAGTATTCCCACTAGAGTTGAACACTATGCCAGGTTTTGCAGGATCGTCAGCATATTATTTGCGCTATATGGATCCACATAACGATAAAGCGTTAGTGGATAAGAAAATCAACGATTATTGGGGCAATGTTGACCTCTATATAGGAGGAACAGAACATGCTACAGGTCACTTGATTTATAGCCGTTTCTGGTGTATGTTCTTATTCGACCTTGGCGCTTCTACAAAAGAAGAACCATTCCAAAAGTTGATCAATCAAGGAATGATTCAAGGAGTAACAAGCTTTGTTTATCGTATTAATGGGACAAATAAGTTTGTATCTTATAATTTGAAAGATCAATACGAAACATCTCCTTTGCGCGTAAGCATCGATTTTGTGGATAATAATGTAATGGATGTTGAGCGTTTCAAAGCATGGCGACCTGAATTTGCAAATGCCGAATTTGTTCTCGAAGATGGAAAGTATATCTGTGGTTCAGCTGTAGAGAAGATGTCAAAGTCTTATCACAATGTGGTAAACCCGGATGACATAGCAGAAAACTATGGAGGTGATACCCTTCGTTTATACGAAATGTTCCTAGGTCCATTAGAATATTCCAAACCTTGGGATACACATGGTATCGATGGCGTTTTCCGATTCCTTCGTCGTCTTTGGACTTTGTTCTATCAAGATGATAAGCTAATCGTCTCTGATGAAAAGGCGGATAAAGAAGAATTGAAGTCTTTGCATAAGTTGATCAAGAAAGTGGACTATGATATAGAAAATATGTCGTTTAATACGTCTGTTTCGGCTTTCATGACTTGTATTAACGAACTGACTTCTTTGAAATGCAACAAGCGAGAAATATTGACAGACTTGGTCAAAGTTTTATCTCCTTTTGCTCCATTCATCACCGAAGAGTTGTGGCAAAACGCTCTTGGCAACAAGGATAGTGTCTGTTTGACAGATTGGCCGGTATTCAATGAAGTCTACTTGGTGGAAGATGAGGTAACGTATGCTATTTCTTTCAACGGAAAAGCTCGATTTAATCTTACCTTTCCGGCAGATACAGATCCTAAGGAAATAGAGAAAGTGGCATTGGAGCACGAAAATTCTCAAAAATGGATCGATGGCAAATCAATCCGTAAAGTGATTGTTGTGCCTAAGAAGATTGTGAATATAGTATTGTAAAGAAAAGTGTTCGCGAATGCTTTTTAACTCACTAAACTTTGCATATTTTTTCCCAATAGTCTTTGTCATCTATTGGCTGTTAAAGAATAATCACAAGAAGCAGAATGTGTTTTTGCTTCTTGTGAGTTATTTTTTTTATGCCTGTTGGGATTGGCGCTTTGTGTTCCTCTTAGCAGCCTCCACCTTGTTATGTTTTATGGGGGGAAGAATGATTCACAATAGCGCAACAGAGGGTAAACGCAAGTTTTGGGTTGTGCTGTCTGTAACGGTCAATCTGCTTTTCCTTGGTTTTTTCAAGTATTTCAATTTCTTTGTTGACTCGTTTCAAGATTTTCTTCAGCTGTTTGGCTTCGTACCCCACGAGCTTAGTTTGAAGATAATCCTTCCAGTAGGAATTTCTTTCTACACCTTTCATGGGCTGTCGTATGTGCTTGACATCTATTACAAGCGTTGGCAACCCACAAGGAGTTGGGTCAATTACTCCCTTTTTGTCGCTTATTTTCCACTTTTAGTGGCGGGACCTATCGAGCGAGCAACACATTTGTTGCCTCAGTTGGAAAAGAAACGAACTTTCGATTATTCAAGAATGGTGGATGGTATGCGTCAAATCCTTTGGGGGCTCTTTAAAAAGATAATAATTGCCGATGGCTGTGCCGAATATGCCAATTTTATATTCAACAATAGTGAGTTCCAGACAGGAACAACTTCTTTGTTGGCTGCCATACTTTTTGCTTTGCAGATTTATGGAGACTTCTCCGGATATAGTGATATTGCTTTAGGAACATCGCGGATGTTAGGCATAGAACTGCTTCAAAACTTCAAATTCCCTTATTTTTCCAGAGATATTGCAGAGTTTTGGAGACGATGGCATGTTTCATTGTCGTCATGGTTTAAAGACTATCTATATATTCCACTAGGAGGTAGCCGAGAGGGTATGGCTAAGACAATAAGGAATACATTCATCATATTTTTGGTCAGTGGATTTTGGCATGGAGCCAATTGGACCTTTGTGGTCTGGGGAGGGCTACATGCACTATATACTGTGCCATCAATCATGTTGAAGCGTAACCGTAAGAATCTAGATATTGTGGCTAAGGGACGAAGCTTACCTACTTTGAGTGAGTTCTTTCACATGCTGACAACTTTTTTGTTGGTAGTTTTTGCGTGGATTGTATTTAGGGCTGAAAGCATTACCGATGCTTATTCTTTTGTTTTGTCTATAGCTAAAAATCCGTTCTCTATCCCTTATATTGACATCAGAACTATTGTTTTATTATTGATGGCTTTATTTATGTTCATTGTGGAATGGAATGGTAGAGAAGGAAAGTATGCATTAGAGAGATTTGCTAATATCCGAAGTGTCCCGTTGAAATGGGGGTTCTATCTTTTTGTTATTTTCAGTATCATCTTCTTGTCAGGAGGAGAACAGCCATTTATTTATTTCCAATTTTAATGTAAAGATGAGATGAAAAAGTTGATAAAAAGAATCCTACTATTTCTTATCCCTTTCCTTCTGATTGGTTTCCTTCTAGATGTGTTTGTATCTAAAAGGATGAGAATGATTTACTTCCCTTCAGGAGAACATGAGGTTTGGAATGATATTTACAGTCATAAGATAACAGAGCCATGTCTTATCTATGGTTCGTCAAGGGCAAAGACGCATCTCAATCCTATGATGATAGAGAATAGCACCAACGTAGCGGCATACAATTTCGGAATGGATGGGCAATCGTTCGATACACAATATTTGAGGCATAAGATCAATATAAAGGAAAATGGCTATCCAAAGTGTATAATCTATTGTCTTGACCTTTTCTCGCTGGATAAAACGAAAGATGTGCATAACAAACAGCAATACTTACCCTACATGTTGTGGAATGTGGATATCATGAAAACTCTTAGTGGTTATGAGGATTTTCATCCATCAGATCATCTCATTCCCTCTGTTCGATATTTTGGTCATTATGATTCATTCAAAAGGGCGATGACAGAATCATTTGAATCAGGAACGTATGTAGAGAGAACAAAAGGCTTTGTTGCAATTCAAGCAGACTGGCAACCAGAGGAGATAATGAAGATTCCTAAAAAGCATTATCAAAAGATTAATGCGTCTACTTATGCGCTATATGAGGAGTTTATACAAGAGTGTCAGGACAATAATGTTTCTTTAGCAATGGTTTATGCTCCAGAATTCGAAAATCGCCGAGAGACGGTAATTAATAGAGACTCTGTAATGAGTCTTTATCAGCAGCTCTCAGAAAAATATGATGTTCCTTTTTTAGACTATACAGCAGATTCGATGTCTCTTGATGTTAAATATTATGCTGATGCTCTGCACTTTAATCAAAAAGGAAGTGTTATCTTTACACAAAAGGTAATAAAGGATCTATCAGAAATAGGATTCTTTTCAAAATAATACGATATATGGCAAAGCAATATTTAAAAAACTTCTACTTAAAAGACTATCTTCTCATCACCCTAGGTCTGGCACTTTATTCCGTTGGATTAGTAGCTTTTATCCTTCCGGGAAAGCTTGTTGTGGGTGGGGGAATCGGTATTGCCACGCTTATAGAGTATGCCACAGGAATTCCTCTCCAATATACAAACTTTGCGTTGAATGGGATACTTTTGATTGTTTCTTATCGCATCTTAGGGGCTAAATTTCTAGTTAAGACTGTTTATGGTGTTGGGATGCTCACTTTATTTATTATCCTTGCACGGATGGTGTTTCAGGAACCCATTATAGAAGAAGAACCAACAATTTCAGGATTAATTGGGGGGATGATGTGTGGAGCAGGCGTGGGGCTTGTTTTTAGCAATGGGGGTAGCACCGGAGGAATGGACATTGTGATAGCAATCATTAATAAATTTAAAAACATCACCTTTGGAAGAATCATGTTATTCTTCGATTTCATCATTATATCATCCTCTTTTCTTATTTTTCAAGACTACAAGATCATTGTAGTCAGCTTATTTGTTTTAGGGGTTACAACCTACACTATTGATATGGTTATCAATGGTTCTAGACAGTCTGTACAGGTGATGGTCTTCTCTAAAGAATATATAAAAATTGCAACCTCCATCAATCTAGAGATGAGTAGGGGGTGTACCGTCCTCGATGGTACTGGATGGTATTCTCAAACTCCAACCAAGGTAATCATCGTCTTAGTAAAGCAGTCGGAGGCTGACGAAATATTCAGATTGATAAAAACAATAGATCCCGATGCCTTCATCACGCAAAGTAATGTGCGAGGGGTGTATGGGAAGGGTTTTGAAGTGATGCGATGAAAAGGCTTGAAAACAAGAATATTGTTCTAACAGGAGCTTCTAGTGGTATCGGACAAGCGCTCTTAAAGCACCTGTCCGTTCATGAGGGAGTTAAGGTAATTGCTGTTGCCCGTAATATAAAAAACATAGTAGCAAGTGAAAGTGTGTTTCCTTTCTCTGCCGATCTAAGCACGCATGAAGGTGTCGACAAGTTGTTCGCCTATGCTAAAGATAAATTCGGGATAATAGACCTTTTCATCGCTAATGCAGGCTTTGCATACATAGAAGAAATGGAAGCTGCTGACTGGACACATTTGGATAAAATATACTCCTTGAATACTACTTCTGTGATTTACTCGCTATTAAAACTCAACGATCAATCAAAGAATGCGCCTGTGCACTTTGTATGCACCATTTCGGCAGTGGCCTTTATCCCCTTGCATGCTTATGCTCTCTACTGTTCGTCGAAAGCAGCATTACACCAATTCATCGAAGGATATAGACAGGAGAAGAAAGACAATCTAGCTATCACTGCCATTTATCCCATTGCCACAAAAACTTCATTTTTCGATCATGCCAGTGGAGAGAATGACACGCCAACGCCTTGGCCTCAACAAGATGTGGAAGTTGTAGCCCGAAAGATAATAAGAGGAATAGAGAAGAGGCAAAAAAGAGTTTACCCTTCGTTGCTCTTCCGTATATTCTATCCTATTGGTCGTACTTTTCCTCTTTTTATAAGCTTATATACCTTGCTAGAAAAGAGAAAAACAAAGCAGTGGTTGAGGAAATAGAATGCTCCCTTTGTCATTTAATAGTTGTTAATAAAAACTTTATGTGTCTATGCCTGATATAAGTCGGTGTAATGGCAGGTAAGGGAGGTTTTACTTATTTTATGATAGTTTGGCTAGTAAGTGTTCCTTTACCACATAGCAAGTGCCAATCATAGCTGAGCGACTTCCGGCTGTTTCAGATAGTCTTATGGCTACATCTTTAGTCACGAGACTTACCGAGTGTTTACGGATAGATGCTTGTATAGGTAGTAGAACAAAATCGTTCAAACGGGCGAATTCACCACCAATAATCAAAGCGCCAGGGTTAAATAAGTTGAGTAGCATGGCAAGGTGTTTGCCCATTTTATCGCACTGTGTAGTGATTAGATCTAAACAGAGGCTGTCTTCTTGCTCCAACGCTCCGTTAAGAATATCTATATAGGTAAAAGGAGAATCTTTTGGTATGCTTATTAGTGACTGCCTTCCTCTTGTCAGTTCTTCTTTAAATTGTCTTACCAATGCTCCACCCGAAACCTCAGTTTCTAAGCATCCTTCTTTTCCGCAATAGCATAGCACTTTGTTATCGAATAGAGGGCTATGACCAAATTCTCCGGAATAACCCGATTTACCGTAATAAATTTTGCCATTTATTACAATACCGATACTCACCCCCCAGTCGTAGTTTAGGAAGATCACATTGTCCTCTTTACCGATATTTCCCTGAGCGTATTCGCCACAGGTCATCACTCGAGTGTCATTTTCCAATATAACAGGTAGTCCTATTCTTTCAGAAAGATCTTGAGAGAATGGCTTCTTTGCGTTGAAAAATGGCTTATCGCTTATTCCTTCCTCAGAGTTGATACGTCCAGAAACACTGATGCAAGCAGATACAATTTTATCCTTATCTACCTCCGACCGTGCAATAAACGAGCGAATATGCAAGGCCAGTTCTTCCAGCGATTTTGTGTTTTCTTCTAAAATGAACTTGTCTTTATGTTCTTCGAATACAAATTCGTTTTTTATATTTTGCAAGCCTAGTGAAAGACTTGTTCTGCCAACCACAACCCCAAGCATAAATCCACTAGAAGGGATAACGCTGTAAAGTGAAGGGCGACGGCCTCCTGTGTTGGCTATCTTCCCTAAATCTTCGACCACCTGATTGCTCATCAATTCGTTGATGGCCTTGGTCACTGTTGGAATACTAGATTGTACGCCGACGCTCAAATCTGCGATGGTAGAGTCTCCTCCCACCAATAGATTTTTTATGATAGACTGCTTTAATACATGCCATTTAGATCCCGATAAAGAGTCTTCTTTGTATTCTTGCAATAATAAATTCAAGGACATAGCTTAACCTTTTTAATTTGTTGATTAGTGTTGTTATAACAAATATAAAAAAATTTAATAAAAAAGTGTCTATGTGCGGGTTAAAATAAAATATTTAGAGTTGGGTTTTTTCAAAACCTCTTATTTTTGACAAGTGTAGGTTTTTTGTTTGTTTTAATCAAAAAGGCATAGCCCTTCCTCGAAGTTTTTATATTTGAGCTCAGAAAGTAGCTCTTTTTTCATTCTTGTAGTATCTCCATAGTATGAAACCATGCCGATTTTGATGAAATCTACGGTCAGTGGACTTTGGGTATTAAAAACCTTAGACCAAAGTTCGAAGAAACGAGCAGCTGTCATAATCATCCATACAGGCATTCTCCAAGGTTTTTTATAGCCCTTGTAGGTGGTAATAGTATCTAAAAACTTTTGTAGAGATTGTACGCCATCATCGCCAATGTGATAGATGCCTTCGATATTTGGTTTTAAACAAGCCATAGCAGTAGCATCTTGAAAATCGGTCTTAGAAATTAGGTGTATTTGTGTGTCCTTTTTCCAAACACCTAATAAATAGTGACGAGCAAACCAAAGGGCGGCATCATTCATTAGAATGTCTTTGCCATAAACCATACCCACACGAAGAGACACGGCTTGAAAAGAAAACTGTTTACCATACTCGAAGAGGAGTTTTTCTTCCTCCAGTCTTGTTTTAGCATGCATGGAAATCGGATTACCTTTCAAAGAACCCTTGGCGGGATTGCTTGGGAAACTTTCTCCCTCCACATGTGGAAAACTAATGAGGATCACTCGTTTTACTTTTTGTTGAACAGCTATCTCCAAAAGATTCTGAAAATAAACGGTATTGGTAGTCGGTAGAAATTTTTCAGGATTGGCCTTAAATAATACGCCAGCAAAATGCACAATGGTATCTACTCCTTCGAGGGAGGAAACGATACTTCCTTTGTCAGCTAAGTCTATTGGAAAAATAGAGGTGTTATGGCTTGCTCTCAGATCTTCATCTACCTCTTTTTTGTGAATCAAAAGATTCAGAGAGACATCTTCCTTCAATAGTCTATGAGCTAGAAGCGATCCTAAATTTCCGGCAGCCCCTGTGATGGCTATTTTTTGTTTGGTCATTGTGTTTAAGGTTTGTGTTATTATCTGAAGTACTCTTTATATCTATAATTCAGTCAACCCCGATGCTTTATATCTGTTTAGCGTTTCCAACGACAGGTTGACGTCTATTTCAGCTCCTGCATCTGTTAGGGCTTCTGCAATGGTGCTGTATGCTAATTCGGGATTGTTGTTGTCTTGGCTGAGGTGACAAAGCCAAATATTCTTCATTTCTTGATGGTAGATACTACCTAAAAACTCGGCAGAAAGGATGTTACTCATGTGTCCCGTACCATTTGTAATCCTTTGTTTCAGATAAGTAGGGTAGTGTCCATTGATCAGCATTTCATCGTCGTAATTCGCTTCCATCACCAGATGATTTGCTTCACAGGCATATTTTCGGATGGTGGAAGTTATTCTACCGGCATCCGTAATCAGGACAAAAATTTGCCCGTCAAATTGGATGTGATAACCCACATTTTGAATGCTGTCGTGTGGCACCTCAAAAGCAGTAATCGTAAAACTTTCGATGCTAAAAGGATTTTCCACTTGAATTATCTTTTTGGAGGCATAGAGGTCACCTTGCAAAAATTTGCTTCTTTGCAGTCCGAAGTGCACTGCCTCTGTGGCATAGATCGGCAGACTGTGTTTTATTCCTAAACAGCCGGCTGTTTTGATATGGTCGGCATGATCGTGAGTCAAGAGCACTCCTCTGATTTTATCGAAAGATACGCCATATTCACGTAGTGTTTTAGTCACTTTTCGTATGCCCACCCCTGCGTCTATAAGAATGCCATGATCGTCGTTTCCCAGATAACAGCAGTTACCACTGCTGCCACTCCCTAGGCTAAAGAATTTATATTTTGATTTATTGTCAGAGGGTTCAAAAAGAGGCATATCGTTTATTTAATAAAAAAAGGTGTTCCAAACTACAAAGTTAAGAACACCTTTCGATATTTTAATGTTTTTGGATTATCCTTTTTTAAGGAACTCTGTTTTCAGATAAATACTAGAGCCATCCACCTTGCCTTCGATGTGTGTTGGATCATCGCTGGTTAGTCTGATACCTCTCACTTTTGTTCCTTGCTTCACTACCATGGACGAGCCTTTCACTTTCAGGTCTTTGATCACGGTTACGTCATCGCCATCTTGCAGATCAGCACCATTGCTGTCCACTACTTTGATAACCTCTATTCCGTCATCGTCTTTTGTCCATTCGTGAAAGCAGTCCGGACAAGCAAAAGCCGTTCCGTCGAAATAAGTGTTTTCACCTTTGCAGATAGGGCAAGCGCCCGGAGTATTTGCCATTTTTTCGTCTTGTTTAGTTAAATAAATTTTGCCCAAAGATAGAGTAATAAAGCGAAGACAGCAAACTGCTTGTTTTTGGGGAATAGGGGGAGGACAAATTGTTATCTCTGAAAAATAAAATTAAATTTGTTTTCAAACAAACAATAGAAACTTTTATGAATTACAAATACTTTATTGCCACCCTTATTGTTATATTCTTATTGCCTTTGGTAGCACCGGTTCAAACAATCTATAGAGCAAAAGATATTGTCACTAACTACACACTCTATTATGTAGCAGGAGGATTGGATACTGATGAGCTACCTCTCTATGTCTATATTGAGGATAATATAGAAGGTCAGAGATTTTGATGAGGTTACATTTAAATATTTTGGAGATAAGTATGGAGTATATATAACAAGCAATATGAAAGAAACTTTAAATATTAATCTTATGAAACATTATTCTAAATTAGCATTCGTGTTTTTTTTATTCCCTTTTTTAATTGCGAGTAATTGTAATCCCCCTGATAATTCTGAAGACTGTCATACATACTATACATTTAAAAATAATTCTGATAAAACAATTCGCTTGACCACATCTGTAGCTTATCCAGACTCTACACTTCTGGAAGGGATAGGAGTAACATCGTCAATAGTAAGCTCACATGAAGCAATAAAAGAAAAGTATGGTGACTGTATTGAAGGGAGACTAAATTTGATCAACAAAGATGGAGTTATTATGGTGTTTCTTTTTGATGAAGAAATATTCAAGAGATATTCCATTGCAGAAATTAAAGAGAAACAGATGTGGCTTAAAAAGTATGATATGCGACTAGAAGACTTTCAGGAGATGAATTGGATTATTACTTATCCATGACTAAAAGTGACAATATAAGTATGAGAAAAATATTTATTTATTTACATATTCTCTTATTATCTTTTATCTTGATGGCTTGCCCTAATGATAGCGATGCCTTTTTTCGGGTACAAAATAAATCAGAAAAAACTGTTGTTGTTGCCGTAGGCTATATTCTTCCCAATACAGGCTTACCATCGAAAGATCAACTTTTTGTATTTAAAACGCTAAAGCCTGAGAAAAAAAGAAGCATCTCCGGATTTGAATTTGGAGATGAAGGACTTAGAAGAATGGAAAAAGAAAAGTTGAGTATCTTCTTTATTGATAAAGCTGTTTATGATACCCAGCCATGGGAGACTATTCAGAAAGATTATCTAATTCTTAAACGTATAGACGCGACATGGAATGATTATATTGAGACGGATGGAAGCTTTACTTATCCATAAATAGGCTAGATAGACTAGAGCAAGTGGCAATAGCTTGCTCTAGTTTACCTCTTTACACCTTGAGGTATGTTACTGTTTTATAACGCTGTACGTGTAAAATACAATAGTCAACTTTAGTTTGAAGACGGACACTTATTTTATAAAGATGTAGAATCTGTTGTTTTGAGTTTTGTTTTCCACTCCTCTTCCTTGAAGCCTACGAGCACAAAATCTTTTCCTACAAGGATAGGGCGTTTTACCACCATGCCATTAGAAGCGAGGATGTCTAATAGTTCGTCTTCTTCGGCAGATGCAACTTTCTCTTTCAGATTGTTTTCTTTGTATATCTTTCCAGAAGTATTAAAAAAGCGATTGATAGGCAATCCACTGAGTTTGAGCCATGCTTTCAGTTCTTCCTTATTTGGGTTTTCTGTCGTAATGTCTCTGCTCTTTATGTCTATGTTATTTTCTTCTAGCCATTTTGCAGCTTTACGGCAAGTGCTACATTTAGGATATTGAACAAATAATAGTTTTTCCATGTCTTTAATCATTTATAAATATTCGAGTATACAACAAAAATAAAGAATCTTTTTTTAATGTGTCCCGTTTTGTGTGTTGATACTTTGTTTCTTTCAGGATGGAGGCTGATCAGCATGAGATAAATTAATCTTCGCTGACTTTTCAATTGAAGCGAGAAATAATTATTGTACTTTTGTTCCTTAATAACAAATTGTAATAGCCTGTCTTTAAATTAGCTTTGCTTCTAAACAAGCAACTATGAGTAGATGCTTATCCGATGGGCTACAAGAGAATATAAACAAGCTCCCAATCTGAAGGATGGGAAGGTAAAATAAAAGAATATGATTCAATCAATGACTGGCTATGGTAAAGCCACAGCCGAATTGTCTAACAAGAAAGTGACTGTAGAGATAAAATCTCTCAATAGTAAACAATTAGATCTATCTGTGCGCATGCCTAGCGTTTATAGAGAGCATGAGATGGATCTTCGTAACCTTATAGGCCGCGAATTGTCTAGAGGTAAGGTTGATTTTTCTATATTCGTAGAGCAAATAGGTTCAGAATCTAACACGGTGATCAATCAGGGAGTCATCGAATCTTACCACAAACAAATCTCAACTTCTGCCAAGGCTTTGGGTGTTTCAGAGCCTGAGGACTGGTTTTCTGTATTGTTGCGTATGCCAGAGGTATTGAAATATGAACAACACGAGGCAGATGAAGAAGAGTGGAAAGCTGTGATGGTAGCTGTGAATGAAGCCATTGCTGAAATTCAGAAGTTTAGAAATCAAGAGGGTGAAATGCTGTTTAAACTTTTTGAAGAAAAAATAGCAAACATCAGAGCTTTGTTGATTCAAATAGAGCCTTATGAAGAAGAAAGAATCAAAACGGTGAAAGAAAAGATACAAGAAGCACTGAAGAAGATTGAAGACTTCGACTATGACAAAAATCGCTTTGAGCAAGAAATGATTTATCATATCGAGCGTTTGGACATCAACGAGGAAAAATCGAGGTTGACCAACCACTTGAATTACTTTATAGAAACAATTGAGAAAGAAGTGGCACAAGGGAAGAAGCTGAACTTCATTACACAAGAGATAGGACGAGAAATCAACACTATGGGCTCTAAGTCTAATCATGCTGAAATGCAAAAGATTGTGGTACACATGAAAGACGAATTGGAACAAATCAAAGAGCAAGTGTTGAATGCTCTATAATTAAAGAAAATGAGGAAAGTACTCAAATATCTTCTCATCACTGGGTTGGTGCTCTTTGTGTTGCTGAATGGAGTAGCTGTTTTCTATTCCTATCAGTTGACGCATTTTGATGAAGGAGACCATCTTGAGATCGTTGATACATTGGGGATGTCAACAAGCCAACGGGTGAAGAGTGGTTATCTGACCTTTACTTTTCCCAAGCCAAAGGCAACTTATCGTCCGGAAAATATCTCAGAGATTAATATCCCTGTAGATGAGGAGAAAAAGCTATCTGCATGGTTGTTAAAAATAGACTCCACTAGTCGAGGAATGGTGATGATGTTTCATGGTTATACAGACGAAAAGTCATCGCTGTTTCCAAAAGCAGAGGAGATTGCTCAGCTAGGTTACGATGTGTTACTTCCCGATTTCATGGGCTCAGGCGATTCTTATGGTACACAAACAACTATCGGTTATCTGGAAGCCCAAAATGTAATTACAACTTACAACTATGTTCGCCAAGCGTTGCAGCCAGAGGGAGAAGTCTATGTGATGGGTTTCTCTATGGGGGCAGTAGCAGTGATGAAAGCCCTGCACGATGAAGATATGGCAGTGGATGGTGTGATACTGGAAGCTCCATACTCTACCTTGCGAACCACCATAGCCAGTCGGGCACGCTTGATCGGGCTACCCGCTGAACCTGCATCTAGTATAACAACGTTTTGGATAGGTGTGGTCAATGGGTTCAATGGTTTTTCCATGGAGCCGGTGTGTTTTGCAGAAAAGATTACTCAGCCCACGTTGCTCATGTTTGGTAAAGAAGATCAGTACATTTCAGAAGAAGAGGCACAATCTATTGCCGATGCAGTGGCATCGGAGCATAAAACCGTGCACTTCTTTGAAAAATCCATACACGAGAGCTATTTGTTAAAGCATCCTAACGAGTGGCGACAGGTGATGCAGACTTTCCTAGGTGGTGCAACATTAGATTAGATAGAACTTTTATTATTTCTTATATTTGCAGTCATACAAATCAAAAAAATAACGATGGCTAAGATAATTATCATTTCAGCCCCCTCTGGTTCGGGGAAATCTACAATAATCAATTACTTATTGACCCAAGATCTTGGACTCGAATTTTCCATCTCGGCAACGTGCAGAGCTGCTCGAGGAAAAGAAGAGCATGGTAAGGATTATTATTTCATTACCTTAGAAGAATTTCGCAAAAAAATCGATAACAACGAGTTTTTAGAGTATGAAGAGGTGTATGAAAATAGGTTTTATGGTACATTGAAGTCTGACGTCGAACGCATATTAAATAAAAACAAAAATGCGATATTCGACGTGGACGTGGTAGGAGGATGTAACATTAAAAAATATTATAAAGATGAAGCTCTTTCTATTTTTATCAAGCCACCATCTATCGAAGAGCTTCGTAAGAGGCTGAATGCTAGAGCTACGGATGGCAATGAGGATATTGAAGCTCGAATCCGAAAGGCAGAGCATGAACTGACCTACGAGTCTAGTTTTGATGTCACCATCATCAACGATGATCTGGAAACAGCAAAAGCACAAACATTAAAAGTGGTACAAGACTTTTTGAACAACTAAGCAGAATGAAACGAGTGTTGCGAGTTTCATTAGGCAATTTAAAATAGAATTATTTACGGATGAAAATAGGAATCTTCTCAGGGTCTTTCAACCCGATACACATTGGACACATCATTTTGGCAAATTACGTAATAGAACATGCTGATATTGATCAGGTTTGGTTCTTAGTAACCCCTCAGAATCCGTTGAAAGAAGAAGGAGTGCTCCTCAATGAGTCAGAACGATTGGAGATGGTGAAGTTGGCAACGGCTCCTTATGAGAAGATGTGTGCTAGCGATTTTGAGTTTCATCTTCCTCGCCCATCCTACACTGTAGCTACACTTAATGCATTAAGACACAGTTATCCAGAGCATGAATTTACATTGATGATAGGGAGTGACAATTGGACAGAAATTTCCAATTGGAAAGATTACGAATGGATGCTAAGTCAATACAAATTACTAGTCTATCCACGTTTAGATCATCAAATTTCTATCCCTAAAAAGTTAAGAAGTACGGTTGAGGCATTAGATTCTCCAGTGGTAGAGATTTCGTCTTCTTTCATCAGAGAAGAGCTGAAAGAGGGGAAAAATATTCGTCCTTTTGTGCCTGTTGAGGTTTATGAATACATAAAAGAAAAGAAGTTATATAGTGAAGCTGACTGAATCTCCATTGAGAAAGCAGAGAGACCCATATTTTGACTCTCTCAAATTCATACTGACTGCCATGGTGGTAATGGGGCATGCCCTACAAGCGCACTTGGAGTCCGGAAATCGATTGCTGTTCACTACTTATGCCTTTACACAAATCTTTAGAATACCTCTATTCATCTTTGTGTCAGGATATTTTACGAAAAATTTAACTTGGGAGAAATATAAAAAAGGTTTACTTGCCTTAGTGGTGATGTATTTCCTTTTCCAACTGATCTATTCTTTCGATAACATTTTAGCAGGACGATTCAGCTTGTTGAGCTTCTTGTTAGAGCCCACAGGCCCCATGTGGTATATTATGGCTCTGATTTTATGGAGAGCATTTTTCAGTTTAAAACCCACTTTTAAATATGAATTCCCTATCATTCTGACATTATCGCTTCTAGCATCCCTTGTCATTGGATTCAAAATAACACTTCTAGTGCATGAGGCTGTTAGAGTAGTCTCTTTCTTCCCGTACTTTGTTTTAGGCTACTATTGTAGTCCAAAAATCATTGAAAAAATCAGGAGTTGGAATGGTTTTATCCCTTTGTTTATCTTAATTTTAGGTTTTATAGCCGTTTACGACTATATGCCATCTATGTTTAGGATGTCGCTCTATGGTACATTCTCATTTAAGGTGTTGTTTAGGGAAGAGCCTTTGGTGGGATTGCTTCATAGAGTTCTCTCCTTCCCTCTGGCCATTTTCTTCGGTGTAATGGTATTAAACCTTTGCACAGATAGCTTTGCTAGATGGGGTAAGAAGACAGTTTACATCTATTTGCTTCATCCGATCATCATGTTTTCCATTTATTTTGGCATGTTAGATTGGTTTGGCATCGAGCAGACATTCTTTGGTAATATGCTTGCCTTCCCGATTGTAGTTATTGTGTGTGTGTATATTTCAAGATTTCAGGTGATACAGTTTTTGGTGAATCCTGTAAATTTTATAAAAGATAAAAGAAAAAAAACGAGAGATGAGTAATTTGACTTTAAAACAAGATATAAAACTGAGGCTAGAGCGTCTTCAGAAAGTGATGCAAGCCATGCAGATAGATGCTTGTATCCTTAGCACAGAGGTGAATGTATTTTATTGTACAGGAGTAGTTTACAATGGATATTTCTATCTTCCTGCAGAAGGTGAACCCATTCATTTCGTCAAACGTCCGGATGTTAAGCTTAACAATGTGGAGTATATTCACAAACCTGAGCTGATCATCGAGAAGTTGGCAGAACGAGGACTCAAAGCTCCTCAGAAAGTTTTGCTAGAGGTAGATGTTTTATCCTTCAGCACTATCCTTCGCATGAAGAGTGCACTGAATACGGATCAAATAGAAAACGCTTCTTATCTTCTCCGTAGACTTAGAGCCGAAAAAACCGACTATGAAGTGGAGCAGGTGCGAGCTTGTGCCAGAAAACATGAGGCTGTGTATGGACATGTTAAGTCTCTATACCGTAAGGGAATGACTGATGTGGAGCTACAGGTGGAGATAGAAAGAGTGATGCGTCTACATGGTTCTATCGGCATCTTTAGAAGCTATGGCGAAAATATGGACATCCATATGGGAAGTCTTTTGGTGGGCGATAATGCCGGAGCTGCCTCTCCTTTCGACTTTGCATTGGGTGGAGCAGGTGTAAATCCGATTCTACCTTTAGGTGCTTGTGGTATAGAAATAAAAGAGGGACAGACTATTATGGTAGATATGGCGGGCAACTATTCGCCTTGGATGACAGATATGACTCGTGTTTTTTCTTTAGGAAAAACTTCTGACTTAGCATATAAAGCGCATCAAACGTCTATTGATATTCAGAATAAACTGATGGAGGTGTCTAAAATTGGCACTTCATGTGCTGAAATGTATAATATTGCATTAGAGATGGTTAAGATAGAAAATCTGGAGCCCTATTTCATGGGGACAGACTTACAGGCCAAATTTATTGGTCATGGAGTAGGTCTTGAGATCAACGAGATGCCAGTGTTGACACCTCGTTCGAAAGAAGTATTAACCAAAAACACAATCTTTGCCATAGAGCCTAAGTTTGTGATTCCGGGAGTAGGGGCTGTGGGTGTCGAGAATACTTTCTTGGTGACAGATGCAGGCTTAGAGAAGATCACTCAGTTTGAGGAAGAGATCATAGAATTATAAAAGGAAAGAAATCTAATTAAAATATAAAATAGCTAAAGGCTTGAAAAAGAGTTTGATCCTTTTTCTATTTTTGTTTTCAGAAGAAATATAAAATGGCTGTTCGAACAATCAACATAAATGGAAACTTGCTAGAGTTTAATAAACCCATCGTAATGGGGATATTAAATATCACCCCCGATTCGTTTTACGAAGGGAGTAGAAAGCAAACTGAAGAACAGGTCGTCTCTAGGATTCAACAAATTGTAGATGAGGGAGGTACTGTAGTTGATGTAGGTGCTCAGTCTTCTAATCCAACATCAGAACTGTTGTCTGCTGAAACGGAAATTGAACGCTTGAGATTTGCCCTAGGCATCGTGAACAAGCATTTTCCTGAAGTAATGATCTCTGTGGACACATTCTATGGAGATGTGGCTCGCTTTTGTGTAGAGGAGCATGGGGTAAGTATCATCAACGATGTGTCAGGAGGTCAGATAGATCCTAATATGTTCGCGACAGTGGCAAAGCTCAATGTGCCTTATATTCTGATGCACATGAGAGGGTTGCCTCAAACAATGCAACAATTAACAAATTACGACAACTTCATCCAAGAGATTTTTTATTATTTCTCCGAAAAAGTTACTACCTTGAATCGTCTTGGTGTAAGTGATATCATCATTGATCCCGGCTTTGGTTTTAGCAAGACTGTGGATCAAAACTATGAGCTAATGGCTTCTCTAAAGGGTTTTTCTATATTCGACTTGCCACTGTTGGTAGGGGTGTCTAGAAAATCAATGATATATAAGTTGTTAGACTCTACACCGGCTGAAAGCCTGAATGGGACAACGGCACTTAATGCTTTCGCTTTGCAGCATGGAGCAAATGTTTTGCGCGTTCATGATGTAAAAGAAGCAGTAGAAACAATCAAAATAGCAGAAATGCTAGAAAAATATAAACTATGATATTAGGAGGAAACTTTGGAATAAAAGACGTTATAGATATTCTTCTGGTGGCTATCCTGATGCATCAAGGATATAAGTTGGTGAAGCGATCGGGTTCATCTGCTTTGTTCAAAGGGGTATTGGCTTTTCTTGTTATTTGGTTAGTGGTTTCCAAAATGTTGGAAATGCGCTTACTTGGTTCTATTCTCGATAAATTTTTGAGTGTAGGTATCATTGTGGTCATCATCCTTTTCCAAGATGAAATTCGTCGTTTTCTAACGACTTTGGGAACGAACAGAACGTTCCGTTGGCTAAAGAAATTTTTCAGTGCTGCCCCCAATAAGGATGTGACAGACAGTGTCACAACACAGATTGTACAAGCATGTTTGAATATGTCTAAAACTTATACGGGTGCATTGATCGTGATAGAGCAGGGCATCCTTCTCAACAAATATTACGATACAGGAGAGATAATCAATGCAGATGTTAGCTCCCGTTTGATAGAGGCTTTGTTTTTCAAAAACAGTGCTCTACACGATGGAGCCATCATCATTGCAGGAAATAAAATAATAGCAGCAGGAACGATACTTCCTATTTCTCACTCATCCGATATGCCTACCTATCTGGGTTTGAGGCATAGAGCAGCTTTGGGAATTTCTAAAGGAACAGATGCGAAAATCATTGTGATTTCGGAAGAACGTGGTAGTATCGCTTTTGTGCAAAATGGAGAGATGGAGCTCAATATTTCTCCCCAACGTTTACAGGAATTACTAAGTGTGGAATAACGACTGTAAAAAACAATGAAATCTATTTCTGAGATAACTTATTATATGATCTATTGATGGAAGAGGAAAAGAAAGAGATAATTGACAAACCAACGACTCTCAACAGGGTGAGCAGCTTTTTCAAAATGGTGCTCAAGTCACTTTTGTATTTTATTTTGGCGTTATTTGTACTCAATTCGATTCTCTATGTTGTACTTTCTATTCCATTTATACAGAATAAGCTGGTGCACTTTGCTTCGCAAGAGTTGAGCAGTATGCTCAATACAGAGGTCACTGTTAGTGAAGTGAGATTGAGCCTTTTCAATAAAGTTTCCGTGAAGGATTTATACGTGGAAGATCAATCCCAAGACACTCTTGTTTATGCTCATTCATTAGGTGCAAGAATCAATCCTATCAATCTTATTCTTCAAAATAAATTGAAGATCAACAAGGTGGAACTTGATGACTTTTTTATCAATGTGAATGCGCCTGACAGTATTTCGGATTATAATTTCCAGTTTATAGTAGATAGCTTTTCTTCCGATAGTGACACAACGAAAGTGGATACCACATCCTCTGCGATGGCAGTCGTGGTTGATGGAATTAAAATATCCAGAGGACGACTAGCTTATAAAATAAAAACAGAGGAAGAAACTCCAGAAGAGTTTAATCCTTCAGATATTTACGTCACCGATTTTGAGGCTAGTGTGAGCATCCGATCCATAGATATGGAGCAGCTAGATATTCACATTAATGATGTCTCTGCAAAAGAGAAGAGTGGATTAGAAATATCCAAGTTGCAAGGGCATGTACTCTCAGACAGTTCACGTATCAGAGTGGAAAATCTGCTACTTGCTTTGCCGAACTCCCATCTTGCCACAGAGACTGTCTTTTATGACCTCAAGACCGACGAGTTTGGGGTGAGCACTACCGATACTGAAATAGCTCCAAGTGACTTAATTGCATTTCTTCCTACTCTGAAACATCTTGATCAGCCTTTGAATCTGGAGGCTCATATTAATGGGAAATTGCCATCGGTGACAGTAGATAAAGTGTTGTTGACTTATGGCAGAGAGGCACTACTAGAAGGAGATGCCTTCATCACTTCTTATGAAGATCTGGAAAATACAGATCTGGGATTGAGGATAAACAAACTAGAACTAACGCCTAAAGGAATAGAATCTTTTGCAAAGCTAGGGGATGAAACATTTGTGCGTCCAGCTATGTTAGACACTTTAGGAAGAGTTTCTCTCCAAGGAAATCTTTCAGGAAAATTGAAAGATCTACATCTAAAGACTAGTGCAAGAGTAAAGCCGGGAAGCCTTCAACTGGTAGCAGATGGAAGAATAGACACCACCTTTACTAAGTTTGCCATAAAAGCCAATCTAAACACAAAGGGGTTCGATCTTGTGCCTTTTGTAGGTCCTGATGCCGGTATTGGAAAGCTTTCTGCTCATATCGATTTAGATGCTAATCAAAGAGGGGAGGGGACACTGGAGGCTAAGCTGAAAGGGCGTATCGACTCCTTAGAAGTGATGCATGGAGCAGTGGAATCTTTACCTTTTGCGGCGTATTACAATCCTAAGAAAATGGGTTTTGGTGTTGATGCCAAACTTCACTTCGGACAGATTATGGCAGGTCTAGAGATGACTACAGCAGACAAGCCGGATATTAAGTTTGCAATGCGTGTGAAGAATGTGGATGTTGATCATTTTTATGAGAATAAATATTGGAATAAACCGATGCTCAACTTTGATGTCAGAGGTGAGCTTATTGAATTCGATATTGACGATTTGAATGCCAATATTCTGATCAAAGACTTGAAGTTTGCTGATACTGACTTCAACTACGAACCAGGACCAATAACTCTTACAGCATGGAAAGATTTTGAGGACGTAAAGTATATTTCTTTAAACTCTGCACTTGTTACAGCTAATCTAAAAGGTCAGTACAAGTTTTCTACCTTAATGGACGAGTATGAGGAAATGATGCATAAGTATTTGCCAAATGTTTTCTCTACTGATAAGACTGTCCATCAACATCATCATGGTAATGATTTTGCATTTGACTTCACACTGCAAAACACCGAGAAGCTAGGATATATTTTAGACCTTCCCCTTGACATCGTCAAGCCATTGACTGTGAAAGGAGAGGTAGATATTCCAAACCATAGAATAGATATTGATGGTCGCCTGCCATTGGCGCGTACCTCTTCTTTAGAATTTAAAGATGTGCAACTATATGTGGCTAACCTCGACTCTTTGTTTAGTATCAGCCTAAATACCGGGATGGGAATGAATGGAGGAAACTATAATCTAGATTTAGATGTTCGTGGACTAGACAATCAGATGCGATCTACCTTTACCATCAGTAGCGATGCTAAGAGTATTAGCCTCAACGGACGAATAGATGCAACAGGGGAGTTTACCCTCGATGAAAAAGGGCAGTTAGTATCCACTTTCGAAGTGATACCAACCGGAATGGAAGTCGGGAAATTCTTTATGAATATTTTACCAGCGAAGATTGTGCAAACTGGCGATCGTATAAAAATAGACGATGTAGGAATTGGTGTAAATGATCAAAAATATCTGGATATAAACGGTTATATTTCACCAAGCGATCAAGATAGTTTGTTCATAAGCTTTGAAAAGGCTCAGATAGCAGATCTTTTACAGGGATTTAATGTCAATGATATTTATGCTGAAATTGATGGAGATATTGTTGCAACCAATTTGATGAATGCCCCGGAGCTTTATACCAAAGATTTTAAAATCAAAGATATTACCCTCTACAAAGATACCTTGGGGACTATAAACCTAAATACTATTTGGAGTTCCGAAAAGGGAGGTATCAACCTCTACTCTAACATGGTGCAGCGAGGTAAGCAGGTGGCCATGATGGAGGGAATTGTGAAACCTATCAGTGAAGAAGTCAATCTACATGTTGATGTAGAACGATTCCCTGTTGATTGGGCAAAACCTTTTGCCGAAGGCATCTTATCCGATATTTCAGGAGATATCAGTAGCCATTTTACCATCAAAGGGAAATTTAATGCTCCCGTTACAGAAGGCTTTTTAGGCTTCAATAATATGAAGATTAAGCTTGATTATACAAATGTAAGTTACTACATATCAGATACAATAGATATCACTCCAGATAGAATAGGTTTTGATAATCTTGTTTTGAGAGACAATGAAGGCAATATGGCAACTGCAAATGCAAGATTGACACATAGAAACTTCAAAGATGTGAAGTATAACTTAAGACTTAGAGCCAGCAACTTGATGGTGCTCAATACGCAAAGTCGTACAGATAGTTTGTTTTATGGAAAATTATTTGCTTCAGGTAATATCCGTATTGATGGCAACGATCAGGGGATTAATTTAGATATGGATTTACGAAATGGGAAGAAGTCGAATCTGAATGTAACAATACCACAAGTGTCTGAAGCCTCAGAGTATAAGGGTGTGGTGTTTATCAATATTCCGGAAGATAAGCTACCCAAAGAGGATACACGTTGGAGAAGAGAAGAAAGACAAGCAGAAGAAGATATTCCTATAAAGTTGAAAGTGAAGTTGGCTGTCGATCCTGAACTCTCACTAGGAGTTATTATCGATCCTGTGACAGGTGATAAGATGAATGTAAAAGGGAAAGGAACAATCGACTTCAATTATGATATGTCTAAGAACTTGATGACTGCATTTGGAGACTACAATATCACCGATGGACTGGTCAGACTCAACCTGCAAAATATCTCTAAACTTGAGTTTAAGATAAAAGAAGGTAGCAAACTCAACTTTATTGGAGACCCTTTCAATACCAAGTTTGACATTGTGGCTTATCGCCGGGCTAGAGCCGATTTGCGGACGCTGGATATCAGCTTTGAGCAAGATAATGCTTCGCCACGTGTGCAAGTGGACTGTTTGTTAGGCATTGCAGGAGACATCAACAAAATGGACTTGACTTATGATATAGAGTTGGTAGGAGCAACCGAAGATCAGGTCAGAAAAGTGAAAAGCTTGGTGAATACGGATGAAATCAAGATCAAACAATTTGCCTATCTGGTGGCTTCTGGCACATTCTACTCTAATACCGGTAGTAGTGGAGCTAACTTTAGCGATGGTATGTGGACGAGCTTAGCTTCCACAGCTCTCTCTAGTGGGCTGAATGCTGTTTTTGGAAATATGTTAGGTGACAGTTGGGAATTTGCTGCAGACATCTCTGATAATGATAAGAGTGTAATGGCATCTACCCATCTGCTCGACAATAAACTGAAGCTTTCTGCCAATGTGGGGATGCGTTCAGAATCTAATGCAACGGCCTCTGATAATTCATTCATCGGAGATTTTGATGCTGAGTATAAGCTGAACTCAATATGGACGTTGAAGGCATACAGTCATACCAACGATAGATTCTATCGTCAAGCACCAACCACACAAGGGGTCGGTATCGTTTATACGCGTGAGGGGGCAACCTTCAAACGTATGTTCCAAACCATCGGACGACGTCGTGGTAAATGGTTCAAACAAGAAAGAAGAAAGATGCTCCTAGAACAAGACTCATTGAAGATGCAATCTGATTCTTTGCAGTTGGAAAAGACAAAAGAGGAACCTGTATCCGAAAAACCTGTTGTACAGTTGATTCAGAACAGCCATCAAATGCATGCTACTGAACCAAAGAAAGTGGTTGTGAATGCTCAACCTGCATTGAAAGAGGAGGAAGATTGACTAAAAAGATAATATAAGATAGCTACTACGGCGATTCCTCCTAGTATGGCAAAAGCGATTTTCCATTTGCTGTATGGCCTTTTTCCTGAAATTCTGCCCGTACTCCCGTTAACATAAAAGGAGTATAGCTTATTTTGATATCTAAAGGAGCTGACATAGATAGGGAGCAATATGTGTTTGAAGGTTTCTTTAGAGTAGTGTGTTTGCATGAAGCTGATTCGTTGATCGTCTCCTCCAATGGCATATCTTACATTTGCTCTTTCGCTGCTCTCTATTTCTTGTTTTGCAAATGCGAAAGCATCTTTCAAGTTGACCTGATATTTTTCAGTAATAAAGCCTGATAAGTAGCTGTTATTTATTTTCAGCACACTATGGGTGTCCCATCCTTGTATCTTGGAAAGAATCGTTGGGTCTAGTGTATTAGAACCATTGATCAGCACATCGTCGTAGAAGTTTTCTATTGTTCCTCTAACGCTGCTCCAGCGTATGCGACGCTCCGTGCGTCTGTTTTTGCCACTGCCCACAGTTACATAATAGGCATCTCCTCTCTGTCCTTTATAGTCGGTGGTGGTTTGGGCATCGAAGGTCCAAAAGGGCATATAAATACCATTCAGATTTAGTGGAGAAAGAGCAGCCCTCTGTATCTTGTTTGGGGCAAACCAAAGTCCTTTTACCCATTTGCCCAGTATATTGTTTATCTCCTCCTTGTTTATCTGAAAAGGAGAAACATAGCCCGGCTTGATATATCGCTCTTGATGTACATTCTTTTCTACCAAAGGCGAGCCACAATAGGGACAAGCCATGGATTTTAGATTTTCGTCAACAGTGGGTGTTGCTTTGCAATTAGAGCATGTTATAACTTTGGTTGTGCTTAAGTTTTCTTGCTCAAAGTTTTCTATATATTTATTGAAATCGGACTCTTTGACCTCATTAGGTGTTTGGTCTATCGATTTTTTACTGCCACAATGTTCACAAACCAAGTATGTTGTACCTGGTTTGTAAATCAGTGGTGCACCACAACCATCGCATTGATATGCGTTGGTCGTGGATGTATTTGTATCTAAATCAGTCATTCAGCCTTATAGTGGAAGTGGTGGTGGAGTTACTCCCCAAAGAATATCTAACTCTCGTTGAGAACTTGCGGCCTCCCAATTTGCCATTCCAGCCTTCCAGACTAACGTATCTCTCGTAATTTGGTTATTAAGAGCCATTTGTTTCAACGTGTTGATGTCAAAAGGTCCGGCTTGCTGTCCATTAACAGCCACATGGAAGCTAATAGATGTAGCAGATGCATTTATTGGTGGAGGTGTTTGTTGTCCTTGTTGTTGAGTTTGCCCCATCGCTTGTGCCATCTGATTGGCCATCGCAAAACCTGCTCCCATGCCTACACCTGCCCCTGCCATACCTGAAGGGTTGTTTGCTGCGGCTTCCATGGCTTTGGCTGCTTTCATTTGAGTCAGCTTGTTGAGGTCTACAGCATTCAGACGGCTGAGTTCAAAGATCTCTTTTTTGACCTCTTCGGGCATCGAAACGTTTTCGATGAGAAACTTTGTGACATCCATCCCATAGGCAAAGAAGTCATCTTTCATATATTCAAAGATGGCCTTCGACAGTTCGTTGAGGTTGGCTGCATAAGTCTCTACAGGCAGATTAGCCTCTCCTATTGAGTCAGTAAAACGGGTAACAATAGTACTCCTCAATTGTTCATTTATTTGCTCAGTGGTAAAAGTTCCTGTAGTGCCTACAATCTCTTTGATGAAGGTTCCTGCTTCCGTGATTTTGAATGTATATGTTCCGTAAGAACGGATTTCTATCATTCCAAATCTATTATCATTTAGGATGATCGGAGTTTTAGTTCCCCAACGTTGATCAATAAAATTTTTGGTACTGACAAAATACACTTCAGCCTTGAATGGGCTATTGAATCCGTACTTCCACCCTTTGATGGTGGTCAGTATTGGCATATTTTGCGTGTTGAGGGTGTATGTGCCGGGAGTATACACATCAGCAATTTGTCCTTCGCTGATAAAAACGGCTTGTTGCCCTTCGCGAACGATTAATTTTGCTCCATTTTTTATTTCATTCTGAAACCTTTCAAATCTGTGAACTATAGTGTTCTGACTATTGTCAAGAAATTCTATAATATCAATAAGTTCATTTCTGAGTTTTCCGAATAAGCTCATATACTTTCGTTTTGGTTTGTTGTGAATATTCTAGTTGCTATTAAATTCAAATATAATTAAAATTACTTGGTTTGATTGTTTTTCAGATCGTATAAAAATAGCAGAGGCTCTCAAATTTCATTTTGAGAGCCTCTGTATCTATGTTGTCTAAGTTTTATCTTCTTCCCATGCGTGGCATTTTAGGCATTTTGCCTCCTTTAGCGCCAGTCATCATCTTCATCATTTTGCGAGTTTCGTCAAACTGTTTGATCAGCTTATTCACCTCTTGGATAGATGTTCCACTTCCTTGAGCAATGCGTTGACGACGGCTTCCGTTTAGCGTTTCAGGGTTGGTACGCTCTAGTGGAGTCATCGATTGGATGATCGCTTCTATACCCTTGAAGGCATTGTCGTCAATGTCTATATCTTTTATCATTTTGCCTACACCGGGAATCATTGCAGCCAAATCTTTCAGGTTACCCATTTTCTTTATTTGGTTGATTTGTCCGATGAAGTCGTTGAAGTCAAATTGATTTTTGGCTATTTTGCGTTGAAGTCTCTTCGCTTCTTCTTCGTCATATTGCTCTTGAGCACGCTCAACTAACGAAACGATGTCTCCCATCCCCAAGATACGGTCTGCCATACGTGAAGGATGAAATACATCGATTGCATCCATCTTTTCGCCCGTACCCACAAACTTGATAGGTTTGTCTACCACCGAACGGATAGATAGGGCAGCACCACCACGAGTGTCCCCATCCAGTTTGGTAAGGATAACCCCGTTGAAGTCTAGTGTATCGTTAAATTCTTTTGCAGTATTAACAGCATCTTGTCCGGTCATAGCGTCTACCACGAAAAGGATTTCTTGTGGATTGATCGCCTTCTTGATGGCTGCTATTTCTTTCATCATCTCTTCGTCCACAGCCAAACGCCCGGCGGTGTCGATGATCACTAAGTCGTTGTTATTTGCCTTAGCTTGTTTGATTGCATTTTCGGCAATCTGTATAGGATTTTTATTTCCTTCTTCGGCATATACAGGAACACCAATTTGTTCTCCAAGCACTTTCAACTGATCGATGGCAGCAGGACGATAAATGTCGCAAGCCACCAAAAGAGGATTTTTACCCCTTTTCGATTTCAGCATATTAGCTAATTTTCCTGAGAAAGTGGTTTTACCCGATCCTTGAAGTCCTGACATCAATATAACAGCTGGTGTGCCTTTGATATTGATATCTACAGATTCGCCTCCCATCAATTGTGCCAACTCATCGTGTACGATCTTGACCATCAATTCTTGAGGTTTCACAGCTGTCAAAACATCCTGCCCCAGCGCCTTTTCTTTTACTCTTTCAGTAAATTCTTTTGCCGTGTTGTAGTTTACGTCGGCATCAAGAAGCGCTCTGCGAACATCTTTTAGGGTTTCGGCAACGTTGATTTCTGTAATCTTCCCTTGCCCTTTTAATATCTTGAACGAGTGTTCTAATCTGCTACTAAGACTTTCAAACATAATATATTATCGTTTTTGTTTTATTCTTTTCTATTTCAGGAACACAAAGATATAAACTTTTTACTTTAATTGTATAGGATAAGATAAGAAGAGTGAATTAAGGGATCGAAATGGTTTATTGTGTTTAGGGAGAGACATAAGAGAGACGATCTTTAAAGTGTTAGAGATAGCTCAATATATTTTTTTGAATAAAAGTTAAATAGGGTGCAGTATTTTTTTAACTTTATTCATCATTGATAAATAGGACAATGAATGTTATCTGTTACTTGAAAATTACACAATACTATGAAATTCGCGAAAAAAAATTTCTCTTTACTACTATTGCTGGGAGGATACCTTCTCTTTTGTAATATGACCTGTGAGCCAGCTGATGATGAGTTTCCTCCCAATTATTTACGAACCGAAGAATTAATTAAGTTAGAGGCCGAGAATATTGATTTCTCTGGCAATCAGATGATCGTTTCTAGCGAGAAAATAAAAAAAGAAGCTTACGTAATCGGAGTGAAATGTTTTACTAACATCTACGAGCAGTGGGGACCAGAGGATGATCCAGAAACTAATGTAGAAGAAAATGTTGTTTCAAGTACTGCTCATTTTGATAATGTAGAGAAAGATTTTGATATCATTACTGTCAATGATTTTGATGAGACTCATCTAGCAGGGAGTAGCGTAAGAGATTCCTTTCTTAAAACTAAAGTGAAAAAAGGAAAGGATGCATATTCATTTAGTTTTATGTTAATACTAAGAAAAGTCCCAGAGCCGGGAGTTCATTCGTTCAAAATAGTTTACACCTTAAACCCGGAAGATAAAACTGAAATAAAAGTCATTGAAGAACAAACTGATCCCATAGAACTATTCTAATGAAAAATAAAAATTTAGCAGGATTACTTATATTGATTATTAGTGTCTTACAACTCAATGGACAAACCTTGAAAGAAATTGAACGATTCTATGTGACATACGAGCAGAGTTTTCTTTTTCTAAGCAATGATATTCCTTTGATAAAAAGTGCGAAATATACTCCGACCATACTCCTTGGAGTTCAACTGAATTTTTCAGAAAAAATGTCAGGATTTGCCGAGTTGGGATTTGGTATAGAAGGCTCAAGGGGGATGATTAATGATATTAATCATTTCGGAGAATTCGATAAGGATAACAATATGAATAATTTAAGTCATTGGCATAACGATGATGATCAGGCATATATAAAACTTAATGCCGGAGTAGCTCGTCATCTGCGTTTCAAAAAATGGACTTTGAGCCCCCAAGTGGGTTTCGGTATTTGGACTTTTGCTTCCGATCAGGCATATTATGAGTTGAAAGAAGAAGGGTCGAGCAATATGTATAATGTTTATTATAAGGCAGGGCGAAGTAGCGATCAAGGAGAAGTGATGCCCTATTTTCTGTTTCGGCTGAAGGCAGAGAAGAAACTAGGCAGACTTTCTTTTGCTTTGGGTGCAGGATATAACTTATTTTTGAGCAAGTTTAGCTACTCAGGCAAACTTACTGATCATTACACAGGCGAGACTGTACAGAGCTTTGAAATCAATAAGTTACCTCATGAACTTTCTCTCAGCTTGAGTGTTGGTTTTAGATGATATGTTCTTTCTTTTAACATGTTTTTATTATTGTAAAAGAAAAACAAATCTTTTTGTTATATTTAAAAGCTTAAAAGCACTAATTTAGTTGCCTGAACAAGTAACAAGGTTTTATTGACTTCAAAATTACAATGAGAAAAATATTGTCTATTCATGCTGTGGTTGCAGTTTTTGTACTGTTTACAAACAGTCTGCAAGCTCAGCAAGTGTTGAGCCTACAAGAATGTAGAGATCTTGCAATAAAGAATAACAAATCGCTGAAAATAGCATCGGAACAAGAGCGAAAAGCATATTATGAGAAGCGAACAGCCCTGATGCAGTATTTTCCAAAATTTTCGGCATCAGCCACTTATCTACACTTTAGCGATGATTTACATCTGATCGGTAAAGGGCAGATACCCACTGCTATACCTTTGCCTCCGACAGGCTTGCCTTTACCTCCTCAAATTCCAATTCCGGAGGATATTCGCGATGGAATATATAAAGCAACTGAAATTGACATGAGCAATTTTTGGGTGATGGGAGTTTCGTTGACTCAGCCCATTTTTACGGGAGGGAAGATTGTAGCTCTGAATGATATCAGAAGTTATGCACAAGAATTGGCTACAACCATGAAGGATACCAAAATGACCGACGTGATTGTAGAAACAGATGAAGCTTATTGGCAAGTGGTTTCTCTGAAACACAAAACAAAGTTGGCACAAGCCTACGTTTCTTTATTGACAAAAATAGATGAAGATACACAGAACCTATTGGAAGAAGGACTAGCCACCAAAGCGGATCGCCTTTCGGTGAGTGTGAAGCTCAATGAGGCGCAAATTACGTTGACCAAGGCTGAAAACGGGCTAAGCCTTTCCAGAATGCTGCTCTGCCAAATCATGGGCTTGGAAATTTCAGATAACATAAACCTGTTGGATGAGGATGTGGAGCAATTACAAATTGTGGATGCTGATGAAGCTTTGCCAGATATTAATGCAGCTATTTCTAGCAGAACAGAGATCAAGAGTCTAGGGCTTGCACACAAAATATACAAGGCTCAGGAACGAATCGCCTTTGCTGAGTTTTTGCCTACGGCTGGTTTGTCATTGGGCTACACATGGATCAATCCTAACTTGGAAGATGGGATTCAGAAAAAGTTTGGAGGTATGTGGAATGTTGCAGTGAATGTAAAACTGCCACTCAACTTCATCTCCAGTTCTTCGAAACTGAAAGCAGCAAAAGCTGATACCTACATGCACGAATACCAGTTGGAAGATGCTAAAGAGAAAATAAAATTGCAGATTAATCAATCATCGTATAAACTGACTGAAGCCCGAAAAAAGCTGGATTCAACGAAGAAAAACACCGAAGCGGCTGACGAAAACTTGATGTATGCCAATGCAGGTTTTGAAGAAGGAGTGATTCCGACCTCTGATGTTTTAGGGGCACATACAGCTTGGATAGCAGCTCATGCAGAACAGATAGATGCACAGATTGATCTGAAGCTTTGTAAGCTGTACTTGGAAAAAGCATTGGGAAAGAATATCAACTATTAATCGATTGCTTTATAAGCAAGGCTTTTATAAGGCATTGATAATATAATCAGAAAAAATAAAACAAATATAATTGTATGGAAAATAAGAATTCAGGGTCAAAATTGATACCCATCCTCATCTTTGCGGCAATCATCATTGGTGTTGCGCTCTATGGTTTTTTGTTTTTACGACATGAGGACAATATCATTCAAGGAGAGGCAGAGGTGACAGAAGTACGTATCTCGAGCAAAGTTCCTGGGCGTATTGCCAAATTCTTCGTAGAAGAAGGATCAATTGTGCGTAAAGGAGACACCTTGGCTGTACTCAGCACACCCGATATAAATGCAAAGCTGGCACAAGCACAAGCTGTGAAGATGGCAGCCTTGGCACAAAATCAGAAAGCGATTACTGGCACTCGTATCGAGCAAATACAAGGAGCTTATGAAATGTGGCAAAAATCGATAGCAGGGGTAGACATTGCTCAAAAATCTTTTGACAGAGTTCAAAATCTTTTCAATAAAGGGGTGATCACTGCTCAAAAAAGAGACGAGGCTGAAGCAAATCTGAAAGCTTCGATTGCAACAGAGAAAGCGGCCAAATCGCAATATGATATGGCTGTCAATGGAGCTCAACGAGAGGATAAAGAAGCTGCAATGGCCTTGGTGGAGCAAGCCAAAGGTGCAGTGGCCGAGGTGGAATCGTATATAGAAGAAAGTTACCTGATTTCTCCATTGGATGGACGTATTAGTGAAAAGTTTCCGAATGTAGGTGAACTTGTAGGTACAGGTGCTCCTATCATGAATGTGGCAGACTTGACGGACAAGTGGGGAGCTTTTAATATAACAGAAGACAGATTGTCAAAATACAAAAATGGAGATGTCGTTAAGGTGTATGTGCCTGGATTGGATCAAGATGTGGAAATGAAAATCTATTACATCAAAGATTTAGGTTCATATGCTGCATGGAAGGCTACAAAAATAGTAGGGCAATATGATAGAAAGACTTTTGAGGTCAGAGCCAGATTTGTAGACAATACAGTAGATGTTATTCCTGGAATGTCACTAATAATCAATGAAAAATAAATTCAGATGAGGCACGAAACGGGCTTTTGGGCTGTGTTCAAGTATGAGCTGTATGGCATTGCTACTTCTAAGATTTATATCTGGGGAGTAATTTGTGCTACACTCATCTCGCTTGCTACGCTCATGTTTATGATGAACGAAGGCTTGCCTCAGAAGATGCCGATTGCGATTGTGGATTTAGACAATACCGCTACTTCTAGGTCACTTGTTCGTCAGTTGGATGCTTTTTCACGAACAGACATAAAATATAAAAGTTTATCGTTCAGAGAAGCGAGAGAAAGAATGGAGAAAATGGAGATTTACGCTTTTTTGACCATTCCCAAGGATTTTACAGCAGATGCTCAATCGGGTAGTCAGCCTAAGTTGGTTTATTATACCAATAATGCCTTTTTTATCTCAGGCTCTTTGCTTTTTCAAGATTTGAAAACGATTTCAACGCTTGCTTCGGCAGCTGTGGGCTTGAAAGTGGGTACAGCCAAAGGATATTCCGAATTGCAAATAATGCCGGTGGTGTCGCCTATACAGGTTAGTGCTCGACCACAGAATAATCCCTACTTGAATTATTCTGTGATTCTGAATAATATTATTCAGCCCTGTATGTTGCAACTGCTGATTTTGCTGTTTACAGTCTCAGGTCTGGGACGTGAAGTTAAAGAACGAAATGGAGAGCGGTTGGTGCAAATGGCAGGAGGTTCGTCGTGGAAACTTATGTTTGGCAAGTTGTTGCCCAATACGCTTGTCTTTCTGATGATAGCCATGTTATACATGTCCATCTTCTTTTTCTACGGAAAGTATCCTTTGAAAAATGGTTTTCTTCCAATGTTTTTCAACTATTTGTTGCTAATTCTGGCGTCACAGTCTTTAGGTGTGATTTTGTTTGCTGTTTTCCGAAACTATCGCTTTACGCTGAGTGCGGCATCGTTGATGGGTATGCTTGCCTTTTCTGTAGTAGGCTTCTCATTCCCATCGCCATCCATGCATCCTAGTTTGTCAGCTTTGGCACACATCTATCCTGCTAAATTCTTCTATTATATTTATGGAGATCAGGCATTGAATGGCTTTGCATTAGAATATTCGCTGAAATACTATTTAGCACTTATGGGCTTTGTGTTTATTGGTCTCTTGTGTTACAGTCATGCACGCAAGATTATACAGTATGACGAATATGAGCCATAAAAGAGGAAATTGAGATAGGTTTTGATTTTTTATGCTCAATAAGAATAAAATAAGAACGTATGTTTAAAATAATAAAGAGAGAGCTATTTGATATCTATTACGTTTGCAAAAACGAAATGCTGGTGGTATTTAGAGACCCGGCAGTTGTTTTGCTCTTTCTTATCGTGCCTTTTGCTTATCCATTGCTTTACACTTTTATTTACGATAATGAGGTGGCAAGAAATGTGAAAATGGTAGTTGTAGATGAGTCTAGCTCTTCTCTGGCACGAAGTTTCACAAGAAAAGTTGATGGCACTCCTGATGCTCAGATTGTAGGTTATGCTTCAGATATGGAAGAAGCTAAGCAAATGATGAGTAGTAGAGAGGTAACAGGAATACTTTATTTCCCTAGAGACTTTAGTAAGAAGATACATCGTCATGAGCAAGCCAATGTGATGGTTTTTGCTGATGTCAATAGCTTGTTGTATTACAAGAATATGCTGCTGCCTGTGACCGAGGTTTCGCTCTCGATGGGTGCAGATATTCGTGTGGAAGAAGCGGGCTTTAAGAGTCAAGCAGAAGATGAAATAACCATGGAAGCGGTAATCAATGAATGGATTCCTCTATACAATCACTCTAATGGGTTTGCGAGCTTCCTAATACCTGCTGTGTTGGTTTTAATCATACAACAGACGATGTTTTTGGGGATCTCTACCCTTGTAGGAACTCATAAAGACAGAAAAACCTTTACATTGGCCTCTCATACCAAAGAGGGTACGATTGTAGGTCCTTTCAAATTGACGGTGGGCAAGGCACTGTGTTATGGAGCTATCTACTCTGTTTTGGCATATTGGATATTAGGTATTGTTCCTTATATCTTCAATCTGCCACAAATAGGTGATCCTATAACCATATTGATTTTCATGCAACCGTTTTTGTTTGCAGCCACATTCTTCTGTATGACGATATCTTATTTTTGCTCGCAGAGGGAGTTTGCAATGCTTTTGTTCGTGTTTACTAGTGTACTGTTTCTCTTTCTTTCAGGTATATCTTGGCCGTGGGTTAGTATACCGCCCGAATTGAAAGCATTAGCATATATTTTCCCTTCCACTCCGGGCATTCATGGCTTTATTAAGATTAACACCATGGGAGCAACCTTGCCCGAGGTTTGGTATGAGTATATTGCCCTCTGGATTCAGGCCGGTATCTATTGGGTTACAGCCACAATGATGTATTTGTGGTGGATAAAAAATTACGACCCGAAGCATTTAGGGAAATAAGACTTAGACTATAAATTAGAGAAAAATAAAAAGAGATGATAAACTGTTTATCATCTCTTTTTGTATTTTAGTATACTCTTCTTATGTTAGTCAAAGAGAGGTTCTTTATTGTCATTGATCTCTATGGAATCGAGATCTCTGTCAAGAACTAGTTTTTTGTAAATAGATGCTTGACAGCCCATGCTGATGACAAGGAAGCAAATCATGGTAATGAAAAGAAGGATGGATCCAACTACTCCTAACATCTTGAATATAACCATCAACACTACAAGAGCTACGGTAAGGATGAGTGAGATCAAGAAAATGTTTAGCTTATGTCCATAAGTGGCTTTGTTGCTTTGCATCATAGCTTCGCTAGGGTTGATTCCCTTGTCTAATAATAGATATAGGCTCAAGGACCAGCTGATAGAGATTATGATGGCTGGGATAATAAGGAATGTGAAAGCAGGAATAATAGCGATGAGCATCAAGCCCATTAAGCTAAAATATTCGCCCATATATTTCCTGTATTTGTTTTCGAAAATGAAGGTTGGTGATATCACCTTTCCTTTGCTCAAAGCTAATGGGATGGAATTTAGGGCAATAGTAGTTCCTACATTAAGATAAGGAATCCAACAGGTAAGAAGCCATAGTAGGATGGCTCCGATGATAGAAAGTGCATTTTTCAGTCCAAATGCTACTCCCTCTTGGAGAACTTCTCCAACAGATAATTTGACAGGTGCTTGCATAATGTGTGTTTGTTTTAATTAATATTTTATAAAGCTAATAAAAATTACCAATTGGAGGGGTAATTAAGAGTTACTTTTAAATATCTATTTATGTCCTAGATACAAAAAAAGAGAGGCCTTTAAAAGCCTCTCTTCGTATTCGGGGTGTTGTGAAATCGTGTTATTTTTCTGTTTTTATAGACTTTAGTTCTCCTTGATACTTATTGTCGATGATGAGGATCATAGTAGGCTTTATCGTAAAGGTGGTTTCTTCTTTGTTGACAAGAGAATAGTCTAACAGAATCACATTATCCTCTTGTTTTAATGTGTTCACAATGATCTCAGGAGTCTTATTTGATTCTGCTTCAATGATGGCAAGCACATAGTTGTTGCTGAAGTCAATGGTGGTGGGCTCCCCATCCTTGCCCATTACTGGTGAAGGACTGAAGATTGAGTCAAACTCTTCCTGATTAGTGATTTTTTTCACTTCTGCTTCTTTGTAGGTGTTGTTTGCAAAATATCTTTTAGCTTCGGTAAAAGGAACAACGTCAGAACTTTTAGCTAGTTCTGTTTGCTCAGCTATGGCATTTTCGTCAGATTTAGACGTACTTTTGGTGTTGCATGAAGCAAATAGGGTGCCTGTAAGTAATAAGATGGCTAATAATTTTTTCATTTTTTGTGAGTTAAGTTTTTATAAGTGCTAAGGTAGTAATTCTATTTCTATCTAAAAGGTCCTATTTGTTAAAGACTTTTCTTCGACACTCTAGTCGAAGAAAAGTCTTTTGATTATAAACGGAATATGGTTTATTTTTTATTTGCCACTTTTAAGTGAAAATAACCACAGAGTAGATGTTTTGTATCAAGGTTGGAACGAGAATTTTTAGTTTTGCTCTACTCTGCAGTTAGTGTCTATGAGATATATTCTTTCTTTATCCGAATAGTTTTCCCAAGGAGCTAAGTGCGTCTCCCAGACCTGAACCTTTTTTGTCTCCTCCAAGAGCCCCTAAAACAGACTCGAGGCTAAAGCCTCCCTCTTTATTATCTATTTTACCACTCAAAGCACTTATTACAGCAGGTAGTAGTGTGGATACAAGGTTAGTTGCAATGCCAGAGTTTAGTCCGGCCTTTTGCATCAGAGCGTTTACTACAGTTTTTTGTATGGTGCCCATGATAGCATTATTGCCTCCTTTGCCTGCAAATAGACCAGCAAGGTCTCCAATATTATCCATCAATCCACTTGCTATAGAGTCGGTAGCAGTGTTTACAACTAAGTTTTTTTTGTCAGCGGGTACATCAGTGTTATTGTTAACTGTGTTCGTAGCTATTTCTTTTACGGTTTCTAGTATATTATTAAGCATATGTTGTGTTTTTATTGAGCTTTCCGTTTCAGAATTGCTCTGGTTTTCTATTATAACATCATTTGTGTAGATAAAGTTCTACAAAAGACAAGAAAATCCCCCAAAACAATATAAAATGCTGTTTTGGGGGATTATTTAAAATATTCACAGTGCAATAGTGCGAACTGTTATTTTACTTCAAAGTCCTGTTTCATATCTATTTCTTCGTTGTGTTCGTCAAAGAAATAGTATTCTAAGAAAGCAAGATTTTGATTAGGAATAATCTTAATTCCTCTACCATATCTCCATCTCCATTTTTTCTTTATCGAAATAAAGCCTTGGTTGATGAATGCTGCCACGTATGGGTGGACATGTAGGGTGAATTTCTTTATATCTAGATTGTTTACTAGATAGCTAATTTTCATTCTCAATGTATCAGTAAAGAGAATGGATGGTCTTATCTCTCCTTTTCCAAAACATGCAGGACAAATCTCTGTTGTCGAAATTTCCATTTCAGGGCGAACCCTTTGTCTGGTAATCTGCATTAATCCAAATCTGGTTAGTGGTAATATGTTGTGTTTGGCTCTGTCTGTAGCCATCAGGTCTTGCATTCTTTTCAGAAGTTTGTTTCTGTTTTCTCCTTGAGACATGTCGATAAAATCGATTACGATGATCCCACCCATATCTCTGAGGCGCAATTGTCGGGCAATTTCTTCTGCAGCAGCAGAGTTGACCTCCCATGCGTTATTTTCTTGTCCTGCTTCGGGATTTCTAGATCTGTTACCACTGTTAACGTCTATCACATGCAGGGCTTCCGTATGTTCGATGATCAGATATGCACCATTTCTGAACGTTACGGTTTTTCCGAAAAGAGCTTTGATTTGTTTTGTAACACTGAAATTGTCAAAGATAGGAAGTTCTCCTGTGTACATCTTTACAATGTCTTTTTTCTCAGGAGCGATGAAAGATATATAATCTAGAATCTGTCTGTGCGCATCATGATCGTTTACATGAATTTCCTGAAATGTGGGATTGAAAATATCCCTTAGTAGTGCTACTACTCTTCCTCTCTCTTCAAAGATAAGAGAGGGAGCTTTTGTTTTTTGGATTTTTGGAAGATTGTCATCCCATCTTCTGACCAATGCTTTCAGTTCGGTGTCAAGATCAACTACCTTTTTGCCTTCAGCCACTGTTCTTACAATCACCCCAAAGTTTTTGGGCTTTATGCTTTGAATAAGTTGGCGAAGTCGAGCACGCTCTTCTTTCGATTTGATCTTTTGCGAAACTGAAACCTTATCGTTGAACGGGATAAGTACGAGATAGCGACCGGCAAGCGATAGTTCGGCAGTGAGTCGTGGTCCTTTTGTCGAAATCGGTTCTTTTGCAATCTGAACCAACACTTCTTGACCTTGTTTTAAGACATCACTGATAGAGCCATCTTTGGGTATACTTGGGGCTAATTTCATTTTTCGGATATCCGGAAATTTGCCTTTGTTTTTTGTGGCTTGCTGATGAAAGCTATCAATAGAGGTAAATTGTGCCCCTAAATCTAAATAATGAAGAAAAGCGTCCTTTTGATGACCCACGTCAACAAATGCAGCATTTAGTCCGGGCATCAGTTTCTTGATGCGTCCGACATAGATGTTGCCTACAGCAAACGAAGCATCTGTTCCCTCTTTTTGAAGCTCAACAAGTTTTTTGTCTTCAATCACAGCGATCGACACTTCATCGTGTTGCACATCGACTACTAATTCGCTTATCATTATTTGTTTCTAATGTTAATTTAAAATGTTTGTTATAATTTTTCAGCCCAGATATAGCCCTCTGGATAGGGTTTTAATGTAGTTCGTACAAATAGACAAAGAACAAACCCAAAATAAACTTTGATGGTCTGTTCTTGTATCTTTTTCTTTAGGCAAGAAATCAACTTATTTCTTTTTCTTATGTCTGTTCTTTCTAAGACGTTTCTTGCGCTTGTGCGTAGACATTTTATGTCTTTTTCTTTTTTTACCGCTTGGCATATTAGCAAGTATTTTGAATGTTAATAAATTATAAGTGTAGCGACTGGATAAAGTTAATTATTTTCCAGCAACTTTAGTGTTTTCTTTTACTTTATTGATAAAGCTCTTAGAAGGCTTAAACGACGGAATGTTGTGAGCCGGAATGATGATCGTAGTATTTTTTGAAATATTACGAGCTGTTTTTTGAGCTCTAGGCTTCACGATGAAACTTCCAAATCCTCTAAGGTATACGTTTTCATCTTCTTTCAGAGATACTTTGATAACCTCCATGAATGACTCAACTGTCGCCAAAACTGTGGTTTTGTCAATACCTGTATTTTTTGAAATTTCGTTAACGAGATCTGCTTTTGTCATTTCTACTTTATTTTTTAATGTTCAAATCAATAATTTTTTGGACTGCAAATATATAGCTTTTTTAATTACCTTTGAACTATACTTGATGTTTTTTGATTAATTTCCGTTAATTTCGTCTAAATAGCGAAGATTTTATCTTTTTGCAGTGAATAATTTAACAAAAAAATACAAATCCGATTTTTCTTTCAGTTCTAAGTTGATGAAATGGTATGATCTGAATAAAAGAAATTTACCATGGCGATCAACCCAAAATCCTTACTTTATATGGCTGTCTGAAATTATTCTACAACAGACCAGAGTGGATCAGGGGATGCCATATTATTTAAAATTTGTAAAAACGTTCCCGCAAATCGAGGACCTTGCCAGAGCCTCAGAGGACGAGGTGCTCAAGTTGTGGCAGGGCTTAGGTTATTATAGTAGGGCTCGGAACTTGCATGCTGCAGCGAAGTATATCGTGTCAGAGTGTAATGGGCAATTTCCCACTGAGTATAAAGAGGTGTTGAAGTTGAAGGGTGTGGGTGACTATACTGCTGCGGCTATTATGTCATTTGCATATAATAAGGTGTATGCAACGGTTGATGGTAATGTGTTCAGGGTGCTGTCTCGAGTTTTCGGAGTAGATGAGTATATTGATACTGGTGTAGGGAAGAAAATTTTCATCATCTTGGCAAATGAGTTAATTGATCAAGAGCTCCCCTCTGTTTATAACCAAGCCATCATGGATTTTGGTTCATTGCAGTGTGTGCCTAAATCTCCTGACTGCGAAAGGTGTCCATTTTCGGATCAGTGTTTTGCATATAATAAAGGTTTGGTGGAGGTGCTGCCTCAAAAAAAAGGTAAGGTGGCGGCAAGAGATCGTTTCTTTAACTACTTGGATGTTCGGGTGGGGGATACTGCTTTTTTGAAAAGACGCGAAGGTAGTGATATTTGGAAAGGTTTGTATGAATTCCCGTTGATAGAAACTGAACACAAAATGACCTTCGAGGAGTTGATGAAGTTAGAGGCTTATCAAAGATTGCTAAAGAAGGCAGAGCATGTGCAGCTGACAAAATCGAAAGAATGTAAACACGTGTTGTCGCATCAGGTGATCTATGCCAGCTTCTACCAATTGGAGGTTGATCTGTTTGATGACAGTGAGTATCTAAAAGTAGAGGCTGCTGACTTGGATGAGTATGGCGTGTCGAGGTTGACAGAAAAATATTTATTAGAAGGCTGAAGTCCAAAGTTTATAATACATTTGCAGGATAGCAATGTAAGGATCTTGTGAAAAAGAAAGAAGTTGTATGAATAATAAACTTTTTTGGTTGTGTTATCATTAGAAGAAAATGCCTGTTGAAAAATACGAAGAATCGCAAAACTGAAGAAAACTAATTGAATAATGGATAAAATATCGTTAATCATTCCATGTTATAACGAAGAAGACTCTTTACCTTATTTATATGAGGAGTTGAAGACGGTTTCAGAAGTAATGTCTATGCAAAGCTTTGAATTCATCTTTGTAAACGATGGGTCTAAAGATAAAACACTTCAGATACTTAGGGAGTTGAGAGCAAAAGATGAGCGAGTATGCTTTCTCTCTTTTTCTAGAAACTTCGGGAAAGAAGCCGCTATCTATGCAGGGTTAAAAAAAGCCTCTGGCGATTATATTGCATTGATGGATGCGGATCTGCAAGACCCCCCTTTCCTTTTGGAGGAAATGTATAGCACACTGAAAAATGAAGATTGTGATTGTGTGGCAACAAGACGAATGAATCGCAAAGGGGAGCCTCCGATCAGGTCATTTTTTGCAAAAAAGTTTTATCAACTAGTCAATAAGATTTCTAACACGGAGATTGTAGACGGGGCGCGAGATTTCAGACTGATGACTCGCCAGATGGTGCAAGCTATTCTTGATGTTGGTGAGTATAATCGGTTTTCTAAAGGGATTTTCGGTTGGGTTGGTTTTAATACGAAGTGGATCTCGTACGAAAATGTAGAGCGTGTAGCTGGAAAAACCAAGTGGTCTTTCTGGGGGCTTTTTCTATATTCGTTAGAAGGGATTATTGCGTTCTCTACTCGCCCTCTGCATATGGCATCATTGTTTGGTATCCTATTCTGTTTTGTAGCTTTTGTCATGATTTGTTTCATTATTTTCAAAACAATTGTTTTTGGAGAGGATGTGCAAGGTTATGCTTCAACTATTTGTGTGATATTTTTTATTGGGGGCATACAGTTGTTCTGTATAGGTATTCTAGGACAATACCTCTCTAAGACATATCTGGAAACAAAGCAACGCCCATTGTATATAATCAAGGAAGAAAGCAAGTAGATAAATTGATTTTCGATCAAAATAGATGTTGTGACGAATAAATGTAACGACATCGAAACTGACACTTTGTTTATTTTGGGCTGTTAAGAACTGTTTTGATATCATTTTTTTGTAATGTCCACTTATCAAAACAGACATTTCGATAGGATAAATGTTTGTGTTTGATAAATAAAATCTTAATTTTGTAGCCATTGTTTTCAACTATCGCTGATCGATTCTGTTAATCATCAGCAAGACAGAGAGATATAAATTAAAACACTTAAAGTATAGATATGACAGCTTCTGCGCTTTTTTTAGTTGTGCTGTTTACTGGGTTAGTATTAGTCGGTGCCGGACTCGGTATGGCTCTATTGCTATCGCCTAGTTCTTTCAATGCGCAAAAAGGAGAGCCATACGAGTGTGGGGTTCCTACGCATGGCACATCTTGGATGCAATTTAAAGTAGGGTATTACTTGTATGCTATTCTCTATCTGATGTTCGATGTGGAGGCTATTTTCCTCTATCCTTGGGCAAATGTGGTTAGAGAGCTAGGTATGCCGGGCTTAGTTAGTATTTTATTCTTTTTAGCAATTCTTGGTTTAGGTTTGGCCTACGCTTGGAGAAAAGGAGCATTGGAATGGAAATAAAGAAAATAAAAAACATATACATCAAGGGAATTCCCAACGAGGAATTTCAAGATACAGAATATTTAGAGCAATATGTGCAAGAGCTGAACGAAGGAGGCGTACCTTGTGTAGTTGGCAAGTTGGATGACTTGATCAACTGGGGACGATCGAACTCTGTTTGGCCTTTGGCTTTTGCTACCAGTTGCTGTGGGATCGAATTCATGGCATCAGCAGCAGCAAAATATGACTTGGCTCGTTTTGGTATGGAGGTGACGCGTAATAGTCCACGTCAGGCAGACTGTATGGTGGTTGCTGGAACTATTGTTCACAAAATGGCACCACTATTAAAACGTGTGTACGACCAAATGGCTGAACCTAAATATGTAGTGGCAATGGGTAGTTGTGCTATTTCAGGAGGTCCTTTCGTTGATTCATATCATGTTGTGAAAGGAGTAGACGAAATCATTCCGGTGGATGTTTATGTGCCAGGTTGTCCTCCTCGTCCAGAAGCCTTGTTCTATGGATTGATGCAACTGCAACGTAAGATTAAAGTAGAGAGATTCTTCTTTAAAAATATCCGAAAGGGAAAGAGTCAAGAAAGTAAGGATATAGAAAAATAAGATCAGACTTTAGATAGAATATGTCGATGGAAAATATCAAAAAGATTATATTAGAAGCTGTTCCCGAAGCAATAATCGAAGAAGGAGATAAGCTGACCGTAACCGTAGAGCCTAATAAACTGCGTGATGTAGCTAAGGCAGTGCGCTACAATAAGGCAATGCCTTTCGATTATTTAGCAATGCTAACAGGAATGGATTGGGGAGATAAGTTGGGTGTGATTTACCTACTGACTCCATCTTCCGATTTGTCTAAAGAACTAATATTGAAAACAGGAACAGCCGACAGAGAAAATCCTCTGTTGTATACTGTGACTGATATGTGGGAGACGGCTCAACTCAACGAGCGTGAAGTGTATGCCATGATGGGTATACGTTTTATTAATAATCCGGACATGCGTCGCTTCTTGCTAAACGACGACTGGATAGGCTTTCCACAAAGAAAAGATTACGATGCAAATCCCGTAATCAATCCCGTAAAAACAACTAGTAAAGAAATCAAAGATATCGCTCCTTATATCAAGGAGAGACCTGATGGTTCGTTGGCAGAAGGATGTACAAAGATATTTGCAGACGATGCTTATATTATCAACATCGGACCACAGCACCCCTCTACTCACGGAGTAATGCACTTCCGTGTAGCTTTGGATGGGGAGATTGTAAACAAAATAGATGTACATAGTGGATATATTCACCGAGGAATCGAAAAGATGTCCGAAGCGATGACCTATCCGCAAATGCTCCATTTGACCGACCGTCTAGATTATCTTTCAGCTAATATCAATCGTCATGCACTATGTTTGTGTGTTGAAAAGGCTGCACAGATAGAAGTTCCGGAAAGAGCTCAATATGTCCGTACCATTATGGACGAGTTGAACCGTATTGACTCTCACCTTGTGGCATGGGCTACTATGTGTATGGACTTAGGTGCTACCACAGCATTCATCTATGGGATGCGTGAGCGTGAATTGGTTTTAGATATTTTCGAGAAAACATCAGGTGGACGTTTGATCATCAACTACAATGTGATTGGGGGAGTGATGTTCGACATCTATCCAGACTTCCAAAAAGACGTTAAGAGTTTTATTGTTGAAATGCGTGAGCGTTTAGTGCAATACAACAAACTGATGACAGGCAACATCATTACCCGCGATAGAATGATCGGGCACGGAATGCTTTCGTTAGAAGATTCTATCTCTTATGGAGTGAATGGACCTGCAGGTAGAGGTTCAGGATGGTCGTGCGATATTCGTAAACATGCGCCTTATGCACTTTATGACAAGGTGGAGTTTACTGAAATCATTCGTCACGAGTGCGATGCTTATGCTCGCTATCTAAACCGTTTGGATGAAATAGAAGAATCACTGAAAATAATAGAGCAACTAATTGATAATATCCCTGAGGGAGACTTCCTTGCCAAGACTAAGGCAATCATTAAGCTACCCGAAGGGGAATACTATCAAAGAGTGGAAGCTGCACGTGGAGAGTTTGGCGTTTACATCAATAGCAAAGGAGACAAATCTCCTTATCGCTTAAAATTCCGTTCACCATCTTATACAGCAGTGTCTGTGATGCCTTTGATCTGTAAGGGAGAAAAAGTTTCAGACTTTATTGCCATTGGAGGATCGATGGACTATGTGATTCCTGATATTGACCGTTAAGAAAAAGATTTAGATTATTTTATTATATCAAGATAAGAAATATATGTTGTTAAATATTTCACCAAAAATTTACGAGCTATCGAACCTAACAGCTTGGATAGATCAAACCCTTAGAGGGACTGGTATGCCCGAATGGGGGGTATTGTTGATCGAGTTTGTGCTCATTGGAGTTGCTCTTTTGACATTGTATGCTGTTCTGGCTTTGATCTTAATCTATGTTGAACGTAAAATCACAGCATTTTTTCAGGCTCGTATAGGCCCTAACAGAGTTGGGATTTTTGGATCCATCCAGAGTATTGCAGATATGCTCAAGATATTGATCAAGGAAATCATTCTGATCAATAATGTGGACAAGTTCTTGTTCTATCTTGCACCATTCTTCATGATTGTATCTTCTATGCTGGCCTTTGGTGTTATTCCATTCGGACTAGGATTGAACGTAGTAGATTTCAATATCGGCGTATTCTATTTTGCTGCAGTATCATCTTTGGGTATCATTGGCGTATTGCTAGCAGGGTGGTCAAGTAATAATAAATACTCCATGATTGGAGCCATGCGAAGCGGGGCACAGTTTATCAGCTATGAGCTGTCTACTGCTTTTGCTCTGATGACAGTGGTTATCCTGTCAGGAACAATGAGCTTTTCAGGAATTATCGAAAGCCAAACCTATTGCTGGAACCTATTTAACGGACATATTTCGGCACTCATTGCATTCATCATCTATCTGATTTCTGGACATGCTGAGACCAATCGTGGTCCTTTTGACTTGCCGGAAGCAGAATCGGAATTGACAGCAGGTTACCATACAGAATATTCAGGATTGCAATTCGGATTCTTCTATTTGGCAGAATACCTAAATATGTTTATCGTAGCAGCCATTGGGGCAACAGTGTTCCTTGGAGGCTATCTTCCATTGCAGATTAAAGGATGGGACGGTTTCAACGATATCATGTGGTACATTCCTTCTTATGTGTGGTTCTTCGGAAAGGCTGGACTGTTAGTGTTGTTGAGCTTGTGGGTAAGATGGACATTCCCTCGCTTGCGTATCGACCAACTATTGAATCTTGAGTGGAAATATCTGTTACCAATCAATATGGCAAACCTCGTGCTGATGGTGTTCCTTGTTGTGTTTGGGTTGACATCAGTAGATATTTTTAATCGTATAGCTAATCTATTTTAATAAGTAGTAAAGAATATAATGACTGTAGGAAAATATTTTTCAGGGTTATTTAAAGGGATATGGTCGCTACTCACAGGGATGAGGGTGACATTGAAAGAGTTATTTACTAAAAAAATAACACAACAATATCCTGAAAACAGAGATACACTTGTCATATCTGATCGTTTCAGAGCAGAATTGACAATGCCTCACGATGAGAATAATGAGCATGCTTGTACTGCTTGTGGTATCTGTCAGATGAATTGTCCTAATGGAACAATCAATGTGATATCAGATATGGTGGTGCAAGAAGATGGAAAGAAAAAGAGAGTGCTCAATACCTATCACTACGATTTAGGAATGTGCACATTCTGTAATCTTTGTGTGTTGACTTGTCCATCGGATGCTATCCAATTTTCAAACAATTTCGAGAATGCAATATACACTCGTAAGAAATTGGTGAAGACATTGAATGCAGAAGGTTCGAAGTTGAGAGAAAAGAAAGTAGCTCCTAAGGCAGCAGCTCCTGCTAAGCCAGTAGAAAAGAGTGAAGCAAAACCAGAAGAAAATAAAGACAAAGAATAAATCAGATTACGATAATCATTAGATTATGGGAGAACAAATTATATTTTATGTATTAGCAGCGCTCATCATGTTTTCATCAATGATGGCAGTGGTCACTCAAAAGATTATACGTTCAGCAGTATTTTTGCTTTTCGTATTGTTAGGCACAGCTGGTCTTTATTTAATGTTAGACTATCACTTCTTGATGGCTGTTCAGATAGCTGTATATGCAGGAGGTGTAATGGTGCTATTTATTTTCGCCATTTTGCTGACCAATCGACCAGGAGAGGGTGTAAAATATGAAAAGCCACAGCGAATGATTATCGCAGGGCTAGTTGCACTTTCAGGTATCGCCATTTGTGGACATCTGATTTTCAACGGAGCTAAGAGAATATACACTTATATTGCCCAACCAGAACTGGATATGAAAGAGGTGGGGATGACGCTAATGGGTACAGGCAAATATCAATTCATGTTGCCATTCGAAGCTATTAGCTTGTTGTTGTTAGCTTGTATCATTGGAGGTCTGATGATTGCAGCCAAAGACAAGAACGCTAAGGGAGAAGAAATAGAAGAGGAATAATATATTCTAAGAACTAACAAAGAGGTATTTGTTGACTAGCATTCATAATCTCGAGTCTCTGTCGGAGATTGTAAAAAGAAGAGAGGGTGATAGTTTGTACATACTGTAAAGAAGAAAAATAAATTATAATTAATAATAGGGAATAGAATAAACTATGTTTGATCTTATTATAGAATTTTTAGAAGGGCCAATCCCTATGGAGTTTTATCTAGTCGTGAGTACAGTAATGTTCTTCTGCGGCATCTATGGGTTTTTGTCTCGTAAGAACATGCTGATGGTTCTTATCTCCGTGGAGCTGATGCTGAATGCGGCAGATATCAACTTTGTGATTTTTAATCGCTACCTCTATCCTGAGCAGTTAGAAGGGTTCTTTTTTACTCTTTTTGCCATCGGTATTGCAGCAGCAGAAACGGCAGTGGCCATAGCGATCATCATCAACATCTTCCGCAATGTGAAGAGCATCTATGTTGATGAAAACATAACAACAATGAAACACTAAGACGAAAAGGAAAACAAGATATGGAAAGTGCTTTTAATTATTCAATTCTTATACTTGCCCTACCGTTAGTAATGTTCTTGATATTGGGGCTAGGTGGAAAATATATGAAACCTATGCTTGCCGGAACTCTAGGAACATTATCACTAGGAGCGATGACCCTGTTGTCGTATCTTACGGCATACCAATATTTCTTTGGTATTGGCAAAGCAGCTAACGAAGCTTTCAAAGGAGTATATGTTTTTAATCAATCTTGGTTAGAGTTTACTGATAGTTTGCAGATCAAACTAGGAATGTTCCTAGACCCTATTTCTGTAATGATGCTTGTGGTGATCACTACAGTGTCTTTGATGGTACACATCTACAGTTTAGGTTATATGAAAGGAGAAAAAGGATTCGAACGCTATTATGCATTCCTTTCTCTGTTCAGCTTTTCGATGTTAGGGCTTGTAGTGGCAACCAACATCTTCCAAATGTATGTATTCTGGGAGCTTGTAGGGGTGTCTTCTTACTTGTTGATCAGCTTCTATTATGTTAAGCCATCGGCAGTGGCAGCTTCTAAAAAAGCGTTTATTGTCACTCGATTTGCTGACTTCTTCTTCCTTGTAGGAATTCTATTAATATCATACTTCTCAAACTCTTTCGAATTTTCTGTTATCAACGGAAACGAAGGATCCTTTGTGAACACCATGCAAGGGATGTCTTTCATGGGCTTGTCTCTAGGTACATTGGCACTGTTACTCATCTTTATGGGTGGTGTGGGTAAATCGGCAATGATGCCTTTCCACATTTGGTTGCCTGATGCGATGGAAGGCCCAACTCCTGCTTCTGCGCTAATCCACGCCGCAACGATGGTTGTTGCCGGAGTGTTCTTAGTTGCGAGACTTT
>CALKIV010000056.1 GCA_937995835.1 uncultured Dysgonomonas sp. | reverse complement strand
GGTTGTTTTGTATAAAAACAACTAGATGTAGGTTGTTTTTAGTATAATCAACTAAATATGGTTGTATGATTATGCATTAGTTGCTTCATTCAAGTTTTTTCAAAACGTTATCTATATCATCTACAACGATATTGAATACTATCCTATTCTTAGGATATAAAGCTTGTAGATCTGCCTTAAAAATACGTAACTCCCTATCAAAATCAAAGTCTTTAATGACTTCCTTATCCACTACAGGGATATATAGGTTATACGAGTTATTCAGCTTCTTGACATAAACATATTTTTGTTGATAGTCGTCAAAAAAATAAATTTGAGTCAACATCTTTCCTAAAGAATCAATTGAATTTGCTGAAATATTATCAGGATCATATTCTATTGTATTTTCTATTTCTCCAAATGTTTTGCTAACTATATTATTATTAAGATTTTCTACAAGGAGCAAGAGAGGAAGAGCTACAGCAATTGTAACGATGGCTCCAATGAGAGAAGTAAGGAGTGATCGCCCCCATCCAAATTTCGGTTTTGCTTCTTGTATGTGGTTAGCAATGTTTTTTCCTTGCAAATGTTGAGTACCAATATATGCTATAATGGCATTACACAGTGGCAATAAAAATCTAGAACCGGCCGTGTCTGGCATAAAATAAGCAATTGTGAGAATAAGAATAGTCCATAGAACAACAACAATCCATATGGGGAGGACTTTTTCTCTTTGATTAAAAACTTTAAAGTTTTCTGCTAACATATAACCAGTGACCAATGGTCCTCCTAAAAAAGTGCTGGCATATATCACTTTCTCACTGTATATCTTGCTATCGTTTTTTTCTTTCAAGTCTGATTCGCTCATTCTTCTATCTTTTTTGTTCCTTTTTTTATTTCTTCAACCTCTTGGGCAAGCACACGCTTTTTAAATCCCCACAATCCTATGTTGTGGATCATATATGGCCAAATTTCGGTGGCAATAGCCTTAGAGTAAATTCCCGCATTAGAAGTTTCTTCAAATTCTCCATCCTCCATGCGTTGTATGTCCGATGAGTATTGAAGAATATTGTCTGTGTAATTTTTGATTACCAGAAAGATTCTCATGTCTTTTTCTGTCATTTTTTCTCCAAAGTAGCCATAAGTAAAATATAGCGTAAGCGTGTTGGGAGGTCCTTCTTTATCAAATAAATCTTCTGTTTTTCTAAGATTAATGGGCTCTTGATAGGATTCAATGGACAGTACGGAATAGTCAAAATTTATTGAATCAGTGGGTACTAGCTTAATAGTAACCTTGCATCCTAATGAAAAAGCAAAGCCATTGGAAGGCTCGGTAGGTAATGCAATTTCTTCTTGTGCGTTTATCATTTGCACGGTAGCGAGCAAAATGAAGATCAAGCAAAATTTCCTCATCATAGTGTGTCGATTTTTGGGTTAAGCTCTTTCAGACTAAATAAATAGTCCTACAAACTTAAATATACCAAATCTTTTTCAATAATCTCAACACCCATTTATCTATTGTTGTCAGATTTGGTAAAAAAGCAACATCAGGGCTACATTTTCCAATAATCTTTCGGAGCTATTATCTATAGACAACAAAAACAATAATTAGAGATATGAACAAACTTCCGATTTACAATTGCATTATTGATAACGAGGACGACACCACAGGCATCTATGCCATTTCGTTTGTCGATTGCCCTGCCAACGAGGTCGATTTCGTGACCCTCAACAAACAAGCTGTTCACCTCAATCGTGATAGCCAAAAACAAATCCTGACGGGCGTTGTGCTCCAACCCGAACAACTGATCTATCGTCAATCGCCGCAGATGGGCGAATATTATATCAAGTTTTCGGCCGACGAGATTGAGAAAATTTCACACAAAATGATGCGCCAATCATTGGCTCTATATAACACTACACATCAACACGAGCAGTGCCTTTCTGGCAACTACCTAGTAGAATTATGGATTATTGAGAACCCGGGCATAGACAAATCACGCGCATTAGGTTTTAAAGATTTGCCCAAAGGCACGCTCATGTGTAGTTATAAAATTGACGACCGAAACTATTGGGACTCGCAGGTTATGACCGGCAACGTCAAAGGCTTTTCGCTCGAAGGTTTTTTCAACCAAGTATCTATGGCTAAAATTAAAAATAACCGAATTAATAACAAACTGAAAATGAACAGAAAGAAATCGATTTTAGATCGTCTGGCATCGCTTTTGCTCACCACCGAAGAGGTGATCAAGAAAGATGCAACCAAAAGTGGCGAACCCTATGTGCTGTTTGTGCTGGCCGACAGCAACGAGGTGTATGTGGATCAGGATGGTTTTGCAACCCTCAACGAAGAGCAGATGCCTGCCGGAGAGCATGCCTTGGCAGATGGTTCGCTCTTGGTGGTGGACGAAGAAGGCTTATTTGTGGAAACAAAAGCTCCATCCGAAAAAAAGGCTGACAAGAAAGAGGCTGTAGCTCCCGAAACCATGCGCAAACATATTCGTCTCAACGAATTTGAGCCCAAAACGGCTGAGGCTGTGAAAGCCAAGATTGCTGCCATGCAAGACATCATAGACGAGTTGGCAACTGCTCTCGACGAGGCTAATCAGCTATTGACCAGTACCAACGAAGAGGTGGAAGAACTGAAAAAGCGTACTCCATCGGCACAACCTCTGAAGCAAAAAAACATCTTCCGTACTCCCGAAAATCTATCAATGGCAGAGCGCATGGCTGTGATGCTCAATCAGACCATCGATCGCCGAAAATAAGACTTTCCGATTTTAACACAAACAAAACAACTTAATAGATAGAATTATGGCAAATATGTTTGATATAGAAAGGATAGAGGAAAAACAAAGTTTCATCAACTATTCACTTGAAGAGCAATACACAGGTCAGAAGTGGATAGATGGAAAAAAGATTTATCAGAAAACGCTGAAAATAGATAAGCTGCCCGTACACGCGGTAGATCTTTCTTCTTTGAATCTAGCTACAGTAATTAAGATAGATGGAACATTTTGTGATCCTGTAAGCAATAATATAATCCCGTGCCTTTTTTTTGCAATTTCAGGACGTCATGATGATGTAAACATTCAAATACTCCCCTCAGCATCAGGGGAAATGACACTGAGAATAGGGGCAAGTTCGGATAAAAGTATGTATACTGAAAATTATATAACATTGTTATATACTCGCAAAGAAGTGTAGCTCTCGATCAACAACAAACAAAATAATGAACAAACTTTTTTATAATAGAAATATGACAAATATGTTTGATATAGAGAGGATCGGAGGCAAACAAAGTCTCATCGGTTATTCACTTGAGGAACAATATACGGGGCAGAAGTGGATAGATGGAAGAAAGATTTATCAGAAAACGTGGAAAGTAGATAAACTGCCTGCAGCTAATTCTGTGAAAGATATAGATATTTCCTCTTTGAATTTTGCTACTGTAATCACGATGGATGGAACATTTTGTAATCCTGTAAACAGGGAGACAATGCCGTGCTCTTTTTTTTAGTGTTTCAACGCGTTATTATGATGTAAACATTCAGATACTTCGCTCAAAATCAGGAAAAATGGTACTGAGAATAGGTGTAAATTCGGATAGAACTAAGTACACTGAGAATTATATAACATTATTGTATACTCGTAAGGATGTGTAATTTCCAATTAACACAGCACAAACAAAATATTAACACAAACTTTTTTTTAAATAATAGAAATATGGCAAACATGTATGACATTTCAACCTTGACCTATCACCCA
>CALKIV010000055.1 GCA_937995835.1 uncultured Dysgonomonas sp. | reverse complement strand
TTTATATTTTTAAAGGTTAATTGGATTAAATTCCTGCTGTTTTTGTATGTATAATAATTAAGATATAAAGGGAATACCTTGGAGCTGAGAATATTCAGAGTTTATGGTACGAGAGAAAACAAGCCAGTCCTATAGCTCAGTTGGTTAGAGCGCTACACTGATAATGTAGAGGTCGGCAGTTCAACTCTGCCTGGGACTACCAAGAAAAGATACATTAAAGTCGATTAGTAATTGATCGCAAACAGAAAATCAAGAAACAAATGTTTCTTGATTTTTTTTGCTATATAGAGTATTCCTTTTAGATCAATTACTCTTATATCTTTTTCGTTTAAGCTCTCTGTTTTGTAAATATTTAGATCGCTAAGGGAGTTGTTTTATTCTATCTGTTAGTGAAAGAAACTCATTCTTTTATCAGAAGGAGTATATAGGCTCAAAAGAATCAATCCCAATGCTTAAAACTATATAAATAGTCTTTTATTCTTTATCCTTTGTTTGATGTTTTTCTATTCTTCACATACTCGCTGGGAGCCTCATTGTATTGTTTTTTGAAGCAGGTACTGAAATAACCGGGATCGGTGAATCCGACTATCATGCTGATCTCTGAAATAGTATATGCGTTTGTTTCTAGTAGATGTGCGGCTTTTTTTAGTCTGATAGTCTTAACAAACTCTATCGGGGTCTGTCCTACCAGAGATTGTATTTTAGTGTTCAAAACAGAACGGCTAATATTGGCTTGTTTTGAAAATTCTTCTAAATTGAAGTTTTCATTAGCGATATTACCTTCTATAATTTTCATTATTTTATTTAAGAAATTTTCATCGCTGGATGTTGTAGCTATTCTTTCCTTCTCTGAAAAAATCGATTCATCAATCAAAACCTTTTCTTTTATAGACTGTCTGATATTTATCAAATGTTTGATTCTAATCATCAAATATGATATCTCAAAAGGTTTACTTATACAGGCATCTGCACCAGCTTCATAGCCTTCTACTGATTCCCTCTCTTCTGCATCTTTTTCGAGGATAAGAAGTATAGGAATATGACAGGTTTGAATATTGTCTTTTAGACTTTTGCAAAGATGTAATAATTCGTATTTACTGTCGACTGTTAAATTAAACAATATCAGTGATGGTTCGAGCTTTACGGCTGCATTATATATTTCCTCTATTGAATTAAATACTTTAGGCCTATAATTGTTTTTAATCAATATTTTGCTCAAAAGTATGCTCGTTTCTTTATCTTTCTCAACAAGAAGTATAGTGTGTTTGTTCCCCTTCTCGTTCAAGAGCTCTGAAGAGTTAGCCGTTATATCTAAGTCTTTTTCGATATCAATATAAGACTCTAAATATGATTGATTTAGTTTAGCATCAGAAAAATTAATAGATTGTTGTTTCTTTGGAAGGAAGAAGCTGAAGGTACACCCTTTTCCAACGATATGCTCTACATGAAGTTTACCTCCATGAAGCTCTACAAAATCTTTTGCGAGAGTGAAACCTAGTCCAGTGGCCAAATCTGAATTAAAAATGCTATCAGTCGAATTATCGCTGTATATATTATGTGATTCTTGACTCTTTATATCTATATCATTGCTAAAGAGCTCAATCCATGCTTGATTCTTATTGTCAACATAGCAATTTAGGACAATACGTCCATTTTCTTTGGTATTTCTAAAGATGTTTGATAGTAAATTGAATAGAATTATTTCAATCTTTTCAATATCAATATGCACTTCAATAGAGTCTTTAGTATGGTGATATTCGAAATGTAAATTTTTATTTTGGGCTATTGAAAAAAACAAGTTATATACGTTTTGGATGAAAGGAATTAAATCCACTTTAGACATTTGTAAAGAGGTTTCATTGACTTCTATTTTTTGAATTTCTGATAACTGTTTTACTAAATGACGTAAACGCTTAACGTTTTGGTTCATTATTTTTAGTAATTCCTCAATTTCAGACTCTCCCATATTATGAAGGCTTCCTATCATATTCTCTAGAGGTGCTTTTAATAGGAATAAAGGAGTATCAAAGCTATTAATAATGTTGGTATAAAGTTCTGTTTTCCATTGGTTGTATTTTTTTTGTTGTCCATAAATACCTTTTACATAATTGAGATATATGATGAAGACCACTATTAATATGAGTATAAGTATGTATATACAATATGCCCACCATGTAGCCCAAAAAGGTGGTGCTATAATAATTTCTATGACATTTTCGTTATTCGTCCATTCACCCGATCTCGTTGTTGACTGTACACAAAATTTATAATGCCCTGGGGCTAGATTTGAATATGATGCATGATTTCTGTTTGTGTCTACATATATCCAATCTTTATCCAATCCTTCTAACTTATATCTGTATTTAATTTTATAAGGATCAGTCAAGTAAAGTGTAGAGAATTCGAATGCGAATTGATTTTCTTTATAAGATAAATGTACCAAGCGAGTTAAGTTGATATTTTTTTTACCCTCAAGAGAAAATGGTCGATTTAACACTTTAAAATCGGAAATGAAAATTTTCTGCTTTATGGTATCTGCCTGTAATAGGTTTGGTGAAAAATAAGTGAGTCCATTTATACCTCCCATATAGATGGTTCCGTCATGTGCACAAAATGTGCTAAACTGATAGTTTATTTTAGCAAAATCATGTTCATTGGTATTATATGCTTGAGTCAATTGCTTGTTTTCGTCAAATTTGAATATGCCAGTTGTGGTAGAAAACCATAGGGCATCGTTTTGATCCTCTGTAATACCTGATATATATGTGGATTGGTCACTTGGTCCAATCATTTTTAATTCTTCGAAATCATCAATTGCAGAGGCGTAATGATAAGCTTCGTTAGAGGTTCCAACCCAAGCTATATTGTCTTTATTAATGAATACGGAAGTTATCCACTTTGTAGGCAAATATTGTTTTTTATAGCTGATCGAGTTCTGGCTCATTCCTAAAGAATCCATATTGATCTTTATTTTGAATAATCCTTTTCTTTTAGAGCCTATCCAAATGTAGTCTCGTGCATCTTTGGTTATCGCCCAATAATCACCGTCGTCGAAAGTACTATCGATAGTGCCAAGGCGAACAAACTCATTTTTATCAGCAAGAAAGATGCAAATTCCACCAAACTCAAATCCTATCCATATATTATTTTTTTTCATCTTTAAAAAAACAACGTGCCATTTTCAAATTGTTGTTTTTCAAAAAATCAGATAGTTGCTTATCTTCAAAAAACTGTTCGTTTTTGATATTATAGCTAAGAATATTCTTTTTAGTTGATATCCATAAAGTATTTTGATCTTTAGATATTAGACTTTGCAGACTGTTGCTCGAATCAAAATTTTGATCCTTATTTATTTCATTTATATAATGATCAATGTGAACGCCCTTTTTATCTTTATTTAGCCAAGATAACTTATTTAGTCCGTAGGAAGTAGTAATCCATATGTTTGTGTTTTCATCTTCAAGGACTCCGGTTACAATTCTATTTGTCAGAGAGTTACTGTCTTCTCCCTCTCTGATAGAATTGAAGTTTTGGGTGTTGTTTCTCTTCATTGCAAACAGTTCCTTTGGTGTACCCACCCAAATATTACCTAAATTATCCTCATATAGAGTTGTTACAGTGTTGCTTATGTCGTAAGACCGATTTGGAGAAATCCAGTATTTCTTTTGTGTAAATTTCACATCAGACTTTTTCTTGAAAAGGGTAATACCTCTATATCTAGTTCCAACCCATAGGTTGTTGTAACTATCCATTTGGGCACATAGATATTCTTCTCCTTGTGCTACGATAGATGCATCGTTGAGATTAAAAGTGTCATTCTCTAGATTTATTGTGTATATCGTATTATCCACACTGAAGTACGCATTATTCTCTTTGTCAATAACAAAAAAACCGATACGTCCTTTAATCGAGTAACTGCTAATATTAACTTTACATTTGTTAGTAAAAGAGAATGATGTTTTAATATTATTTTGATCAGTTGTCCAAATCTTATGAATTCCATATTCAGAAAATGCCCAAAAGTTGTTGTGTTGGTCAGGCACAATAAAGTTGACTTTTTTATTGTCTAGCTCTGAAGAATTTTCTGCTCCTATATGATAAATTTCCTTTGAGTCTTTAGAAAGTATATAAATTCCGTTATGAGTTGCTACCCAAATATTTTTATTAGCATCTTCTTTTAATGAATTTATATATAGATTATCGAATTCAGGTATACTTCTTAAATCGTATATCGCATCATCATAAATTGATAGCCCTTTGTGCATGCCTATCCAGAGACGATTTTCACTATCTAAGAAGATCTTTTTTATATAATTTTTTGAAGGGTTAGTTTTATTTGACTTGCTCTTATTATGTAAATGTTTAAAGTTATAGCCATCAAAGCGACTTAGACCATTGTCTGTGCCAAACCACAAGAAGCCCCAGTTGTCCTGAGTGATTGTGTTGATTGAACCTCCCAGTAGGTCATAAGGGTGTCCCTGTTGTATAAACCTATCACCATTATTCTGTCCTACAAGAAGGATAGGAATAAAAGTAATAATAAAAAGGATGTGAGTTTTCATAGTAATTTACAAAGAAAGTATCGAATAATACTTGATCTTATGAATTGCAAATATATAGATATTTTTGAACACTACATTGAAATCAGATCCAATTTGGGCTCGCTTGATAAAAATTACTGAAAAAAAGTAATGCAAAAGGAAGAAAGGCTGAACCTAATATTCGGTTTTTATTAAATGTTGGTGATGTTTTGCAAAGTGTTGATAGTTAGTGATCTGTGTTTTTGTTTCAGATCTGAATCAGAATTTATTAAAGGTTTTTAGGTATAAATCATAGATTTTACATCCATCTAGAAGGTATTTTAGGTCTAAAAGAGAATTAATAAAAGAATAATTAAACACCATATAGAGGTTTGTGGTCATATATTTGTGTCGTTAAACCATGAATTTTTTTTTACTATAAAACCTTATGTTTATGAAAATACCATTAAAAACACGAAAGTTGCTACTTGCTATTATGTGTTTAATCCCTATTTCTATTTTTGCTCAAAATATAGAGGTTTCGGGAGTTGTAGTTGATGGAGCTGATCAATCTCCATTGATAGGAGTTACTGTTTCTGTAGATGGCACCACTAACGGAGTTGTAACTGATCTTGATGGTCGTTATAGAATTACCTCTGTGCCAGCATCTGCAACCTTGAAATTCTACAGTATAGGTTACGAAGAAAAACGTGTTTTGGTTAAGTCTCAAGGTACAATTAATATTGAACTTCAGTCTTCAACTACAGATTTAGATGAAGTAGTAGTTGTTGGTTATGGAGCTGTTAGAAAGAGAGACCTGACCAGTGCTATTGCACGTGTAACAAATGAGGATATTGAAAAAACTCCTGTTTCGTCCATTGAGCAGGCCTTGCAAGGAAATGCGGCTGGTGTAATGATTATCACTACATCTGCTGAACCAGGAGGAGAGATTGCTGCTCGTATACGTGGAGCAAGTTCCATTGTTGGTAATAACTCTCCACTATATGTTGTAGATGGATTCATAACAGATCAGAGTTTGATACAAACTTTAAATCCGAATGATATTTCGTCTATGGATGTGCTGAAAGATGCATCTGCTACAGCTATATACGGATCGAAAGGAGCAAATGGTGTGATAATGATTACGACCAAGAAAGGTGAAGTTGGGAAACCTAAGATCAGCTTTAGCACTAAGTTGCATTATCAAAAAGTAAGACGTAAGATGCCAATGATGGATAGTGAACAATATGTAATGTATGCCAATGATGGAAGACAGGCAACAGGGACAAGTATCTCAAGTTTGCGTCCTGATACTTTTGAGACGAGAAATTTTCAAGATGAAATACTGAAGTCTCATGCTATTATTCAAGAATATAACCTTTCTATATCAGGAGGTAGTAAGCAGATGGGATATTATTTGTCAGCAAACGTTCTAGATCAGCCGGGCTTATTGGTTAACAGTGAATTTAATCGTATTTCATTACGAGGAAAGTTTAATATCGAAATTGTAAAAAGTGTAGATCTAGAAGTCGGTTTTAGAACGGGGAAAACAAAAACTCAAAAAATAGGGGGAGGTGATAGTGGAGCTGTGATGCGTACTCTTATGCTTCGTCCAACAAACACAGGAGGAGGAATATTCTCCAATGGTTTGTTTATTGATGAGGAAACAGGTGAAGTTTTGTCTGCTAATAGTGAAATATCAAAATCCTTATATGCCGAAGATATACAAGATGAATGGCTGAATGAGGTGAATGGTACATTGAATTGGAAAATAGACAAGCATTTGACATTTCGTACATCAGGAGCTTATAGGACACGTCAACGTAACAGTAATTATTATGTTCCAGCATTTATTTATCTGAGTCAGAGTAATATAGATAAAAATAAAATAGCAAAGCGAGGAGCGTCGACTCAGAGTAAGATTCAGAATGATAACACTCTGACCTATATGAATACTTTTGGTGAAGTTCATAGTCTGACAGCTATGGTTGGACAGACATGGGAATCGAGCGAACAGGATGGATTTAAGGCTGATGCAAAAGGAATCGAAGACGCGTTTAAGTGGGATGGAATTGGAAGTGCTAATCTTTTGGATAATATGGGTACCCAGAAAACGGCTAGATATCGCTACTTTGGAATTTTTGCTCGAGTAAATTATAACTATGACAATCGTTACTTGGTTACAGGAAGTATGAGGGCTGATGCGTCTTCTCGTTTCGGATCTAATTCAAGATGGGCATACTTTCCAGCATTATCAGGGTCATGGATTTTAACAAATGAAAAATTCATTCAGAAATCAATTATGTTGTCAACACTAAAATATAGAGTTGGATGGGGAATGACAGGTAATGATGGTATTGGTGATAACAGATTTAAATCAACTCTCAAGTCTGGCAATGTTGTTATCAATGGAGTGCCTACAACTGGCTATATGACAGGGAATATTGGGGATAACAGCTTGTCTTGGGAGAAGCAGTCTCAAATAAATATGGGTATAGATTGGGGGTTTGTTAAAAATAGATTTTTCTTGACTATAGATTTATTTAATAAACAAACGAATAGTCTATTATACGATTACAGATTGCCTAATACAACTGGTTATCAAAAAGTGATAACTAATATAGGTAAAGTTGAAAATAAAGGGATTGATATCGAATTCTCTTCGGATAACTTGGTTGGAGAATTTAAATGGAAAACAATATTTAATGCAGGCTTCAACAAAGGTAAAATAAAAAGCTTAGGTGGCGATAATGATTTAGTTGCGTATCAGATGACAAATACAGTAAACACTCCCATGACTTATCTTATTGTAGGAGAACCTTTAGGAACATTCAAAGGACATAAGCTAGATGGTGTCTACAAGGATTGGAACGATGTTTATAGTTCAGCATCAGTATGGTATGAAGGAACTCTTGAAAATAGAACAGAACCGGGTCACCCAAAATACGTAGATCGAAATAATGATGGAGTGATAGATGAAAATGATAAAATTATAATGGGGCATGCTATGCCGGATTGGAATATTGGCTTTACAAATAGTTTTTCATATCAAAATTTTGATTTGTCTGTCTTCTTTACTGGTTCGTTTGGCCATAAAATAGTTAATGCGAATAATGGTAAAATACAAAGATATCGTGGAGACAGTGATAATCAAACAAGATACGTAATGGATGGTTATCGTCCACGTAATCCTTTGACTGGGGACCCTGGGTATTATGGAACCGATATACCTCGTGCAAACTATGTATCAAGTAGTAATAAGTCGCATGCCGATTATGCTCAAAATCTTACACAATTAATGTTAGAAGATGGAGATTACTTACGTCTAAAGACTGTGTCACTGGGATATAATGTGCCACGTAAGTTATTGAAAAAATATGGTTTAAGTACGTGTCGACTACAGTTGTCAGGTATAAACTTGCTCACATGGACTAAGTATACGGGTATGGATCCAGAGTCAAGTAGCTCATTAGGAGATAGTAATACTAGTCTAGGAATAGATAGAAGTAGTTATCCTTCTAGTAGATCTTACGTATTAACACTTAATCTTGGATTTTAATTTAAAAATAAAAAATCATGAAGAAATATATATACTTAGCAAAATCAATTTCTATTTTCTTATTTGCTATCTCTTTTGTTTCCTGTAGTGACTTCTTTGATACAGATTTAGCTGATCAGTATGAAGTAGATAAATACTATAAGGATGATGAACAAGCTGCGAAAGCTCTTTATGGTACATATGCTTCTGTTAAAGGAACTGTTTTTGGTTCTGATTTTGTTTCAATTACAGATGTTATGTCTGATGACATGCTATTTCAGGGAACCGATCAGGCTCGAAGGTCGTTAACTACATTGTTTTTTGACACTCGTAATAAGTATTTTGTAAATATGTGGTCAAGCTTTTATGATGTAATTCAGAATGCAAACCTTCTCATAGATAAGATCCCCCGAATGCAGGTGACGAGTGACAAATCAAAAAAGAATCAAGAAATAATGCTGGCTGAAGCGAAGTTTATTCGTGCCTGGGCTTATTTTAATTTGGTTCAGTTGTGGGGGGAAGTTCCTTATGTTTCAGATCCGAGCTATTCTGTAGATGGCAATATTCGTCCATCAAAGTCTTCAGTAGAAGATATTTACAAAAATATTATAAAAGACCTTGATGAAGCAGATGGACTAGATGAAGAACCATATTATGTGTATATACGCGGTGAAGATATAGGATATCAACTTGCTTTAACAAAAGGTGCAGTGAGACTTTTGAAAGCTAAGGTATATTTGGCTATGAAAAAATATCCAGAGTGTATTGAGTCTGTTCAGTATATTATTGATCGGTTCAACGATGATGGTTCTAGTTTATATACATTAGCCGATTACAATAAAATATTTGATGTAAGATATAAAACAGATGCAAAGCGAAAAAAAGAAGTTATTTGGGAAATAGAAGCTCTAGCCCAAACAGGGTACAACAATAAGTCACATAGAGAATATGCACCGAAAAAGGTAATTGCAGGTTGTCTTACCAAAGGCTATCAGAATTATATACCAAGTACCTCTCTATTTGAAGCTTTCAGCAAACAATCTCATGATAAGCGCTTTGTTGTCAATTATCAAATATGTGATGGCGTTCCTAGTATATTTAAAAGAGTTGATGCTGTGACTACTGATCAGAATTTGGGAGCACCAAACGAGATACTATTAAGGGTTTCAGATGCAGTATTAGTTTATGCAGAAGCTTTAAATGCGACAAATAAAACGGATGAAGCAGTGCTATGGATTAATAAAATACGAAAACGTGCGGGTTTGATTATTAAGGATGGCTCTCAAGTAACAGGAGACATAAAGGTAGGAACATCTAAAACTGTAGTTCAAGATACTATACTATTTGAGCGCAGATTGGAGTTTGCACACGAAGGACAACGTTTATTCGATTTGCGAAGAACTGGAAAGCTAATGGATGCCATAGCAAAGCATAACAAGGAAGAGCAGCGCTATATGGAGACAATAAAGATGGTGTTTTCTGTTCCCGAAGGAATCAATAAAGCTAAATCAGTAGAGTTGACTGTACCTTTTGCGGAAGTGACAAAAAATTTGAGTGATCGTTTTCTCCTCCATCCGATACCAACAGATGAGATTCAGTCAAACCCCAATTTAAAACCGAATAATAACGGGTATAATTGATATAATAATTAAAAAGATAGAATATGAAAACCATTATATATAATATGTCCAGAGGTTTATTATTGGTAGCAATAGTTATAGCATTTGCACAGTGCTCAAATGATGCTCCAGACGAATTTCCGTCAGATAAATATCCTGATCCAGGTCCGGACATTTCAGTAGTGCCTACAGATAACCCAGAGGATGTAATACCTAAAGCTGATTGGATTGTAGTGAATGCGGGTGAGTTCGAAATGGGAAATACTGGCAAAGATTCCAAAATCCCGGCAGATGCTCTGCCTGTACATCCTGTGAGAATAAGTAAATCATTTGCCATAATGCGTTATGAAGTTACTATAGAGCAATATCAAAAATTTGTAAATGCTAATAAAAATGTAGTCTCTATGCCAGCCGAACCTTTCTGGGGATGGAAAAACTGGAGAGGTGAATCTCGGATGGAACATCCAGTTGTAAATGTAACATGGAAAGAAGCTAAAGCTTTTGCTGAGTGGATGGGAGGACGTCTTCCTACCGAGGCTGAGTGGGAATATTGTGCTAGGGCAACAGAGGATAATAAATATTCAGGTAGTGGTACAATTAAAAACGTAGCTATATTTTATGATGACAAAAATGCCATAATCGATACTGTGACAGTTTTTACTCAAGCAGGTAATGAAGTAGTACGAATAGGTCGTATGCCTCGTCAAGTGGGCTCTATAAAAGAAAAGAAAAAGAAAGCCGATAATAAATGGGGAATATTTGATATGAGTGGCAATGTTATGGAGTGGTGTAATGATTGGCATGGTGCCGAATATTATGACCAATGTGCCAAAGGAATTGCAGCAAATGCAAGTACTGAGCAGTCATCCGATGGAGTAATAGCCATAGATCCTCAAGGACCTGATCAAGGAAAGTTTAAAATAATAAGGGGTGGTGGTTGGAATTCAACAAGCGACAACTGTTCCGTTTATGTTCGTTTACGTCTAGCTCAAGGAACTCGGTCTGATGAAATTGGGTTTCGTATAGTAAAAGATTTGTAATAGCTGAATGTCCGGTAGACTGTTTCGGTTTACCGGATATTTTTAAAGAGCAATTGATAACATTATTGAGCAATATTGTTCTCTTCCGATTTTTTTATTTCAATTAACTATTCTCATTTAAAGTCAAAGAATGAAATCTAGAGTAATCATAAATATCGTTTTTACGATACTGTTAACCTTTATGTTTTCAGCAAAGGTTTGTGGAGATACATTTCTAATACATAGTCTGGATATTTTAGATATTTGGACAAATAACTATAATGCTTCACATTGGATAGAGCAAGGAAATCTCAGGAGTGGAACTTCAATGTATGGGGAGGAATTCATTGAAATTAAGAATGTTCCCGATCAGCTGGTTGGAGCAGATTGGATACAAACAGCATATGGGTCGAAGAGCTATAAGGGAGATACACTTGTTATGTTCTCTCTTAGCCATGACGCAAATATTTATATAATTCATTATAAAGGTATTCAACAGAAACCTCTGTGGCTATCTGAATACCAAAAGGAGGAAGGTATCTTTTTGTCATCTCAAGGAGAGTTTGAAGTATATAAGAAAAAATGTACAAAAGGAGAACGTATAAGCTTGGGAAATAATGGGAGCAGCACTGACCCAATGTATATTGTAGCTGCAACACCCTCTTCCCAATATGTATCCAAAAAGTTAGTTGGAAAAAATATTCTTGATGTTACTGAACTAGGAGCTAAGGGGGATGATGTAACAGTCAATACTGAGGTGCTACAAAAGGCTATCGATCGGTGTTCACAAATGAAAAATGGCGGAACAGTCTACATTCAAGGTGGAATATATAGAACAGGCACATTAGAACTAAAAGATAATGTGACTCTACATGTAGAGAAAGGAGCTATTCTCAGAGGGACGGCCAATATGCATGATTATTCACCCAAGAGAATTCAACTTCCTTCATTTCGAGCAAACGAGGACTATCAGTTGTTGTTTGCCGAAAACAAAAGCAATATAACTATTACCGGTGGAGGAATTATTGATGGATATTCTATCGGAGAGGGGTGGCCTTTCAAAGGTAAAGGGAATGAAGACGAACGTCCTCGATTGATCAGAATGGTCTCGTGTCAAAATATCAATCTGAAAGGAATAACGCTTATTCGCAGTGGAAATTGGACTCAATACTATGAAGCTTGTCGAGATATGAATTTCGATCGGGTAAATGTTCGTTGTTATACAGGTTCACACAATCAAGATGGAATTGACTTGAGCGGTTGTAGTAACGTGAAGCTGACTAACTTTAATGCTATCTGTGGGGATGATGTAGTTTGCTTCAAGGCTATGTCTTTGGTTCCTGCCGAAAATATCTTGGTTGAAGGTGTTTTTTCTCGTTATGCAAATTGCAATATTGTAAAGATAGGAACAGAAACTCATGGAAACATAAAGAATCTAACAGTTAGAAATGTTGAAGGTACGGCTAGGTATGGTGTTGCTATTGAGGCTGTAGATGGATCTGTCCTTGAGAATATATTATATGAAAACTTTTTACTGCATAGTTGTGCTTCTCCTCTTTTTATAAGATTAGGAAATAGAGGGCGTACATTTGAAGGCGGCCCAAATCCGTCACCTGTGGGACAGATTAAGAATGTAACTATTCGTAATATTAGAAATACAGATATAGGATATGTCGAAGTCCGTAATGGACCGGGAGTAGGGTCAGTAATATCAGGATTAAAAGATCAAAAAATAGAAAATTTACTCATCGAAGACTGTGACTTTCTTTACTATGGGTCAGTCAGAGATAAATATTATGTCTATCGTGACATTCCCGAGAATGAAGAGAAATACCCTGAATTTAATTTAGTAGGTACTTGTCCAGCTTATGGACTGTATTTTAGGCACATTTCAGGTTTAAAATGCAATAACGTAACTCTACATGCAAAGTATCCAGACATACGTCCGGCAATAGTGCTTGAAAATGTAAACGATCCTCAGATGGATAATGTGCATTGCGAAAGTTTTACGATTACAGAGCCTCACACAATTTGGAATAAAAAATAAAATATAATTCTTAAAAATAAAATATTATGAAAATGAAGCTAATAGTTGCAGCTTTACTTGTTTTGTGTTTTTCCCCTTTACTGAAAGGGCAGACAAACTCTTATACGGTAAAACAAGCAAGAGCAGAGAAAACTATAAATACTCAATGGACTTTTAATTATTTTCCAGAGACTAAAATGGGCACTGGTTACGAAAATGCCAATTTTGATGATTCAAAATGGCCTGTAGTTTCTGTTCCCCATACTTGGATGACTTACGAAACAACAAAGGAGTTACACCCTTATGTGAAAAACCCTTCTTTCAAGGATAGTCCTTATTGGTGGGATGGTTGGGGATGGTATCGCAAACATTTGGAAATCAGCAATAATCTAAAGGATAAGAAGATAAGAATAGAGTTTGATGCAGTACAGAAATATTGTAAAGTATGGTTAAACGGAAAGTATCTAGGAGATCACAAAGGTGGTTTTACAAGTTTCTATTTTGATATAACAGATGCTGTAAACTGGGGAGGAGACAATGTTTTAGTATTAGCCGTAAATAACTCATTGAATGATAAGTATCAGATCCCTCCGATGAATGCAGGCAACTGGACTGTATATGGTGGTATTACAAGAGATGTTAAATTGGTAGTTACTGATAAGGTTCATATTCCGTATCAAGGTTCTTACAAGCACGACGGAGGAACTTTTGTGACTACACCTATTGTAAACGAAAAAGAGGGGGTAGTGAATGTTAAAACTTTTGTGAAAAACGATAATGCAACTGTGGCAACGACAACTCTAAAATCACATATTGTGGATGCGAAAAATAATATTATTGAAACTTTGACAGAAACAAGAAAGATTGATCCGGGGCAGATGCAAACATTTGAGCAAAGGAGTAAAGTCATAAAAAATCCAAACTTATGGAGTCCAGAGTCTCCATATCTATATCAAGTATATAGTGAAGTATATAAGGATAATGTTTTGGTTGATTCTTATAAAAGCCCATTAGGCTTTCGTTGGTTCTCTTGGAATTATGATAGAGACAGATTATTCTTAAATGGGAAAGAAGTTTGGGTGCACGGGCAAAATAGACATGAGGAATACGTGTGGCTTGGGGGAGCATTTCCCCAATGGATTGCCGAGAGAGATATGAATGATATAAAATATAATCTGAACCATAACTTTATGCGTACGGCACACTATCCTAATGCGCCTTATGTCTATGATTATATGGATAAGAATGGTATTATTATCAATGAAGAGCTGCCGAATATCAAAAATCAGGTATTTAGTGATGAAGTACAGGAAAATAATGCTCGAGAGATGGTACGCCGTGACAGGAATCATCCTTCTATTGTGTTCTGGAGCATGGGTAATGAGACCACAGATGCTGCTGATTCAAAATGGGTATATGACGAAGATAGTACACGTATAATAACATCTCGTCATGTATATAATGAATCGATGGGAGAATACGCACCACATAGCGAAAAAAATATGTCTATTGAAGGCTTCTTACGTTGTACGATACGTGGATGGTATGATAAAGATGATAAAAATTTCGAGCCAGATGATGGTCAACATGCAGGAACAGAAGAGCATGATCACACAATGGCTTTAATAAAGGATGTACAAAAACATTATGGATCTGTATGGTTATATGCTGATCATGGAGCAGATAGAGAGTATGTAAACTCTCCATTGAAGCATGTTAACCCTAAAGGTTGGGTAGACAGTTGGAGAACACCTAAATATAAGTATTATCTGTGGCAAGCTAACTTTGCGACTAAGCCAATGGTCTTTATTCATCCTCATTTTTGGCGAAAACAATATTTAGGACAAAAGAAAGATTTTGTGATAGATTCAAATTGTGATGAGGTCGAACTATTTGTTAATGGGAAAAGCCAGGGTAAACTATTTCCTAATCCGTCTAATCAATTTTGTGTAACATTTAAGAACATAGAGGTAAAAGAAGGTTCGATAGAGGCTGTGGCAACGAAGAATGGAGAAGTTGTGAAAAATAAAGTTGTTTTGGCTGGAGAACCTGCTAAAATCGTTCTAACAACAACCTCTAAAAGTATAAAAGCGGCTTTAGACAATATTGTAGAAATTAAAGCAGATATCGTTGATAAAAATGGTGTTCATTGTTATGGCGCTAATCCGACGTTGAAATGGACTTTGTCGGGTCCTGGTCAATGGATAGGACCAGATGTTTATATTAGCGATATGGACAAATTGGAAGGCTATGAAGGAACAATGTATATTGATGTGCCGGTGACAAACTTGATAAGGTCAACAGGTAAAGTAGGTAAAATAGATATTACTGTTACAGCAGGAGGACTTGAAGCTGGAAAAATATCTGTTGATGTAGAAAAATATTCTGAGTTAAATTCCATAGATGGTATCTTAGAACCTATACTTTCCTTGCCAGGGCGTAATCCTGTAGCTACAAATATCAATCAGATAACAACAGTGAAAGCTCCTCAAGAAATGAAAGAATATAGTGGGGAGTTGCATTATTCGTTGTCAGATTCTGATAATTTTAAAACGAAACTACAGAATTTTATAGTTTCCGAGAATCCGAATATTCCAACTCAGACCCCTGAGTTTCAGTATGTGTTAGAATTGTTCAAACAAATCATGTTAGCCAAGAATGGCGAACTAATAGCGGACGATTACAACTTTGCAGTGGAGCAGTATAATATAAGCCGAGCTATAACCAAACATATTTATTCACTTCAATTTCCACAAGCGTACAAAGAGCAATTGGCGGATTATTATGCCTATCAGATTGTATACAAGGGGTATGACAAAAACTTTTTGTCTGAAAATAAAATAGTAGACAAAATACCTCAAAAAGGAAAAGTGTTTAATGTGAAAGATGTTGCAGGCAAGTATAAAGATGTATATTATACTAAAGATACAGATCTTAAATCGATTGTTGAATATCTGTATCCTGAAACAAAATCGTATACTAAAGATCAATGGAAGTCTGCATTGGGGATGGTGGTAAATATAAATCCTTATGTTACCAAAAAATCAATGCGAACCAAAGAAGACCGAAAAAACAGATTTGAGGTATATACGATTGAAAGCGAAAAATATATTTTCGTACCATCGCCAAACAGCTTATTGAAAAACAATTTTCCTAATAAAAAACTATAATCAGCAATGAAAAATATTTTGATTTTACTTTTGTCTATCTTATTATTTGCTTGTAGCAAATCTACAGTTAAAGATTATGCTCATGCTAATGATGCAGTAAAGAGCGATGTTTTTGAATTATCAGTTGGTAATCAAAAAATATTTGTTGAAAAGTTTAAAGATATTAGTTATGCTCACATTGAGTTATCTCAGTCCGAAAATGCTACATTAACTTTCAACAATGCAATAAGTGATTATATCATAAGCCCTTTGAGCCGTAATATACAAGGTGATGTGAGTGGTAAGTCTATTAATTTTTCTTTGCCTGGTGCTGGATACTATATCGTAACTGTCAATGAAGACGAAAAACTATTCATTTTGGCCGATTCTCCTTTAATCTCACCTTTTAAAGAAGGTGAGAATAAGGACTATGTATCGATAAAAAAGTATACAACAGATGATACAGGAGCAGTGTTACAGACTGATCAGGTACAAAAAGCCTTAGATGAGATTGCAGGGACAGGAAAGACTTTATATTTTGAGCCCGGAATATATAAAACAGGTATGCTGAAAATTTCGAGTAATACCAATATTTATCTCGAAGAGGGTGCTATGATCAAAGGCTCAGACGATAGAGCAGATTATCCAACAGATGAAAACAAGCTGGAGTCTGATAAGGTAAACAATCCTGATAATTTTACTGATAACGGAGAGTTTATGACTTTTAGTCGCTTAATATTTGTAGATGATGCAGAGAATGTGAACATTTCGGGACGAGGTGTGATAGATGGGAACGGAACTGTTGTAAGAGCTCAAGGAAAACCGGCTAATCTTATTCGTGTACGTAATTCTAAAAATGTAACTATTGAAGGTGTTATTTTGCGCGATCCAGCTGCTTGGAATACTCACATTTTGTATTCATCTGACGTAACTATACGTAACGTAAAGGTATTGAATGATTTTGATGTAGCAAATACCGATGGTTTTGATCCGGATGCATCTAAAAATGTATTTATTGAAAATTGTTTTGCTTATTGCAATGATGATAATATCGCAATAAAGACAACGAATAATGGCAATTATTTACAGAATCTAGAAAATATACAGATCAAAGGATGTGTGTTTTATACAAAAAAGTCAGCATTGAAGGTTGGCACTGAAACCAAAGCTGATTTGATGAGTAATATTCTGTTCGAGGATAATGATGTCATCGAGTGTGATCGAGGATTGGTGTTGTATTGTAATGATGGTGCTACATTTCAAGATGTAAAGTTTATTAACAATCGTATTGAAAGATCTCATAACAAAGGACAGCAGCGTGGTATTCATTTCTCTATTAAAGATAGATATGGAAAAGGACAAATAAAAGATATTTTGATAAAAGACTGTGTGTTTTATTCTGCTTTCCCAAAAGAATCGGAGGTGTATGGATTGAGTGAAGAACACCTTGTTGAGAATATTACTATAGAAAATCTTATTATAGGTGACAAAAAAGTTATGTCTTTAGAAGAGGCTGGAATAAAGGTAAATAAGTTTACTGAAAGCATCACTTTTAAATAAAAATAATAGGTTCTACATATAAATCAATGAAAATGAAATATTTCGTAATCGTTATTTTAGCTCTGCTACTAAGTGTCTCGTTGTTAGGGCAAACACCAGATTTCGTTTTTAGTAATACTGACGGAAAAATACCCGTACAGGCTTATAAAGGATATCACTACGTGAAGTTTCCTTTCCAGAACAAAGTGACAGCATATGTTACACTCAAGGGAGAGAATACTGAAAGTGTAGAAGTGTTTCCCAAAGGGAAGGTGTCAGAAGTAAATCAGATTCAAAATACAGTTTCTGTAGCATTATATGAGCCTGGAGTTTATATGTTGCGCCTCAATAAAAAGCATAAATTTTTCATTTTTGCAGATGAGCCTTATTCTTTACCAACAGACAAACCTATAATTAATATAGTTGATCTAGGTATCGATAATACGGGTCAGGAAAATATGACAACTCAGATTCAGAAGGCGTTGGAAAACGCCTCTGGATCGGGTGCTGTATTATATTTCCCTAAGGGAGATTATAAAACCTTTCCTTTAACTATTGGTAGCAATACTCATCTGTTCTTGGATGAGGATGCCACAATTATTGCTGACACCAGTGATATAAAGAGATATTATCCGACTGATGATTTAGGAACGAAGCGTTTTATTTACATCAAAGATGCAGAAAATGTGAAGATTTGTGGAGCAGGAAATATTAATGGAAATGGTAAAGTTCTGCGCACACGATATGGAGATGAAGCGCGGATGCGCCTGATGATGATCTTCAGATCGAAGAATGTATATATTGAAGGATTGATGTTTAAAGACCCGGGATCTTGGAATACTCAAATTTTATGCTCCGAAGACGTGTCGTTCAATGCTGTAAAACTAATGAATGACATTGAATTAAGTAATACTGATGGCTTTGATCCAGATGCCTCTAAGCGAGTACTTATTGAAAATTGTTTTGCTTATTGCAGTGATGATAATGTTGCCATAAAAATCACAAAAACATCCGGTTATATGCAAGATGTAGAAGATATAACTGTAAGAGGTTGTCTCTTCTTAACAAAAAAGTCATCACTGAAAGTTGGAACAGAAACGCGAGGGCTCTTGATGAAAAATATATTATTCGAAGATAACGATGTGATAGAATCTGATAGAGGGATGGCACTATATGTTTCTGATGGAGCAACCCTTGAAAATATCCGTTATATAAATAATCGATTTGAATATAATTATCCAGATGCAAAACGATGTGGTATAAATATCGTCGTTCAGAAACGAAATAAAGACAGTAAGCTAGGAATGATAAAGGATGTTTTGATAAAAGATTGTTTTTTCGAAAATTCTTTTCCGAGAATGTCAGAAATAAAATCTGAAGCTAAAGGCTTAATTAATGTCCGCATTGAAAATTTACATATAGAGAATAAGAAAGTTTCATCTTTGAGTGAAGCTCAGATTAAAGTGACGAACTCTAGTATTGAAATAAAATAGCAAAATTCAACATTATGAATATCCTTAAATCATTCGTATTATGTTCAAGCATGTTACTTACTCTTGCTGTTAAGGCACAGACTCCGTCAGAGGTGTATGATAAACCTTTGTGTGAAGTCTTGGAAAAAGTGGAGCAACGCTATGATGTGAAAATAACTTATGACGAAAAGAAAATAAATCCTGAAACAGTAGTGACTTCTGCTGATTGGAAATTCTCTTTTATAGGCATTGATGTAACACTTGATAATATACTAAAGCCTTTGAATTTGGCTTATAAGAAAGAAGGGGAGAGAAACTATAGTTTAATATCTTATGAATACTTTCGCAAAAAACATTTAGAAGGAGAAGCGCATCTAAACGAGCTGAAAAAAATCAGCTCAAATCTTACAGATTGGGAGAAGCGAAAATCAATTGTTCGTGAAAGCATCATGAAGAATATAGGTTTGTCACCAATGCCTCAGAAAACGCCACTTAATCCCAAAGTAACAAATAAGCGGAGGTATGATGGATATACTGTCGAGAACATATATTTAGAGGTGCTTCCAGGGGTTTACACATGTGGATCTTTATACAAACCTTCCGATATTAATAAAAAGAGCAAATTGGCAGCAATGTTGTCTCCTCATGGACATTTTTACAACAAAATAGACAAATCTATTCCAAATGAACGGGGAAGGTATCGTGCAGATCAGCAGTATCGTTGTGCTATGTTAGCTCGTATGGGAGTAATCGTTTTTAGTTACGATATGTTTGCTTGGGGTGAAAGTACATTGCAAGTGCCTCTTAAAGAACATAGAACAGGTCTTGCACCAACCATGCAAACTTTGAATGGCATGAGAATTTTAGACTATTTCTTCACTTTGCCTTACGTTGACCAAACAAAAGTGGGTATTACAGGGGCTTCTGGAGGTGGAACTCAAGCTTTTTTGTTAGCAGCTTTAGACGAGCGCATAACTCTAAGTGTCCCTACAGTTATGGTATCTAGTCATTTTTATGGAGGCTGCCCATGTGAAAGTGGTATGCCTATACATGAAATAGATAATGCTATCTCGACTAATAATGCCGAAATCGCAGCATTATGTGCTCCACACCCCCAATTGGTAATATCTGATGGTAATGATTGGACTTCTAGTGTTCCTACACTTGAGTATCCCTATCTAAAACATATTTATTCTCTTTACGGAGAAGAAAGTAAAGTACAAAACACTCATCTGGGAGAAGAAGGTCATGACTATGGTCCTTCAAAGCGTATTGCAATGTATGGTTTTGTGGCACAAAATTTTGGTCTTGATGATTCATTGATTAAAGACAAAAAAGGTCAATATGACGAATCAAAAGTAAACATTGAACCAGCTGAAAATATGTATGCTTTCGGTAAGGAACGTATTCTCCCCAAAGGTGCTGTTATAGGCTCAGACGCAGTGAGGAAGGCTTTGGAAGAAGCGAAAAAATAGAACAGAAGTAGTTCAATCTCAGAAAGACACAATCGATAGAGGAAATTATTCTACTTGATGGCAATATGTAGTTAGTTGTTGCCGGTTTTCAATTCTGTTAACTTAAAAAGACTAAATGATATTTTATGAAATATTCCCATAAATCTATACTATGTTGCTTCCTTTTTTTCTGGATAGGACAAATTCTCTGGAGTCAGGAGCAGTTCTCTGTCAACCTGAACGGAAGATGGCTTGTTGGTGAAAATAGAGTTTATGATAGAGAAGTAGAAGTTCCCGGAATTGTAACTGATCCGGCAAAGATCAATGCACAACAGCTGTGGTATAAAAAAATACTACAGTTGCCTGCTGGACATTGGGAGTATGCAACTCTAGAATTAAAAGGAGCACGTTTTCAGCCAGAAGTTTATGTTGATGGAAAACTTGTTTCTAAAAAAAATGGAGGAATGGCTACAACCTTTCATTTATTGGATCACAAAAATATAAAATCAGGCAAGCAAGTCGCAATAGAAATAGCATTGGCCCCACTAAATAAGGTGAGTCCGGAGGATGCATCATATATTCCTGTTGCAGACCAATGGAGATCAAATATTTCTTCCTCCTTGTGGGACGATGTTATTTTACATTTGCACGGCAAGTATCGTATAGAAAAGATTATTTCATCTTCAAATTTTGAGGCTAAAAAACTGAAAGTGAAATATTCTGTAGAAGAGCTAAAGATGGAGCCAAATAATTCGTTGTCTAGCGTAATTGATATCTACGATTATCGTGGAACAAAATTACTATCTGAAACCAAGCCTTTTGTGTCAGGGATAAACGAAGTTGAGATTTCATATAAAGACGTCTTAACAGAATGGTCTCCAGACAATCCTAATCTATACAGACTGTCTGTAAGTTTGTATTCAGGAAAAAAGATAATCGATAAATCTGAAGTAAATCTAGGTGTTAAAGAGTTTTCTGTAAAAGAAAAACAATTCTACCTGAACGGAAAGCCTTGTAAACTTAGAGGAGGAACAGTCGTTTGGCATAGATGGGTGCGCTCTGAAGAAGGACGAACACTAGGTTATGACGCTTCTTGGTTTACTGAAAATATAATACAACGGTTAAAAGAACATGGGGCTAACTATATACGTTTTCACTTAGGGGTGCCTCCAGAGAGATTGTTAGACTTGTGTGATAAATATGGATTGTTGGTTCAGTACGAATGGAGCTTTTTCCATGGAATGCCTGCAACTAAGGAAAGTTGTGTAGAACAATATGGACAATGGCTAACATTAGCAATGAAACATCCTTCTGTCGCTATATATCACCCTTACAATGAAACGGAGGGTGATCAGTTAGAAACAGTATGGGATGCATTAAACGATGTACTTCCAGATTACCCATCTTTAGTCTTGTCAGAAAGAGATGTGACGCATATACATAAATATTGGTGGAGCCTTTTTGAAAATCTAGGTTTGTATTATGACAGTTATGAGCAATTTGACAAAGCAATAATGGTAGACGAATTCGGTGGTAATTATCTAGATGAAAAAGGAGATATGGGAGGTTATAAGTCTATACCTGAAAGTTATATGCGTTTCCTTGGGCATAATCACAGTAGAGAAAGACGACTGAAGCACCTTGCTCTCTCTAATGGAAAAATAGGAGAGTATTGGAGACGCATAGGTGCAGCCGGAGTTTCTCCATTCTGTATGCTTAGCAGTTGGGAAGATGGCAACACTTGGTTTATGGGTAAACTGCAAGAGGGAAATCCAAAATCAGTATGGAATGCCTTAACCCCATTATGGTCTCCTTTATCAGTAAGTCTCAATATCTGGGATGTGAATTTTGCGCCAGGTTCAGAAGTAATACTTCCAATTCACTTATTTAATGATACAGATAACGACGAATTGTTGAATGTGCATGTGACAATTGAGGATCGGGCATCTAAAATATATCTAGAGCAGAGTTTAGAGCAAAAAGTAGAAGCTTTTTCAACTAAAATCTTAAGTTCGAAGATACGATTGCCCAATAAAGTTGGGAGCTATGTAATAAAAGCAAAACTAGCAAATCCACCTACGGCTGTAAAGTATCCAGTGGAATCTGATTGGGAAATTCGGACCTATAAGGCTACGGTTGATGAAGAATTGAAAAAAACAAATATTTATATACCCGATTTTGAATCAGAGCTTCTAAGTTTTGCAAAGGAACAAGGACTAAGCTTATCTAAGCTTGAAGATGAGGATACGAATACGGTTCTGATTTCTCGAAAATCATGGGATAAATTAACTGCCGGAAATAATAAAATAATCAATTGTATAGAGGATGCAATAGGGAAGGGCATCTCGGTTGTTATGTTAGATGTTGGGGAACGGAATTTAGGGCAGGGGTATCCAGTAGATCGCAACGATCTAGGCCCATTGCAGGGAGTTGCTAGAATAACTGACCCTATTGTTACTAATTATAATTTGTTTGGCGGTATTGTATTAACCTTTAAGGAAGAAGCAGAGCCTGAAACTCATTTTTTTGCAAATAGAAGAAATAGTTTGCTATACGACAAATTACCTATGCACTACTCCGGTATGTGGAATGGTTGGCGTGGAGGATTGACAGTTCCGGCTGCCGATATAGAAATATCAGGATTAAATCAGGATGCTTTTATCCGTCAATGGGAAGCAAGAGGAGCAGATCCTGAAAAAATCAGAGCAAGTGATTATTATGCATTTGAATTGCAGGGCTTCTATGAGTTTTCTACTAATCCTAGAGATATAGAGCTGCAGAAAAAGTTGAGGGCTAAGGTCGTATTACTTGTAGAGGATGCTCCAGCTTTAGCTAGTTCCATTAACCCGAATACACCAATAAAAACAAAGAATTTAAATTCAGAGTATAAAAAAGCAAAGAATAGAGTAGCCGAGAATCTTATAGTGTTGGCTGATGCCGGAAAAAATCTGACTCGTACCCCTGTAGTACTAATTGATTTTGGTAAGGATAAAGGGAAGTTAGTTATTTCACAGCTACTCACTGCTGGACGTTTGAGTGAGAATTATGGAACAGATGGTTTATATGGGGTTAGATACGATGAAACAGCAGTGCAAGTGGTATTGAATATGTTAAGTTTATCAATCTCAAAAGAATATTGATATATGAAAAAAATCATTCTTATTATGCTGTTGTATCCTGCCATTTTATTCGGACAGACAATGCAATATCGTATCGCAGCAGTTAGTGAGGGGCAATGGGTCGATCCGAGAAAGACGAAAGAGGTACATGCTCAGGTGGACCAGATAATCGCAAAGGGATTTAATGTAATATCAATTGGGACTTATAAATTCATGCCATCTTTTTTTGTTGATTACGAAAATACTCCATACCCAGAAGCTAAAAGTCTAGACGCAAGGCAAATAGTAGTCAACGTTGAGGTGATGAGAGAAAATATGCGTTATGCTAAATCGAAAGGAATTGAATATATAGTGTCTCGTTCATATTCACACTATGCTCCATATAACTATTGGAGAGCTCATCAAGAAAAATTGAATCCAAACAATATGTTCAATCATTTTCTAAAAAGTGCCCATCAAAATGATATTTATAACAAAACCATATCTGCTGAACAGGGAGTTGTACCCCATCAACAATGGAGTGAAGATGAGTTTAAGAATTTCTTTCTTTATTCAACTGAGAAGACATTAGATATATTGCCCGAGTTAGATGGTTTTTTAAATGCTTATGCCGAAGCTGCTTGGACTTTGGATTTAGATAAAATAAAGGCGGATGATTGGGGTTCATGGAAAGACTGCATATTATATGAGAAGACAGATGACAATTTTATCGATTACTGCAATATCTTGTACGCTTTGCTAAAACAAAAGAGGAGAGGATCTGTGTTTTTTGGAATACGTGACTGGTATGTAAAACAAGAAGTTTTAGAACGTCTTGAAATACCTAAGAAAGATCTGGTTATCTCTGTAAAATACGGAGGATACGACCAACCGGTGGTGAACTGTCCTCCTTGGGGTAAAGTTTTGCAAGAAATGGGTTATAGTGTTGTTGTTGATATGTTGGTCTTTGATGCAGAGCACCCTCATCCATTATATTGGTATAGCAGCGATGTAGTAAACACCACATTTTGTAATATCAAAGCGAACAGGTTTTCAGGGGTGGTTTATCAGGATTTCATGACAAAAGGAAATGACAGTAACACAAATCCCATACGACTCTTAACGCAAGAAACAGTGGGCAGAGCCATTAAAGGGGATCAATTATCGAACGATGAAGCAATTATTTTTCTTGAAAAACATTATAAAGAAGGAGCACAAGATATATTGCATAGTTTGAATGCCGTGGCTATAGCTCAAGAAAATTTCATAAAATTAATGCCTGCTTGGTTTTGGCAAGGTGATGGCTTAACACCTGGAGGCTTGCAGAACTACCGTTTTTGGATGTTACAAGATAATCCTGATGCTATTAACGGAATGGAATTTATCAGAAGAGATGCAGTTGGTATTCCTGAGTATGTCAATGCTGTATTACAAGGAACAACTGTTTTGAAGAGCCGTGAGAAAATATGGAAAGTAGAGAATAAATTAACTCCACCCGAAATAATGAATATCATGATTGAAAATGCTGATCGTGCAGTTAATTCAGCTCTCAATGCAAAGAAGAAGACAGCTCAAGCTGCACCTTACCTTACTGATATAATTGCTAGTGCTTTTATCCATAGAGAGCTAGTGCATCGTCAGATAGCATTCTTAAATGCTGCACTTGCATTTTATGAAAGTGGTTATATGTTCGACGATAAGTATAATAAAGAAAGAGTGAAAAATACGACTGGCATAGACAAGAGAAGTGAATGCTTAGTGCACTTGGAGTTGATAACCTACTATGATAAAATACTCGCAGAGTTATGTCGACGATATGCTCCTCGCAGGCCTGAAAGGCGTGGAGATAATAATTTTACGTTTGAAAAGAAGATTGCAACAATTATAGGACTTAAAATGGAACCAAAAGAACTCGACATAAAATATTTGTCGGAGATAGAGTCTGCAATAAATTCAGACCATTAAATCAGATCTTTATTTTAAGTTAACTAAATTAGTACTCCATACACATACACTTGCTATCTTATGACACGATACTCTTTGTTCCACCTTGCTCATGAAGATTAGATGAGAGGTTTCGAGTGATCAGAAAACTTTAGATTCTATAAGTTGTAAAAGCTAAATATCGAGTAATATATTTAGCCTGTAGTTAGGTGTTTTGATTTAAACCATATTCTTTTTCATAAAAGAAGAATATATTTGATTTAATTTTGTCTTATGAAATATACTTGCAAAGTGTTGTTTGATAGTTTCTTGTGAGTAATGTGTGATCTAACTTAGAGTGTTGATTGAAAAAAAAGTAGAAAAAAGATCTTGTTTTCTTTGTGTGGTAAATAAAAACCTCTATCTTTGCACTCGCTTTCTAGGAGAGAGGGTGTTTAAAGAGAATGAGCAAGAGATAAAGTCTTGAGTAAATTTGATTTATATTATTCGGGAACAAAGGAAGCTAAGCTGATGAAGTCTAGTGAATGAAGGTAGTGTTTGATCCTTTTTATTGATATTCAACTCTGCCTGGGACTACCAAAGTAAGTTATTTAGAGATCAGGAGTGATTTATGATAGTAACTTAAAACGGGGGATTAGCTCAGCTGGCTAGAGCACCTGCCTTGCACGCAGGGGGTCAACGGTTCGAATCCGTTATTCTCCACAATTATTTTTAATCTTTCGGGATTAAAGAG
>CALKIV010000054.1 GCA_937995835.1 uncultured Dysgonomonas sp. | reverse complement strand
ACCTGGGACCCTCAGCTTAGAAGGCTGATGCTCTATCCAGCTGAGCTACCGGACCATCCTTTATTGCGGGTGCAAATATATAACTTTATTAATTATTATCCAAAATATTTCACCCTTGTTTTGCCAACTTATTACAACATTTTACACATTCAGTGCAACTATGATAATGCATTAGCCCCTCCTATGATATCCAGAAGCTGATTAGTGACCTCTTGTTGACGTTGCTTGTTGAATTGTATTTTCAGTCCATCGTTCAACTCTCTTGCATTATCGGTGGCTGTCTGCATCGCAATCATTCGAGCAGCAAATTCCGATGCATTGGCATCTAGAAATGCGGCAAACAAGCGAGCATTCAACACTGTAGGTATCAGATTGTCCAATATCTCATTTTTTGAAGGTTCGAAAATATAATCCCCTCCATTTTTAGATTCGTCTTCTGACACTTCTTTCCCTAAGTCGAAAGGTAGATAGGTGGATGTTAGTAATTTTTGAGTTCCGGCTGAAATAAAATGTGAATAAATAATCAACACTTCATCCACGGTACCACTTACATATAAATTGATCAACTCTAAAGCCAACTCTCTACTTTCGTCGTAAGTCGGCTTATCTGCAAGAGATTCTGAAGATTTTTCCATCTTCACCTTTGCCTTTTTAATAGCATCGGTCACCTTCTTTCCAATGGAGTAAACCAAGATATTTTCTGCTCCTAGTTCTTCTGACTTGGCTTTATATACATCTCTAAACCGTTTAATTATATTAGAGTTATAAGCTCCACACAACGAACCATTGGAAGAACAAACAACGATTGCTGTTTTCTTCACTTCTCTGCTCTCTGTGAATGGCGACTCATAGCCCAAGTCTGACGACAATATATTGGTTAAGATAGTATCTAATTTCTCCTGATAGGGTAAAAAACTCCCTATGGCACCTTGTGCTCTTGTCAGTTTAGCAGACGAAACCATCATCATCGCTGATGTGATTTTCATCGTACTATTAACAGAATTGATTCTTGATTTTATTTCATTTAAAGATGCCATAAGTCAATTAATTTTTATATTGCGCAGCGATATCTTTTGCTACTTTCTCAATTATACCTGCCATTTCCTCAGTCATTTTAGCTGTTTTCAATGGCTCCAACACCGTCTCTTTGTGTTGCATTTCGATTGTACGCAAGAACTCTACTTCAAAGTCATTTACCTTATCCTCAGGTACTCTTCTGAGCAAACCATGGGTTCCACAATACAAAATCGCAACTTGCTTCTCAAAAGACATTGGTGTATACTGAGGTTGCACAAGCAACATCGTATTCTTCTTTCCTTTGTCGATGGTCATTGCTGTCACAGCGTCAAGGTCTCCTCCAAATTGGCTGAAAGCCTCTAGCTCACGATATTGCGCTTGGTCTATCTTCAGTGTTCCAGCCACTTGCTTCATGGCCTTGATCTGTGCCGAACCTCCTACACGAGACACGGAGATACCTACGTCGATCGCTGGACGTTTACCTGCATTGAATAGGTTAGAATCCAAGAAGATCTGACCATCAGTAATAGAGATCACATTTGTTGGAATATATGCTGATACGTCTCCTGCTTGAGTTTCAATGATAGGAAGAGCTGTTAGAGAACCTCCAGCCACTACTTTTCCTTTCAAACACTCTGGCAAGTCGTTCATCTTTTCTGCCACTTCTTGCTGTCCGATGATTTTCGCAGCACGCTCTAGAAGTCTTGAGTGCAAATAGAACACATCACCCGGATACGCTTCACGCCCTGGAGGACGACGAAGAATCAACGACACTTCACGGTAAGCAACAGCTTGTTTCGACAAGTCATCATAAACCACCAAAGCATGACGCCCTGTGTCTCTGAAATACTCACCAATAGCTGCACCGGCAAAGGCTGCGAAGTATTGCACTGCAGCAGGTTCAGCAGCTGTAGCCGAAACCACAACAGTATATTCTAAAGCACCTTTTTCTTTCAGTGTTTCCACGATATTAGCCACCGTAGAGGCTTTTTGACCTATAGCTACATAGATACAATATACAGGACTACCAGCCTCAAAGTTTTCTCTTTGAGCAATGATTGCATCTAGTGCAATTGCTGTTTTTCCTGTCTGACGGTCACCGATGATCAACTCACGTTGTCCTCGTCCGATCGGAATCATCGAGTCAATAGCTTTCAGCCCTGTACGCAAAGGCTCAGTCACTGGTTGACGATACACCACTCCCGGAGCTTTACGCTCTAATGGCATTTCGAAGGTTTCTCCAGAGATGGCACCTTTTCCGTCGATAGGATTACCTAGTGGGTCGATCACACGTCCTAACATGCTTTCTGCCACATTGATAGAAGCAATCCGTCCGGTACGTTTCACAGTAAAGCCTTCTTTTATTTGTTCTGATGGTCCTAGCAACACAGCACCCACGTTGTCTTCTTCCAGATTCATCACAACAGCCATGATGCCATTGTCGAATTCCAAAAGTTCGTTTGCCTCTGCATTATTAAGCCCATATATCCGCACTACTCCGTCTCCAACCTCGAGCACAGTACCTACTTCATCCAACTGAACTTGGCTACTGATGTTCTCAAGTTGCATCCTGAGCACCTCGGATACTTCACTTGCTTTTATATTTTTAGACATATTCTTTCAATAATGTTTATTGTGAGCAAAACACTAGGGTTCTTTTCACTATAAATTCTTTTATTCTAATAATTTACGAAACTTTACTGTTCTCGTTAATTAAATCTTGCTTAATCTTATTGAGTTGCATTCTCACACTAGCATCTAGCCTGTAAGTATCTACATAGAGGATAAATCCTCCACCCACCTCAGGGTCTACTTTCGTTTCGAAGTCTAAAGTTCCGGCTTTAATTTGCTGAGCCAAAGTTTTCAACTTTGTCACAGTAGCCTCATCGGGCTCTGTAGCTGTTACAAGTTTAGCACTATTAATCTTCTTCTCTTCGCAATAGAGATCAACATAGCTCAGAGCTATATTTCGGATTGCTCTCTCACGCTTTTTATCCATCACAAAACGAACAAACTGGCGAAACTGATCACTCCCCTTCCCTCCAATGGCTGCAACAATAAGATCAAATTTATTTTCCTTCGACAGCATAGGGTTTTCCATCGCCACACGCAGCCTTGGCTCTTGGGCAAAGGTCTCTGCTAACTGTTTCATTTCTGAAAACACAGTTTCCTCTGCCTTCTGTCCAACTGCATATTGCAACAAGGCCCTAGCGTATCGCTTTGAAATCATCCCACTATTCATACGATAATATTTTTCATTCTAAATGGTTCGTATGCCATACGCATACCATCACAACTTACTTCTGAACAAAGCTTCATTGCTTGGTTTGCTTGTTTCATTCTCATCATGATTTAGAAACCACGGCTTCATCTACCAGGCGATCAATCATTGACATCTGACTTTTAGAGTCTGCAAGTTCTTTTCTTAGCACTTTTTCTGCCACTTCTACTGATAGTTCAGCTACCTGACGACGTATTTCGTTGATTGCTTCTACTTTTTCTATCTGTATCTGTTTGCGAATTTCTTCCAGCTCTTTTACTCCTTCTGCCCTTGCAGCTTCTTTTGCTTCCTTAATTATTCGGTTGCGAGTTTCATCTGCATTTTTCAAGATCTTCACCTGCTCTGCATTTGCCGAAGCTAATATCTCTTCACCCTTCTCTTTCAACGAAGCCAATTGCTCATTGGCCTTGTTAGCTGCTTGAATCGACTCTTCAATATAACTTTTTCGCTTATCTACCATACCGGTTATCGCAGGAAAACCAAATTTGGCAAGTACAAAAAATGTTATACCAAAGGACAATAGCATCCAAAAGACAAGTCCAGATTCAGGTATTAATAACATAGTTTTTTATTTATAATGATATATGTTTTGTTATTATTCTTACTGATTAAAGAATAAATCCACAAACAACAACAGCAAATAGAGCTACGGCTTCAATTAGGGCTGCAATGATAATCATTGATGTTCTAATATCTCCTGCTGCTTCTGGCTGACGGGCAATCCCTTCCATGGCAGATGCACCAATTTTACCAATCCCTAGTCCTGCACCGATTGCTGCTAAACCTGCACCGATTGCTGCACCAAATCCTGTTAAGCTTGTTGCAGCTTCTGCTGCTTGTAATAATGTTGATAACATAATTTTCTGTTTTAATTAATTATTTTTTTGCTTTTTGTTTTATTATTCATGCTTTTATGCTCAACCTTTTGCGAAGATCTCTAAAAGCTGTTTTTTATTTTTTGTCCACAACCTCTTCCTTATGTCCGTGATGTTCTACACGAGCCATGCCAATATATATAGCTGACAGCATTGTAAACACATAGGCTTGAATGAATGCTACAAGTATTTCTACGAACATGATAAACACGCTCAAGAAAATTGACATCACAGTCATCGTACCATTAATAGCTGCACCAAGCGACACGGTTACAAAGATTAGACATGTAAGCCCTAGTATAATGGAGTGTCCTGCTAATATATTTGCAAAAAGTCGGACCATCAAAGAGAAAGGCTTGGTAAACATTCCCACAATCTCGATAGGTATCATCAATGGTTTTAGCCATCCGGGTACCTCGGGATTAAAAATTTCTTTCCAATACTCCTTCGTTCCGTTAAAATTGACTGTAAAGAATGTAAATAGAGCGAGGACTAAAGTAATAGCTATATTACCTGTTGTGTTAGCCCCAGCCGGGAAAATTGGGATCAATCCCATAATGTTATTCAAAAAGATGAAGAAGAACGCTGTCAATAAGTAAGGCGTATATTTTCTATAATCTTTCCCAATAGCAGGCTTGATCAAATCGTCTACTATCGTCATGATAAACATTTCCATACTTCCTACAAATCCCTTAGGTGCTTTGAAGTTATTGCCTTCATCTTGCTTCTTATACCAACTGGCAACACTTAGAATCAGGAAAATCAATAGAGAACAGTTGATTAATAGTCCCAAAGCATTTTTGGTCAACGAAAAGTCCAAAGGTCTCACCTCTTCTCCTGCTTGGTTTTTTTCTACTATTTTCCCTTTATAGTCTCCTTCTTGAGCAATATAGAAGCCATTGTACTCATTATGCCCATGATGAAACTGAGAAGACATAAATACATTTAGTCCACTTGTTTCTCCAAAAACAATGACTGGCAAAGGTATCGAAACATGCGTTTCGCCCCAAGTCGTGATATGCCATTCGTAAGAGTCTGCCAAGTGTTCCATGATGAAACCTTTCACATCCAACTCGTGTTCAGGCGCTTCACTAGCCATCATCGGTTGCAAGCCTATGGCAAATAGTGCTACAAGGGTTAATATTATATTTTTCAAATAGTTATTCATTCTATTGTTTTTTTTCTTTTAGGCGTTTCTCTATCTTGGTAAAGAAGAATGTCTCTACAACTAAGAACAAGAAATAGAATATGAGCAAAGTAACGACAAAGCTTTTCAGATTTTCTTTACCTACTACTGCATAATACACCAAGATGAATCCCAGAACCACAACCGTCTTGACAACCTTAGTCAGCATATAAGAGTTGACCAGTTGTCTGTCCCGTGCCGTTCTGCTTTCATTCTCAATATATAATATAGTAAGAGGTTCGATGATCAAGAAAAAGGCGAGAATACCAAAAAACCAACTAGTGTAATAAGTCGGGAAAGCATATGTGAGAACAGCCCACACCACTGCCCCGATTATAAATCCACATCCAAGGACACTAGTTATTAGTTTCGTTCTAAATGAATTCATAAATTCAACTGGTTTTTCTCACTCGACGCAGATGGTCACTAAATTGTGATTTACTTCTACGATTCCTCCTCGCACCTCCAAGGTCTTTTCTTCGCCTCCCACTGTGTACACAATGGCACCGGCTTGCAATGGTGTTACCATCATCGCGTGCCCCGGATATACTCCAAACCGACCGATCACTCCCGGAGCGATCACGGATGCAGCTTTTCCCGAAAAGATCTTTTTTTCTGGTGAGATTATCTCTAACTGAAAGTCTTTACTCATTTCTTATCTTAATATTTTACTCTTGTGCTTGAGCCAATAATTTTTCTCCTTTTGCAATAGCATCTTCTATGGTTCCCACATTCAAGAAAGCTTGTTCTGGCAGGTTGTCCACCTCTCCATCAAGAATCATCTTGAAGCCCTTGATTGTGTCTTCGATATCCACCATCACACCAGGTAGTCCTGTAAACTGTTCTGCCACATTAAATGGTTGCGACAAGAAACGTTGCACTCTACGAGCACGGTTTACCACCAAACGGTCGTCTTCCGATAGCTCTTCCATACCTAAGATGGCGATAATATCTTGTAGCTCGCTATTTCTTTGTAGAATTTGTTTCACTCGTTGTGCTGTATTGTAATGTTCTTCGCCCACTACATTAGCATCCAAGTTACGCGATGAAGACTCTAGAGGATCCACTGCCGGATAAATACCCATCTCAGTGATTTTACGACTCAAAACGGTCGTAGCATCCAAGTGAGAGAAGGTTGTCGCTGGCGCAGGGTCTGTCAAGTCATCTGCGGGCACGTACACAGCCTGAACAGATGTAATAGATCCATTCTTAGTCGATGTAATACGTTCTTGCATCACACCCATTTCTGTAGCTAGTGTTGGTTGATAACCTACTGCCGAAGGCATACGTCCTAATAGAGCAGATACTTCTGACCCGGCTTGGGTGAAACGGAATATATTGTCGATGAACAAAAGAATATCTTTTGGTCCTTCTTCTTTAGAGTCACGGAAAGATTCTGCAATAGACAATCCCGAAAGAGCTACTGAGGCACGAGCTCCAGGAGGCTCATTCATCTGTCCGAAGACCAATGAAATTTGAGACTTCTTCATGGCTTCATGGTCTACCTTTGATAGGTCCCAGTTTCCTTCTTCCATGCTTTTCTTGAACTCATCTCCATATTGTACTACGTTAGACTCGATCATCTCACGCAACAGGTCATTTCCTTCACGGGTACGTTCACCTACTCCTGCAAAAACCGAATATCCATCGTGTTTCTTTGCAATGTTATTGATCAACTCCATAATAAGAACCGTCTTACCTACTCCGGCACCACCGAATAGACCTACTTTACCCCCTTTTGAATATGGAGCTAACAAATCCACCACCTTAATACCAGTAAATAAGATTTCTCTACTTGTTTGAAGTTCCTCAAATTTAGGAGGTTCTCTATGGATAGGGGCTCCGCCTTTCTTGTCCAGACCCGCCATACCATCAATCGCTTCACCTACCACGTTCATCAGACGACCTTTTACTTGATCCCCTACCGGCATCATAATTGCACTACCTGTTGACTGCACTTCCAGACCTCTTCTCAATCCATCTGTACTATCCATGGCAACTGTTCTGACGGTATCCTCCCCTATATGTTGTTTTACTTCTAAGGTTAGTGGATGTCCTCCATCGGGTCTTTTGACCTCCAATGCTTCATTTATTTTAGGGAGGCTAAATGCTGGATCACTAGTCTCAAAGTAAACGTCCACCACGGGACCTATTATCTGTGAGATGTGCCCAATGTTTTGTGACATAAGCTTAATCTTTTATTATTATTTTTTCAATGTTTTCATTTAGATGAAGATGTATCGGCTTACAATTTTAGTCGTGTGACATATCCAAGTGTACTTTTGCTCCATTATGGAGGTTGAAAAATAACGGAAAATACGTCTACTTTACACACCCTCTCTCGAATTGTTGAGAACAAATATAATAATAATTCGTTTTAAGTTGTACTTTTGTATAGAAAATGTAAGTACACTTACTTATTTTTAAGGAATGTCTTATTTTAGTTAAAAACAGGAGTTAAAATATTAATAAAGGAATAGTATGGGAAAAGTTTTAATCATTGGGGCAGGTGGCGTTGGTACAGTCGTAGCTCACAAGGTGGCTCAAAACTCAAATGTATTTAGTGAAATAATGCTAGCTAGCCGCACTAAATCCAAATGTGACGACATAGCCAAGGCAGTTGCCAAAAAAATGCCTCAAGTAAAAATCCAAACGGCAAAGGTTGATGCTGACAATGTTGAAGACTTAAAAGCTTTGTTTAATGCATACAAACCTGAATTAGTAATCAATGTGGCTCTTCCATATCAAGATCTGACCATCATGGATGCCTGTTTAGCTTGCGGAGTCAATTATTTAGACACTGCAAACTATGAGCCCAAAGAAGAAGCAAAATATGAATACAGCTGGCAATGGGCATATCAAGACAGATTTAAAGAAGCTGGCTTAACGGCTATTCTAGGATGTGGTTTCGACCCCGGAGTAACTAGTGTATTTACAGCCTATGCTGCAAAACATCATTTCGATGAAATGCATTACTTAGACATTGTAGATTGTAACGCTGGAGATCATGGTCATGCTTTTGCTACGAACTTCAATCCTGAAATAAACATTAGAGAAGTAACCCAAAAAGGAAAATATTGGGAAAATGGGCAATGGGTAGAAACCGAACCTCATGCCATCCACAAAGGATTGAACTATCCTGAGATCGGCGAAAAAGAATCATATTTGATCTACCACGAAGAACTGGAGTCTCTTGTAAAGAACTTCCCCACCCTTCAACGTGCACGCTTCTGGATGACTTTCGGACAAGAGTACCTAACTCACCTTCGTGTAATCCAAAATATAGGAATGTCACGTATAGACCCTATTATGTATAATGGTGTAGAAATAGTTCCTATCCAATTCTTAAAAGCTGTACTACCTGATCCGGGTGAGCTTGGAGAAAACTATACTGGTCAAACATCTATTGGATGTAGAATCAAAGGAGTGAAAGATGGAAAAGATAAGACTTATTACATCTACAACAACTGCTCACACGAAGCTGCATACAAAGAAACAGGCGCACAAGGCGTGAGCTACACCACCGGAGTGCCAGCAACGATTGGCGCTATGATGTTTATGACCGGAGAATGGAGAAAACCAGGTGTGTTCAATGTAGAAGAATTCAATCCTGATCCTTTCATGGAACAATTAATGAAACAAGGTCTACCATGGGTGGAACTACATGATGTTGATCTGGAGTTCACTTATTAAGTGACAAATCACATAAAAACAAAAGACACTCTTTCATCAGAAAGAGTGTCTTTTTATATCTCAACCAAATGTTGATTACGCTTTATTAGGTCTGGTTTTTTCGCTTAAATCAGCCAAACCATCAGAGATCTTTTCAGCAACCTCTGTGGCTGTTTTATCAAATGCCTCTTTTCCTTTATTAATTTCTTGACGAGCTACTACACCTGCTCTCAAAGCTTTGCTTTTACCCACAGCCAACCCATAATCAATATCTTCTCTCGCTTTTTCGGCAGCAGAATTGATTTGCGACTTCAATCTCTCACGAGTTTCCTCGTCCGACAATTTTATAGCAGCATAGGTAGCCACAGCGCCCACTGCTAATCCAATAATAAAATCTTTCATATCACTCTGTTTTATAAATTCAAATTTCAGACTTCTTTACTCATATAAAGTTAATATATTTATTTTAGCTTCAACTAAAATCCATTATAAAATTTAATTCTCCTTTTTCTCGCCAAATAGACTAAATCTATAAACTTATCAATAAACACGTCCCGCTATACATTAAAATATTTAGAATATTTTTAGTACATTTATAGCCATATTTAGTTTATCTAAAATACAACCTATGACACTTTTATATATAAAGGAACATCTTACTTGTTACAACTACGACAAGGGGAGTGCTCCAACTATCCAAAAGAAAACCTTCAAAGAAGGTGAAGAATGGGATTTCAACACCATTAAGAACACGATTGTTTATGTTCAAAACGGAGAGTACATCCTTTCTTATAACAAGTATAAAAATAAAATTGCTAAAGCAGGGCACCTTCTTTTAGTCCCTTCAGAGACTCAAGTTGCAAGCTATGCAAAAGAACAAACTACCATTTTCTATCTTCGTTTAGGAGATATAAAAAGCTTATGTGAATGCTTTTCTCTAGACATGCTGCTAAAAGAAGAAGATGAAGAGACGTCTAGTAAAGGACCTTTTTTCTTAAAGGTTACTAACAGAATAAGCACATTTTTCAATGTTTGCGAAGACTACATATCCGATGGACTAATGTGTCGCTATTTTTTGCAGCTAAAAATAAAAGAGCTATTCTATTTACTTCGCGCCTATCATACCAAAGAAGATCTTTTGCTATTCTTCCAACCCTTGTTAAGCAATGACATGAGCTTTTCCGATTTCGTACAACGCAATCACATGAAAGCCAAAACGGTCAGCGAACTGGCACAACGTGCCAACTACAGCCTGTCAGGGTTTCAGAAAAGATTCAAAAAAGTCTTTGGCGTATCAGCATACAATTGGATGAAAGAGAAAAAACTCAATCACATATATCACGACATTACAAATAGCAGCAAAGCATTTAAAGAAATCAGTTCGGAATATGAATTTTCATCTCCATCTCATTTCAATGATTTCTGCAAATCCAACTTTGGACATACTCCCGGTGAGTTACGCAAGAATAAGGTAAATGCAATAATAAAACAATAGGGTTCATATTGTGAATTTGAAGGTTGCTTTATGTAACTAGCAAAACCTCAATTATATCTATCTTTGTAATGTTAGCAAATCATAGATGCTAACAACAAGATCGGACCTGAACGATTGTAAAAACATCAGGTCACAATATTCTCTATTGTGTAGTTTTGTAAAATTTGTGTCAAGGTTGGGAAGTCTGCGAAGGGAATTCGTGGGCTTTTCTTTTTTTACACATGTAAGGGATCAATCCTAGAAATGCAAACCAACCTAGCAAACTACAAATATCAAACACATCCACACGCAACATATTTCATCAAACATGATAAAGTGTACTCTCGGCACATTCTTTTAAAGAGCTAATAGGAACTCTCTTAGATGAAAAAAAGAGGCATGACCCAAAGTCATACCTCTATCTTTTATATTTCGTTTTTAATCTTGATAGACAAGCTTAAATGCTATTTCGTCTCTTAGTAGTGGACACTCCTCTATAGATGAAATAAATCACAATCATCATCAGCAACATAGCACCTGAAGCATCACCCACAGGATAACCAACGTTACCAGTTCCACCGTCAACCCATCCCTCACCTCCAGGCAAGAATGGATCTCCCCAGCCTCCATTATCTGTATCTGATGCCCTTAAGATATGCTGAGCACTGGCAGAAATTGTTTGATGAGAAGTACTAGCCCCTATTGACTGACGACTCGAGCTTAAATAATCAACTCTCTCATTTGATGTTGCAGTTGAAGTATTAGAGGCACTTTTGGTCGTAGACAAAGGATCTACAGCAGTTGTTGCATGAACAAAAGCCGATGCTCCAAATACTAGCAAACCAACAGTCAATATCAATATTTTAATCTTAGTATTCATTTTCTTTCTTTAAAATTGTGTCCTTGTTTGTGTTCTATGTTCTAATAAGTGTATTAATAGTTTTGAATATTTACAAACTTAGTTGTGTAATTTCTCTTTCCACTGATGCGCACTACGAATGTCCCTTGTCCTAAAGCTTTTTGATACTCCATGGACGGATGATTATTGATCACTGTATTCCCCATCAATCGACCTTGTAAATCAAAGATCTGAACAATGCTACCTAAATCCTTTTCATTCAAGCCTCCAATATACAGAGTAGAACCACTATAATAACACGTTATAGGCTTGTCTACTAATGAAGGTCCATTATCATCACCATCATCAAAGAAGCGTAAGATAAACCTGTTTTCAGCTTTCAAAGGATTTTCCACCGGAGCCGACACAAAGGTATAACTATTATCTTGAAATAAATCTTGTTTGTAAATTTCTTTTCCGCTTCCATCTCTTTCAATCAACCAAGCACCCTCTACGCCTTCCATTCTGTCCATTCCGTGGATAGTCATTGTCACTTCCTCTTGTCTGTTATTAGAAGGAATATAATACAATGGAACTTCTTTAGTTGTATAACCGATCGCATTTCCTAACAACTCACGACCATCAGACGATTTTGTATAAACAACATTCATTGGCTCAAATAAGTCAACATCGTCCGCGGCTTCACTTTTCATCCTTGCATTGGCATCGACTTTTGGAGTTGCCACCAATTGTTTTTGGATATCCAACGCTTCGTCATATCCTAGCGTTGCTTTATCATAGAATCGCAGAGCTGTACGGTCAGTAGTCACAGAATTTCCTGTCACAGATGTTTCTACAATCAGCCAGTCAGGAGTAGCAAAGCTATCATCCTCGCCCTCACTTTTTACAGCTCTTGGATCAGGCAAACCTTCACTCAGATTATCCTTCAGTTTCACTGTAAATCTTTTAGGATCTTCTGGCAACACCTTCATTTTAGGGTTGAATACGAATTCACCAGGTGCAGCCACTTGTAACAAGAACATCTGCATTGGTTCAATAATCCTCTTATTTTGTTTGTCAACAGTTGCAGGAGCAATAAAATCTACAAAGTCATACTTTACGTTATACGAATAAGTAGGAAAACCATTTTTGGTACTTCTCATTACAAATCCTGTATTCACTGTCCAGTAGGCAGATTTAATCAATGCATAATTACCCGCAATAGCATTATCTCTCGCAGCCTTATCCAATATGGTAACGGCCTTTACCTTTGTCGATTGCCCCTCTGGATTCCCAGCAAATCCGGTTACAAAAGGAACATCAGACGGATTATTTTTATCATACTTATAGTATAGCCCATCAGGAGCCATATTATCTTCACCCAAATTTTGAGTTACCTTTTCGGCAAGAATATCTCCTATATAAATCGGAGTCATATATGGGTTACCCAAGATATTAGTATGAGGCGTGTTACCAACTGTCACTAGCTTAACTGTTATATCTCCGGCATTAAATCTTTGAGCCTCATAATTAGACTTATTTTTATCTATAGAATAAAGATTCAATCCGTTATTCTTATTTTGGTATTCATGCACCAAACGAGAAAAATGATATCCTCCACGTGTTCTGTTCAACCAGCCTGTACCGCCATGATTCCAATTCTTATCAATATTTTGATAATAGTCTGAAGATACGTCCATAGCATAGAAGTACCCTCGTCCTTTCTCAAATTGAGTTTTAGGGTCACCTAGAGGTCCATTAGACGTATGATCAGTAATGCTTCCATGCACAGGCTTAGTCAGCACATGATAGAACATATAGTCAGCTCTCAATGACTCGAACGGAGAAGAGAACCCTCTTAAGTAGGTTGCATATACATCGCGACCGTTCACCTTAGCAACATTATAAGAATTCGAATTTAAGAATTTATCGCTAACATCTGCCAGTCCGCCATCTGCTATAAAACCATTTTTAGCATCATCATAGTCATACAAATCTAGATCCACCTCACTATGCCCAGGAAGAAGATTATCTTCTCCTGTCATTTTTCGGATATCAGCATATCCAATATGTAGTCGGTACCAGTTTGCTGCATCTATTGCGTTTGGCTTATTCCCAGACGATTGCTCTAATTCTCTTGCCGCAGTTTTGGCATCTACAGAGAAACGGTTACCATTCACGATATCCAGCTCTCCTACCTTTACAGCCGCATTAGTGGCTACAGAAACATATCCCACTTTCTTAACATCATAACCCGGATACTTCGCAATATAAGAATCCACATCAGCCATCGTATTGACTTCTTCCTTACGAACTTCTATACGTGGGAAATTCAAAACATAAAGCGGTGACTTCAATTTTTCATCAGAAGAAACTCCTGAGAACTTTATGACGCCTGCATCCTTGAAGCGGTACCCCACTCGTTTAATCTCTTGTTTATTATTTTCTCCTACAAAGCGAATTGTCCCTTTTGAGTTATCCGAGTCAACAAACAGTTGTTTCAGCTCACCACTTTCAGGTTTAGACAACGCTTCGGAGCTTTTCGATGACAAAAAGTCTCCGGTCAGGGATGTTATCCCCTTTTGATATATCTGTGCTTCATTTCCAAATTCTGCAGATCCAACAATAAGCATACTTGCTTCATGTTCTTTACCTGCTCCATCTTGGCCTGCCACATACATATCTCCATTAGAGAAGAAGATTGCATCTTTAGAACTCGCGGAAACTCCGCCAGCTCTCGCATTTATTGTTGGGGCACCCCCTTTTGTATTTAATTCGGATTTTAAAGCTTCGTTTCCTTGTTTTTCATTTTCAGTTGCCACTGGTTTGCCTTTTTCTTGCCCATCATTATCATGAGCGCCATAAACGACACCTGTAGAAATTGCTAATGCAATAACAAAAAACAAATTTTTCAATTTAAAGCTCATCGCAGTAGTTTTAGTAAAAGTCAGTTGTTTTAGACACATGCTTATTTTCCTTTACATTACATATATTTATGACAATTGCATATATGTAGAATGCATTTTTTCACCTTTATTATCATTTATCAATAACCCATTTCATAGCATAAAGCATGATAAACGTGTTGCAAAGTTAAGTGTTTTATTTCGTAATACACAAATATACAACAAAAAAGAACATGAAAAAGTTTTTTGTCTAAAAAATCAACACCGTAGTTGATTATAATTACAAATGATTTGATCTCAAAAGATCATTAACAGTTTTTACAGGATTAAAAGTAGCCACTGGCACCTCTACAAAGATCGTGTTCCAATCTGACATCGCCCCATTCCAAAGCCCGGGAAGTTCTAATGCCTTTAACGTCTTACCATCTTTAGACTTCATTGAGATAAACCCCGTATTAACATCTACATATTTTGGCAAATTAAATTTTTCTCCTTTATAATTCTTCACCGCACACACCAAGTCTACTGGGTTAAAGTGGGTACTACCTTTAATTATATTCTTAGATTGTTCGTCTTTTTCATCAATTTGAGAGCTCTCCAATATCTGAGGAGAGATCGTTCCGTCCGAATTCACCGTCAAAAAAGGACCTCCACCCGGCTCCCCTTCATTCTTCACCATCCCACACACACGCATTGGTCGATTGAGCTTTTTCTTCAAATAAAGTGACAGTTCGGCATCCTCCAACAATTTTGTCTCAGGATTCTTTATATTCAAATCATTCTGCAAAAAATAAAGAATTTCTATCAATTGCTCATGCGTATAGTTTCCTGAATCTAATAAACGTAAGTATTCAAAAGCTTTCGCTTGTTTTTCAACCAACACGCCAGCCAACACCTTCTTATAGTAAGTTTCTTCTTTTTTCAACCTATCAGGAATTGTATTATCAATATTTTTCACAAATATGATATCGCTAACTACATCATTCAGATTTTCGATCAATGCTCCATGACCTCCCGGACGAAACAACATTGCACCGGACACATCTCTAAATGCATTATTATCCATGTCAGCAGCCACAGTATCGGTACTCGACTTTTGCTCACTGTAAGACACATCAAATTTCACTCCAAATTCTTTTTCGTATCCTCCAGACTTGCTAGCAACTAAACTTTCGAAAGAACCCCTATCTTCCGGTGACACGGTGAAATGAATATTCACTTTTCCACTTGCATTCGAAGCATATAATGCCCCTTCCACCAAATGCTCTTCAATAGGTCGACGTGTAGAGTCTGAATATTTATGAAACTCCAACAATCCTTTTGGCAAGTTGCCATAGTTCAGGCCTTCTTTCGACAATAGATTTTTCACAATTGCCTTATAAGATTTTTCTGATAAAAGTTGGGCTATATCTTTATCCTCATTCTTTTTGCACACAGCATCTAAGGATGCATAAAATGCAAATTTATCCAATCCTTGAAAGAAATCTTTCTCAAAAGGGGTTGTAGGCTCAGAATAAGAAGCGTCCAAAAATGAAAATAAGTCTTTGAACATCCGACTTGCTGCTCCCGATGCAGGAACAAATTTGACAATCTTTTTATCTCCTTTCAGATAATTTTCCCACACAGCTTGATAGTGTTGTTTTTCACCTTCATCGCATCTCATAATCCCTTTTTCTGCTGTGGCAGCAGATTCGATCTTCAAAAAAGGGAATCCTTTCTTAAAGCGTTCCAGCTGTTCTTTTAGCGATGACTCACTTATTCCTTTAGCTTCTAATTGCTTCTTATCTATTTCTGAGAACATAATATTTCGATTAAATTGGTTAGATTATAGTTTGTTTCTTTTTTTAAGCATTTAATTGTTTGAAGAATTCCCAGAGCACAACACCGGTGGCTACCGAAACATTCAACGAATGTTTCGTGCCCTCTTGAGGAATTTCAATGGCGCATTGACATTGATCTACTACCTTCTGCTCTACCCCCTTCACTTCATTGCCTACAATTATGGCATAACGAGTGCTAGGCTTGCATTCAAAATCTGAAAGAAGAATGCTATCGAAAGTTTGCTCCACTGCGCAGATCGTAAAATCTCTTTCTCGCAAATCCTCTACTGCATCCAAGGTATTCTCAAAATATCTCCATGGCACAGAATCCTCTGCCCCAAGAGCTGTCTTATGAATATCTGCATGTGGGGGGATGGCTGTTATTCCACAAAGATATATCGCAGAAACCCTGAAAGCGTCGGAACTTCTAAAAATAGCTCCTACATTATTCAGACTTCTGACATTATCCAATATCACAACAAGAGGTAGCTTGTCAGTTTCTTTATATTCCTCTACAGACAACCTCTTTAGCTCTGTTATCTTTTTAACTCGCATCAATTAATTTTCAAATATAAATCTAATCAATTATTATCACACTTGCAACATCTACTTGCCCTCCTAATGGCGGATTTTGTTTCGACAACTTTAACTCCACACTTTCTATTTCAGCGTATTCCTTTTTCAGCCTTCTGACAATGCGCCCTGCCACATGCTCTAAAAGCTTGGAAGGGATCGTCATTTCTTCCTTAATCACACTATACACATCAGCGTAACTTACAGTATCGGTCAATTCATCCGAAAAACTGGATTTTTCCAAATCCACCGCCAATTTCACATCTATTTTAAATAGATTACCAACCTTTGTCTCCTGTGGAAATACTCCATGATGGGCATACATGAGTATTTTTTCTAACATTATATAACTTTTCATAAAGACTTATATCTATTATATATAGAACAAAGCTAAGTTTTTTATTTATATTTGCCATTTAACTAAATAAGTCTATTAACATACATTACATTATTTATAAATAGAACATGGGGAAAAATGGCTCTGGGTCTTCATCCGGGACTCACAACGTGATTGCTGCAGGCACCAAATTGACTGGTCAGATTGTAGCAGGTGAAGATTTACGTATCGACGGAACGATAGAGGGCAGTATTAACTGCCAAGGAAAAATAATTATCGGACCTTCAAGCCTCGTAACAGGGGATATCGACTGCGCAAATCTGGAATTGATGGGCAAAATAAATGGCAACATTACGTGCTCTGACAACATTGTGCTTAGAAACATGTCGCAACTGGTGGGTGACATTAAGACCAAAACGATAGAGATAGAACCAGGAGCCAGCTTTACGGGTGCATGTAGTATGCAAACATTGACCCGTGCCGAAAAATAAATATTAAATTAATTGACTTAAACTTTTCTTTAAGCTAAAGAGACTAAAAATCATGAGCAACACCACTATAAAATCAAGAATCACTGCTTTAAAAAACTTCATGGAGCAAAACAATTTGGATGCATTCATCATTCCAAGCACAGATGCTCACCTTAGCGAATATCCCGCTTCTCATTGGGAATCTAGGCAATGGATCAGCGATTTCACCGGTTCTGCCGGAACTGTGGTTGTTACAAGACAAAAAAGTGGACTGTGGACTGACTCTCGTTATTTCCTACAGGCGACAACACAACTAGAAGGAACTACAATCGACCTTTACAAAGAAGGACTACCAAAAACGCCTTCCATCACTGAATGGCTTGGCACAGAACTGAAAGAAGGAGCAACAGTTGGCATTGATGCACAAGTATACTCTGCAAAAGATGCGATAGCTCTTGAAAAAGAATTAAGTAAAAAAGGACTAAAACTAAGTATTGACAAAGATCCTTTTGCACATATATGGGAAGACAGACCTGACATCCCTACCAATCCAATATTTATTCTACCTGAAGAATATACTGGAGAATCTGCTAAAAGCAAGATAAACAGAATCAACGAGGTACTAAAAAAAGAAAGTGCCGATTCTCTACTAATTGGCACACTCGATACCATTGCATGGCTCTACAACATGAGAGGCAATGACGTGAAGTGCAATCCTGTTGCAGTATGCTTTGCTTATGTTTCTAAGAAAGAGAGTGTTCTATTTATCAATCCTAAAAAAGTAACACCTGAGGCTGCTGCTTATCTAAAAAGTCAAAATGTTGTTTTGGCCGAATATGATAAAGTATTCGATTATGTTGCAAAACTGAAAGAAACGATTTGCATTGACAGCAGTAAGGTTACATTGAAACTGCTAAACACCATAGACAAAGCCAACAGTGTGATAGATATTCCATCACCTGCCGACTTGATGAAAGCTTGTAAGAACGAAACTGAGCTAGAAGGATTCCGAAACGCGATGCTAAAGGATGGTGTAGCACTTGTTCGCTTTTATATGTGGCTAGAGGCTAATGTAAAAAGTGGCAAAGTAAAAGAAACAGATGTAGCTAGGAAACTTATTGAATTCCGATCGGAGCAAGATATGTTTGTTGGCGAAAGCTTTGACACCATAGCTGGCTACGGAGCCAATGGAGCCATCGTGCACTATCATGCAGAAGAAGAAACTGCGGCATACATCAAACCCGAAGGTCTATTATTGATTGACTCTGGAGGCCAATATATGGATGGAACAACTGACATCACCAGAACGATAGCCGTAGGAGAACTGACTCAACAGATGAAGGATGACTACACCTTAGTCTTAAAAGGGCACATAAATCTGGCAACAGCCGTCTTTCCTGAAGGCACAAGAGGTTCACAGCTTGACATTCTCGCACGTAAAGCTCTTTGGGATAGAGGTCTAAACTACCTTCATGGTACAGGACACGGCATTGGGCACTTCCTGAATGTACATGAAGGACCGCAAAATATCAGATTGAACGAAAACCCAACTACACTGCAAATAGGCATGGTTACTTCTAACGAACCGGGACTCTATCGTGATGGACAATATGGCATTAGATTGGAAAACTTGATTGTCACTCAACATGAAATGTCTGGCGAATTCGGAGATTTCTATTCATTTGAAACGATCACCTTATGCCCTTGGGACACCACTCCTATCAATAAAACATTATTGACATCGGCCGAAATAGATTGGGTAAATGCATATCACAAGGATGTATACAGCAAACTATCACCACTCCTAAGCGAAGAAGAAGATAAATGGTTAAAGAGCAAAACTAATGAGATATAAAATAATTACTATTATTTTTTCATTCCTATGTGCTACTTACGGCACAGCCATCAACAATACAGATTCTAAATTCAATATACAAGCTAGTGCTCCTTTCGCCAAAGGGAGCACCGTTTATTTAGCAAGATATTGGAAGAGCAATCCCTATTCCATAGACTCCACTACGGTGTCTCCTGAGGGGAAATTCTCTTTTTCGAAGGCAGAGCCTTTAGAGCCTGGACAATATTTGCTATTGATTAAGCCTGATCAGAAAATAGAACTATTGATAGATAAACAGCAGAGTGATATCAAAATAGATCTGAATAAAAACTTAATCAACAGTACGATTTCGGGGAACGATGACACCAAGTTATACTGGAATTACATAAAGGAATATACTCCATATGCCTCTCAAATTCAGAAATCATATAATATTCTGGAAAATGAGAAATCGTCTGATCTAGAAAGAGCTGAAGCCAAGAAGCAATATGCCCAACTATTGGACAAGATAGATCAACTGCTCAACAAACACATAAAGGCTCAAAAGGGCACTTGGTTCGCCTCCTTCATCAAAGCAGCCTACGAGATTAACCCTCCACATCTTTTTCCCGAAGAACAGCAACAGCAGATAGAGAACGGGCAATATCTACGAAAACACTTTTTCGACAACATAGACTTTGAGGACAAAAGGCTCTGGAATACAGAATTCTTCTCTAGGCAGATGGATTACTTCTTATACAATATTGTTTCTCAACATCCAGACTCCATCGCCCAAGCCACAAGTGAGCTTGTTGCCAAATCTCAAAACAACAATGAAGCTTTTGAGCAAATGCTCAGTAATTTATTCAATTCAGCAGCCACAAGTCCCATGATGGGTATGGAAAATGTGTGGGCTAGACTAGCTGAAGATTATATTTTTGACAAAGACATCAGTTGGATAGACAGCACTTTACACAGTAGCTTATTAGCTGAATATGCTCTTATTGAGCAAAATCGTTTAGGAATGATTGCCCAAGACCTATTGCTTAGAACAATAGATGGAGACTCCATCCACACAAGCGAGGTAGAAGCTGACTTCACCCTTCTCTACTTCTACTCCACTACCTGTTCGCATTGCGATCATGAAATGGAAGAATTGAGAAAAAACTTTTTCCCTAAATATACGGATAGAGGTTTAAAGGTGATTACTGTCAACACTGGAACAGATATAGAAGCGTGGAAAAAATTTATGACCAAGCATGAAATGGAAGGCGAAGGATGGTACAACCTTTTCGACCCTAGCTTTAGCTCGCAATATTGGCTAAAGTTTGATGTCAGTGCCACACCAAGTCTATACTTTCTAGACAAGGACAAGCGCATATTAGCTAAAAAAATAGACTTGACTAACTTAGAGCTTTATTTAAGTAGAATATTAAAGTAAATATATATAATGGCATTAATAAAAGAA
>CALKIV010000053.1 GCA_937995835.1 uncultured Dysgonomonas sp. | reverse complement strand
AGAGGTTCCTGGCGCAATGATGCTAACCTTGATAATCAATAGATTGTTAGTGAGACGTCCTGCAATCGTCCTGTTTTTATCATATATAGATATACCCTTTCTTAAAGGTGGAGCGAGATGCTATCGAGTCGCATTTATTAGATTTTCTTACTTCTTCAAATACATTATTTCCATACTTCTGCATGAAGTTTATTTAGTAGATTATTAGGATTATTCCTTGCTTCTTCGGTTTGATCTCTGATACTTTTTGCAAGTCTTATGTTTGGAATATAACCATGTGAACTATTATTAATAAAGAAAAACTCCATTACAGGAATGTCTGAACCTTGAAGCAATTCTTCAAGTAAAATACATTCTGTAGAATTATTACTTGTAACATAGACTGCTGAAATTGCTGTACTAATATCTAGAAAATCATCTTTTCCACTCACTAATCTATATTCATTCTCCCCACTCCAGTCTTTTAGTTTTTGAAAAAATATAGTTTCTTGATTTTTAGTAAAATAATCATCAAGACCCTCAATAGTTAAACTTGGAGGAATGAAATGAGGACCAGGCAAATAAGTTTCATATGTAATTTCACCTTCGAAGATTGTATCTTTGATGTCTAGTTTAGAATAGTCAAATTCTATGCAAACACCTTTACCTTTTGTTGCATAATGTCCCCACATTAATGTCGACATACTTCCAATAATATATGAGTCATAATCCATTGTAAAGCTTATCTGTTTAAAAGAGTTTAGTTTATCTATTACTCCTCGAATCAACTCTCTACAGGTTCCTAACTCAAAAGAGTATTTTTTATTGACTTCTAGAATATCATTCATGCCCTCTATTTTACTAAAAAGCAATTTTTTGCTTAACCAGATTTTAACAAACGATTCGAAGGAAGTATAGTGATATAATTTCTTATACTTATCAGCTCCTTCTAATTTTGTTCCTGGAAATTTTCCATGTGTGGTATGGCTTACTTTTTTTGTCATGCTATATAATTCTCACTCTATATTTATATCCTTACTAACCAGATAGTCCACTATTTTTTCAAGTGTTCTACTATTTCTATCTGCCGTATCAGTCATTTTATTTATTGAAGCAATTAAAGTTTTTCTCTCATCATCTATCGATGTAGGGAGATGATGAAATGGCATATCTGGTTCACTAGCTATGTGAACTATTTCATCTTGTTGATAGCTTTGCTTGTTGTTATTAAATAACATTTCTTCTTTACCTGTCAAAAGCCATGTTGGATTTAAGTCAGTGTATTCACTGAATATATTCTGCAATATATCACTACCTAACGAGCTGTTACCTTTAATGGCTCTACCGATATATCCATTAGATGTTCCAATGGATTGATCAAAAGCATTTAAACTAATGCCTTTGTAATCTATATATTTCTTGAGACGCTGAGCAAATTCCATAATAATATTGAATATAATCCGTGTTTTGTTTTGTATCACTGAATATAATCCATATATTCGCAGTGTATTTTTGAAAATAGCGAGAATATTCACGTTTATTTCACAAAGTAAAGGGTAAAAATAACAAAAAACAATCACATAAAAGCGTGAAAATGAAATTTACATCATTATCAGGATCAACAGACTTTATAGTAGAGCGAGATTTTAGGCTCAAATGGGTGCAGGAAAAAGGCTTGTGGAACTACATTGCATCTAAGGTGCTGAATGGTAAAGGAGTGTCGATCACTCCTAGAACTGTACGGTATATGTTTGAAGTTTCGGAGTGGAAAGATTTGACTCCTACTCAAATTGCAATTTGGTTGGAATCAGAAGCAATTGTTAGAAAAGTTATCACTGAAGCAAATGTATATGAAAACACTGACAAGGAGTGATCTACAGCGCATTCTGTCAAAAGTTGAATATACCAATGTTGTATTGACTTGTGACGAATGCTTAAGCAACAAAGAGAAGGCTGAACGATTGTGTAGGAGTGAAGATACAACTAGCTCACACATGAAGAGTATCTTTAAGAAAGTAAATATTAGTAAAGTAACAGAACTGTCGAAAATTTACTTTAACAACCCTACCCTAACTCTCATTACAGCTATTTTAATCTGTTTTCAAGGTTTAATTCTCCCCCAGCGGAGATCAAGAATAAGACTAGAAGAGCAAAGAACTATTCAAGTAGCTCAACGCAGATTGCTCTCTAGGAGAAGAGAGCGCTCTATCCCACTCGATGCTTTATTGAATGCTGATACTATAGCAGTATAGCATATGTAAATATATACCTAAAGCGTTAGGTGTACACTTTTATATTATTGATTTTCTAGGTTTTGCAGACCTAAACAAGGAACTAAATTAGCGACACAAACAAAGCAAACAGTTTTTTATTAATAACTAAAAATGAAAAAGAATTATGGTAGAAACGACAACTTACTCCCCTTTTGATTTGACAGATGGCATTTGCTCCAGCTGTGGAGCTGACTCTCAAGAGATTTATATCCATGATGAAGAAGGAAGATGTGTGGATTGCATCCATTGCGATGATTTTTACGAAATGACAATGGAGGGATTATAACTTCAAATGACTCCCATCATTATCCACATACAGCAAGGGCATAAGCAATGCGAGATGATAATCAATGAACTTCCTGATGGCAGGAATGAGATAGATATAAAATTCACTCCTAGCTTCCCCATCGAGAGCAATACACTCTACGAAAGAATAGCTGCTGCAGTGTTTAATGAGGCAAAAAAAGAGTAATAAGATGATAGAATTAATAGGCATTTTAGACTGGGAACTGACTCGATTAGGATTTAAACCAGGAGATGTGATAACTGATCATACCAAACCTTCTCCTAGTGGAGCTGTGTACTTCGATTATAAAAAATCAGTCATAACGCAAAATTGCGTAGTGTGGTCTGATAACTATAAAGTAATAAACAAGAAATAATTACCATGAAAATAGAATTTAAAGAAGTAAGTGACACCCGCAACTTTGTTGGATGTACAGAAGTTGGGAATACGCTAACATACAACTTTGTATACGAAGATAAATTGAAGTATTACTATCCTCATGCTAGCGATGGAGGTTTTACAAGAATGACTTTAGAGTGTAACTTCAACATGACTGGCGAAATGCTAGATCTATTAGAAAAGTCTAAAATAGTACATGTATTAAGTAAAAGTTATGAAGTTGAAATCGGATTTTCGAAAATCATATATTTTCCTCGTCCCGGTTTTTGTTACGAAAAGTTACAAGATATAATAGTAGATATTTGTGAAAAATTTAATCTGTAGATTATGAAACCACAATGGAAAGTATATACAGAGCGTGTATCTGAGTTTGTTAGCAACTTTACACCATTCTTAGAGGCTGTGGAGAATAACAAAACAAAGAAAGCGATAAGAAAATTGGAGAAGTTGATAAATGACCTTATAACCTCACATAATGAGTTCTCGAAGTTAGTAGAACCAATTCCTCCAGCTGAAGTGAAAATGCCATTCGAAAGTAAAAAATTTACTGAAGCATGGCAGATCTACAAAGAATACCTGGAAGAATCGCACCAACGCTTCCTCCCATCCAGAGCCGAAATAATGAATCTTAGATTCTTGAATACTATATCTGGTAAAAATGAAGCTCGAGCAATAATGATTCTAGAATTTATGATACGAAATCAATATCCTAGATTATTCCTCCCTTCCGAAAAACAAATGACAGGAGAGGAGCCAGATAATAATCAAGTAGGATCTACAACAGGATTTGATATTGGAGCTGTAAAAAAGAATATCTAAAAATAAAATATTATGAGTTTATTCAAATTACCAACAACATACAATGAATTCTTGGAAGAATTCTCTCCTAATAATCTCGATGCCATTCTTGCAGATATTAGAACAATTGATAATTCCATCCAAGAGGAGCGTACTACTCTTTTGCAACTCGAAGAAACATATGGTTTGAAAAGTGTTGTGAACTATGTTGACAGATGGCTAAAAGTGCTTAATGAAACATTGAATATACGAAACCCACTAACGGAGACAACAAAGATTGCTTTTAAAATCTACGACCGGTTTTCACATCTTTACATCACAGATCTAAAGTTGATATCGGATAAAATTCTATTTGGAGATGGTGTCCAGTTTTTTGGGTCAGTGGATGCTCAAGCTATCCTCCGGGCCTTTGGAGATTATAGCACTGAACGTCGAAATAGAATCTACGAAAAACATAAACAAACAATTGTGCCCAAAGTAGAACCAGAAGAGACTAAAAGACAAATGAACTATGAGGATATAAGAGCAATACTAGATAGAAATTCTAAGTTGTTTGGAGGAAATGGATGAAGAAAGCGAAGAGTTAACTAAACTGATAAGTGAGGTTAGGAGTAAAGGTTTTGTTGTCATTCCAGAAGAAAGAACAATCTATTATAATTGTCACAAATTGGAATCAACCAATATAAAACCAATCAAAAAATTATGTAGCCAGTATGGCTTTGTCAGACAAGCCAGGCTAATCGATTAAAACAAAAAAGGGATAAATACTAAATGGGAAAGGTAGAAGAAATAGGTCTAGTCAATCTTAAAGCAAAGCAAACAGATATGAATAACATTCTGTTTGACGAAAATCAACAAGTAATTGACAAGCTACTAGAAAAATTCGACATCAAAGTGCCAATGCAAGATCCTACCAAGTTGAGCATATTATACAAGGAAGGATTTGAAAGCAAGTATCAACCAACTTTCGACTCGCTTTGGTTACACCTCAGAACAAACAAAATAAATGTTAGCAAAGATGTATTGCGTACCATTCTCAGAGCTCCTGAATATATGCCTCCTTATAATCCCATTACTGACTACTTCGAAAGCATCAGAGGAAAATGGACAGGAGAAAGCCAAATAGATCTATTTTGTAAACATCTTACTCCTCGAGCATTTGAGGAGCATGAGCCAGAATACTACCGAGAACGTATGTGCAAACTGATTCGTAAATGGTTGGTGGCATCGGTGGCTATGTGGATGGGAGATGAAGCCAATCCAGTAGCACTGGGTTTCATTCACGCTCAAGAAGGAATAGGAAAAACACGTCTCATCAAATTCCTAACTCCGAAACCCCTAGAGGAATTTTATATTGAGTCTAGTAGAGATGATGCCAAATTCGACATGGAGGAATCCTTTGCAAGATTTATGTTTGTCAACTTCGATGAGCTGGTAGGAATCAATAGGAGGAATATCGACACTTGGAAATCGATCCTAACAAAGGATGAAGTCCTGGTTAAATTCAGACACGAAGAATTTGCCACTCCAAAACAACGAATAGCAGCTGCTCTCTTCTCCTCCAACAGAACTGAAGAAATGGGAGGATTCCTTCCTCAGAGTTATGGATACAGACGTTGGGGAGCAATAGAGATAGAAGCGATTGATTTTGAGTACTCCAATGTGGTAGATATTGATCAGCTCTGGAGTGAAGCTCTGATGCTTTACGAAAGTACAGACTTCGACTTTATATTCCACAAAGAAACTGATTTCAAAGAGTTTGCAGAATACAACAGAAGATACAACGAGGTAACCCCAGCAATGCGATTTGTGCAACGATTTATTATGATGCCATCGTTGGAGCAGCTAACAAGCAAAGATAAGTCTGTGGTTCGTTTAAATGCAACTGCCATATATGACAAACTGAAACATAAGATAAGAGCTGAAGAACATAAAACAATTACTCCAAATACTATTGGCACGGCTCTCAAATCTCTCAACTTCGAAAGCAAACCATTCAGACCTGAAGGATCTAGCCATCCTATCTACGGATATGATATAATTTTCAACTAAAAATAAAGCACTACGCAATTTTGCGATATGACTAAAAATAATAAGACAATGAATACACTAGAAAGATTCAAAACCCTATTTGTGATATTCACATGCCGCCTGAATATTATATTCTTTGACTTGCTCCTCCTACTTGTGATTATTGTATTCACACCTTTCGCTCTCATCTTTCCAAGATTTCACCATATGATGGTGGAGAAGATTGATAATCTAAAAGACTAAATAGAAACTAATATAACGCACTTCGCAAATTTACGGAGTGAAAAATGAAAGAATATGGAAGCAGAAATATTTAGCCCTTTTGAAAAAGGTAGCAGAGGAATACGTACTGCCAGAGAATTCAGATTGTGGTATAAACATCAATGGGTTCTTGGCACATACTATGTATATCGATGTGAGACTACAGATAGAGAGTTCAGAGATGCTCAATTAAATGCTATGAATAAAGCAATAGCTGAAGAGATATTGAAAGATAAATGTAAAGTATAAATAACCACATCGCAAAATTGCGTAATGACAAAAAAAGGAGGTATGACATCGCAAAATTTATTAGAGATTTTCAAGCTTGGAGTTGATTATGGTCAGCTTCTAATGGAAGAAGAAAGAGATAGTGAAGATTGGGCTGATGCTTTTCAAGGTTATATTATTGACTCAATTTACAGTATGCCAGCAAACATAGCACCACGTAGACAACCACACTCTGATGAGTGGAGACAAGCAAGGAAAGACAGTCTATACAAAGCAATGGAAATTATAGGACTTAAAAAACAAGAAGAGACAAAAAACAGCCTCTAAGACTACTACAACCCACACCGCAAATCTGCGACAACTAAAAAATAAAAGATATGACAAAAGATTCAAACAGCCTGGTACTCCTACCAGCAGAGAGAAAAAACATATTACAAACGAATGATGATGGGCTATTCAATGCTTCATCCATTGCCAAAGAATATAAGAAAGATGTGTATGGCTATACTCGAGGTCAGAAAGTGAAAGAACTGATCAATGCAATAGTATTAGAGCATGGTTACGAACCAGACCATGAATTTACGGAGAGAGGAAATGTTGTGCGAGTGATCTCTGGAGGAGTAGCTCCTGGCACTTGGATGCACCTGGATATATTTATCAAGTTTCTGGGATGGCTAGATCCTAAACTGGAGAGAGACTTCCTGAAAAATGCTATCACAGCCAATCAAAAAACTTCAATCGATCCCCTTCAGGAAGAATTAGCACAATTGGAAGCCAATGCAACAACTCTCAGAAGGAAACTATCCAGAGTTCCATTCTACAAACAACTACAGCAAGCCGAGAAGTATATCAGCAGAGTGAAAAAAGAAATAGAAAAGGAGTCCAAAGCTAAACGCAAACAGCTCTCAGAAGGTATTAAAAAAGAGCCTCTACTAATCGGAAATAGCAAACAGTAATTTTACGGAGTGAAATAATTACCTGAAATATAATATAATTATGAAAACAGAAGATAAGCCATTTGACGAATTTGTGAACAATTTAGATAATGAAATGATTGAGGAATACAAAATTGAAGGAAAATTGCATCCTTATTTTTTCCCATTCCCTACTTATGATTTAGTACAATGTGGATATCCAACACCCAATCATGGAGAAATGATTGTTAGAAACCATGGTGGAACTGATGCTCAAGATATTTTGCTCCCATCCAAAGGAGAGTATTGTAAAGTTGAAGATATTAAATCAATCCTCTCCAATTGTCAATATTTAAATCGTTGGAGAAATGTAAATCAAGAAATGCCTGAGGAGGACGAGAAATTAACAAAAGAAACAAAGATTAATGCACTTCACCCTCAAAAGCTCAAGTCTGGGATAATAAAAACAAAAGCAGTAATTGTTAGATATAACGATGGTGGAATTGCATTAGCACATAGATGTAAATGCTCTACAGATGATTATTATTGGTGGGATTGTAATGAGTCTTTTCACAGTACACATCCCAATTATATTGTTGAGTGGAAACCAGTTGAAGCATAGATTAAATTTTAACCAGACTGCACACCCATTTCAGTCTGTCCCCTCTCCCCTTGTCGTAATAAGAAAGCGTCTGACAGTGTTTTCTTTTTTAGGAAGGGGGAGAGTTTTTATTTTTCGGACTCGTATACATACATGAATATATATTATATAATAATAGTTTATTAATATAAAGATTACTTTAACGCAAAACACAAAAGAAGAAAATAAAAGTACTACATACTACAAGCGTTTGAAAATACCATTGTGAGCAGTTATAGTGCGTATATTTGTAGTAGTTTTATGTTTAGAATATCCCCCTACTACAGCATACTACAAGCTACTACAAATCAATAAGAATATAAAAATATACAATTAAAGTAAACATTATTAAGTAGTTAATCATTGTAGTAGGTAGTAGGCAAATTTTCAACATGCGAAATATATCAATAAATGTAGTCCAAAACCTTAAAAAACACCTATTAAATTTCTGTAAATTGCTGATTTTTCGTATCTTACATATCTAAATTCGAGTTCCTTTTACTTTGAATTTACCTCATTTATAATTGAATTGAAATGGAATTACTTACTACAAAAATTCAGATAGAATCCTATTTAGCAGAATATCTTATTGGCAAATGGGGAAAAAAGGATGCTAAAGGGAAACCAACTGGTATAGTAGCCATCCCAGACACTATATATTTATATCACAATTTGTGGTCTTTAACTTCCACTACTCCACACTATATCAAAGAGGATGATATCGTAGGAAATGTGGAGATTGTTTTACCCAACAGAAAAGAGGGTAAAGATCCTAGATATTATAATTATATTTCGGAGGAATCAGCAAAGATATTCAACAAAGATGTAAAGCTGTTTTTCAGAGCAGATCTGCATAATTTTTTGGACAAGAAAAAGCATGATGAAGGATATACCTATAAAGAGGCTGCTTATATATTTGCTTTGCAACATGATATTGTTTCGTATGAAGTAGACTCCATGACAAAGAATTATGCTCGCTGGAGAAATAATATTCGAAATCGAAAACAAAAGGCATATTCATCTAGATAAATCTGTTATATGATGTTAAATAGACCTCTTTTTAAGTTAAAAACGCTCTGACCAAACACCCCTTACTGTCCTTTGTTTGAGTACAGTGTGAGTCTAAGTGTTCGATAGTGTTATAAATTAAATAGTTATAGTATGTTTTTACACCTTTGTTCTAGAATAGAAGTTATACATTGTGATGATGTATTAAAAATATTGGGAGATGAAGTAATTCTCCAGGAAGGAAAATCATTTATTGATTGCAAGTTGGAATCTGCATCTACCTACCAAGGAGCAAAACAACCAAATTCAGCTGGTGTTATTTTAAATGAGACTATAAATGCAAAGATGAAGTATGGCAAAGATTCTTTCTTTTTAAAATTTCCTCTTGAATATTTTATAGTTCGTGTACACACCAGTGAAGGAATTTTCATAGTTGGCTCTTTAGATTACCCAGCAGTGATGACCTTAACTACTGATAAAACTTATATCAACCTTACATTTAAAGCATCTTCTCCAGCGTAATAGTCCTTTAACGCATTATAGTATAGGTCTACCATTGTATAAAATATATTGCAATGTTAGACCTATTCCTTTCTGAAATATCCGATTCTCCTCTGCTTATGCGAGATTCAGCAGTGCAAGCTGTTGAACTTATAAGACATAAATTACTCAATGGAGAGAAAATTGAAGTTCAACAACCTCCAGTTCCTAAAGTTGTTGGTAGTATCAACCCATCTGAAGATTACCAAGGTAACCCATTTGACAGTTATGAGGAAAATACAATTGCTGTATTGCCAATTATAGGTAATATGTTCAAATATGGTAGATGGTATTCATATGGAGTGGATGATATCGCCAATCTTCTCCGACTAGCTAATAATTCTTCCAAGATTATAGGAGTCATCCTATATATGAATACAGCTGGAGGAACATCACAATCTGTAATTCAACTAGAAGATGCTCTTCGAAATAGAATTAAACCATGTGTGGCATTCATAGATGGTCAATGCTGTTCAGGAGGAGCTTATGTTGCATCATTCTGTGATCAGATTGTAGCAGCTAATCCAATGTGCGAGATTGGGAGTGTTGGAGTACAAATAACTCTTAGAGATTTTTCTAAGTATTATGAAGATCTAGGTATCAAAGTTAAAACATTTAGACCTCCAGCATCGAAGTATAAGAATACTGAATTTGAAGAAGCAATAAACGAGGATAAACCAGAACGTCTTTACGATGAAGTTTTGACTCCTTTCGCTGAACATTTCCAAGCAATTATAAAGTCAAATCGACCTCAATTAGATACTTCAATAGAAGGATTAGTTGAAGGTAAGGTGTTCTATGCTCAAAATGCTGTTGATTATGGACTTATAGATGTCATAGGTAATTATGATGCTGCTTTAACCATTGTGAAGGATCTAGCCGAAAAACAACAAAGTTTCTATTCATCATTTAAATAAATAATAAAAGTATGGGATTACGTAAAAAAATCAAAACGTGGCAAAAACGTGCTATGGACATCGCAAAAAGTTTAGACTTTGAAGAAAAGATGGCTGCAGGATCGTTGACTGCTGACGAGCAAAAACAGCTTTTTGCAAAATATGAAGAAGTGCATGGAGTTACTTTTTCTGCAGACAAAGAAGCTAATGTGGACGAACCTGAAGCTGATCAAACTATATTATCCGAGGACGATCAGAAAAGTCTAGCTGCTGTATTCGGAGAGAATGCTCCAAAAACAGCAACTGAGGTAGTTGCTAAAGTTGTTGAACAGGATACAACTATCAAAACATTAGAAGGAGAACCAGAAGTGAAAACTCCTGTTGCATCTGTTGGGTTGAATGGATCTGCAACTATAGCTAAAACAATGGCTATAACTCTAGGCCATTCAGCTCACACTCCAACTCACTTATATGGAATAGAAGATCCTCTTTTCATTCGTGGACGTTGGTACAATGAATTGTCAGTAAATCGTAAGCCTGTTGCTGAGTCAATTACGATTGAGCAAAGAAGAGAATTCAAAGAGGCTTTCAACTCTTTTGCTGAAAAATTGGTGTCAAGATCTACAGAATTGCATAGTAGCAATATGATCGAGACATTGGACTATAAGAAAATGATAGCTGGAGAGAGTACAATTGACTATTCAGATTTGTTTGGCAAAGCTGGAGAGTATATTGTTCGTCGTACAGACTTGATTCTGGCTTATCTTCGAACACTACCTTCTGTTAGTCATATTTTCCCATTGGTGTCCAATATCCAAAACAAGGAGATTGCACCAGGTGCAAACTTTGGAGAGCTTTCTCAAGGTTATAGAGAAGGTAAAATTTTCAAAGGCTCTGTTCATTTCACAGCTGAGATCTACAGCGTAATCGATGTGATGTTCAAATTCTTATTCAAAGATTTGATTAAGCTTGAGAAACAATACATCGGATACTTGAATAGACAAGGCAATGAAGGCTCTAATGTCATTAAATGGACATTCGTAGAGTGGATTATGATCCACTTTGGTACTATTTTACGTAACGAGCAAAACAGAAGGCGTGTAATCGGAGTTAGAGTTCCACAACAAAACGTTGTATCAAACCCTGCTATGTTAGCTGCAGATGGTGCATACCGTGCAATTGAGAGAGTTGAAGAGGAATTAAAAATCAGACCTAACCCAGAGTTTGAAGCATATTCCGAAACCACAATTGTAGAGTACTATGAAGGCTTCTGGGATTGGGTATCGCAAATACTTGACTCTATGGAAGGATATAAGATGTATGCGAACCTAAAGCATAGACCTTGGTATATTCGAAATTTTAGGAAGAAGTATGGTAAAGATACTGATTTCACAGGGGTAGCATCTTCTGAATTGAATGATGTGGATGCCAATATTATCTGGGTTCCTAATCTTCCTCTCAATGTGTTCAAACTTATTATCACTGTTCCTGGTAATATTGAAAACTATGAAGACAAACCTAACGAAATGTTAGCATTCTACTTTGAGCGTGATTGGGAACAGCTGGGAGTTATGTCTCGTTGGAAAGAAGGATCTGGAGTTCAGCAAGCAGGAATCCAATATAAGACTCCTGCAGAACTGGAAGCATCCAACTACGAAAACCAATGGATATTTACCAATGATCCAGCAACATCACTAGCAGATGGTGATACAGAGCCAGATGGAAAAGTGAACACTCTATTTAAAACTGGAGAGAATACTGCAGTAACAGCTATTACTGATATTAAGAATGCTGATATCAGTAGAGTGTACAAAATTGTTTGTGGTGATTTGACAAACGCAACTACCATTGCCAAAGCTGGTAAATTTGCTAAATTATCTGCTGCTTGGAATCCAGCTAAAGTTGGAGATTACATCAAGGTGCATGCTGAATTGGAGGACTATACTGATACAATCGATGGAGAAACTGTTACTCTGACTCGACCAACAGGAAACTTCCTAGAGTTGGAGCGTAGAGCCTATTGATTAAATACTGGAGCTAGTCTCCAGTATTATTATTCACTTTTAAAAGTATTAATATGCTAATTAACTTACCCAAACAGCCTAAAGAATCAAAAGATTTAGGATTAAAATATAGAATATATCTGGCATTGATGACATATGTAGATCTGGAAAAATATCCTAAACCTGAAAAGGCTACAATTAAGGAGAGTGTTCTGAAGGAAGGTAAAAAATATAATTACCTGGATGGAACTGTTGCCAGTTTAAAACCAAATGTGCAACCAGGAGAGAATCAATTCAAAGGAGTTCCAATGCTTCCTGTGATTATTGAAGGGATGTCTAAAGAATCTTTAGATTACGTTTATCAAAATGTAGGAGAAGACTTCAATATTATATTTGAGCGTTGTGCTGATGGACAAAAATTCATCATGGGAGATCCATGTTCTGGAGGTATGAAAATGAAATATACTTCTATTGGAGAACAGGAAGGAGGTCTAGCAGGAATAGGACTCGAATTCACAGGTGGAGAGTGTTCGCAGCCATTGCTATATTATGATGGAGAAATTGAAGTCGAAGAGGATGCTCCACCAGTAGCTGGACGTTCAGTGCAAACTAAAAACACTCCAAAAGAGTAATACATCTGTTTTATTATTAATAATGAGAGCCACTTAGCCGTGGCTCTTTTCAAATAAACACATTATGAACTTCTTAGAGAAAAATAAATTTATAGTCAAACATACTAATGTGGACTATCTGAAACATGACATTGAGTTGTTGAAGTCTAAACAACCTGGATCTAGTTTAATTGTTCGAGCAGTCAAATCTATATCATTTAATAAAAAACGAATTGCTGAAGAAACATTGCTAACTCTTCTGGACCACTTCTCTCCAGAAGAAATACTAGAGAATAGGACTCAAGATCTATCCACTAAAGGAAATGAAGTAAAACAAACTATACCAGAAGAGTCTGGAATCGAAAAGATGAAAAAGGCTGGTAATAATCTTTTAAGTAAGATAGGTATCCAACAATCAAAAAAAAAAGGCAAAAAGAAGAAGAATTTCCGCAAATAGCCTGGAACAATAATACAGACCAAAATGTACAACTATGTATTCTCCTGTATGACGAGCGTGTAACCACACACAAACGCATGCAGGAGATTAATAATATAATAGACGAACAGCCACACTTTGCCAGAGAGCAGGTAGAACTTCACATACGCAATCAAAATGCTCACAAGGAGCTTAAATCATACAACGACACGCATTCTTTTCTAAACATCCATGACCTTACAATAAAATCGACAATAACACGGACACTCAAGGAAGAAATGAGATTATTGCAACTAAATAATCCAGATGCTTTTTTAAATGAGATAACCAACACAGAGCAAAATATAAGACGAATTAACAGCCAAATTCAGAACAAAAAATACAAAAGTAACAAAGAGCTTGAGTCATGGAATGAAAACCTGAAAAACGCATTAAACAAACGTGAAATATTAAAAGAACTTGCAACTGGTAACCCTGCTTTTTAGATAGGGTTATTTTTTTGTCTAAAAACATCCGTTTACCCTCAAAAACTACTCGATTTTAGCCTTTTGTTATTTTAAATATATCTATTTTGTTGATTATCAATTAAAAGACTTTTTGAAAAATAAAATAAAAAAATATGTTCGTCAATTAAGCCCGTGCCGCTGTGTAGGCGGCTTGTAATGCAAAAAAGTGAAAAAATTGACTTCTGTGACTACGATGTTAAAAATCAGCATTTTAAATGTTAAAGTTGTGCGTTTTTTTGCTTTTCTCATCAATCCATTTCCATCACATCGATATGCTCGATTGGTTTCAAAATATATCGGATTGAGATGTCCTTTATAGCCTCCTCTCCTGCGTTTAGCTTTGCTAGTACCATAAAAAAGCAAAGAAATGAGTCAACTAATTTGGAAAACAGAAAAGCGAAGGGTCAAGGAATTGATACCAGCTGACTACAATCCCAGGAAGAGGAATGAGGACAAACAGAAGATCCTCGAAGAGAGCATGCGAAAGTTCAACTTGGTGGATACTCCAGTCATCAACCTGGACAATGTATTGATAGCTGGACATCGTAGGCTGGAATACTTCATCGAGCAGGAAGAACTGGAACTGGAGATAGACGTTCGTGTTCCATCTCGTTTGCTTACTGAGAAAGAAGTAAAGGAATACATGCTACTATCCAATACGCATTCAGGAGAATGGGATCTGCCAAAACTGGAGGAACACTTCTCTGGTATCTTCGAGGGCATTGTAGATCTACCATCAGTAGCAGCTGCTCTCCCATCTATCGAACAGCTCACTCAATCCAAGGATAAGGAGCGTGAAGTAATCGAAGATGAGTTCAACGATCTACCTCCTGAAGAGAAAGATGCCATCACTCAACTGCACGATGTGTACGATATAGGTAAGCATCGTGTTATCTGTGGAGATAGTACCGATGTCAATGTTATAGGTCGATTGATGAATGGACTGTTTGCAGATATGTCGTTCATCGATCCACCATACAATCTGGCTCCTGAACAGTTCTCTGGCTTTGGGAGGAATGAGGCTGTAGGCTTTGTCATGGGAGCTGGAGAGATGACAATGAATGAGTTCGTAACCTTCCTGGAAGATATCTTCAAGAATATGATTCGATACTCCAAGAATGGATCTATTCACTATGTGTGCATGGATTGGAAGCATCAGCTGGAAATAATGATGGCAGGAAAGCTATTCTCTGAATTCAAAAATATGATAGTTTGGAATAAGAATAATGGAGGAATGGGAACGTTCTACCGATCCAAACATGAACTTATATACATGTTCCAGAACAATCAGGAAGTAGCTGAAGAGTTTATGTCAGAGCTGGAGCTACAGAACAGGCTTAAATCCATTGACCAAACAGGATATGAGGAAGGACACGAACTGGTATATATTTTCAAGAATGGACGTGACCGCAATATAAATAACTTCAAACTAGGAGAAACTGGTAGATATCGGACAAATGTATGGGATTATCCAAGCATGAGCTCTCTGAATAAAACATCAGACGTTACGACAAAAGATCATCCTACACCCAAACCTATCAAGCTGGTAGGAGATGCTATCATGGACTGCAGCTATATCGATAATATTATTACCGACTTCTGTTTAGGATCTGGTAGCACTTTGATGGCATCGGAGCAAACCGATCGTGTTTGCTATGGATCGGAGCTGTATCCTGGCTATTGCGATTTGATCGTTCGTAGATATATCCGATTCAGAAAAATGCAAGGTAAGCCAATCGAGATCAAGCGAAACGGAAAACTTCTCACTCAAAAAGAACTGAAAGAATATGAAGTATGATGTTGCATTTCTCGAAAAAGTGAAAGCCTTTGGCATTCTCGGATATGCAGCTCACAAAATTGTATATCTAGTAGAGCCAGAAGATCCAGAACAATTCATTCGTGATTTTAATGATAAGGAGAGTGAAGTGTACAAAGCATTCCATACAGGATCTACTACTGGAGAGTACAATATGGATAAGTCCTTATTCGATATGAGTAAGTCGAACAATATAGAAGCAAACGATAAACTATTCCAGCGTCAACGACTTAAAGAAATTGATGCTACGATATATGAAAGATTTGAGATATGAAGATTGATTTTAATAAAATATATCATGGCAAGTGTTTGGAAGTGATGAAATACATTCCAGACAATACAATTGATATGATTTATTGCGATTTGCCTTTTGGTACTACTCAAAATAAGTGGGATGTAATTATACCATTTGAACTGCTCTGGGAACAATATAAACGTATAATTAAGCCAAATGGAGCAATCGTATTACATGCTGCTGAGCCTTTTGCATCTCTTCTTCGACTTAGCAATTTAGATTGGTATAAATATGATTGGGTTTGGAATAAAAAAAGACCAACTGGTCAATTAAATGCTAAAATACAACCTTTAAGGCAGCATGAGGTTATATGTGTATTTTATAAAAATCAATGTACGTTCAATCCAATTTTTCACGAAAACAGATTGAAAAGAGAGTTTGTAGGAAAAGTTGATAAAAATAATAAGGAAAGTGATAATTATGGATCACAATACCAATATGAATCTAATATAACGAACCAAAGTAAATCTTATCCTCGTAGTATCATTGAGCAAACAGCTGTTATTGGTAATTCAAAAGAAAAGCTCCCACATGCTACTCAAAAGCCTGTAGCATTAGCTGAATATCTTATTTGTACTTACTCAAATGAAGGGGATGTCATCCTAGACAATTGTATTGGTAGTGGTACAGCTGCTATAGCATGTATTAATACAAATAGAAAATATATTGGGATCGAGAAATGTTTAACCAATTACTCTATGGCTGTGGATAGAGTGTTTCATCATCAGAACCTATGTTAGAACATCTGCAACGTCTGGACGTGGAAATTGTGAGCAATTTTCTAGATAATAGAAAATCCAACCACGGAATACCTGAACATTTGGCTGAATACATTTTAGAGATCAATGAGGCTTCTAATTTGTATCGCTCCTTTCGTTCAGTATCCGATTGTGCCAGACAGTTGCAGTTGAATCATCCACACCTCGCAATATCCACCTGCAGACAGCGAGTATATGATGCAATTAGCTTTTTCAACTCCGATTGTTCAGTAACATCCACCTCCTGGGATAACTATTTTGCAGATCAGATGATGAAACTCGCAGATGTCAATCTCAAAGCTCACAAATTTGGAGAGGCTCGCAGATGCTTCGAAAAAGCTAGAGATTACAGAATATCAGCATCAGCCAATGTGGTAGATAAAGATTTGATCAAGTTTAAACCACAAATCGTATCTGCAGACTTTAAGTTGGATCGTATGGGAGATCTAGCTACCAATAAAGGAATTTTGGAGGCTTGGAAAGATGCTCAAGAGATTATCAATACAAATGTAGATGCCAGCCAATCGGAAAAAGACAGATTGTTGGATGAAGCTGCTCGAGAGTTAGGAATCGAAACTGTAGATGGGGAGGAAGTAGATGAATAAGATTAAGCAAAAATCAAAGGATCTATTCCTATATGTTTATCTCTCTGTAGTTCAGATTATGATAAAACTTCTAGATCCTACCTTCGTCTGGGGAGAAGTTGGTCGTGGATCTGGAAAAACAACCGAGATGCTTGCTTCACGCATCGATAGAGTTCAGAATGATATGCCAGGAGCATTGCTTGTGCTTGGAGCTGCAACTTACAAGAGTATATTGGAGAATATTCTTCCAGGAGTACTCGAGTATTTTTTGAAGCATTATAAGCGTGGACTATACTTTGAATATGGAGTCAAACCTCCAGCTCATTTCGGTGTGCCAACAATGGAGAATCCAGAATGGAACAGAAGAGAAATAGAGAAAACAGTCAACTGGAAGCATACACTCTCATTCGTCAATGGTACTGTCATTCGTTTTGTGAGCTGTGATAGACCAGAGTCCATGTTAGGACTTAGTGCTGCTCATCTCTTCCTCGACGAAATGATTCGTATTCCAAAAGATAAGTTTCTGGAGCGTATTATACCAGCTTTGCGTGCTGACCGTTCCAAATTTGGTCACTCTCACTATTTTATGGGTATTACAGGATTTAGCAGTACTCCCAACTTTGAGACTGACGAAGATTGGTGGACTGAGTACGAAACCAATATGAATGTACCTCTGATGCAGAATATTATCAAGATAGCCTATGAGGTAGATGTCAACCTTGGTAAATTATTTGTGGCTCAAGCAAATCTGGATCATGAAAAAGTAAAAAAACATCAGGCATTTGTCAATCGATGGACTCCAAGACTGAATAAAGCCAGACGTGGACAAACATTATATTTGCGTGCATCTTCCTTCTCCAACATCAAGATTCTAGGAATAGAATATATACGCAACCAGATCAAGTCGCTCAAAGATTCAGATAAGCTCAATACTTCTATCTTCTCCATCCGTAAACATAAGGTCAAGGATATGTTTTTTGGTCGATTTGGGAAGAAACATTTGTTTGATGATAGCTACAAATATACCTACATGGATAGACAATCAGCTGGCTCAAACATGGAATTCACTAGTCGAGATCTGAAATATTGTAAGACAAATCAACCACTAATTGCAAGCTACGATCCTGGTCCGTTTTCGAGCATGGTATTCTCTCAGGAGGACAAAGGGAAAAAAGAGTTAAGAGTCCTAAAGCAATTGTATGTGTGGCATCCAAAACAGCATCCAGAACTAGCAAAAGAGGTTGCAGAATACTTTAAGTACCATCAGAAAAAAGAGATATTCCTCTACTACGATCGTGCTGCCAATCAAAAAGATCCTGAATACCGAAACTGGTATCCACTAAATGGTACAGTGAACGATACAGATGCCAATCTCTTAGCAGCTGCTCTACGAAAAGAAGGATTTAGAGTTCATCTACTGAGTAAAGGTCAAGAAACAATATTTTATTCTCAACACTACCAGTTGCTTAATATTCTGTTTGGCGACAATGATGGCACTCGAGATGATATTTTGATAGATAAAAACGAATGCGAGGCTCTGATCAGTTCGATACATCATTCTCCGATAAAGATTAACGAGAAGCGTCTGGAACTGGATAAGAGTAGCGAGCGTCTGCCATTCGAACAGCAAGCTTATTATTCCACCCAGATATCCAGTGCTTTCATGTATTTACTTTGGGGAAGATATAACCATCTACTCCCTGCATCAGCCAGGAGAACAATTATTCCTGCAGGAGCTGGAACATACATGTCGGATTGAGTCATCTATTCATGTTTTTTTTGGTTGTAAAAGAGAGACTGAGTAGTGATTACATGTTCTCTTTTTGTATCTTTGATAAACAACTAAAAATTAATACTATGCAGAATGATGATTTAATTAATGATTTACTAAATGACTCAAATAAAATTTCAAAATCAGGTGTAAGGGAAATCTTTACTCCACATACACCCATATCAAATGCAAACTATCTCAAGGGTAGAGAGTCAGAGTTAGAAAAACTATTTAACCAACTTATAACTCCAGGTCAACATGCATTAATATATGGAGAAAGAGGAATTGGCAAAAGTTCTTTGGCTGAAATAGCTTCTTCTAGCCTATGCACTAAAATAGGTTTTAAAAGATTTGTGAAACGCTGTTCAAAGTCTGATAGCTTTGCTACAATTTTTGAACAACCACTTGCTAATGTAGGTATCAAAATTACGAATGTAAATAAATCAAAAACGTCCTCCACATCAATAGGAATTAAAGGATTCGGTGCAAACTATGAAAGTCGTAAAGAAAGTGTTGGGGAAGATGAATTAGCAACCAATCCATCATATGTCGCTGATAAAATAGCTAATACTAAGGGGCTACTAGTTATTGATGAATTTGATGCTATACAAAATGACAATGATAAGTTTAAAATAGCTGAAGTTATAAAATTGTTAAGTGATCAAAAGGCTCAGTTCAAAATTTTGATTGTTGGAATTGCTGAATCTGCCAAAGAACTTACTGTTGGACATCCATCTGTTAGTAGATGCCTTATCGAAATCAAAGTTCCAAGGATGAAGTTATCATCTCTCATCCAAATCTTAATTAATGGTTTTAATAAGTTAAATTTAAGAACTGCAAATTTTGTAAATTCTAAAATCGCTATTGCTAGTTGTGGGTATCCATATTTCACTCATTTATTGGCTTTAAAATTAGCTGAGAAGGCAATACTTCTTGAAATGAAAACAATAACAGTAAAGGATTTAGAAGAAGTGACATCCAAAGCAATTGAAGAATCTGAAGAATTTTTACGAGACTTATATGAAAAATCTGTAGATAGAATTAATAGAGAGAAGTATGAAAAATTTCTACTTGCCACAGCCACTTGCAGAGCTGAAGGCTTCACAAATGCAGAGATTAGACATAGGTTTAAGGTAATGTATAATGTGGAAGTAAAGTCTAGTTTTGTTGGCTCATATTTGAAAAATTTAGCAGATGAAACGGGAGAAAAAATACTAAAGAAAACAGGGAGATATCATTATCGTTTTTCAGATCCCAGAATGGCTAGTTTTGTGAAAATTTGCAGAGTTTATTTTCCTCAAGAAGAATAGTAAACATTTTGAATATAAATCCCCCTTCTCATCTTGTCCTTTACAAGCTCACTTCGGTGGGCTTTTTTTGTATCTATGGATCAAGACAAAGATATATCTGGAGCTGAAGCAATTCAACGCATTCGAAATTTAAAGTTGCTACCTGGTGCCACTTTTGGCATTCGGTTTATTACTTGTGACTTGAATCGAGATAAGCATGGAGAGATAAGGATCTATTCCAATTGCCAGATACGTCCAGCCATGAGAAGTGAAACATTGAAGGTAGATCCTGATCACTATCTATTTTTCAAGGATATAGAAAACAAAGAAAACCGACAATGTTTTAAGATTCTCCTGCGTGCTGTTTGTCTTCCTCCAGATCATATTTGGTACAAAGTAAATTGGTTTCAATGAGTAATAGGAAGAAAATAAAGACAGCAAACTTCACTCGAGAGAAAGATGATAGTTTTCATATCGAAGGTGGAAATCGTGGTTACATGACTACTGCTGACACACTGGTTACATACGACATTCAAGGAGTACAGGATAGAGAGGATATTCTGTTCTCCGAAAGTAAATCGGTTTATTCTAGATATGCCAGCGATCGTCAGACTCTCAGACTCGATAATTTTATTGTCCCATTTTGGGGAGAAGGAACAAACCTCTATCCACAAGAGGTCTATTCAGTTGTTAGCGAAAACAAACTTCTTCCTGGTATCCTGGATAAATTGATAAAATACCTATTTGGTAAAGGATTGATGATCTATACCATGGAGACTGTTGGAGAAGGTGCAGACCAGAAGGAAGTGCGTGTCCCATACCAAAACAAAAAGGTAAAGAAGCAAATAATGGACTGGCTGAACAGCTGGTCAGAAAAAGGATATCCACATTATTGGGAGTACCTGAAGAATGTTATTACCGATTATTACTATGTGAGCTCCAGATCTACTCAGTTCCATTACTCTAGATCTAGGAGACTGAATAATAGAAACAATCTACCCATTGAGGCACTAACCTATGTAGGAGCTGAAGAGATAAGACTGGCTACAGATAAGGACATTACAAACAGAATCCTCCGAAATGAGGACTGCAAACATGTTATCCTTGGAGACTGGCTCAATCTATCAGGAACAAAGTACGAAGTGTTTAATCGTTTTTCCGATGCAGATCCGTTCAAATATAATACAGCGATCAGTTTCGACTTCGATAAAACATTCACAAAGAAACTATATGCTTACAATACCTGGTTCAAACCACTAAAAGAATATCTCAAGGCTCAATATTTGACTTTCTACAATCGGAACTCCTACCTTAACAATGTTTTTAATGCTCATGTTCATGTATAAATACCTGGTCTCTGGTATGAGCAGTTTAAAGCAATTCTACAAGAAATTTGCAGTGATAACATTGCTCCAGGAGAAGGTGTTGCTATTGTTAAAGAATTCAGGGGTGTAAAACTATTCGATGACAACGGAGTCCCATTTGCATATAGCGAGTTGATGATGGATCAGCTGATTGCTTGTGAACTCAGACGTATCACTAAAATGATGTCTGGAGAGGGCAAAAATCAAGGCAAGATGTATGCCACTATCAACTGGGATGGACATCCATGGGAGTTCGATAAGATGCCAGGAGATTTCAAAGAATATTTTGACACGGTGATCAAATATTCAGACCATGCAGACAAAGTTCTCCTTGCTAATATGGGAGTGTCTTCCTCGCTGATCAGTGTGGATGCTAATGGAAAATTAGCCAATCAAGGAGCTGAAGCGTGGTACAATTATTTGCTCTATGTGACCACTATTGCTATGGATGAGTGGTTTGTGCTCCGAGATATGATCAGAGGAATACATTTGAATTTTCCAGAGGCCAAAGCTGATGGTGCCATGGCAGGTTTCGCAATCGATATCCCTTCCAAGTTGAGAGACACAACCGAAAGCGAACGTCCACAAAACACAGCAACTAATAATTTATAGCAGCTATGATTAAACTACCATTTGAAAAAAAAGGCTTTGCCAAAGAAATGAAGCCTAAAATATCTTGAGTAGATCTCACTATGGAATAGGATAATATTGAGAGCTCTTTGTGCAAAGTTGCTGTTACATGCTCTAAACTATTGTCAAAAAAGTTGTATGATAAGATTTGTGCAAATGAAGCATCCAGCAAGGAGGAACTGAATAATACAGCAAAAGATTATCTCCAGCGAGCAATGCTCCACTTTGCCATTTACGAACATTTCCCATACCTGGTAACACGTATTACAAATGATGGAGTAACTGTATCCAAGAGTGAAACCAAAACAACAGTATTCAAGTACCAGGAGGAAGACCTTAAGAATAATCTGATTACAACCGGTTGGTTCTGGATGAATCTACTTATTCAGTTTCTTAATGAAAATATTGATGACTTTGAAGATTGGGATCCTAATGAAAGTAATGAGGATCTGCCTATCGAATTATCAGACTTCGAAGAATGGGTAAGCGTTTCGGATGAGTATTTTTTTATGATGGCCAAGTGGCTCATTAGAGAAGTATGGATGGAATGTGTGCTATCGAGAACAGCCACTCCAGAGAAATCGGATAGACTAGCCAGAGCTGTGTGCTACGAAGTGATGGGTAGAGCGTGTATCCGTTTGGCTTATATGATTTTGCCAGAACCTATCAGAAGAGATCTAAACAGCGAAATGGGTAAAAACCATTCAGCACAATCTGATACTTATATACGAGAAGTGATTGCTGATCAGTTTTTCATCCATTCTCGTGCCTATTGGACTTCATGGGATAGCGAGCTACAGAAAAAAGCGATAGAAGATCAGCAAAAAAGCGTTGCAACATATATTCCTCCTAAAAATATAATAACTGAAGATGATCCATTTTGTGTATGAGAGAAATTCCACTAAATAAAGGTACACTCCAGTTCCCAGAAACATGGGATGAGTTGTCGTATGAAGATCGGATCTATGTATTCCGATTGTTGCAGCAAATGAGTAATAAGCAACTAGATCCTATTCGGTTTCGTTTGTTGGTGCTCCAGCGATTGACTGGATATAAACCTCAATCTGGTTTTGCATTGTTCCTACTGAAATGTATCGGAGGTTTTATTGCTATTCCGTTTGTGGCTTTGTATTCTCGTTTATTTGTGAAAAAATATCGTAGAGAAGTATGGAGACAACAGTGGAGCGAAAAGTATAAGCCGACATTGAGAGATAGAAAACAGATTAATACCAATCTCTTCCTCCTCTCCGAAAAGTTAGATTTTGCGTTCACTATCGAAGATCGAATTATAAAAGTAAACAATCACTTTGCTAAAAATCCAGTACCAGAAATAGTTGTTTCTGGAGAAACCATCACAGGGCGTAAGTTTGACAAAGATATTTCTGCATTTACCAATATCTCAGGACGTGAATACTCCGATTGCTTCGATTTATATGTGGCATATAACCAGGCTCTGGATGAATCAACAAAAATGAAATGTTTGGATCGTATAATTTCTATTCTCTATCCATTCCGAGAGGACTACAACGAAAATCTAGTATCTGGATATGTAGAACATATTTCATCGCTAGATCCAGCCATCAAGTTTGGTATTCTGCTTTGGTTTTCCGGCATCGTGGACTTTTACACCACACATCCAGTTTATTCCATTCTCTACCAAATGGGAGGTCAAACACTGGAGGAAGTGGATAAAATAAACCTTGGAATGAACTCCGTGTTGTTGATGACCACTGAGAGAGGATACAATCCAAATGGAATAATAACACTAAATAATCTCTTCGATGCCCAAATAGAGATATTGAAAAAGAACCTCTCCGATGCTTTGAGCAAAGGAGCTAAGATTGAAGATATAGCTAATAAAACAGGACTGAGTGTAATCCAAATAATGAAATTGACATGAGCCAGCCAGATATAATCGTCACACTACTCAAGTATTTTGCAAAATTTATTCCAAAAGAAGTCCTTGAGGAAATGTTTGTCAAAGAAGATTCTGACGAATTTTCGGGATATGCAGAACTCCAAGCTGAAATTATGAATCTGCCAGATACAGATATTATCGAAGATATCGATTGTTTTGTGTTCTCCACCAATGAAGAATATGTCGCTAACCAGATGCGAAATTCTAAAGAGGTAGTCTTTTTTGTGGAGTATGGAGCATTCTCATACGATCCTACTGAGAAAAAAGGAGTGAAGGAAAAACTAGCTATACAAGTGGCTTTTCCCTATTCTATGACCAATAGCGACAATATTGTAGAATCTATCTTGATGAATAGGATGCACAATATATTGTGTTCTGTATTGGATAAGATGGAGGAAGACCAGTCAGATCTAAACTTCTGTTCCAATAAAAAACTGATTCGTTTTCCTGCCGAGATAGTACCTATCGATCCACATTTTCTCTATGGTCGTGCTGGATGGATGGCTTTGTTTGATCATGAAACAACAAATCTGCTATGACACTTCAGGAGAAACAATCAGAATTTGTAGAACTGTTCGACTCACTAGGAGATTGGACTGATAAATTTGAATACTTGTGCGAGCTATCCCAGCGTCCAGCAAGTTTTTTATATCCAGAGCAGCTGAAGACTCCAGAATATAAAGTATCAGGATGTCAATCTCGAACATATCTTCATTTAAATATGGAGCATGGTATTCTAAGAGTTCAAGGTTGGAGCAATGCAGCTATACCTGGAGGATTGGTTGCAGTACTGGAAGATATATTCGATGAATGTTCACTTCAGGATCTGAAACAAACGACAATAGACTTCCATCTTCGTACAGGATTGCTCAAACAATTATCTGCTCAACGTCAAGCCAGCTTATTGGAAATGGTTGGTAGAATTGAGAAAATGAAGATATGAGGAACCTACTTTGTGCCATCATTGGACATAAAACATACAATTGGCAGCATTTCCTCAATACTAATATATTTTGTAGGAGGTGTGGAAAGCAACTCGCTAAATATATTCCTCCTCCACAAAAAGAAATCTAAAACTTAAAGTTCAGCTCTCCTTTGTCCTTTACAAGCTCACTTCGGTGGGCTTTTTTTGTATAAAAGAAATTAGACTGATATGGCAATAGATAGTGCTGCAATGCCTAAAGACGAATTTATTAGAAAAGTTCTGGAGAGAGATGCTCGTAATATCTATCGAGCTCAACAGCTGGTTGTGTCTGAACGGATCTATCTAGCTAGTAAGGATCTTAAAGCCAGTAGAAGGAAAAAAGGACTAAACCGGCAATCTGGTGTTTTGGAGAACTCTCTGGCCAATCCTGATTACTATCTCCGTTCTGAAGGGGAAACATTCAACATAGCAGCTAACTATCCCATCTATATCCGATTCTTGGATATGAAGAGCAAAGGAAACTGGAAACTGTATAATCGAATCATTTGGGGAGTACTCTACAATAATGCTCTCCGAGATATACGATTCGGGTATGGAAAAGAAATATTTGATTGGGTAGGAACAAAACTTCGAGAAGCTTTCGAAAAATATAACAAATAAGACATATGGCTAAATTAAAAGATGATCAAATAAAGTGGATACTGAGTTTAGATGCCAAAGGTGTGCAATCGGAGCTAGTAAAGACATCGTCTGCATCTCAAAAATTGACAGATGACAATAAGAAGTTACAGGCAGAATTAAAAAAGTCTACCAAAGATATGAACGATGCTGAAAAAGCAATGGATCGTATGGAAGCCAAAGGAGATACAACATCTAAATCGTATCAACGAGCAAAGATAGCATTTGACCAAAATACTGCCACTGTCCAAAAACTAACAAGTCAGATCCAAACCAATAATAACACTATCAAGCAGAATAATGTAATAGTTGATGAAATGGTCAGAACTCTTAAAATAGAGGACATGACTATGGAACAATTGGAAAAAACAGCAAAAAGTTTAGAATATCAACTAAAACGAACAGCAGAGTCTACAAGTCCAGAAGCGTACAAAGCCCTAGATGACGAATTAAATGCAGTGAAGGGTAGGATGGGAGAACTGAAAGGAGGTACAGAAGATACAGAGAAAGTATTTCCTCTATTATCAGGAACTGCTGTCAAAGCTATGGGGGCTATTGGAGCTGCAGTAATGGCAGCTAAAAAAGGATTAGATATATACGAAACTGTAATGATGTCTAATAGAGGAACTGCTGTAGAGTTTACTGCTGTGATGGATGGATTAACCGCTTCGTTTGGTTACTTTAAAACAGCACTAGCCAACTGGGATTTTGATAACTTTTGGGACAATGCACAAAAAGCATTTACTGCAGGTAGTGAGGCATCCAAGATGTTTGAGAATGTCCACAATATGCAAAACTCTTTCAAGCTGACCTCTGGTCAGGAAATAGCTGACATTGAAGAGTTGAAAACACAGCTCCGAGATGTAAACTTAAGTGCAAAAGAGCGACTTGCCATAGGCGATCAAATTATAGAACGAACTCGAAAACTGGCAGAGGAAGAAAGAAAAATACATGAAGCTAATGTTAAGGCCACTAAGACCAATCTGGATGCTCAAGCAGAATTTACAAAAGAAGAGCTTGATTTTATTATTGTAAATAGAAATGCTCAAGAAGAAAATTTAAAGAATTTAAAACAAATTGAATATCTCGAAAAAGATTTAGATAATAAAAGAAAATCTGCTGCAAAATGGAAAGAGTACTCTAATGATGGCCAACAAACATATTATCTTCGAAAATATGAAGAAGAGTTGAAGAATATAGAAAAATATGAAAACACAATTGTTCTAGCTAAGAAAAAATATGGATTTGAGAATGAAGAACAATATAATATAATGGCTTCTGCTGTGAAAAAGTTTGCTGACACAGACAAAGAAGCTGTGGATGCATATGTAGATGCTCGAGTGAGAATGCAAGATGTAGATATTAAAACGAATAGAGAATTGCGTAGGACTCAAACGATGATGAATACGCTGACTAAAAAACAAAATGATGATGGTCTCGGTGGCTCTACTCCAGAACAGCGTCAACAAAATGCTCTCAACAAAATTAATGAAGACCTGGAGATTAGACATCAGAATGAGATTGCTCGAATCAAACAAGAGTATAAAGATCGTGATTTCAAGGATGAAGCCAAGCATAATAGAGAACTAGCTGTTGCAGATAGTGCTTCATTTTCCAGTCGTAAGTTAGCACTAGAGAAGTTCCTAAATAATCCACTAGAGCCTAAAGTCCGTCAAGATATTCAGAGGCAGCTTGCTGAGATCGATAATAAGATTTTGGATCAGGAGATCAAAATCAAAAAAGAAATAGAGAAAATACTTCTTGATGCAGATCCAGTAGAAAAGGAAAAACGTGCCTATGAGGAACGACTGTCTACTTTAGAACTCTTTGGAGTTGCTAAGGAAGATATGACAGCTGATCAACTTAAGGCTGTTGAAGTATTGGAGCAACAACACAATGAGAGGTTAGAAGATATAGAGCGGCAAGCTGAAACTCGTAAAAAAGCTCAATCAGAAAAGGAATTCAACGAGTCATTTTCTGCGAGAAAAGAAGAAATGCAACTCGAATTAAATGACTTGATGCAGATCCAAGCTGCAACTGGTCGCTTAGGGTTTGAGGCTGAAATGGAGGTTCACATGAAACGTCTGCAGATGCTCCAAGAAGAAATACAAGCTCGGAGAGATGCTGGTCTCGATATTGAAAATCAAACTAAACAATTGGGGCGTGTAGAGGCTCAAATGACAAACACCATCAAAAAAGAGAATGATAAACGTACTGCAGACTACAACCAATATGCTAATAGTATAGCAGGAGCCACTACTGCTTTTTTCTCTGGCCAACAATCAGGACTCGAGGCTTTTGGAGGTGCAATGATTGATATCATGTTCGATATTCTCTCCCAAATCATTAACCAAAAGATTACGGAAGCCACAGCTGTTGCAATCGCTGAACAGGCAAAAGCGGCAGCCATTGCCGCTGCCATGCCAGACTCCGTATTCACATTCGGAGCATCGGCAGCCGCTCGTACTGCTGCCATTGGAGCAATCATTATGGGAGCACTGCAAGTGGCAAAAGGAGCTTTGAAAGGCATGATCGGTAAAAAGAAAGGAGGATCTTCTAATTCTTCGTCTCCCAGTGGTGGGTCAAGCTCTTCTGGTTCAATAACTGTCAAACCTCGCTCGTTTGCTGAGGGTGGAATAAATTTCAGTGAAACCGGAGGTTATACTGGTGATGGAGGAAGATATGAAGTGGCTGGAATATTCAATAATGGAGCAACTGTTCACAGAGGAGAATATACAATAGCACAGCCAGAAATGGCCATACCTAGAGTTATGTCTATGGTTAGAAATATTGAGAGTATAAGAAGATTACGAACTAATGCTAATCCTATGCCTGGAAGCTTTGCAGAGGGTGGGTATAACTCTGATAACGATAGTTATGACTTAATGTTGGGAGATAATAAATTGGCTGAAAGAATGATGCAAGTACTAGAAAAAATAGAGAAAAAGGACTTTACACCTCGCATAGGTGCATCTCAACTGCAAGTGGAATTAGATGAGTTCAATAAGGATAAGAGTAGATTTACACAAAAGAAGTAAGAGATTATGAATATTACGATCAGGGTGATTAATACTGGCGAAGTGCTAGATACCTTTACTAAAGTGGCATTAGAGAATACGATTACATCAGCATTCCTCTCAGAAGATGGAAGTAAAGCGATCCCAATCTCGTTACCCATTACAGAGAGAAATGCACTTATTTTTGGTTTCTCGAGACGCATCGATCGAGCCCAAAAAGGCAATATGGAGATAGATGTTATTGTGAAAAAAGGTTCATACTCCCGTAGAGGAAAACTGTATCTGGGATCATCTTCACTCAAAGATTCAAGTTTTAGTGCAACAATAGCCTATAATGAGGCTATATTGTACGAATTGCAATCGAAATTAAAACTGAATCAACTGCCTAATCTTCCTGTTGAAGAGGGAAACGGTAAACCTGATTTTTTCATAGATAAGATGAAGCATCTGCTGACCGTGGATGACGTCAACAATCCTTTGACTGCATTTAAAGTGTATCTAAAAAATGCAGGGAGTTATAAAGCAAAACCTTATCCTGAAGCTGAGCATGAACAAACATATGATATCCCATTTATTTTAAACGATTACACACATGAGTTTGGTAAGGTGGAACTTCTGGTTAAGGATTCTCTCACAATAGAGCATGATGGCAAACCATTAGATATTACAGCGGCAAAAGGGATCGGTCTGTCTCCCTTTGTGCATGTGTGGTATGTGATAGAGCGCATTGCAGAACATTTTGGTTACGAAATGGGAACAAATGAGATGAAAGAAGATCCTCAGCTGATCAGAGCTACCTTGCTTAATAATACTGCAGATGCCATTGTGGGAGATTTTCTAGATTATAAGCAGTTGATGCCTGATTATACTATCTCGGAATTTTTCCAATATCTATGGGCTAGACATGGCGCAAAAGTGATGATCGATGGCAATACAAACACTCTTAATGTTAAGTTACTAAAGAATGCAATCAACGAAAAGAATCTTTCTCAGCTCCCCATCTCTGGTTCTATCCATATTGATCATTCTAAGCCCAAACAATTGAAACTGTCTGCCAATAGAAATCTTCAAGACAGTAAAACAGAGACCGATACCTATGAAGAGTTCTTGGCAAAATATAATAATACGATAGGCAACTACGCTGAAGACTTCTATGAAGATGGGATCGGAGGCGTTGTCTTAGATCCACCTAGAGGATTGTATTATCATGCTCCGATGAGTGAATTTGACGAAGAAGGAAAAACAAATGAAATAAAATCTATTTCGTCTATTCATTTCGATTGGGATAAGAAAGACGAAGGCTTAGAGTATATAGAGATAAGTTCCCCTGACGAATGTTTGACTGCAGCTTGGGCCGATGGCGATGGCAGGTACCCATACTATGGGGTGGATTTTGCTCTACTTAACTCACGCATGGAGATAGACCGGCAGGTGGAAAGTAGAGATACTCCTAACAAACTGGCTGTATGTTGGGATATGGGGCAGATGTATTATGGTGACGGAATAAAAGAGCGAAACAATCAAGGCTATAAAATAGGATCTATCTTTCCATATGTTCCCTCGAGTGGGAAGCTGAATAGATATTATATCGATGAACAGGGCAATACATATAAGTATGCCATGATGTGGGTGGGTAAAGATGGCTGTTTCGAACATTTCTGGAAAGACTACGATGCTGTGCTCCGTCATTCTGGAGATGTAGTGAAGGGAAAGATTGATCTCCCTATCTATGAGATGTCTGCATTGGATATCAGCAAACCTTATATTGTGCAAAATCAAAAAATATTACTCCAAGACTACAGCTATATCATCGGCAATGTGGATGTAGACAAACAAGAGTTTAATGGCATCACGCTGGGCTTGTATCAGCCCTACGACTTAGCTAAAGAACAATCGCACCCTAAATCTGATCCCATACGCTATAAATGGGTGCTAGAAAATGATAAACAAACGAAATTGGATGAGGATCTTCAGTATGAAATAGATCATTTTGAAAATACTGATCTTCAAAAACTTATCAGCTACAAACGTATCGAAGAAAACGATAAGGAGCCCCCTACCCTGCATGGGCTTGCATACTATCCTCCTACAAAAAAAGATGTGGATGAAGGACGGACTATAGGCTATAGCAAACACAAAGTGGAAGTGTTGTATCTGATAAAGTATGAAAAGTGGGATTTTGATCAGGAATATCCGGGATGGGTAGAGAAAGAAGATCGTAAGAGAAAGGATGTAGAGTATAATGCTTACTTAATCGCAAAAAAGAGGAACGAATAATCTAAAAAATGCTAAATTGCGGACAGCAACTAAAAAAACATCAGAAATGAATAGATTGTACCTAGCTATTAGCATTATTTTACTCGCTTTTTCATGCTCTTCCGAAAAGGATGATGAATATAAGAACCCTCCTCCTAAAGTCCCTTTGACGGAGTATGAGGTAGATCACAAAATAAGTTTAAAAGAGATAGATGAATATCCCCTTGGCCATGGAAATTCGAGAACTTTTACCTTAGAGGGTGATTTGTTGGGAAACCTTGGACTAATCGTGCATGCTAGAAATGCACTAACTGATGGCTACTGGGTATACGATCTATGTTGCCCTGTGCACTGGGAAGATAGCGATCCTTTGAGACATAAGCTACAAGTATTAGATTCTCAATTTCCAGGACTTTTTAGCGCATATTGTAAAGTAAAAGGTCAAGGATCTATTTTCGATTTGCAAGATGGTGTTGCCAGTACAGGATACGCTAAAGATAAAAAAATCAGTATGGTGAAATATACAGTAGATGTTTATCCTGAGTCAAAATACCCTGACTTTCTCCCTACAGAAGGTCTCATTTTTACTAATCCTAGATATAAGAAGAAATGATAAACATATTTCTATCGATTATCTTGATTTCACTAAGTACCTTTTCTGAACCATTAAATAAAATTGAAGGTAAAATAGTAAGGGTAATAGATGGAGACACAGTAATTATTTTAGACTCTTCTAATGATCAACATCGAATAAGATTAGATGGCATAGATGCTCCTGAAAGTGGACAGCCTTATGGAAATAAAGCTACTGAATTTGTAAAAGAAATAACTCGAGAAAAGAAAATTGTTGTTGAATGGAGAAAAAAAGATAGATACAATCGTATATTGGGAGTTGTTTATGCTGATGGAATGAATGTCAATAAAGCGTTATTAGAAAACGGTTTAGCTTGGCACTATAAATTCTTCAATAATGATGCAGACCTTGCAAAACTAGAGTTACAAGCAAGAAAAGTAAAACTGAATATTTGGAGTGAAACTAACCCTGTTGAACCTTATCTGTGGAGAAAAAACAAAAAAAAGAAATAACTGGTTCCCTTTTTTTTAATCCAAAAACAACCCCCATCTTTATTATTCGATAATTATATTACTAACCCAAATTATAAAAAGAAATGAAAAAAACTATTTTAAGTTTAGCCTGCATTGTAATATTTGTGGGATGTTCTTCTCCTGATAAAAATGCTAAAAAACTGATTGAGGAAGAGTTAAGAACTACACTCCATGATTGGAGTAGCTATGAATCTGTAAAGTATGGGACTTTAGATTCTGCTTTTACAACTCTTTTTGACAATCCTGAGTTCGTGACCATCGCCAGTAAAACTGTAACATATAACAAATTACTGACAGAAGCGATGGATGATTATAAAGGATATGAAGATATGACCTCTAATTGGGCAATTAGTAAGAGAAGAGCTCTATTGAACAAAGCTAAAAGTTACCTAGATAGTGCCAATTATTATACTCCAATGTACGAAAAAATGGATAGCCTTTTTATCCCAGAATTTAAAGGATGGAAAATGCAACATAGTTATCGGGCAAATAATGCTGCAGGAAATAAAGGAATTGCGCATTACATGTATTATTTTAACAAAGAAATAACTAAAGTATTGGATGTTGAAGACATCTCTAAATCATCAAATAAATAAGGATGTTTTATTTGTTTTATTTGCCAATCCAAAACAAAATCGATCTTTGTATTGCCCCAAGTAATTCAATGATATAACAAACCTCTCAGAAGTGTAACTTGTAGAACCAAGTTCTGGACTAATTACTCCAGTGGGCGCACTTCTGAGAGGTTTGTCTTTTTATAAGATTATGAATCTAACACGTACAGAGAAGAAGCTCCTAAAATTGGTTGCCCACCAAGAACAAATAAATGAACCAATAGCATTTACTGATAACTTAGAAGAAATAGAAAAGTTTAAGAAAGAGTATCAAACAGCTTTTGACAAATTGAATGATCTGTATTTATTGAAAGGAGGAATCTGTGATTTCGGTTGGATATTGCTCACTGATAAAGGGAAGGAGTATTTGAAAGATGAATCAAAAGGGAAAAACAAAAATAGAACGCAAACCCTTATTTTTTTAATTGCTGCTATCTTTGGGATAATAGTTGGTTTGATTGCCGTCTGGGAGTTCTTTTTGAAATCTTGAGTGAGATAGTGTATTGAAGAGTAATCCTATCGATAGAACAACTGTTATGATGAGAAGTATCCACTGATTTCGTTCTAATGTTGTGATTCTTTCTTCCATATTGTCAACGTTTCATACAAAGATAATAAATATTATTTTGCTAATGCTTTGCCAATCCAAAAACTATCACCATATTTGTAATAGCGAAAAATTTATTACTCATGGCAGTTAGACTGCTTACCTTATAGGATAGGCTTTTTTTATGCCTATACTTTGACATACAATATAAAGACGGTTGTCTTATCCCAATTTCTTTTTCGGCTTGCCGTGAAGTAATAGTTTTTCGCGAAACGGGATTTGGCAGCCGTTCTTTTTTCTGCCTACAATGCGAAAAACTATTACATTATGAAAACAAAAAACAATCTCCAACCGAGCAAGTCTGGTTATTTAGGACTCAGAGATGCTCAGGAACAAACAAACAGAATCTTTCGCAATATGCGAATGAACACACCCATCCAGTACCAAGTAACAGAGTCGGAAACAATGACCACCACTATCTACCAGGGCAATGGTATAAAGACTACTGTGATAGTAGAGAAAGGAGGTGTGAGATGATCCAGCCTGTAAATATCAATGGTGCGATACTTTCAAATGAAGCTATCGAAGTTCTTCTGGATTTACAACGTGATGGCAATTCTTTGATCGATAACGTTTGTAAAAACTGTAACGATCTATCCAGCATAGTCCTCAATAATAGATCAGGTATAAGTCCTGATTCAAATGTTATCTTTGGATTATTAGAAAACATTAATGAGGTAACTAGTATCTTGTCAGGACTTAAAGCAAAATCTTAAATTACAATCGATATGAAAAGAGACAAAAAGAAACCAAAAATAGAAAGGACAGAACCAGAGACTCTGCTAGAGATACTGACAGAGTGTGGCCGTTTGAAAAACACGATAGAGCAAACATTGACTGTTGCCGTGTGGTCTTTTCCTGAAACTAACAGATCATTACTAAAATCGAAACTGGAGAGAGAAGGAACAGAAGAATACAATGCATATCAGGAAGGGAAAGTGCTTGGTGATTTTGATATAAGATCAGCTTTGCACAAAGGAGCTAGAAGTGGTGACACGTTTGCTGTTGAAGCATTGTCTAAAACACAGACAGATGAAGCTGTTGACAAAGCATTAAAGGATAACTTCTTTCCGGAAGAATAACCTAATGTTTTAGATGTAGCTTTTTTATGGTGGAGACTCTCGAGATAATCGGGAGTCTCTTTTTTTGTCCTTTATACTCCCCTACAGATATCAGATATTTGCTTTATAAAC
>CALKIV010000052.1 GCA_937995835.1 uncultured Dysgonomonas sp. | reverse complement strand
AACACTTAAGCAAATATCATATAAACTGGTAAACTTTATGATGAAGTTTTACAACATTCAAGTTGCTCCCGATCCGTCTTATGCAGGCAGTAATATCTATGGGACATTAAAGGTTGTAGTATCTAATACTTTAGTTAAAGCGCAATCTATTGCTATAAATTCACCCTCTGATTCTGATGAGGTCTTTGCCGGTGAAACTTTACAGCTCTCCGTAGCCATTACACCAATAGACGCCACATACAAAACGGTAAAATGGACAAGTTCTGACGAAACGATTGCTACCGTCAATAGTAATGGTTTGGTAACTGGCATAGAGAATAGCGAAGATGCAGCTACAGTTACTATTACTGCAACATCTCTAGATGGGGCGAATGTAGTTGCAACAAAGATTATCACAGTTAATAAAATTATCAACCCTGAAAGCATCGCTATCGATCAAAAGAATTCTGTTGATAATAGTTACTTATGTGCCATAAATGAAAAAGCATTAAGTCTGACATATACAATGGTACCATCAAATGCAACTCAATCGTTGATTAATTGGACATCTAGTGACGAAACGATTGCAACCGTTAAAGATGGTATTGTAACTTTCAATCAAAATGGTGCTTTTGGTAATGTAACTATTACAGCTACATGCCCTAACGGGACTAATGCCTCAATTAAGTTGAATTTGGCTGAAGGTTTAGTACGCGAATTATTTCACGATCAAAATAATTATTCATGGTATAACGCACAACAATCCGGTAATGGCACCTCTTCATCTCATGTATGGAGTTATGGTAAGATCACAGTAACAACTTATACACAGAATGCTACCAATCAGCGAGCTGACCTAAGATGTTGGAGCCCTAAGACATGGCTACATGCTGGCAAGTACCCTTATATAGCTATCAAGATTGATGATGTGAAAGATCTTTATGCAAATGAAGGAGTAACAGCTCGCAATATGACATTAGATGGGTCAGGTAGTAGCAATGGAGCAACATATAGTGGAGGGTTGAATGGCAATAATAACAAATGGCTTAATGAATATTTATGTAGTGATGGTAGCCGTGTTTTCGTCTATGATTTAAGCTCTCAAGGTTGGGCTACTGGAGGAGTATTGCCAACAAATTCAGTTGCAACATTTACTACATTCCAATTGAAATATGCTGATATCAAGACTATAAACCGTCAAATAGATTATAATTTGTATTGGGTGCAAACCTTCAAAGGTCTAAATGATGTAGAGAGTTACATTACATCAGAAGGACTTACTTTTTCTAAGATAAAATAAATAATAAAGGTTCTGTTTAAATCGATAGAATCTAAACAGAACCTATTCACTCATAAAGAATAATAGGATATTATGAAAAAAAATATAATTAGAATGACTGGATTAATTCTGTTGTTGACGCTATTTATATCCTGCCAAGAGAATGAACATGGTACAGTTGATTTAACTTTACCCGAAACGAAGGCTGAATATGTTTATAATCATCCATGTGCTATGTATAGTCAGACTGATTTTTCGACTGTAAAAGCAAAGTTGGATGATGGTACGGCAGCACGAGAAGTAAAAGAGGAGTTTCAGAATCTGAAAAACAGTCAATATGCTATGCTGTCATATACAGCCAACCCTCAGTCTCAGATCGTAAGAGGTGATCCTAAAGGTACAGAGTTTGATTCCGAAAATTATGTATATGCCATGAGGGATGCCGCTGCTGCTTATCAACAAGCTCTTTTATGGAAGCTAACTGGCGATAATAACTATGCAATAAGTGCAATAAAAATTCTTAATAGTTGGGCTGCTACATGCAAAAAAATCACATCTAACGACGCTAATCATTATCTAGCAGCAGGAGCACAAGGATATACTTTTGCAAATGCAGCAGAAATATTACGTGACTATGAGGGATGGAATAAATCTGATTTTGAGAAGTTTAAAACATGGATGGTAGACGTATTTGCTGAAAGGAATTATGCTTTTCTGACAAAGCATTCTAATACCGTTAACACACACTATTGGGCAAACTGGGATTTGGTAAATATGTCTTCCTATTTGGCTATCGGTATTTTAACTGAAAATGATGACATGGTATCATTTATCGTCGATTATTTTTACAATGGTGTAGGCAATGGTTCTCTCGAACGATTGATCGTTGATACACACACTGATCCTCTGTTGACGGGTGAGACCATAGCTCAAAGTCAAGAATCGGGACGCGACCAAGGCCATGCCAGCATGGTAGTTGCAGTTGCAGCAAATCTTTGTCAAATGGCTTATACCTTATATCTTGACAATCCCAAAATCCCCAAACTTGATTTCTTTGCAGCCAAAGATAATGCAATACTCAAAATGGGAGAATATACTGCATTATTTAATCTAAAAAACGGAACAGACAATAGTAACTCAACTGGTTCTTGGTTGACATCTGTAGCAACAATGCCATTCACTCGTTACGAGCGATTATATACTGTTGGCAGTGGAACAAATACAGAAATACACACACAAGCATCAGAAGCTCAAAGAGGAACTATCCGTCCGGGATGGGAAATCATTTATAACCATTATGCAAAAATTAAAGGATTGTCATCAGGCTATGTTTATTCAAAACAGTTTGCTGATAAACTACGTCCTGAAGGCGGAGCAAGTGACAATCGTTATGGCCCTAATAGTGGTGCATTTGATCAACTTGGATGGGGTACTTTGATGATGTATAAAGAATAAATATTAGACCTGTATGTGACAAGGGTAATTTTTTCTTATTACCCTTGTCTTAGCCTCAAAACATTGTTCTTAAATCTTTTTTTTGACAGTAAAACTAAAACCATGAAAATCTGCATTTCAATATTTCTTGTATTTATATTCTCTTTGAGCAATCTCTATGCTATAGATTGGCAATGGTCTGTTGAAATGAAAACTTATATAAGTCCAGAGACGGGACATCACCCTCGTGCTTTTCTGTGGATTCCTCCTACTTGCAATCAAGTGAAAGGGGTAGTAGTAGGACAACATAATATGTGTGAAGAAGTGATTTTCGAACATTCTGCATTCAGAGCAGCAATGACCGATCTGGATTTTGCTATCATCTGGATCACACCAGGCATTGATCAACAATGGAATGTGGCGAATGGCTGTCAAGAATATTTCGATTCCATATTAAAAGACTTGGCAGATGTGAGTGGCTATTCAGAGCTTCAATTTGCCCCTATTGTGCCCATAGGACATTCGGCGATGGCCACATTCCCTTGGAATTTTGCGGCATGGAATCCAGAACGAACGCTTGCCATTATTTCTTACAAAGGGGATGCCCCACGCACCAATCTTACAGGTTATGGACGTGAAAATCTGGAATGGGGAAGAACTCGTAATCTAGACGGAATTCCGGGATTGATGATAGAAGGCGAATACGAATGGTGGGAGGCACGAGTAAATCCGGCATTAGCATTCAAGATGATGTATCCTGAAAGTTGTATTTCATTTCTTTGCGATACAGGGCAAGGGCACTTTGATGTCTCTGATAAGGTTGTAGATTATATTTCTTTATTTCTTAAAAAGGCAGCTCAATATCGTTTGCCTCAAAAACAGGCATTGGATAGGGTTAGTGAACTAATCAAGATAGATAATAACAAAGGCTGGTTGGCAGAAAGATGGCGATCAGATGAGTCAGAACGATCTCAGGCAGCACCTGTATCCCAATACCAAGGTGACATACACGATGCATTTTGGTATTTTGACCAAGAAATGGCAGAAGCCACAGAATCCTATTACTCCACTACTCGTGGAAAAAAAGATCAATATATAGGATTTACTCAGAATGGCAAACTATTACCATATGACGAAAAACTGCATGCTCGGATTACTGCTAAATTCATCCCGTTGCAGGACGGGTTGACTTTTAGTCTTGATGCAAAATATACAGACTCCATGAGAGTAGACCTAAGCAATGAACATGAAAAAGGGAAAATCAATATATCTCGTATTTGTGGCCCTGTCACACAACTGGATGATACTACTTTTTCCGTTCGATTCTATCGAATGGGCATGCTCCCTACAAGACGAACGGGCGAAGTTTGGTTGCTAGCATCAAGTCTTGGAGATGAGAATTATAAGAGCTCTGTTCAGCAAATCAGCATCCAAATACCTTTTCCAATAAAAAAAGGGAAAGAACAAGAAATAACGTTCAAAGCAATTGCTGATACAAAAATAGGAACTAAAAGCATTTCCCTTTCGGCAAATAGTACAAGCAATCTCCCTGTGCATTTTTATGTAAAAGAAGGGCCTATAAAAGTTGTTGGAAACAAAATAATAATAAACGAAATTCCTCCTCGAACAAAGTATCCATTAAAAGCCACGGTTGTTGCATGGCAATACGGTATTGATAAGATTTGGCAAACAGCACAGCCAGTTGAAAGGAGTTTTTACATTAACAAATGAAATTATAATCGATAAAATATCATGAAAAAAACATTAGTTTATATCATATTCTTTTCTCTAAATATCTTAACGATATATGCTCAAGAGATAGTGAAGGAAACCCATCATCAATTGACATCTCCTGATGGAAAATATATCTTCGAATTTTATCAAAAACAATTGAAGGATAATACAAAACAGATGTATTACACCATATCATACAATAACAAAGAAGTAATAAAAGAATCGGAGTTGGGCATACTGATAGAAAACCAACTATTTGAGTCAGCATTAGGTATTCCAAATGATGTTTCTAAAATTTGGGGAGAAAATTTAAACTTACAAAACAAAAGCAAGAACTCTGTAAATCAAACATGGAAGCCTGTATATGGTGAAAGAAGTGTGATTAAAGATCATTACAATGAACTAACTCTTAACTTCCTAAAAGGAGACTCTGAAGGAGTAAATTCAGATGGAGGATACGACAAGCGTCGTTACTATGCTATGGATTTGGTTGTTCGTGCTTATGATGAAGGCATTGCTTTTCGTTATCACTTCCCTGAAGCTACTAATGGCTTATTTTTACACATTGTAGGCGAGCAAACTCAATTTACATTACCCGAAAACACTTTAGCGTATTATGAACGATGGGCACAAGGACCATACTCACTCCTTCCATTAAAAAACTGGACCGATGAGTGCGAACGTCCATTGACGATGAAGCTGGATAATGGGCTGACTGTATCTATTACAGAAGCTGAAATGATAGATTATTCAAGGATGAAGTTTCGCTTGAGCGAGTCAAAAGCAAATACACTACAGACGTCTCTTTACAGTGCTGTAGATGTAATTACACCTTATTCCACCCCTTGGCGTGTAGTTATGGCAGCCGAAAAAGCGACTGATTTAATTGCAAATAATGACATTATATTAAATCTGAATGCTCCTACTGAAATAGAAGACACATCATGGATCAAGCCAGGTAAAGTCATCCGTGTTTCTAAACTGACTCAAGAAGATGCAATAAAATGCGTTGATTTTGCAGCCCAACGAGGACTTCAATATATCCATATAGATGCAGGATGGTATGGTTCGGAAGTGAAAATGAGTTCTGATGCTACATCCGTAGATGAGAGTAAAGATTTAGATATACCTGCTTTGACATCTTATGCCGCAACCAAAGGGATAGGCTTATTAGTCTATGTCAATCAAAGAGCATTGCTTCAGCAATTAGATGAAATACTCCCACTATACAAAAAATGGGGAATCAAAGGCATTAAATTCGGTTTTGTACAAATAGGAAATCAACATTGGTCTACATGGTTGCATGATGCAATAAGAAAATGCGCTAAATATGAAATGATGGTAGATATCCATGACGAGTATCGTCCAACAGGGTTTAGCCGCACTTACCCCAATCTGATGACACAAGAAGGCATCAAAGGAAATGAAGAAATGCCTGATGCAACACACAATACAATTTTGCCCTTCACTCGCTTCATTGCCGGTGCTGGCGATTATACAATTTGTTATTACAACAATAGAATAAAAACAACTCATGCGCACCAACTAGCAATGGCAGCAGTATATTATAGTCCATTACAATTTATGTATTGGTACGATCAGCCATCTGCATATACTGGTGAGCCTGAAATTGAGTTTTTTGACAAAGTGAAAACGGTATGGGATGATACAAAGGTTGTAAATGGAGAAATTGGGGAGTATGTAACTATTGCACGTCGTAGTAACGAAGAGTGGTTTTTAGGGACATTAGGCAATAACGATGCTCAACAGGTTACTATTCCTCTTGATTTTCTTTCTCCCAAAAAGAAATACGTTGCTCATATCTATGTAGATGATGATAAAGTGAAAACTAAAACAAAAGTAGGTATAAAACGACTGGTAGTAGATAGTGAATCTATTCTTCAGTTTCAGCTGAAAGCTAGTGGAGGCTGTGCTATTCACTTTACCCCTGCAACGAAAGAAGATTTGAAGCTGTATAAAGGATATAAGAAAAATACAACACTATAAAAATTGAAACAATGAAATATTTATATATCACAACTCTATTGTTGCTGGCAAACTTATTAGCTAATGCCCAATCCATATACCCAGGACAGCACGCCAATAAAGTAAAACAACCTATCACTGCTCCTATCACAACTTATAGCTTTGATATGGGAGATGTAAAACTCTTAGATTCGCCCTTTAAGCAAAATATGCAACGTGAGTCTAAATGGATACTTTCGCTTGGTGTCGATAGGTTACTACATAGCTTTCGCAATACTGCTGGCGTACCTGCTGGCAGAGAAGGTGGTTATATGACTGTGAAAAAACTAGGAGGTTGGGAGTCTTTAGATTGCGAACTTCGGGGACATTCTACCGGACATATCATGTCAGGTCTAGCATATCTGTATGCCACAACAGGAGATGATGTTTATAAAATAAAATCTGACAGCATTATTACTGGTCTAGCTGAAATACAGGATGTATTGTTCGAAAATGGACACAAAGGTTATATCAGTGCTTACTCTGAAAATCTCATCAATCGAAATATTGCAGGAACAAGTGTTTGGGCTCCTTGGTACACCCTTCACAAAATATATGGCGGACTGATAGATCAATATCTCTATTGTGATAACGAGCAAGCACTTGAGATAATGAAAAAAGCTGCTTCGTGGGCTTATCAGAAATTATCGCCACTGAGCGATGAGCAAAGAGCTCTGATGCTTCGCAATGAATTTGGTGGAGTAAATGAAGCTTTTTACAATCTCTATTCTATAACAGGAGAGAAAGAGCACAAATGGTTAGCTGAATATTTTTATCATAATGCTGTTATTGATCCATTAGTAGAGAAAAAAGATGAATTTTACTTCAAACACGCAAACACATTTATTCCAAAATTGATAGGTGAAGCTCGCAACTATGAACTACACGCTGTAGACAAATCTAAAGATGTAGCACATTATTTTTGGAATCATGTAATCAATCATCAAACCTATTGCACAGGAGGAAATAGTCACAAAGAAAAATTTATTCATACAGATAGCATCTCAAAAAATCTGACAGGATATACGCAAGAAACGTGTAATACCAACAATATGCTGAAGCTGACTCGTCATCTTTTCTGTTGGGATGCAAATCCTAAATATGCAGACTATTACGAAAGAGCTTTATATAATCATATTTTAGGACAACAAGATCCCCAAACAGGAATGGTAGCTTATTTCTTACCCCTACTGCCCGGAGCTCATAAGGTGTATAGTACTCCCGAAAATTCTTTTTGGTGTTGCGTTGGAACTGGTTTCGAGAATCATGCCAAGTACGGAGAAGCTATTTACTACAATGATTCTAAAGGAATTTTTGTCAACCTTTTCATCCCTTCCGAATTAACTTGGAAAGAGAAAGGATTTAGACTAAAGCAAGAGACTCTTTTTCCTAACAGTGAAAATGTGAACTTTACCGTCAATGTAGATAAAGCTTCTAATCTGCCTGTTAATCTTCGTTATCCATCGTGGGCTACAAAGGTGGAAGTGAAAGTAAATGGAAAAAGAATAAAAGTTAAGCAAACACCTTCCAGTTATATTACAATCAATAGAACATGGAACGATGGCGATAAAATAGAAGTTCGTTATCCTATGCATTTGCATCTTGCGGAAGCAAATGACGATCCAAACAAAGCTGCTATTATGTATGGTCCATTGGTATTGGCAGGAGCAATGGGAACTGAAGGAATGCAAGGACATGCCCCATATTCAGATCCAAGCCTGTACAACGACTATTATACTTATGATTACAACGTACCCGAAAATATCAAAACTACTCTGACTTTGAATAAGAGGAATTTAGAAAAATATATTACTCCTGTTGAAGGAGAAAGTCTAGCCTTCGAAATTGAAGGTGTACGCTTAGAGCCTATACATCAAATACACCACCAACGCTATGTTGTGTATTGGGATATTCAGTCTAACAACTAGTGGAAAATTAAAATAGATTTATAAAAATAATCCTATGATAGTAAAACGATTACTTAATACGTTACTGCTTCTGCTAATTGGAACATTATCTGCCTCTGCTGTAAATAAACTTATAACAGTTCCTGCACCCAATGGAGCCTTATTAAATGATGATTTTACAGTAAAAGTTAGGCAAAAAGAACAAGAATGGAAGACTATTCCATCCTATTTGGTAAAAGTTCAGGCAGTGAAAGGGCTCAAACGTTTAACAGAAGATGCTTCAGTTGGCTATTTTGATTTTGAAGGAGAAGTTGAAGTATCCGTTACCTACAACAAGGGAAATCTAAATACAGCTAGGGTACGTCCACTTTCGTATGGCATCCAACACAAGATAGATGGAAATACTTTGACATTTAAACTAAATAGCCCGAAGAACATATCAGTAGAAGTCAATGGAGATATCTTCCATAACCTCCATCTCTTCGCCAATCCCATCGATAAGTATATTCCTGATACTAACAATCCTGATCTTATCCATTTTGGAGCTGGAATACACCAAATAGCAGAAGAAGAACTAAAAATACCTTCGGGAAAGACGGTTTATCTCGCAGCAGGAGCAATATTAAAATTCAGGTTGCATATTGATAGTGCAGAGAATGTAAAGATATTAGGAAGGGGAATGGTATGCCATACTATAAAGCAAGGCATTAAGATATCCAATTCTAAAAACATTTTAGTCGAAGGTGTTATAGCAACACAATGCTCAACAGGTGGTTCTGAGAATGTAACGATTCGAAACACCAAAAGTATAAGTTATTACGGTTGGGGCGATGGCATGAATGTTTTTGCCAGCAACAATGTATTGCATGATGGTGTGTTTTGCCGCAACTCTGATGATTGCACAACAGTTTATGCCACAAGACTTGGCTATGAGGGAGGCTGTAAAAATATTACCATGCAGAACTCTGTACTTTGGGCAGATGTTGCTCATCCCATTTTCATAGGAATTCATGGCAATGCTAATGAACCTGAAATAATTGAGAACCTTAATTATTTCAATATAGACATCCTTGATCACAGAGAGAACCAGATAGACTATCAGGGATGCATGGCAATTAATGCTGGAGATAATAATTTGATTCGTAATGTTCGCTTCGAAAACATAAGAGTCGAAAATTTCAGAAAAGGCCAACTAGTCAATATTCGTGTATTTTATAATCCTAAATATTGTCAAGCTCCAGGTAGAGGTGTAGAAGATGTTTTGTTCAAGAATATTACTTACACAGGAGATAATGCAGAATTGTCTATCATTTCAGGATATGATGAAAATAGAAAAGTAAAAAATATACGCTTTGAAAATCTGAACATCAATGGGCAAGTTATTTCTGATGACATGCCAGACAAACCCGGTTTTTACAAGACTGCAGATATTGCTCGCTTCTACATTAATGAACATACTGAAAATATAACTTTTAATAAATGAATGTAATGAAATACATATATAGCCTATTGCTAGTGATATTTACCTACAACCTTTCTTTTGCACAAAATATACCTTTGCCATCTAATCTTCCACAAGAACATCCTCGTCTGCTAACAACAGCTAAGGATAAGAAAAATTTGCAAAAGCAAGTCAAAGAGGAAGGCTGGGCAAAGGATGTTATGAATGGCATCCTAGAACGTATAGATCCTTATGTAAAGAAAACCCAATCACAACCCGACTGGCTCTCGTCTCGCATGATGATGTATTGGAAAAGCAAAGCCACTAATGTATATATAAAAGGAGGAATTTATTCGCATGCAGATGGAAAAGCACCTGTGCCCACCGTTCGCTTTGGAAGTACACGAGGTGTTAGCTCTCCTATCAAGCGCCCAAAGATAGAAGATATTATCCCCTATATGGACGATACCAAAGGAGTCTATTTTCATAATTCATCAAAAGAGGGAAACCCTCTTGAGTGGGCAGATCAAGCCAATGTTTCTGGAAGTTCCATTGAAAGCATCAACGAAGAAATTATCAAATTAGGCAAAGATGCTTCATTCATTTACTGGTTAAATAATGATGAAAAATATGGAAAATTTGCTTTCGACTTGTTCGATACCTACATGATGGGTATGCATTACAGAAATGAGCCTATTGACCTAAGTAATAGTCATGCACAGACATTAGTCGGGCTTTCGACTTTCGAAGTTATTCAAGAACGCATCTTAGCAGAATTGTCTTATCTCTATGATTTTTTACATCCATATATACAAAAACATCATGCAGAGAAGATAGAAAAATACGAAAGCACGTTCAAAAAATGGACTGATGTAACTATCAAAAATGGCGTGCCTCAAAATAACTGGAACTTGCATCAAGCTAAATTTATCCTAAAAGTGGCAATGGTGTTGCAAGATAATGAGCGCTATACAGATCTTAAAGGACGCCAATACTATATTGATTATATACTCAATCAGACTTCGTCACGCCAATGGGCGCTGACCAAGTTTATGGATTATGGTTATGATAACAATAATGGTGTCTGGAATGAATGCCCCAGTTATGCACAAGGAGTAACTAAAGATCTCACCAATTTTATCAGAGATTATGATAATACATTCAATCAGAATTTATTACCATATACCCCTGTTATGAAAGAGGCTGTGAAGATATTGCCTCAGTATCTTTTCCCTAATCGTCAAATAACAGCATTTGGAGATACTTATTATAGTGATATCTATACAGAACCATTTAGTGATATGATTCGTCTATCTCAAAAATATAAGAACAAAGAAGATGAATATCTTTTTACACAAATCTATAAATTATTAAATGGTGATAGCAATGAATTAATAGATAAAAATCGAAAACTGCCAGCACAGATAAACTCATTTTTCACGAGCAAACCCTTAGTTTTAGACTCTAAAGCAGGGGAATCAAAAATTGAAGACTTCGCTACTCAAACTTTCTATGCACCCAATGTCAGTTGGTTTGTTCAACGAAATGGAATGGATAAAGAAAATGGAATGATGATTTCGCAAAATGCATCATTTGGAAATCATATGCACTCTAATGGTATTTCTATGGAGCTCTATGGAAAAGGCTATGTGCTTGGAGCTGAATCTGGTATTGGCTCATCTTATTTCGAAAAACCTTATTTAGAGTATTATTCTCAATTTCCGGCACACAATACAGTGATGGTAGACGGAATTTCTAAATATCCAGAAATGCTCAGCAATCATGCTTTCGATCTGCTTAGCTCTTATCCTGTATCAGGACAAAAAGAAGGTTATTATCCTAATATCTCTTTCTCAGATGTTTACTTTCTTGAACCCGAAAGCAGAAGTGATCAGCAAAGATTCTTGAGTATCGTCAGAACAGGAGAGACGAGTGGATATTATATCGATATTTTTCGTTCAAAAAAACAACGCAAAGGAGATAAATTTCATGACTATTTCTATCACAATCTAGGTCAGGAACTCTTTATTCAAAATGCAAAAGGAGACAAACTCGATTTACTGCCAAGTGAAGAAATGGCATTTGCCGGAGGACATCTTTTTGCATTAGATTATATGTGGGACAAACAGTCTGTGAAAACCAACAAGGATTATCAGGCCATCTGGAAAATGTCTATGCCCAACAGCAATCACATATATATGAATCTGTGGATGAAAGGATATGAAGGCAGAGAAGTATTCTCCATAAAATCGCCTCCGTGTAAGGCTTTCAGAGGAAATCATGGGATACCTTATAAGGTAGAAGAAGAACCTTATCTGACCATTGCTGCTCGTCAACATGGTGAAGCGTGGAATCACCCATTTGTTTCGGTTTTTGAACCTACAACAGAAAATGAAGGAAGAACGATTCTGTCCATCGAATCTTTCGAAGTAGAGAATACTTCTCCTGATTTTGTAGGATTGATTGTAAAAAGTAAATCCAACAGAGTAGACTATATTTTTTCTTCTGTCAAAAATGAGAAAGTTTCGTATAAAGATATGACTACTAATGGCACTTATGCATTGATAAGTCAGCAAAGAAAAGATTTCACCTTGTTTTTAGGCAATGGAACATATCTCTCTGCCAATGGAATATCTATGATGGCAGACAAGCCTACAACGGCCACAGTTGAATACAAAGATGGAAATTATTATTTCACTTGCGATGCTCCAGTAACTCTCAGGGTGCACAATAAGGAAATAAAAATAGATAGAATGGATTATAAAAAAATAGAATTATGAAAAACAGAATACTGACTCTTACTATTTTATTATTCATTGGAGGCATACTTACAAATATCAGTGCCAAAACCATAAAAGTATCAAGCTTAAAAGAATTATCTCAATACACAACCCAGAGCAATGTAAAGGTTAAACTAATACCGGGTATCTACAAGATAGCTGATTATCTTACAGCAGATTCGATACAAGCAAAAATCAGTAGAAAAGATTATTCATATTTGAACTTCTCAGGTAGCAACAATTTGTTCGACATGGAAGGTGTTCATATAAAAATAGATACTGAGTTAAGAGAACTCTTAAAATTTCCCATTCATACAAATGAGATATTAGTTACAGGCAATGAAAATGAATTGAAAGGTCTTAAAATAACATGTGTAGGCAACGGATTATCCCCGGGTGGTGCTACATTAGAAGTTGCCGGGAGCAACAATACAATTAAAAATTTTGACATCACAGTTCGTGGATCATTCCCCTATGGATATGGCGACCTGTTTGGCAAAGGAGGTCCAGATGTAATAAGACATAAAAAGCAAAGCGGCTTCTTGATAACAGGTAGTCATACAAAAGTAATAGGATGTAAATTGTATATGCATTCTTTCGGACATGGTTTCTTTATTCAAAAAGAAGCAAGTGATGTCTACTTTGAAGATTGTTATGTGGAAGGAGAAACTCGTACTACAGACGACGTGTTGAAAGAAACTTCCGGTGCAGCTTTTGATGTCAAATTTAGAACATGGACTCCCAATAGAGAAGGACAATATGTTGTTACTCCAGGGTATATGAAGTCTCTTTGTGAAGACGGATTCCGCACTTATGGACAAAATAAGAATATAAGATTTAAGAATTGTACAGCTAAGAATACAAGAGGAGGATTTGAACTGCGAACCAATGGTGGAGTGTATCTGGAAAACTGTACTGTTATAGGATCCGAAAGAGCCTTTTGGTTTGGTAATGAAGCAGTCGCTAAAAATTGTAAAGGAGATGCAAACTATGGTCCACTTCTATTTATGGAAGGGAGCAATGCTACTATCGAAATTGAACTATTACCGAACGAATCTGATAGAATAGTGCATGCTCTTGCAACCATACAAGGAAGCAATAATCAGGTTACATTGAAAGCTGCCAAAGGAATAAATAGAAATAAATCTTTACCTATACTCATAGGCTATACTCATCCTGAACATGGCGAATCGATGTCGCCTTACAGCCTAGGAGCGTGTATTAATTTGAAGTTCAAAAATATGACAAACATGCCTATTGTTATTAGCGATAAGGTCAGTGCAACTTCAATTGAAACAAAAGGAATAGTTGAGAATGATAAAGGGGTTAATAATGTAATTAAATATTTGAAATAAGCCATGACTAGAATATTTTTTCTCATAGGGTTGTTGTTGTTTATATGTACTTCTGGTTTTTCACAAAACTATCAATCGAAAGTTTGGGTGTCGGACCAAGGAGATGGAACATATAAGAACCCCATTCTATATGCAGACTATTCTGACCCCGATGTTATTCGTGTGGGCGATGATTATTATATGACAGCCTCTAGTTTCAATTGTGTGCCGGGCTTGCCCATTCTCCATTCCAGAGATTTAGTAAACTGGACCATTGTAAATTATGCTTTGACTGATTTGAATCTTGTGGGTGTAGAACCATCTAATTTTTTCGATACAGCACAGCATGGCAAAGGTGTTTGGGCACCTTGTATTCGTTATCACAAAGGTGAATTTATGATTTATTGGGGCGATCCCGATTTTGGTATTTATGTTGTCAAAACTAAAGATGTTTTAGGAAAGTGGGATAAGCCAATTTTAGTTCTTTCGGGAAAAGGAAGAATAGACCCTAGTCCCCTGTTTGATGATGATGGCAAAGTCTATCTCACTCATGCTTGGGCAGGTAGTCGTGCCAACTTCAATAGTGTGATGACTGTTTGCGAAATGAACGCGGATGGCACAAAAGTCATTAGCGAAGAATCACTCATATTTGATGGCAATGATGGTGTCAACCACACGGTCGAGGGAGGCAAGTTTTATAAAAAAGATGGATACTATTATTTGCTTGCTCCAGCCGGTGGCGTTGCTACGGGTTGGCAAATAGCTTTGCGATCTAAAAACATTTATGGCCCTTATGAAGTAAAACGAGTGCTCGATCAGGGCAAAACCAACATAAATGGACCTCATCAAGGAGGTTTAGTAAACACTCAAACAGGAGAATGGTGGTTTATCCATTTTCAAGACAAGGGTGTTTATGGGCGCGTTGCTCATCTTCAACCCGTAACATGGAAAGACGGCTGGCCAGTAATGGGAATCAATACTAAAAACCACTGCGGCGAGCCAGTAGTGACCCATAGGAAACCCAATGTAGGCAAAAGCTATCCAATAGCTACCCCACAAGAGAGTGATGAGTTCGATTCACCAAAGCTTGGTTTGCAATGGTCTTGGCATGCCAATCCACTACAAGCCTATGGTTTTGCTTCCAGCAATGGCTATTACAGAATGTATGGGCAGTATTATCCTGATGGATTTATCAATTTTTGGAATATTCCTAATCTATTGATGCAAAAACTTCCTGCTTCTGAGTTTACTGCTACTATGAAAGTTAATGCTGTATTGCAAAACGAAGGCGATAAGACAGGACTGATCATGATGGGATGGGATTATTCGTATCTAGCACTAGTGAAAACTCTGAATGGCTACGAACTAGAACAAATAGTTTGTAAAGATGCTGAAGATAAAACAGAGGAAAAAACGATAGCCCGTATTCCACTTAAAGGTTTACAGCTAGAAGAAAAATACAACTATCAGACACAATTAGAAGTGGTAACTTTTTATTTCCGAATAAAAGTAGAAGATGGTGGGTTATGTACATTCTCGTATAGCACCGATGGTAAAAAATATAATACAATAAACGAAAATTTTCAAGCACGACAAGGTAAATGGATAGGAGCTAAAACCGGAATGTTTATTATGAATAAAACAAAAAACACAGCACGATCGTGGATCGATATTGATTGGTTTAGAATAGAAAAATAAGAATAAATATGAAACTGAAACATTTTTTCATGGTGATAGGAATAACTATCACTATCGCCTCTTGCACCTCGAATCAAAATAACATTTTCGATGTCGACAAGAATTTAATCTACTGTAATCAACAGGCACAAAGAACATTGACAGATATTAAAGGAGAAAACAAGATGCCCCGAAATATCATGCCAAATCAAAACAAGTGGAACTTAGTGCCTATACAAATAGAAGAATGGACTGCTGGATTTTGGCCAGGGACCTTATGGTATAATTATGAATTCACTAAGAAACAAGAAGATCTAGATGCAGCGACTTACTACACCGAGTTGCTTGCTCCTTTGACAAAACTTCCTGCTTACGATCATGATCTAGGTTTTCAACTATTTTGCAGTTATGGGAATGCTTATCGTTTAACAGGGAAAGAAGAATATAAGCAAATTGTGCTAAATGCGGCCGACACATTAGCCACATTATTCAATCCTACGGTGGGCACAATCCTCTCGTGGCCTCGTGAGGTAGATAATGGTCGATTTTCCCCTTTCAACACTATCATGGACAACATGATAAATCTAGAAATGCTCTATTGGGCGGCTAAGAATGGCGAAAATAAAGAATTATACAACATCGCTACTAAGCATGCTGAAACAACAATGAACAATCAATTTAGAGAGGATGGTTCAAATTTTCATGTTGCAGTTTACGACACCATCACTGGAAACCTTATAAAAGCAGTTACTCATCAAGGTTATGCCGATGAGACGATGTGGGCTCGTGGACAGGCTTGGGCTATCTATGGCTATACATTAGTATACAGAGAAACAGGGGACAAAAAATTTCTTCACTTTGCTGAAAAAGTGACAGATCTTTACCTCAGTCGTTTACCTAAAAATGAGTATGTTCCATTTTGGGATTTTGATGCACCTAATCTCCCTAATGAGCCTAGAGATGCATCTGCTGCATCAATAACTGCTTCTGCTCTTTTAGAGCTATCGCAATTGGAAGACAATCAAGAAAAAGCGAAAGAATATAAAGAGGCAGCTATCAATATGTTAAAAGAATTATCCTCTGACAAATATCAAAGTAGAGATTCTAAACCTTCTTTTTTATTACACTCAACAGGACATTGGCCGAATGGATCTGAGGTGGATGCTTCTATCAATTATGCAGATTATTATTATATCGAAGCCCTCATTAGATATAAAAAGATGATGGAAGGCATCTCTGTTATTGAAAATTTCAATGGATAAGAGAACATTAGTTTGCACGCAAATAGTATAGCTCTATTCCAAGCATTATGGATATTTAACCTAGAGCCAAGGCTGAATTGACTTAAAGCACTAAAGCAAACTCAAGTTTCAACAAGTGGTTTAGATTTATAGTCTAAACCACTTGTCATATTCATCTCAAATATCTTATAGTCTAACCTCTTTTCAAGTGTTTATACCCCATAATCCCAAATGAAAATATTTTGTCTAGGTCATAAATTCATAGCAGCCTTCATGTTTAAGTGATAGACTTTGATAGAAGTGTAGATTACAACACAAGCAAAATAGCCCCACTAAAGTTAATTAAAAAATGCAAATATAGAATTCAATATAAGTGAAGAAAGTGGAACACTTCACTTAACTTTTGGTTCGAGATTACAACCTATATTCATCATCTCCAAACACATTCTACCGTTATGATATGGGCACTTCCAAAAGCCAGCTTTATCTTCATTTATATTGGGTAATTTACCATTATCTATGCTCCAAAACCACTCTCCTCCTATGTGATCTATAATATTTTGAGTGATGTACTTCCAGACCTTTAAGCTTTTGTTCTTATAAGACTCTTTCGCCGAGTTTTTATATGCATACATTAGACCCACAACAGCCTCTGCTTGCACCCACCAATGTCGTTCTCTGTCAATACTCAAACCTTTCTTTTCATAGATCATACTTCCGTCACGCTCCAAACCTTCAATTGCAGCATCTGCTATTTTTATACTTAAATTTGTTATTTTCGATCTTAAAAAAGGTTTATTCAGAACATCTGCCGCTTCATATAAGAGCCACGAGGCTTCAATGTCATGTCCGTAAGAAATAGCTGAAGACTTTATTCTCCAATCTTCGGTGAAGAACAAATGCAAGTGATGGGTGTTGATATCCAATATTTTTGTAGCAAATAGATTAATTAACTCTGTCTGTGCTTTTTTCAGATCAACATTTTCCCATATCCTCAAGAGGTTGGTATAAGCCTCCAAAATGTGAAGATGAGTATTCATCGATTTTTTTTCATTGGCATCTTTTTCACTTAAACGCATATCTTTGATAGGTTCCCAGCTTTCAGTAAAAGCTTCAAAATATCCTCCGTTTTTTTTGTCTTTGTATTTCTCAAGCATAAAAAACAGATCCAAAGCCTGTTGCAACACCTTGTCTGATTGAGTTATTTTATAGTACTCTGAGAGTCCATACAAAACGAACCCTTGAGCATAAGTTTGCTTCTTTGAGTTTATAATTTTTCCTTTGCAATCCAACTCCCAATAATACCCTCCATTCTTTGAATCAAAAAACTTATTTATTAAGTAATTGTATACACGATTCGCAATCAATAAGTAATCGTTGTTTTTTAATATACGATATGCAGCAGAAAAAGTCCACAAAATCCGAGCATTGAGAACTACACCTTTATTTGCTTGACTATGCAACAAGTTTCTTCCATCTATGCGCCCATAGAAACCTCCATTGTCATCATCTTGCATTCTATTTATCCAGAAAGGAAGAATATTCTCCTCTAACTCTCTTCTAAATTCACACATATTTAAAAATTATTATTACGACGCTTATCTAGTTCATCCATTATTATCCTTATTTTAGACTCTGTTAATGGATAAAATGAAATAAAGATGACAGAAAGTACTGTTCCTACTGCTGGCAAAAAGCTTAACATCAAGCGCAATCCATTTAGTGTTTCTGCAGATTGGATAACATTAGCTTCAAAGCCGAAATAGGCCAATAACCAGCCTGTTAAAGCACCACCTAACGACCAACCAAATTTTTGTGACATGGAGGAAGAGGAGAAAATAAGTCCTGTGGCTCTTCGTCCTGTTTTCCATTCCGAGAAGTCAGCGATATCAGCATACATGGACCATAAAAGAGGAAAAATACTTCCAGCACACATGCTAATTAAAACTTGTAGCATAAGCATTACACCTATATCTTCTTTTCCTAAAAAATAGAATGCTATACTAAATATTGTAGCTAAAACCATTGCATATAAAAATGTCATTCGTTTACCTATTCTGTTCGACACTGATGTTACAAGTAGGATTCCCAGTATATTGGCTGCTTGTCCTAATACTAAATAGATAGTAGTCAGAGACAAAGCTGAACCTATAAAGCCTAGATTGAATGTCTCTGGCACTATTGCATAATACTTGAAATAGTATACAGCTGCACCATCACGAATAGAATTGAAAATAAGTGTTGCAATACCTGCCCCAAGAAGTATCCACCAAGGTTTATTATTAAATAAATCCTTGATATCGTCTCTTAATAAGTTCTTATCATCCTTGATGGCCTTTACACGTTCTTTTGTCCAAGAAAACGTACAGGTAAAAAACAGAACAGCAATGACAGCAAAGACCACAATAGCCAATGACCAACCTGTTGCTAAGTTCTCTCCTCCATCTCCGAAAAGACTAACAAGAGGTTCAATTAATATTAAAGCCAGAATACTTCCTAAGAAAGCAAAAATCATACGATAAGACGACAGCAACGTGCGCTCCTTAGGGTCTGAAGACATAACTCCAAGCAGTGATGCATATGGCACATTAATAAGAGAGTACGTCATCATCATCAATGAATAAGTGATGTAAGCATAGACTATTTTACCAGTAGGACTAAAATTGGGGGTGGTAAAAGTAAGCACGCCTAGTATACCAAAGGGAATAGCCCCCCACAACAGATAAGGTCTAAACTTTCCCCATTTGGTTTTCGTACGATCACTAATTACACCTACTACTGGATCGAACAGTGAATCCCACAGACGTGTTATTAAAAACATAGTACCTACAATTCCAGCTTCTATTCCAAACACGTCAGTATAGAAGAATAACAGATACATACCAAATAATTTCCAAAACATGGAAGAGGCTGCATCTCCCAGTCCGTAACCGACCTTTTCCTTTAAGGAAACTCCACTTGTCTTATTATTCATTTCAACTTAAGGTTTAATTCTGATTTCTTGTTCATCTAAATCAGACTCTGTAATATTTTCATTCAATATTGGCTTGTGTGAGTGCGAATGATTGACTATTTGGTTATCACGTAGTCTCAACTTTTTAATATTTTTGAAAATTATACTATTTGTCCATTTGTCTTCTTTTGTTTTATTCGCCCATTCTATTTCTAATTTTGAAATATCTATATCACGAGCGTCAATAATAGAAAATGCTTCTTTTGTTCTTCTGTCCGGTGTGTCCTCTGATGACATAAATAGCCTTACATTCGAAATCTGAACTTTTTCTATATCATCTACAGAACTATATCCAGCTATTCTGTTGGATCCTTTACAATAAGCCGTAATATCACGTAAAGATAGATTTTTGATTTTACCAACTTGAGAATTATCATTCCTTTTAAGAACAACAAATCTGAAAGCATCTGCACTCCCCCACCAACCAACAGGTTTTCTATTGCATTCAATATCTATATTCGAAAATGTTATATTTTCTGCAGTTCCACCATCTCTGATAAATATCCCCAAACCTCTGTTAGAATTCCTGACAACGCAGTTGCTGAAAAGAACGTGTTTAAAATCTCCATAGCTTTCAGTGCCTAACTTCAAGGCACAAGATGAACTACTTAAAATACAATTTGTAACAACAACATTTTCACAATTTCTAAATCCATCTGCACTTTTTGTCGTTTTCAGGCAAATAGCATCATCACCAGTTTCTATGATACAATCGGAAACTGTAACATCACTACACCCATCAATATCTAATCCGTCTGAATTAGCAGCTACATTTAATTTGCTGAATATGGTAATTCCTCTAACAAAAACTTTATTACACCAATGTAGATGCACTGTCCAAAACGGCGAATCTTTCAAAGAAATATTCTCTATCTTAACATTTTCGCATTCAGACAAAAAGACTAATGACACATTGGGCTTTTTCCATCTAGAGGCAACAAGTGGTACACCTGCTTCGATCGCAGCATCACAGTCTTCTGCTATAAACGAACTGTATTGAAAGCTTTCGGTATAATATTCAGGTTGTCCAATAATTTCTCCTTCTCCTTTAATAGCAATATTCTTTGCTTTTTTTGCATACACCAACATAGGAACGCTTCCGCCCCCTGTATCTTCTAATGCAACTCCAACCACATAGTCTTTTTCCTTGTTTGATGCTATAAGTCGTGCCCCTGGCATCAAATAGAGAGTGATATTATCTTTGAGAATAATGGTCGCTGACAAATAATCGCCTGCTGGAAGTAAAACAATTCCACCACCCGAAGCACTACAATTATCAATAGCTTTTTGAATACGTTTAGTAGAATATCCAGGTAGGTCATTTGCCTCGAAGCTATTGACGTTAAAAATATTATTTCCAGACGCACTTAGGCTATAAAACGTTAAAAAGAGGCTAAAAAGGGTATTAAATATTATTTTCATTATTTATACATTTCAGGAAGTTTTTTTTCTAATACAATTATTGAGCAATCTACAGCTTCTTTAAAATTAGTTGCACTGATTTGCCCCGGAAATGTTCCGAAGTAATGATTCGGAATGTCGTATGCATTTCGCCAAACTAGAATGTAGGCTGGAGAATATTTCTTTGCACTATCAAACAAAACGTCTGTCCACCAACGGGCATACGGTGTTGTATTATATCCAGTTTCTGTAATAGCAGCCACCTTGTTTCGCTCTGTGGACAAAGATGATATAACAGCTAACGCTTGTTCCAGTTTTTTTTTGAATTCCTCATTCGATTCTTTTTTCCCCTGATAACTATCAAAACCTAATATATCTACCCAGTTGTCTCCTGGATAGCGTTCTAAATATTTTTCCTTATCAAAATCCGTATTTGGAGAATAGGCATATAAAAGATGATTTATTTTTCTTGTATCTTTTAGATGACTTACTGTCATCTTCCACAATTCAATATATTCCAATTCAGTACAATGAGAGGTTCCCCACCAAAACCATTTGCCCGTATGTTCGTGCCATGGTCTGAATATGATAGGTATGAACTCTCCATTATTATCTTTCAAATTAAGTAAAAAATCTGCAACTCTATCAAGCCAAGTCATAAACAGTTTGTGATTCACTCCATTTGGTAAAATACTCCTTACTACATTTGGCTCAGTGGTATCCCAAGAATTACCCCTTGTAGATGGATTATTTATGTGCCAACTGATGGTATTAACTCCTCCTCGTTTATAGGCTGCTATTATATGCTCTCTTATCTTGTCGAAACCTATGCCATCCAAGTTTTCATCTTCTCCTTGCTCTATATCACCAATATCCCATCCATAGATGGCGGGATACTCACCCGATACACGTTTAATATCAGCTTTGTGATCATCATATTTCCAGTCTACTCCGTACATTGTGGCATCCTCCTGGCCAAATAGGATATCTGTGCCTTGTATCTGCTTTAGATTTTTATATAATGCTTTTGTTTCTCGACTTGCATTTATATCTATTGGATAGGACTGACTATATGCCGATTCTTTCAGTTTACTTGCATAATTTTTGATCAATAAGATTGTGGAATCAGTATTGTAAACAGAATTCAAACCTTGTTCTTCTTGGGCAGGATCCCCCATATAATCGTCTCCTTTTTTCCAAAATTCATGTTGAGGCCGAGCATAACCTGCCCATGCCCAGAAGTTGCATCCGGCAAATACATCCTTTCGTTTTGAATGATACAGTATTTCTTCAAATATAGCTTTGTAGTAAATATCCCTATTATTAGTTGAAGACTGTGGTGTAAACTGCATCTCGTCTCTTGGCATTCCAAATTCTTCTAATACAATTGGCTTATTTAAATCAACAGCTATCAGAGCATGCTGATTGATATATTCTAAAGTATTCCCGATAGCGATGGCTGTGGTTGCTGCAATATTCTTTTTGTCTATCCATCTCCAATTATTGGGCCAAGCATGAATAGTCGTATAATCAATATTTTTGTCCTTGTGGATTTTATGCCATAGTTCAATATCATTTTCTGATCCTTTACTTCCTTCCGATCCTGTGGATATCAGATGATTCTTATCCAAAGAACGAATTAGCGCCGAGGTTTCAGCCATCCATGCCACAAACGCTTCTTTATTATCAGCTCCAAACGCTCTAGGTTCATTCCCTATTTGCCACGACATAATGGTAGGGTCATCAACATATGCTTTGTTGGAGTAGCGATTACTCCTTGTCACTATTTTTATGACATGATTTTTGAACAGTTCAATAGCATAAGAAGACTTGGCAAACTTTCCGACAAATTTTGTATACACTTCCCAACCCTGATCTGCTGGAATCGGAATTTCTCCCTCTCCTGACCAATTAAGATACTGAGAATAACCACCAGACCACTCCCAACTATTATTAAAATATAAAACAGCATACATCTTGCGTTTTGACATTTCATGCAAAAGGAAGTCCAATCCATCGAGTATATCATCGTTATATACTCCTGGAGCCTTTTGAAGTGTGGGTTCTACTTTAGATCGTACCCCCTCATTGCCATCAGCCCCTACAAGGATTCGGAGATTATTCACCCCAATGGAAGATAATAAATCTAACTCTTTTAATAATCTTTCTCTATTTCCCCCCTCACCTTGTGAACCAAGTATAGCTCCATACCAAAAGTTCGTTCCGATAAAATAGTATGGTTTGTCTCCAATTTGAAATTGTATTCCATTAGTCTTCACAAAGTCACTGCCACTCATCGAAAATACGATGAACTGTACAAAAACGAGAATAAATATCAATCGCTTCATAATTTAAAAATCATATATTCCGTTTAGTCCTTTTTTTGTTCCCATTATAACATGTGGACTACGTGTAAATTTTAAAAAATCACTAACGGCTGGATGTCCCTCAAAAGGAGTATAATAGCCTCTCACACTATTTCTCCAAAGAGCAACATACCCCATATCTATTTTGTCGGAATAACCATAAATAGTTTTCAACAAACATTCTGTGTACCATTGGGGATTCTCCACCTTGCTCTGCCCTGTTTCGGTTAGCGCTGCAACTTTGTTTCGCTCCTTGGCCAAATCAGATATAACCAATAATTTTTGGTGAGCCATGTCCAAATCGTTTCTATCTACCTTGAAGTCCCAATAATTGTCCATACCTAATATATCTACATATTCATCTCCAGGATAACGCTCTAGATATTCTTCTTTTGTTTTAAACTTGCAATCGGGAGAAAAAGCATACAAAAAATTCCTTACCTCTAGAGTATCTCTTAAATAAGTAACAGTAAATCGATACAGCTCTTTATATTCATCGGCCGTACAGTGATTTGCTCCCCACCAAAACCAACTTCCATCGAATTCATGGTATGGGCGAAAAATTATAGGGATCTGTTCTCCATATTTCCCCGTCAATGTTGAGTTGTAGCGTACAATGTTTTGAAGCTCTTTTTTATATACTTCATGATGCGTGCCCTTCGGCAGTATTTCTCTGACCACCATGTGTGTAGTATCGTAAAAGCTTCCTTGGGTTATTGGATTCCAAAAATGCCAGCAATAGGAATTGATTCCTCCTTGATAGAACGCTTTGCTTGTCAATTTCCTTATTTTATTTTCCGACTTGGTATTATCTACATTGGGGCGAGTAAAATCCATATAATCCCAACTATAAAGAGCGGGAAGGACTCCTGCTATATCCTGAATGTCAGAACGGCCTGAGTCATCAGACCAACCATACCCTGACGAGGTGGCATCTTGCTGACCAAAGAAAAAGCTGTCGGTCTTTGATGTTTTTTTCAGATTGTGAAACAATGCCTTAGTAGCATACGTTGCGTTTGGATCAACTAATTTATAATCATACACCAACTGTTTTTGAGGAGAAGTTTTCTTATCTATTTTGATGTCTTTCGCATTATCTTCTACCCAATATTTATCTCCAATATCAACGTTCTGGAAAGAAATGTTTTCGCAGTTTCTCAAAAGCACTTTGTGTTCGCTATTATCTATGGTTATATTTTTGAATACAACATTCTTTATCGGCTTCTCTACCAATCCAATCACCTGTATTGGATTCCCTTTTGTATTTTTGATATGTATATTCTCGAAAAATATATTTCTAAACTCGGGTAGTTCTTCATCCTTACGGCTATTCACGATATGATTGTCTACATAATACCACGTATCGACCGATATTCCCCATCCACCAGTATGCTCTACTTTTATATCTCTGAAATAAACATTTTCGACTAAGCCACCTCTGCCGGGACGAGATTTGATGTGGAATCCTCTGTCGGAGTTTTCGATAGTACAATCTTCAAACCAAACGTTGCGTACCCCTCCTGACATTTCACTTCCCACGGCCAATCCTCCACCATGTTTGAAGTGACAATGGCTTACGTATATATTTTCTGAAAAAATGCCAACTTCCCTTCCTTCAGCATCTACACCCGATTTGATAGCAATATGATCATCATGAGTTTCCAAAAGAGAGTTAATTAAATAACAGTCGGTCGAAGAGTCCGGATCCCATCCATCAGCATTAGAGAGTCCCATATTATCAGATAAAATAGTTGTATTGTTAGTCGTTGTACCTTTACAATATATGGGGTGTACGTTCCAAGTACATGGATTTTGGATAGTCAATCCGTCAATCGCGACACTATCACAGTTGATAATGGGCAACCCATGGGCACGAGCCATTCTGTCTCGTGCTTCTGTCTGTTTGTCTGCTAACACACTGCCTTGTCCATCAATAATACCTTTACCATAAAGGCGTATATTATTATATCGCTCACCTTTGTCCATATTGCCTATATTGAGTACACTAGCATATGCATCTTTGAGTCGTCCCTCATATCTTGTTTTAATAATCGGGAAATCGTCTAGATTGAGACTCGCTTTCAACATTGCCCCTTCTTCCATATGGACTGACACATTACTTTTGTTGATAAACAGAGCTCCCGTAATGTACTCTCCTTTTGGAATAAATATCTCATCATATTCCTTACAGGCATCAATGGCGGCTTGTATTGCTTTAGTATTTACCGCACCCTCATTTGCCTTAGCCCCAAAATTGTGTATGTTATGAACTTGTCCTTTCGGAAAGGTTTTAACTATAAGTGCAGGAGTTTCGACGACATCATTATCATTGTAAACAACCTTAACAGCAATTCGATATTCTTGCTGAGGCTCAAGCTCCGTCACTCGAAAGTTGTTCTTGTTTGACCTCCCTATTTTATTATCATTACAATAAATATCATAAGAGTTAACATCCTGATAGTCGATCGGCTTATCCCAGTAGATCATCACCTCAGATGGGGTGATGGTTCCAGGAAGCACTCTTGTATTTATCACTATTTCTTTTTGACAACTAACATTCAGCATTGCTGAAAACAAGACTATTATGTATAAATATTTTTTCATTTTTACCATCCGTTATTATCATTAGCACTTAGTGCCGTATTAGCACGTATTTCTTCTATCGGCAAAGGGAATAATAAATGTTTTTCCTGACGCCTTTTGCTCATCGTTCTTATGGAGTTTACCTCATTCATTACATCCAGATAAATGCCCCATCGTTTTAGGTCAAACACTCGGTTCATTTCATAAAAAAACTCTCGTCCTCTTTCTTCTAAAATAAATGATCTTAATCCTTCTGCAGAACTCAACAGAGGATATGCCCCATCATAACATTCCATTGTTGGCTGTATAGGGGTTGCATTAGATCTAGCTCTGACCCTATTCACATAGTCTATCGCACTTTTTCCAAATTTATCAGCAGCAGTAGGACCTACCGTCTCGTTTAATGCTTCAGCATACATTAGTATAACATCAGCATAGCGAATGAAAGAGATCGTTGCATCAGTATATCTTTTTTCTGAAGAACCTATTGAGAAGTCATATTTAGTCGTGCATCCCGTATCATTGTCACTCGCATAACCTGAGCCATCGCCAATTGGAATAGCGCCAAGTTCGGGATAAAGATCTTTTTCAGACTGAGGATAAAACCACTGTTTATCTTTCCCCTGACTGTCTAGCCTTGTATAAATCCTTTTGATGCCATCAACGATTCTAGCATCTCTATTATCTCTATCAGCCGGATTGGTCGTGTTTTTGCCATATGCTTCCTCGAGATAAGAGTTGTAGAAAGAGTTTCCTATAAACATATATCCTCTACCGTATCCAGAGGCAGCATCTTGGTCACTTTTGTATCCAAAATATTGTTGATAATCTACCATTGTCGAAGAAGACAATGCACTTGTTCCTAATGTGAACAAACTTTCATCTGAATCGGTTTGCAGATACTTAAAGACATCTATAAATTTAGGTTTGAGAATATAACCATTAGGTGTGCCTTCTAGCTCTATTAGTTCTGATGCTTTTTCTCTAGCTAATTCAAAATGTTTTTTAGAATCAAAGTTCTCATATCCGTTCAATTTTTGGGGGGAAATTTCAATAATACTATTCCCAACAACGTCAGTTTGATATTTCGTTGCATCACTTTGCTGTGCACACTTTACGAAAATTGAAGTTCCAGTGCTAGAGGCAGAGCCAATGGTCAAATATACTTTGGTTAATAAGGCTTGTGCTGAAGCTTTATTTGCACGTCCAACAGGAGTTTTTATATCCGAGTTTTTATAAAGCATCAATTCTTCAGCTTTGATAAGATCATTGATAATCTTCTCATAAATTGTACTTATCGATGCACGGGGAGCATGATATTCAAAACGACTTTCAGAGAAACGAGTTTCTCTTATTGGTACTTGTCCCCACAGTCTAACTAAATAAAAATATGAGAATGCTCGCATAAAATATGCCTCTCCTATTATCTGATTTTGTTGTGTCTCATTCATACTAATGGCTGGAACTTTATCTATCACCACATTAGCTCTTTCTATTATAAGATAAAGCTGTTCCCATGTATTCTTGAATTTATTGTTCACATTCTGCCAGTTGCCATCTGCAAAACCAGCATTGATAACCCATCCCTCGGCACAGCCATGATCTTGATCCAAATCAATGAGTTGAAAAAAATCGGAACCGAATAAAGCCGAACTAACCAAAGGAGCATAGACACCATTAATGGCTACGATAGCATCAGCCTCAGTTTGGTACATATTATCAGGTGTATAAAAGTCATATACATCTTCAGATAAAAAAGAATCGCATGACATGAAGAACACCGACATTATTATAATATATATTTTTTTCATAATATTCTTAGTGTTTTATTAGTTGTTGTAATTACACATATAGTTAAAAAGTAGCTGATAGATTAAGGCTATAAGTTCTATTTGCTGGATAGTTCCCCATATCAACCCCTCGCCTAGTCGGATCTGAGTTGAACGCATTTACTTCCGGATCAAATCCTGAATATGATGTTATAGTAAATACATTTGTAACATTCCCTGCGAGACGCAGACCTTGTATAAAACTCTTTCTGAATTTGAAAGTATAACCAAGTGTGATATTTTTCAGCTTCAGGTATGACCCGTTTTCGATGTATTTGTCTGAAAATATTACCAACCGTTTCTTTGATTCTATTGCTTTTGGGTATTCATTACTGGTTCCTTCTCCTCTCCAAAGATTATTATATGCTTCCCATGTAATATTACTTGAGCTTCCCCCGATATTACTTTCCATACTCCATGATGTTGTATTTACAATATCATTTCCAACCATTCCTTGCAACAGCAAGCTCATATCAAAGCCTTTATATGAAAAAGAGTTACTAAATCCAAATATAAAATCGGGATTAGAATTTCCTACAACCACCCTGTCTTCAGAGTTGAGTACAAAATCTCCATCGGGTTGATTATCAACATTTGAAGCATTCAAGTATTTATATTCTCCTACCATAAACTTGACCATTGTTGGGTCATTTGCATAGAGTCCATGATCAATCACTTCTTGCTCATTTTGGTAAACTCCTTGCGTTTTGTAGGCATATATTTCGCCCAGAGGACGTCCTGCCACAAGCATAAAAGGTTCAACGTCCGTGGCGACTCTGTTGACCGTTTGTGAAGGGATACCATCCCCCAGAGATATCACCTTATTTCGATTAAAAGATATATTGAAATCCGAGTTCCATGTAAATCTTCCAGCAACAGGTGTGCCCGACAACGTAATTTCAAGTCCTTCGTTGCGTAATTCTCCCATATTGATCCATCGTTTTGTATAGCCCAGACTCAATGGTATTTCTTGTTGCTGAAGCAAATCATGTGTACTCTTGCGATATACATCGACTATTAAGTTTAACCTATTGTTGAAGAATCCCAGATCAATTCCCAAGTCAGTCTGTTTTGTCGTTTCCCACGTCAAATTATTGTTACCTAGACCATCTGGGTTGATACCTACACCTGTTACCAACTGTCCATCATTAGCATATTTTACAGCTCCCATTCTCGTCATAGAGCCATATGTAGAAATAGCTTGATTTCCTGTTTCCCCATAGCTAGCTCTGATTTTAAGATTACTGAAAATATTCAAATCTTTAATAAATCCTTCTTCACTAGCTCTCCATGCCACTGCTCCTGATGGGAAATATGCCCATTTATTATTTTGAGCAAATTTGCTAGAACCATCAGCCCTGTAAGATACGGTGAACAAATATTTATTATTCAGAGTATAATTCACTCGCCCAAGCCACGACGCCATGGTGCTCTTTGCCCGTCCATTATTTATGATAGGTGTTTCATTTGCTGTTTGCATGGCATCATCCTGTAAATAATCATTAAGAAAACCTGATGCTTCATTCGTACGATTAGTCGATTTATTTATTTCCCATGTTCCAGCAACAACAGCATTCAAACTATGTATTTTGTTAAATATTTTATTGTAAGTCAGTAAGTTCTCATTAACTAGCTTAGAACTAATATTTTCTCTATAATAGGCTTTGCCACCTTTAGATTCTCTGGTGCCAGCCGGTAAATATTGAGATCTTTCTGTTCTGCTCCAATTGCCCCCTAATCTAGTTCTGAACTTAAGGTCTTTTGTTACTTTAGCTTCTAAAAACCCTGAAAATACATTTTTAAGATCATCTACTTGATTTTTTTGTGACGTCACATAAGTCAGAGGGTTGGAGGCATCATACCATTCGTCAGCAATCAATCCATCTGGAGTTGTTGGGCTGTACACAGGAGGATATCTCAACGCCGAACGAACAACACCACCTGCTTGCCCTACGTTAGAACCTGTTTTGACAAATCTATTGTCAGTGACAGAGAAATTTGTATTGATTCCAAATGAGAGTATTTCTGATATTTTACCTTGCAAATTCACCCTTAAGCCCGCTCTGCTAAAAGATGAACTTTTTATAATTCCGTCTTGATCGGCAAAGTTAGCACTTACCATATAAGTCATTTTATCAGAGCCTCCTGATATAGAAGCTGTAGCATCTGTCAAACTCCCTGTTTGAAATATCATATCTTGCCAGTCTGAAGAGTGGTCTCTATAATATCCGGGACCTTTAATACTAGTACCTTTTGTGTTAAAAACATCAAAGTATTTCATATTGTTATTTGTAAGATAACCGGCATCTACATCATATAAGTCAGCATTTATACGAGCTTCGTTGAATAGTTTAGAATAAGCTTGAGCTGAAAGTACATCTATTTTTTTACTGATTGCAGACCACCCCTGATTGATATTGACATCTATTTTAGTTTGTCCTGCCATTCCACTTTTGGTTCTGATCAGCACTACCCCATTTGCACCACGTGAGCCATAGATTGCTGTAGCTGACGCATCTTTTAGTATTTCTATTGATTCAATATCATTAGGGTTGATAGTGGATAAAGGGTTGGTTGTCGACAAATCCCCACCTGTACTACCGGGAGTTGAGGATGACTCGAAAGGAATATCATCCACAACATAAAGTGGTTCAGTGCCTCCTGAAAAAGAGTTTGCTCCACGTATCTGAATACTCATACCTCCTCCAGGTGTTCCATCTGTTGGCTGTACCAATACACCTGCTATTCTTCCTTGCATCCCCTGATCTATAGATAAAGGGGCAAACTGATTCAGGTCATTTCCTCTCAAACTACTTACAGCACCTGTCAGATCACTTTTTCTAACAGCTCCGTAGCCGATCACAACAACCTCATCGAATTCAGTTTCTTCAACCAACATTGTTACGTTAATAGTCGATGAGTCTACTTTTTTCTCTACTTTTTCATAACCAAGAAAAGAGAATAGCAATGTGCTTCCTTCTTCTGTTTTTATTGTATAATTTCCATTTATGTCGGTTATTGTTCCGATAGTGGCACCTTTTATAGATACAGTGGCACCTATGATGGGTTCATTGGTATTGTCAATAACCTTTCCTCGAACTGATATTTGTGCAAAAGTTTGCAAAGAGATCAATCCTATCATTAGGAGTATGATATATATTTTTTTCATGGTATTATTTTTATTTATTTAACTCAATAAGAGTCTACACTATTGTTTTACCAATATTTATAAGCCTTTACTAATACTTGTACTTCTTCTTTTCCCTCTGGAGAATCTTTGAGTGCTTTAATGTTGATAATTCCTACTCCACCTAATCCATTTTTATAAAAAAAGTAGTCACCAACTTTGTCTGCTCTTATACTTGTTTCGGTAGGCTCTATGCTATTTGCTAAATATTGAAATTTTTCATTTGTGTTCATCGCTGTCCACATCGAAGAGGTAAATCTCTCTAGTTTAGCAAACTTTGTAATAGGAGCGTCTGATGGTTTCGAATCTCCTTCGTAAACTATTTTATCGGAAGGATACCTTTCATCCCATTCGCTTACAGAAAACAAATAGTGTTCGCCATCAATAAAGTTGTAGGCAAAATCTGTCGAAGACAGCCTATCAACATTTCTAGCCACATCAGAAGGCTTGTATCTCCCATTTAACTTTCCATTCCAAAAAAACACTTTTTGATTAGGTCCAAGTTTCTTGTCTTGTTGAGATGCAGCAGGCGTATTTCCTGAAATATCATCCAAACTACTAGCAGGCAGTTCCAAACTAAATCCTTTAGACGTAGCGCCCCCATATATATCAAGGGCTACAACCGTAAATCCACATGCAAAGGGCATAAAATCATCACTATATAAAGTTCCTGAGAACTCTTTTTCGTCTGTCGAGAAACTATTCTCCGAAATCAAACTCCCTGTTGTTCCATATACATAGTAGTTATTGACACGTATCAACTGAGCTTCTGATTTCACAGTATATTCCATTTTAACTTTAGATGCCTTGTCTAAAGTAATAATGTCTTTAGCTTCATATTCTACATCATCAATCCAAATCTTATTGATAAGCACAGTTGGATCAGCTATCACATGTTTCTCCTCAGACTCTGAACACGCATATAAGAGGAGACTTGTGAAGAAAGTCACTATAAGTTGTAGGTGATTTTTTTTCATGGTAGTATTTTTTTAAAATTCGATTTGCTTATTTTTATCAATTAGCTTTATAATTTGAGCCACCGAAGTCTGAGATCTTAGTTCGTCAGAAGGAGTATTGATACAATAATCCACTAAACGCTCAATACACGTAGTAGCTACATGCATCTGAGTGTCAGAAGACGCATAATAGATATAAACAGTTCCATCATCATCAGCAATCCATCCATTGGAGAATAAAACATTTGATACATCACCAACTCTTTCCATACCTTTGGGAGCCATAAGATATCCACCTGGTGTAGCTACCAACTTAGTAGGATCGTCCAATGCCGTCATATACATATAAAGTACATACCGAAGTCCTGCTGCGCAATTTCTAACGCCATGTGCAAGATGGAGCCAACCAAAAGGGGTTTTGATAGGTGAAGGACCTTCTCCATTTTTCAACTCTTTAATCGTGTGATAATATCTATAGTCTATTATTTTTTCTTCTTTTATTTCCGCTTTGGTAATATCTTCCAGAAGGCTCCAGCCTATGCCTCCACCACCTCCTGCATTAATAAAATCATCTTGAGGGCGTGTATATAAAGCATAGTTACCATTAACAAATTCAGGATGAAGAACAACATTCCTTTGTTGACTCTTGCTGATGATATTCGGCAGACGCTCCCATGTTTTTAAGTCCTTAGTTCGTGCTATACCAGCTGATGCTATGGCTGTCGATAAATCATTTTTAGGAGCATTCTGATCTTTCGATTCAGAACAAAATATTCCATATATGTACCCATCTTCGTGTTGGGTTATCCTCATGTCGTATATATTTGTTTCATCAGCATTTATTTCCGGCATATTGATCGGATATTCCCAAAATCTAAAATTATCGATTCCATTGTCACTTTCAGCTATGGCAAAGAAGGACTTCCGATCATACCCTTCTACTCTTGCTATTAACAAATATTTATCTTGCCATTTTATTGCTCCCGAGTTGAAAACAGCATTAACTCCTATCCTCTCAGTTAAAAGAGGATTTGTGTGTTTCGAGAGATCGTATTTCCATTGAGGAGGAATATGCTCTTCAGTCAATACAGGCTTTGTATAACGCTCAAAGATTCCATTATAATCGCTAGTTTTACTGTTTTTTTGAGAAATCAGTGATTCATAGTTCCTTTTTATATTCGCCAACTTTAACTCAAAAGGTGTGTTCATAGAATATCTATTATATGTTAATATTATTACTATGTCAAAAGTAGAATCATTTCTAGCATCAACCAAGTACTATTTTACCGCATACTGATACTATATCAATCAACAAGTACAAAAGCACACTTTATTTAAATCAAAACAAAGTTAAACAACCTCAAAAAACGACTAAAAACAGGCCAACTGCCATCTCAACTACCAGATACTAAGTAGTACTATTTTACCAACATGATACTTTATTGCTACAATAAAATTCGTTTCCCTTGATAATTTTGCCTAAATTGACTAGGTGTACAACCTTTTTTTTTCTTAAATATTCTATTAAAATTAGACAGATTAGAGAATCCACATGAATAACATATTTCAGATATATTATAAGCAGTATCCATAAGGAGCCTTATGGATTGAGTAATACGTACATCATTTAATATATCTATGAAATTTTTGCCAGTTCTTTCTTTTACAAACCTGCTGAAGCCTGTACTTGACATATTGACTTGGTTAGCCACATCTTGCAATGTTATATTATTCTGATAGTTTGACAAGATGTATTGATATGCTTTATCCACTCTCTGACTATTGAATACTCCTTGTATATCCTCAGAAAATGATAACGAAGACAGGACTCGCATATCAGAAGAGAGTGATAAATCGTACAAAACAGAAAACAAAGTCAAAACAGAGTGCAATCCCTGGGAACCTGATGACATGGAAAACAGTCGGGCCCTGACCTGCTCAATTGACTTTATGGAAAAAGTGACGCCATATGTAGCCTTATCAAATAACTCCCTTATTGATCTGAATTGGTTTCTCAAAAGTAATTCATCATTAAGAAGGTTATTATGAAACTGTATTGTTATTTCTTTTATTTCTCGTGGTCGGGTTATTATTTTTTCGCTATTAAGCCAAGCATGCCTCAGGTTAGAACCTGTGATCAGGGTTAATTCTAGTTGATCGATATATTCTATACTATCACCCACAACTCGTTTAGCTCCTTGTGCATTTTCTATATAATTCAGCTCATACTCGTCATGAGTATGTATAGGATAAGTAAATTCTTCTTTGGTACGACTAAAGACAGTGAAGCAATCTTTAGCCGACAATGGCGTTATTTCTTTAAAGATCATAGTACTTATTGAATATTTGGCTTAACAATCTCCAAAAGTAAAATAATAATTTAACAAATAAAAAATATAACACCTGAACAACTTACAGAACCATAATCTATTTCACAAAGATTCAAGTTCCATATCTAA
>CALKIV010000051.1 GCA_937995835.1 uncultured Dysgonomonas sp. | reverse complement strand
ATATTATTCACTAGCGACTTATGTGGATAAAGACAAAGTCCTTTTTGAATAAAAATGGATAAATACCATTTCACAGCCCAAGTCTTCATTATTCCTTTTCGATTATTATCTAATTGTTCTAGTATGTGAGGATTTAATTCTCCTTTAAAATCCAATTCAGCAATATCAGGAAGAGAGATCGCTGTTTGGTATAAAGACTCGGAATCTGTTGAAAGATGACTCCATCTATCCTTCCACGTTGCCCATCCCCAACAGTTCATATAACGGAGAAAAAAAGTTTCTGACAACTTTTCTTGTCCCATTGTTGTAGGTAAATAACCACTAATGTGCATCACCTCTTTATCTTCTTCATAAAGATTCAAAGCATCATTCATATATTTCAAAAAACCTGAAGTAGTTACGATATCGTCCTCTAATATAATCGCCTTACCATGTTTGTTGATCACAGAGGTAACTCCTTCTACAATAGAGTCCGCTAGCCCTTTATTTATCTCTGATTCAATTATTACAACTTCTTTACACCATTGTCTTTCTTTGATGATTCTCCTAGTATTATTTAATGACTCAACCATAGATTCGTCAGCATCCTTTTTGGGTCCATCTGCATAGACATACAGGATGGAAACATCAGCTAAAAAATTATCAGCTAAAGCCTCTAAAGTCTTTCGTGTATGTTCAGGTCTGTTGTAGACAAAAAGAATGATAGGAGCTAAACTCATTTTCTATATTTTCGAGGGAGCTTTAATGCCTCTCCCATTGCTTCAAGAGTTGAATCTTTATAGTAATCCATAATACTCCCTGCTGGTGTAAACGTTAACTCACCAACTAAAACTGATTTATTTATATAATATAAATCAACTCTGACATAGGGAAATGGCTTTGATAATATTCTAGCATATTCTAGCATTTGCTCTAATTCTGCAGGCTTAGCAACAGACTTTATTGACTCTTGTTTCAGGTAATCTTTTTTTTCCCAATCAACTGAATAGGAAGCTAACTCTACTCCACCTTTAACATAGTCTCTATCAAAACAAAGTAAAAAACAATATGGTTCTCCATTAATACAATGAATTTTATAATCAATTGCATTTTCTGGATATGAAAAATCTAAATATTCTTCACAAACTATTTTAGGTTCAATCTTTGAATAATGTAATTCAAAGCTATTAAGTCCATAAACCTCTTTCATCCATGTATTCAACTTTCTTTTAGTTGCATCTATATCCAGCTTGCTCTTGTCCGTACAAATTATATTGTATCCACAACCATGATTACATTTCAGAACAAACTGATTAGGCAATCCATCGAAATCTATTTCATTTGCATCATCATAAGCACCTAACAAAGGGACTAATATATGATCCAAACCACATTCCTTCACATACTCTCTCATCCTATATTTATCTGCACATTGCACTATTAAAGGATGTTGCCAATATCGGTGTAACCAAAACAATTTTTCGGTGATATTCGATTTACTTGATACTTGTTTATATGAAAACGACTTTCCTGTGCGAGCATGAAAATATTTACTCGAAGCATCATACAAATCTTTCTCTGCATAATAACGTCTAAATAATTTTCTTCCTATTCTTTCAAAAAGGCTATAGATTTTAGATTTTACTCCCATAATAATTGCTTCTGTCTGCTCTAATTATTTCCAACTCTGCTCCAATAGTACAAGTCCTCTATTCCAGTCAATACCTGAATTGTAAAAATCGTCATCAGCTATATTAACCTTCACAGCATGCTCTATATTATACACAATTTCTGTTTGAAACTTTATTTCAAAACCCAAGGTATATTCCCCTGCTAAAAGAGGTAATCTTTCAAAGATAATTGACACATTAAAATATTCTTCATTCTCCACCTTATATACTTTTCCTTTCAATTTTGATGAAAAATAATGAATATAAGTTTCTTCCTTATCTCTTATTCTGCCTGCTAATTCGAGATCACCTTTTAAGTGATGAAGATTTTCTATTACTATATCGAATTGTACAGGTTTTGTATTCAATACAATATTAGTAACTTCGCCATTTTGTTTAGTTGTAACGCTATGTACTTTCAACCTACCATCTCCTGTATAATCTGTACGACTAGCAACGTCTGTAGCAATCGTCAAATCTGATGGCAAGCTCTCTTTTAAATAGTCTTCTACGACATCGTTTATCTGACCGACTTGATGCACCATGCCATCCTTTAACCACACACCATTATGACACAACCCTTTTACAGCTGTCATATTATGACTCACAAACAGCACTGTCCGCCCCTCTCCTTTTGACACATCTTGCATCTTTCCGATCGCCTTCTTTTGAAATTCAGCATCACCAACAGCTAGCACCTCATCAACGACCAAGATTTCCGGCTCCAAATGGGCTGCAATAGCAAAACCTAGACGAACCGTCATTCCTGATGAATAGCGCTTGGTAGGAGTATCGATGTACATCTCCACACCAGCGAAATCTATTATCTCATCTAGTTTTTGTGTTATCTCTGCTTTAGTCATCCCCATAATCGCTCCATTCATATAGATATTCTCACGACCTGTTAATTCGGGGTGAAAGCCTGTTCCAACCTCTAGTAATGAGGCTATACGACCTCTTGCCTTAATGCTTCCTGTAGTCGGTGAGGTTACTCTAGAAAGGAGTTTTAACAAAGTGGATTTACCGGCTCCATTCTTGCCTATTATGCCAACTACGTCACCTTGAGCTACCTCAAAGTTAATATCCTTCAATGCCCATACATAATCGCTAGTTGCTTTTGAAGATCGATTATTCACCTGACCGACTTGCAAATATGGATCTTCTTTCCCTCTAACCAAATGCCACCATCGGTTAAGGTCGTGACTCAATGTACCTGTGCCCACAACACCTAATCGGTATTGTTTCGATATATTTTCAAATTTTATTGCGATATTCGACATAGTCTATATTTTGAACCTCTCAAAAGAAGTCTTAATGTAATTCTATAAATTTAGTGTATATTTTTCAGCTTAAGCACTTCTCCCTATTATTCTTTAACATTCAAGGGGGCTTCATAGTTCTTAAGACTTACAAAAGTAACACTTTAATATGAGTTTTTGAAATCATTATCCCATAAACTACACCCCTAATATGCTCACGATTTCATCGGGGATATTGGCTGACCTAATACGCCACTCATTGAGATAGAGATTATTGGCTCTATTTCCTAAATTCTTCACAAAGCCAAGAGGCGATTCACCATAAGTCAAAAGCAAAATACCCTTAGGAGCATCCGACAACACCAGAGCCTCCTTTTTCAAATAAGAGATAGCTGTCAACCAATCCACCTCCAGATTATAGAACTTGGATCTATCAAGCGCTCTACTTAAAGCCAATGACTGATGAGGAATAAAATCACGGCCTTTTATTTCACCTAAATTTACTCCTTTGTGTATTACATTTAATCGTTTTTCTAAAAAGGTAAAATCGTCTTGCAATACTTTTGGCAAAGCATAAACCATACCCTTATCTTCTATTAGTGAAATATTTTCAGCATTCAACAAAGTCATTTTATCCTCAAACTGATTTGCTTTATTTTCCTTTGTTCGCCTATTTTTCTTGCTCTTATTCTGCTTTTCCACTTTGTATCCTTTCTTTTGTATTACAGCAAAAAAGAAGCCTTCACCTTTTGTTTTATGAGGATAAAAATGATATACTTCTCCTCCATTTATTTCAGACCGACTTATCCCCCATACCTCTTTTACAGGCAGGGAAACAACTTCTGCCTCATAAGTGTCACAGATCCAAGAAACGATATCCTCATTTTCTTCTCTGTTATAAGTACATGTACTATAAAACAAGTAGCCATCGGACTTCAAAGCTCCCCAAACAGACTTAATGATGTCTTTTTGGCGTGCAGCGCACAGCTTCACATTATCCACTGACCACTCATCTATTGCCTGAGGATCTTTTCTAAACATTCCCTCACCCGAACAAGGTGCATCGATCAACATCAAATCAAAATAATGTTCAATATCAGAAAAATCATCCGGTTTATTGTTGCTGACCATAAAATTTGAGGTTCCCCATTTCATCAAATTTTCTGACAAAATATTTGCTCTCGATCTTATAATCTCATTGGATACTAACAAACTTTCGTCTCCAATATGATTAGCTATTATTGTAGACTTACCTCCAGGAGCTGCACAAAGATCCAAACATTTAACCTCACCTTTCACTAATTCTTTAAGAGCAAAGTCTACAAACATAGAAGATGCTTCTTGAACATAAAACAACCCTGCATGCAACTGTGGGTCGAATGTAAACTGAGGTCGATCAGACAAATAATAACCGTCATCACACCATAACACTTTTTCTAACGAAAGGTCTTTTGAAGTTTTTTCCCGATTTACTCTAATACTAGTAGGCGAAGCTTCTCCAAGCGCCTGTACAAAAGCATCCCATTCCTCTCCTAAAAGAGGCTGCATGCGGTCAATAAAATCTTTAGGTAGTTGGATCATATTTTTTTGTTTGTAACACAAAGTTATAGCAAACAAACAACATAACTCAAATTAATTTTAACTTTGTAGGCTAAGAAAGATAAGTGAGATGCTAAGAAAAATGATATCTGAATTAAAACAGAATAAAAGAGAGTTAACAATACTCTTCTTTTATACTATTGTCATTCTATTCTTTTGCTCCAAAATGTCACCTTTCTATCCTATTCAAGAATGGTCCGATGTCAACCTATACTTCAACATCGGCAAAGCTATAATGAACGGGCAAAGCTTATACACAGAGTCTTTTGACCCTAAAGGCCCCATCATTTTTTTCATTTATGGACTAGGCTATCTAATTTCCAACGATAGCTTTTTAGGAGTATTTTTCATTCAGATATTGATCTGGAGCACGCTCTCTTTTTCTGCTTATTTTTGTGCTAGACTGTTCTTAGACAAGACCTATTCACTTATCGTTGCAGCATTTTTCTTACTCATTCTCCTATCTCACACCTCTGAAGGTGGTTCTGCAGAAGAGTTTATTACTGCCTATATGACTGTCAGTTTCTATCTCTTTATTCGCTATTTCAGGAACCCTGACAAGCATGCACTTTCTCACATGTATGTGCATGGAGTGATGTGGGGATTAGCATTTTTCACCAAATTTCCACTCACTGCATTTTGGATATTTCCTCTGATTGCTATTGGACTAATTCTTATTCTAAAGAAAGAATACAAAAATTTATTATTAAATATACTCTCTTTCGTTGCTGGTGGCGCAACTGTTGCTTGCCCTCTTGCCCTGTATTTCATCAGTAAAGGAATACTATCCGAAGCCATCGATACTTACTTTTTCTTGAATAGCAGTTTCAGAGTAGGCACATTTGAAGATATTATCCACAAAGTGGCAATTAGCTTTTATCAACGGTTGAGATTCGAAACCATTGAGTTCTCCTTTATCCTTCTTGGAGCATTCATTTTTCCATTGATATACCTAAAAAACAATATTGCCCGCATAGCCATTGCTTTATCTTTTCTTTCCATCTTCACCATCGTGTTCATGGCCGGCTATGTATACTACTACTCCATTCCATACTATCTTTTCGCTATTGGAGGACTCATTATTTTTGCTAAACTTATTTCAAAATATATCACAATAAAGAAACATCAATGGCTTGTGATTGTCCTCGCTCTACTAACAGCAACCAGTGGCAGTATATACAGAAAATCTTTCTTTGGAAAATACAATAAAAACAAAGGGATCACTGTTGTAGAAAAGTTTCTACCCACAATAATGAAAGAGGAGGATAAAAGTTTGGTCAATCTAGGCTTCGATGATGCAAATGCACTATTTACCTACGCCAACGTAATGCCTAACACTAAATATTTCACGGCTCCAAATCTACCTCATGAGGCACATCCTGAACTTAGAAACGAACAGACTCAATATATAAAAGAAGGAAAAACCATGTTTGTTGTTTTAGCTGAGCGAACAATAAATGCCGAATATTTTTTCAATCTAAAAGCTCTGCAAGACAACTATGAGATAGTTGATCGATTTAAAGAATATTACGCTTGGCATAATACAGATAGATATTATTATCTATATAAAAGAAAAGAACAATGAAAGCATCATTATATTTAATTCCCGTTACACTTGGAGATACATCAATAGTAAGAGTTCTCCCCGAATACAATAAAAGTGTCATTTTAGAAACGAAACATTTTATTGTAGAAAATATCCGCACAGCACGTCGTTTTTTAAAACAAGTTGAACAGTCCATAAATATTGACGAACTCAAGTTTTATGAGCTAAATAAACATACCAATCTTGACCAAATTGGCAACTATCTCTATCCTCTTACTCAAGGTGAAAATGTCGGAATTATTTCTGAAGCCGGCTGTCCTGCAATTGCCGATCCGGGCAGCGATGTAGTAGCTATTGCACAACGAAAAGGATATAATGTAGTGCCGTTAATCGGCCCTTCGTCCATCTTACTTTCTCTGATGGCTTCGGGATTCAATGGCCAGAGCTTTGCTTTTCATGGCTACCTACCTATTGATTCAAAAGAAAGGAAACAAAAGATAGACCAGATGGAGCAACGAATTTTGAGAGAAAATCAAACACAATTATTTATCGAAACTCCATATAGAAATGATAAATTGGTAGAAGATCTTATCAACCAATGTGGTTCTAGTATCAAACTTTGTATCGCAATGAACCTTACCTGCGATGATGAATTTGTAAAAACGTTACCAATAAAGAGTTGGAAGAACAATCTCCCTGAAATGCACAAGAAACCATGTATCTTTTTATTATATAAATAAAAAGACCCTTCTATTGAGCAATAGAAGAGTCTCTCATATTTTACTTATTATTTTACAATAATGGCTCTAAATATTTAGCCATTTCTTCTTGTATTTCTTTAGCTTTGGCTGCTGCAGTAAAATTGAAATTCTCGGTACTATCTGCATAAATAATTCCTCTTGAAGAATTAACAAGCAGACCACACTGATCATTCATCCCATATTTTACCACTTCTTCTAAACTTCCGCCTTGTGCTCCCACACCCGGCACAAGCAAAAAGTGATTTGGCGCATGCTTTCTTATTTCCTTAAACAACTCACCTTGGGTTGCACCTACAACATACATCAATTGATCGTCAGTGCCCCACTCTTGCGACTTTTTAAGTACCTTCTCAAAAAGTTTTTCTCCATTTACATCTTCAGTAAACTGAAAATCTTGAGAACCTTTATTTGACGTCAAAGCTAAAAGAATTACCCATTTACCTTCATATCCCAAGAAAGGCTTTACGCTATCCTCTCCCATATATGGAGCCACAGTAACTGCCCCAACCTTCAAGTGCTCGAAAGCAGAAGACGCATACATCGCTGATGTATTGCCAATATCTCCTCTTTTAGCATCTAGAATTATAAATTGATCCGGATATCTATTTCTAATATACTCTATCGTTTTCTCTAAAGCGATCAATCCTCTAATGCCTTGTGACTCATAAAAAGCTGTGTTAGGCTTATAGGCTACACAATATTTTGCAGTAGCATTTATAATAGCCTTATTAAAGGCATAAACAGGATCATCGTCATCCATCACAACTTCGGGTAGTTTATTTATATCGACATCAAGACCAACACACAAAAAAGACTTTTTAGCCTTGATTCTTTCAAATAACTCTTGCTTATTCATAAATATAAAAACTTTTATTACAATTCATTAGCCTTCATACGCTCTGTATTTTCAGCTACAATTAATAAATCAAGCATATGTTGAATATCTCCATCAACAAAACCAGCCAAATTATGCACTGTTTCATTGATGCGATGGTCTGTTACACGCCCTTGTGGATAATTGTAAGTACGTATTTTTGCCGAACGGTCGCCAGTAGACACCATCGTCTTTCTCTTGGCTGTTATATTATCCAAGTATTTTTGATATTCTAAATTATAAATACGTGTACGCAATTCTATCATCGCCTTAGCTCTATTTTTGATCTGCGATTTTTCATCCTGACACTGCACCATTATGCCTGTCGGAAGGTGTACCAAGCGCACCGCAGAATAGGTCGTATTTACAGATTGCCCTCCATTTCCTGAAGCACAATAAGTGTCTACACGAATATCAGACTCTTTCAATTCCACATCAAATTCCTCTGCCTCAGGCAATACAGCAACAGTAGCAGCAGATGTATGAACTCTACCTTGCGTCTCTGTTGATGGAATTCGTTGTACGCGATGTACCCCCGATTCATATTTCATGATGCCATATACTCCTTCTCCGGTCACAGTAAAAACGATCTCTTTATAACCTCCAGCAGTACCTTCAGCATAGTCTGTAGTTTCCACTTTCCATCCCATCCTTTCACAATAACGCACATACATCCGATAAAGATCACCGGCAAACAAGGCTGCTTCATCGCCCCCTGTGCCAGCCCTTACCTCAACGATAGCATTCTTTCCATCCTCGGGATCGGCTGGGAGTAACAGTATCTTAATTTCCTCTTCCATCAGAGGAATTTGTTCACTACATTCCTCGTATTGCTCTTTTGCAATTTCACGCAATTCGCTATCAGACTCTGTATCCATCATAGTTCTTGCCTCAGCAAGACTATCCAAGAGCTGTTTATATTTTTTTCGTGCATCAGCTATTTTTTCCAAATCACGATATTCCTTACTCAACTTCACAAAGCGTTTCATATCGCTTATGACAGCAGGATCTGTGATCAGCTTTCCAATTTCTTCAAATCGAATAACTAATGTATCTAACTTTTCTAATAATGATGATTGTGACATTTTATTTCTCTGAAATATGACGCAAAGTTATACAAAAACAACGAGTAGTTATCATTATTTCTTATCTATGTTTGCTACAAATACGCTAAGAAAAACTACCCTGAAAGCTTAGTTTAGAAAAAGGTCTATTTTTGCGGTTGTTTAGATGGCTTATTGGGGTCAACAAATTCTTTCATTTTTCTTTTATCTGAAACAAAAGTATTTAAGAAGGTAACAAGACCCGCAATATCTTGCTGATATGTATTTGAAACTAAAACAGATTGCTCTACACCATCTAAATTAAAGATCACTCGTTTCTGATTTCGATCTCCACCTGTAAGGTCTTTATATTCTGACTGAAATTGAATTTGAGAAATAAGAGATAAGTATCTGTAAATAGCTTCTTTTTCTTTTCCTAATAACTCTCTGTGGCTCAAAGTATCTGTCTTACTTTTTTCCACATTATCTACTTTCACAACACTCATTTCTTCATCTGAAAAACTATAATGCATCGTACTAGTCCATGAACGACTATAATCTATTACTTTGAGCGAAAAAGGAGGGACTTCTGCAAAAGAGCAAAGCCAAAATGAGAGAAAGAGGAAAATTATAAGAATTTGCTTCATCTAATGTTTGTGTATTTTATATTAATATAAACTTAGTGAAATTTATTGAAATACTTTTCTTTATTAAGATTTCTTATCAGTTTAGAAAAAAAGAAAAGCCCGCAAAATCAACTTCGCAGACTTTCCAACCTTAACACAAACTTTACAAAACTACACAATGGAGTTAATTGCAGTCTGATAATCAGGCTCTTGCCCAATTTCAGGAACTAACTCCGTGTACGATATATTTCCTTCTGGATTAACGATAATAACGCATCTCGCAAGTAAACCTTTTAGAGGTCCGTCAACCATCAATAATCCGTATTCTTTAGCAAAATCAGCATTTCTGAAAACAGATGCAGGAATTACATTTTCTATTCCTTCTGTTGTACAAAAACGTCCACTAGCAAAAGGCAAGTCAGCCGAAACAGCCAATACAACTGTATTCTTCAAATTAGCAGCTTCCTTATTGAATTTTCTTACAGAAGTGGCACAAACACCAGTATCGATACTTGGGAAAATATTCAGAATTACATTTTTCCCTTTGTAATCACTCAATTTCAAATCTGAAAGGTCACCTTTTACAAGCACAAAATCGTTTGCTTTGCTTCCTACTTTTGGAAGATCTCCTACTGTATTAACAGCTCCTCCTTTGAATGTTATTTTTGCCATATTCTTCTTATTCTTAATATCACAAATATAGAATATTTATTTATCACTATCAAAAAAACAATAACAAAATTACCGTTTTTATTAATTGAGCGTAACTTTTAAAAAGTTTTAACTAAAGCAGTTCTTTTTCCAAATATTTAGCGGTGAATCCGTCATTTTTCGCAACAATTTGCTCTGGTGTACCTACTCCTACCACAGTACCTCCTCCGGCCCCACCTTCTGGCCCCATATCGATGATGTAGTCAGCACTTTTGATGATATCTTGATTATGCTCAATGATGATCACCGTATTACCTTTATCCACTAATTCGTTCAACACTTTGAGCAATACACGTATATCTTCAAAATGCAATCCCGTAGTAGGTTCATCCAGAATATAGATGGTATTTCCTGTTTCTACTCGTGAGAGCTCAGCTGCCAGTTTTATACGTTGACTTTCTCCTCCGGAAAGAGTTGTAGAGGGTTGCCCTAGCTTCAAATAGCCCAACCCTACCTCTTGCAACACTTTTACTTTATTCAAAATAGTTGGCACACTTTCGAAAAATTCAACAGCCATATTGATAGTCATATCCAATACATCGGCTATTGATTTCCCTTTAAAACGCACCTCTAGGGTTTCTCTATTATATCGTTTGCCGTGACATTCCTCACAAGGCACAAATACGTCTGGCAAGAAATTCATTTCAATCGTTTTGTAACCACTACCTCCGCACACCTCACAGCGCCCACCTTTGACGTTAAATGAAAAACGCCCAGGTTTATAACCTCTAATCTTTGATTGAGGGAGGTTGACAAACAAATTTCTGATATCACCGAAAACTCCTGTATACGTGGCAGGATTGGAGCGAGGAGTTCTTCCAATTGGCGACTGATCGACTGAGATAATTTTATCCACAAGATCTATTCCATCAATACTTCCATAAGGTAGGGGATCCTGCAACGATCGATATAGATGCTGACTAATGATAGGTTGCAAAGTTCCATTGACAAGACTAGATTTACCACTACCAGACACACCCGTTACACACAGAAGAAGGTTTAAGGGAAACTTTGCAGTCACATTTTTAAGATTATGCCCTTTTGCCCCTTTTATTGTTATAAAATTGCCATTCCCTTTGCGCCTTTTCTTAGGTACTTCTATTTTTTTACGTCCATTCAAGTAATCAGATGTCAGCGTAGAAGACTTCATCATCTCTTCAGGAGTACCGGCAAAGACAATTTTTCCTCCTCTTCGACCTGCATAGGGTCCTAAATCCACAATATAGTCAGCTTCTAACATAATATCTTTATCATGCTCTACAACCAAGATAGAGTTTCCTGTATCTCGTAGCTCCTTCAAAGATTTAATCAATCGATCATTATCTCTTTGATGCAATCCAATACTTGGCTCATCCAAAATATAGAGCACATTGACCAACTGAGACCCAATCTGCGTTGCCAATCTGATACGTTGGCTTTCTCCTCCCGATAATGATCCCGAAGGACGATTGAGCGACAGATAGTTTAGCCCTACATCCAAGAGGAAAGATAGACGCGAAACAATTTCCTTTTTGATTTCAAGAGCAATAGACTTTTGACGTGACGAAATATGATTGTCCATATCTTGAATCCAGCCATAAAGCTCTTGAATATCCATCTCAGCCAAATCGGCTATATTCTTTCCATTTATTTTGTAATGAAGCGATTCTTTATTCAACCTTTGCCCATTACATTCAGGACACACATCTGTTTTGATGAATTGCTCTGCCCATTTTTGAGCTGTTGCCGATGCTTCACTATCTTGTTGCATGGCTATATATTTTGCCACACCTTCAAAAGCAACAGTATATTTTGACTGCCCTAGCGCCTCATTCTTTATCTGCAATTTCTCATCCGTACCAAAGATGATATCATCCAGAGCCTCTTTTGGGATATCTTTGATTGGAGTTTTTATCGTTACTCCATATTTTTGGCAAATAGCTTCAATCTGCCAAAAGAACAGAGAGTTTTTGTATTTTCCCAAAGGAACAATTCCTCCTGCGTAGATACTTTGAGCTGGCTTAGGGACAATTTTATCAATATCAATCTGATTTACGGCGCCAAGACCCTTACACTTTGGACAAGACCCGTATGGGGAGTTAAACGAAAAGTTATGAGGTGCCGGTTCCCCATAGGACAAGCCCGTGGCAGGGTCCATCAGTTGACGACTAAAGTGTCTCACCTCATCACTATCTATATCTTGGATCATCACCAAGCCATCACCAGCTTTCATCGCTGTACGTAGGCTCTTTTTCAGATGATCTTCAAACTTATTAGATACTTTCATTTTGTCGATCAGCACTTCAATACTGTGATTCTTGTATCGATCAACACGCATACCTGGCAAAATTTCGCGTATAGAACCATCCACACGTACCGTTAGATAGCCTTTCTTGGTCAGTTGCTCAAACAACTCTTTGTAATGTCCTTTTCTATTACGCACAACTGGAGCTAGCAAATAGATTCGTTTGCCAATATATTGCTCCATCACAAGTTCTAAAATTTGCTCTTCGGTATATTTTACCATTTTCTCACCCGAAAGATAAGAATAGGCTTCACCTGCGCGAGCATACAACAGACGGAGAAAGTCATAAATCTCAGTCGTTGTTCCCACAGTGGAACGTGGATTTTTGTTTGTTGTTTTCTGCTCAATGGAGATTACCGGACTTAATCCTGTTATTTTATCCACATCGGGACGCTCCATCCCTCCTAAAAAGTTTCGAGCATATGCAGAAAAAGTTTCGATATATCGTCGCTGACCTTCAGCGAAAATAGTATCAAAAGCCAAGGAAGATTTTCCACTTCCACTTAGTCCTGTAAATACGACTAGTGAATCTCGTGGAATTTCTACATCTATATTTTTCAAATTGTGTACACGAGCTCCGTATACACTAATTGTTTCTCTATCGTCTAGAATATTTGCCATTATAATTGATCTATAACTAAGGACTACTTAGTCATGTTGTACCCAAGCTTTGTTATGTACTTTGACTCCCTCTTTACTATAATATAAAGATTCTTGGGTTGGGATTTGTATTGTATATGTTTTACTGCCTACGACTGTTAATTTGCGATCTCTCAACCACGAATTGAAGTCTTTCAACTGAGCATAAGTCACTCCATTATCAGTGGCAAAAGTTGCTAAATCTGTGATCGTACTACTTACTGTCACATCTTTAAATTTAATCGGCTTGTAAAGCTGATTAGCAGAAAGAACAAAACCATATCTATACGGATGCTCAAATATTTGTTTAATTGCTACCATCCTAAAATAGTAACGAGCAGTCTCCTCCACCAACCATAAATCCAAACCTTCGTCTGCTTGTTGCTTGTTCAACTCACCTGATATGCGTCCTTGTCCACCATTGTAGGACAAAGCTACGCTAGCCCAGTTTTGATACTTTGCATAAGCACTCTTCAGATATTTGCACGCTGCTTCTGTAGCTTTTTCTACATGATAGCGTTCATCCACTTCGGGCGTAACAGTCAAACCAAACTCCTTACCTGTGCTTGCTAAAAATTGCCACAATCCGGCTGCACGTGCCGAAGACACTGCTCTAGGATCTAGACTACTTTCTATCACAGCTAAATACTTGAAATCATCAGGAATACCATTCTTCTTCAAGATAGGCTCTATAATAGGAAAATAGCGATTTGCTCTTTTGATCAAAAGCAACGTAGTAGAATGAAAATAAGTAAAGCTATTAATTTCTCTATCAAACCTTTCGTGCATATCATACCTATCAAGATCTACCTTTTCGCCTGCAAAGTGAACAGACTTAGGTATCTCTACTGATTTAGTCTTTGATAATACACGAATTTCCGAATCACTTATCTCGTTTCCAATTCCACCACCCTCTCTTCCACTAGTAGAAGAACACAATGTGATGGTCAGCGAAAAAAGGAGAGGAATAGCAACTAATAATATTTTTTTCATAAATGATAATATCCTTTCTTATGTAAAATGAGTCTGCAAAGATACGAATTTATTCTAGAATCATTTTAAAGAAATGGCTTTTACCTAGAGCTTGATCAAGATTGTTTCCAAACAAAACAGTCTGAAAACTTCTGCTCTAAGCCCGTTGGCAATTCTTCAAATATTCCATAGACAGACGAACCTGAACCTGACATAGAAGAATAAACAGCCCCCAAAGTATAAAGTTCATTTTTAATTTTATCGATCTGAGGAAACAATGTGGATATACTTTTCTCAAAGTCATTCTCCATTTTTCCTCGCCATTCTCTTATTGGCAATTTTGCAATTTCTCTCAGGTTAAGTCTTGGTTGTGTAGGGATTATCTTTGAAAAAGCATCTTTTGTAGAAATAAAGATATCAGGTTTGACTAAAACCAGATGATATTTCTCTAGAGACAAATCAACTTCTTCCAGTTTCTCACCTATTCCTTCGGCATACATAGGCTTGTTATGAATAAAAAAAGGACAATCAGCACCCAAGGTTTGTGCAAACTCTACTAGTTCTTGCGTAGTCGCTTTCAAGTCATAATGATCATTGATCAGCCTTAACATAAAAGCGGCATCTGCCGATCCCCCTCCTATTCCTGCACCAAATGGGATTTTCTTCAACAAATGAACTTCAAGAAAAGGAAATGAATAATGTTTACGCATCAGACGAAGTGCCTTCATCACAAGATTATCTTCTTGCGATCCTTCTATTTGGATGCCATGTAGCACAAAAACATCCTCTCTGAGTCCATCTTTTTCTATTATCTCCAACCCATCTTTTATAGCTATGGGATAGAAAATAGTCTCCAGATTATGATAACCATCAGGACGCTTAGAAACAATATTGAGTCCTAAATTTATTTTTGCATTTGGAAAGTAGATCATAAGTCTTATAATACTTTAAAAGAATTAACGGATGCCTCTCGTATTTTAACGCCTTTGTAATAAACAGAAAACCTATCCTTTGCATATCCTTTCCCCAAATACTCTAACCCAGAACTGTTAGCTATTTTTTCACCTCTGTAATATGCATAAAATCTGTCTCTAGCATATCCATCTTCCAGAATCTCGAAGCTAGATGCTGAAGCATCTTTTATTACAAATCCATTATAGTAAACATGAAAATTATCTTTAGCATAATTTTCTTCAACTTCATCTTGATGATATTCTATTCTTCTATTCAGCTCTGCTTCACCATCTTTAGCAACTACACTTCCTGTAGCCAAAACAAAACAGATCAACATCACCAGCATTTTTCCTTTTTTCATAGCTTTACATCTATGTGGTTAGTTATTTTAAATAATAATAACTTTCTCATAGCTTGCTAGAGAAAGTTATCACCTCAATATGATTAATATGAATATTACACTAATTTCCTGATCAAATCTTCTCTATCTCCGTAGATAAAGTCGATCACAGGCACTTCTATCATAGTATATGCTCCTGCCTGCTGCTTCATAGCTGCACGAGCTGCTGCAACAAGCACTTGTGAAGTGAGAGCCGGATTATTGATCTTCATATCAAATTCAAGTAATTGATTTTGAGTATTCCCTGACACACCTTTGCGTACCATATTCACTCCATGCCCCATATCTTTTAGGGCATCCACTGAAACAACTTGCTTAACATGAGTTTCATCATGCGCAAAGTAATCATCTGCTTTTAATGCTGATGCCACTTGATTAAAATCGTAACCCTCCTGCAACTCAATATAAACCATACGGCGATGCACTCCTGTACCCAATGGAATAGTCATAGACAAAGCATCCTTAACCCCATCAATAGCCTTAGCAGCCACAGAGTGTCCCATACTCATCCCCGGACCAAAGTTGGTATAAGTGATTCCTTTGGGTGCCATAAATTCCATGATCGAACGAATCATAGAGTCTGTCCCCGGATCCCAGCCCGCAGAAATAATGGAAACCTTATTATTTTCTTTTGCCACTTTATCTAGGCTACGGCGAAGATCTACAATTCCTCCATGAATATCGTAACTGTCCACAGTATTAATCCCCAACTTCAAGCATTCGATTGCGTACTCTTCTACCTTACGAGTGGGCGCACTCAATACAGCAACATCTACATTTTTCAATTCTGTGATGGAGCTGACAACACTATACTTCTTGAGTTCCTCAGGTACATTATTTGGATCTCGACGCACAATGCCAGCCACTTCAAAGTCTGGCGCTGCTATCAACGCATCTAATACAAATTTTCCAATATTGCCATAACCGACTATTGCTGCTCTTATTTTTTTCATCTGTCTAAATATATTTAATTGGTTATTTAAATTGGTCAAAGACCTAGTATAGTATTTTTATATTTTTTATTCCGGGATACTCTGCTTCATGAAACTATACAACCATTCTAATGCTAAAAAATCATCTTGAATGATCTTTTGGAAATCAGAAGAAAAGACTTCACTTCCATTTGTACAAGTTTTAGAAACATAAACTCCTTTTCGGTGATACCATTGTTGGAAATATTCTCCTAACTCATTCTTCAAAGGACGCTTATACTCTTCTCCGCCAATGGCGAATCCTCTATCAAGAACTATCTTTTGTGTGACTTCTTGAAATTCAGATGCTCGATAACTCATATGATCTCTAAAATCGTCCATGATTGCTCTCTTGGGCATATAAAGCCCCATGCCATAAACATAGCTCTCCGCACTTAGTTCAAGAAAAAAACCGGGAAGTCCTATCCACTCTTCAGAAGTGGCAGGAAGCATGAAGCTCATCCAAAGATGCGTTTTGTAAGGACTCTTATCCTTAGAGAAACGTGTATCTCTATTGATACGAGAAATGCAACGATGTGGCCGCAAATCGAAATCCACATCAATACTCTTCATCGCTGGCTCTAACGAGACACATAACTCCTTGAAGCGATCTCGAACCTCCACCTCATAACGTTTTCTATTCTGATCAAACCACTCTTTAGTGTTGTTTTGCTCCAACTCTCTAAAAAACTGAAAAGTTTCTTTTGTAAATCCTGAAAATGTATAGTTCATAAATCTTTCACTTAAATTATAGCAGGTGCTTACAGTTACACAAGTACTATTACGTCTCCTTGTTCAATAGACACTCACATCTATCTTTACCATTGAACAAAAATAAGAAAAAGTTAGACCATTTATATCTTTACATAAAAAAAGACAGCTTTCATAAGGCTGTCTTTTATATAATTATTTTGCTAATTCTCTGATAACATTCATCACTTGCTGCCCTATCTCTTGAGCAGCATCCATGGTCTGCGCCTCTGAATAGACCCGAATAATCGGTTCTGTATTCGATTTTCTTAGATGCACCCATTTGTCAGGAAAATCAATCTTCACTCCGTCGATATCTGTTATTGTTTCCGATGCATATTTCAATTTCACAGCTTCTAGTATAGCATCTACATCTATTCCTGCTGTCAAATCTACTTTTTGTTTGGCAATGTAATATTGAGGATATGAAGCTCTAATCTCACTCACTTTTTTCTTTTCATGCGCCATATGGCTCAAGAAAAGAGCAATTCCGATTAAGGCATCACGACCATAATGGCTCTCAGGGTAAATGATTCCTCCATTACCTTCTCCACCTATAATGGCATTCGTAGTTTTCATCAATGTAGTTACATTCACTTCGCCTACTGCTGATGCTTGATACTTGCCTCCCCTTTGTTCTGTTACATCGCGCAAAGCTCGACTGGAACTAAGATTAGAAACTGTATTACCTGGAGTATGTTTTAGAACATAGTCAGCACATGCCACCAAAGTATACTCTTCGCCAAACATATCACCGTTTTCACACACAATAGCCAAACGATCTACATCCGGATCTACAGAAAAGCCCACATGAGCTCCTGACTCTTTGGTCAGTTTAGATAAGTCTTTCAGATGTTCAGGAAGCGGTTCCGGATTGTGAGGGAAGTTACCATCAGGAGTAGTATAAAGTTCATGTACTTTCTTAACACCTAATTGCTCCAGCAACTTGGGGATAACGATTCCTCCTACTGAATTAACACAATCGATTGTCACTTCAAATTCAGCAGCTTTGATAGCCTCTACGTCTACTAATTTTAGAGCAAGAACAGCATCTATATGTTTTTGAGTATAGTCAGCTTCTGTCACTTTACCAAGATGATCTACTTCAACAAAACTGAAGTCTTCTGCTTCTGCCAATTGGAGTACCTCTTCACCTTGTTTGGCATTCAAGAATTCGCCATCTTCATTGAGAAGTTTCAGCGCATTCCATTGACGAGGGTTATGACTAGCTGTAAGGATGATTCCTCCACAAGCTTTTTCCATAGTCACAGCTACCTCTGTTGTTGGAGTAGTTGCAAGCCCAATGTTCACCACATCGAAGCCCATTCCCATCAGCGTGCCAACAACAAGATGTTCCATCATCTTGCCAGAGATTCTCGCATCGCGCCCAACTACTATTTTATTCGTATTGCTTTTTGATATTTTCTTAATCAATGTTGCATAAGCAGCAACAAACTTAACAGTATCTACAGGACTCAAGCCTTCTCCTACTTTTCCTCCAATAGTACCTCTTATACCTGATATCGATTTTATTAATGCCATCAATAAATTATTTTAATCTATTTAATCTTTACTTTCAGGTTCTTCTGTTTCTCCCACATGTGGGTTAAAACGATATTTTATTCTAGCGAAATAGAATGGCTCATAAGCTTGTATCTGATAAGATGATCCATTATTAAATGGTATGATCATATTCACTTCTGCCCCTGTACCTAGTCCTTTTTGCAAAGGCACAACAATGGAAGGTGACATGAATTGCCAATTAATGCTACCATAAGATCCACCAGAATATGTCCCTGAATTATTATAAGTAAATGTTATTTCGTAATGATTGTTGTGATTATTTCCTTTTTCATACCCTCCAGAGGACATGTGCAAAACACTGTCAAATCTAACAATCACTTTTGTTTGATATTGAGTATCTAAGACACTTGATAAGTCTCCAGGATTAATCACCTGATAATACACTCCTGAATTTTCAGCTTCACAAAACTCATTTTCGCCAAAAATATGAGTTTCAGGATATGGAATCACACTGATACTATTGTCCGACAAAAAGTTTCGTATTGCCTTCTTCTGTTTGTCTAGTCGCTTTTGGTATGAGTCTCCACTACATGCTCCCACAACAAAAAGGAGAGCGCCCATAGCCAATATAATATGTATTATTTTTTTCATGCAGAACAGTTATGAGTTTAAATATTATCTAGGATTTAAATATGATATATATTTGGGTAAAGTATCTTCGAAAATCTTGATAGCATCTTCTAGCGAACCTTCAAATTCTCCTCCAGATGCATTAAGGTGTCCTCCACCATTAAAGCATTCAGCCGCAAACTTGTTGCAAGGGAAATCACCAACCGATCTTAAAGAGATTTTAATAACATTAACATCATCCTCTCTAAAAAAGATTGAAAACTTTATTCCGGAAATACTTAATGGCATATTAGAGAATCCCTCTGTATCACCTTTTTGCATATTAAAGCGTCGCTGCTCCTCAAGGTTGAGAGAAATCATCACTGTATTAAATTCATTATACACCTTTAGTTTTTCGCACAAGATATAGCCTTGAAGTTTAAAACGATCTACTGTATAGTTATTAAATACATTTCTATAAATTTGGTCTTTATCTACACCAATTTGCAAGAGACGGTTGATCACTGAATAAATTTCAGGACTATTAGAATTATAAGCCAAACCTCCCGTATCTGTCAAAATACCAGTGCAGATACACTCTGCTCCATCTTTGGTGATAAGATCAAAATCGCCCATACGACAGATCAGTCTGAAAACTAGTTCTGAAGTAGAAGCAATCTCTGGATGAGATATTTTGATATCACAAAATTCATCCGGAAATGGATGATGATCTATTAATACTTTTTTAGCAGGAGCTGCTAGCAAATGTGGAGCTATCTTTCCTACTCTACTAGGAGTATTAAAATCTAGACAAAAAATCAATTCTGCCTCGTTTAGTAATGCAATAGCCTCGTCTTCTTGTTCTTCAAAATTGATAACACGATCAACTCCACTCATCCAATTAAGGAAAGAGGGGAAGCTGTTGGGTACTATCACTCTCACATCAAAGCCCGTGTCTGTTAGGTAATGATAAAGTCCCAAAGATGATCCCATGGCATCTCCATCAGGAGATAAATGGGTAGTAATCACAATCTTATTTCTTTTTGTCAAAAGATGTTTTACTCCTGACACTCTATCTTCTAAAATAACTTTCGAAAGCATTTTTATTTCAAAGTCTTTAAATTAGTCAACAAAAGTACTAAAAATTTATTCTATACGCACCCTTTTTAGTAACATCATAAATATGAATTTTCCTATTTTCACATTCTTTAGTTAGTTGTCTACGTACATAGCTTTTCAACACTCCATCTACAATGAGCGTATCTATTTTATATTTATCATGCAACAAGTTAGCACTTCTTATTCTCTGATCTGCCACAATCGCATAATTGACATCATAAATGTCATCAGACATTCTATCCAATGCAAGTATATCATTCACAAGAAGAATCCGTATTTTACCTAAACAATATACCGGATTTTCCACACTCCTATCAGACACATCCAATGAGTACTTTTCACCATCTGTTTTTATGACTACCTCTGTTTCTTTATTATTATTCAAAACCATCAAATATTTTTCTTGATGATCTTTCATTTTAACAACTAAGAATATTACTAATAAAAGGACTGAAAAAGAAAGTGATACAATCATAGCCTTACTACTTAACCTCCTTAGTGCGGTCAACATCGTCAGAATTATAGCATAGATCAAAACTAATTCAACAAATGAGACTTTCACCTGATCGATGAGAGCATAAGGCATTTTCTCGAAGAGTGAGATCAGCCCAGTCATTACTTGAACAATTCCCTTTAGCAATTCTATTGGCAACCAAAGCCACACATCTGATAAAGAAAAATAGACAGATAAGCCTCCGAGAAGAGAAACTAGAACTACCCCGTAAATGATGAGAGATACTAAAACAACAATAAAAATATTGGTTAGAAAAAAGTAGGTCGGAAATGTGCCAAAGTAATACAAACAGAGTGGAAATGTTGCCAACTGTGCAGCAAAAGAGACAGCCAACAATCCAACTACAATATTTACAGATTTGTACCGTGACTTAAACTTATCAAACAGTATAGGATAAAGCACCAAGATAGAAAGCACAGAAAGACAGCTCAACTGGAATCCAATATCAAAGAACTGAAATGGATTATAAAGTAGCATCGCAAATGCTGCGACAAACAGATTATTTAACGAATTTCCTCTCCGATTAAAAATTTCGGCAGCACAAAATGCAGTTAACATCACACTGGCACGCACCACAGAGGGAGGCAAACCTGTGACGAAGGCATAGCTCCAAAGCAATAGTATCACCAACGCAGACTTTATCCAACTATGCCGATTGTGAAGGGGTAAAAAGCTTAACAAGAATGTAATCAGACCATAGATTATACCAACATGCAAACCACTAACTGAAAGCACATGCACAGTACCTGTTGTTCTGAATCCCTGTTTCAGATCTTCAGAAAGGGCATTTTGATAACCTAACGTTAGTGCTGAAAGGATAGCTTGTTCATCTACAGAGAATCCCATCTGCGTGAATAACTCCATAATACGTTGACGTACCCTCAAGGCTTGAGTAAAGAGAGAGTGGCTTTGTTCGCCTGTCAACTTCCACATTACATTTGGCAGATAGACCGAAGCAGTCATCCCCTGATTGTACATATATTTTTGATAATCGAAACCATCAGGATTGCCACTATTTTTAAAGGCTTGAAGCTCTCCTACAAAGATGATTTGATCACCAACTTCAGGATATCGCCTCGTACTGTCCTTCTCCAAATAGCAGACAATATTAATATCATCTTTCTCAAGATGCACTTTACAGGCTAAAGAGTGAGGTTTTTCTTGTGGTGTATCAATAACGTAACCTACATAGGTTTGATAAGTGTCACTCAGTTTATATGTCAACGACTCTTGCTTCAGGGATGTCCGAAATCCTCCCACAGCAAGAAACGAGAAGAAAACACCTAGTCCGAAAGCCCATCGATAAGTAAATTGTTTTTCTAATTTCAGCAAATAAGATAGGAGTATAATTACACCTCCTACAAGGAGAGCAATCATACTCCAAATTATGTTTTGCCCATAATACTGGACTAGAATGCCAGTTATTAAGGCTAATAGAGGAAATAAAAAGGGTGTTTTACTCAATGGGCACATCACTTAAAAGCCAGTTTTCCCTTAAACTTCCTTCATCTTCTTAATCATATCTATCGGGTCATCTGCACCAAAAATGGCACTACCTGCCACCAACACATCTGCACCAGCATCCACAAGCTCTTTTGTATTATGTATACTGACACCTCCATCCACTTCAATCAGAGTTGACAAGTTTTTTCTTAAGATCATTTCTTTCAATTCACGAATTTTTTTCAATGTATTCGGAATAAACTTTTGCCCTCCAAAGCCAGGATTAACAGACATCAGCAACACCATATCCAAATCTTGAATAACATCTTCCAAAAGGGCTATAGGGGTATGAGGATTGAGAGTTACCCCTGCTTTCATCCCTGCATCATGTATCGCTCCCACCGTGCGATGAAGATGTGGCGAAGCTTCATAATGCACATTCATCAAATATGCTCCCGCATCTTTTACAGCTTCAATATATTTTTCGGGTTGCACAATCATTAGATGAACATCCAAAGGCTTTTTTGCAATCTTACTGATTTGCTTGATGATAGGGAATCCAAAGGAAATATTTGGAACAAAACTACCATCCATTACATCGCAGTGAATCCAATCTGCTTCACTTTTTTCTAACATTTCAATATCGCGTCCCAGATTCAAAAAATCTGCCGAAAGTATTGAGGGGGCTATTTTGTGTTTCATATTATTTTATCTTTCTATGCTTATTCTATTAATATCTTTGATAAAGATACAGTTTTATATTAAAATAAAAATAGACTTTTAGATAAAGCTTTTATCTGAAAACTCACTCTAAATATTTATTTCAATAAAAAAACATTAAATTTGCATTTAGTCAATGACATAATTGTTTAAAACAATTCTAAATGAAATCTAAACACACTTTTGGGGAACTATACTTGTTTCTCTTACTGGTTCTAGTTAGCTCCAATTTAAGATCACAAATCACAATTGGTAATTCTGAACCTTCTGCCAAGGGCGCTTTATTGCAATTAAAATCTTTTACAGATGTCGTGGATGGGGCTCCAAATTCTGATAGAGGGCTTGGTTTACCAAGAGTTGCATTAGTTGATAAATTCTCTTTAGAGCCATGTACTACTGATGATGGTGATACTAAAGCCCAGACTGGTCTACTTGTCTATAATGTTACAGAAGGTATTCCTATTCCTAATAATGCATGTGACCCCTCACCTAATTGGGATGCTGCATTGTCTGTAGGACTAATGGTATGGAATGGAACTCAATGGGAAGAATTAACAATAAAAAATAACTCAACAACTATACCCCCTGCTTGGGTAAGTGATGACATCAAGTTTGTCAAAGATCATGAGAACAATATATACCCCACTAGAAGATTTGGTAGTCAGGGCGTTTGGATGCTAGAAAACTTACGCACAGTAAGACCCGAAAATCCAAAAAACAACGAACCCTCTATAGTGGGCACCTCCTTGAAGTATGATGATTATGCAGGAAAAGAGGAAGAGTTATTTGCATATTCTAAATTTGCATATAGTTATGTTTCACCACCTGACAATCCAGCAGAAAATGGTTTAAGTGGATATGACAGTCCCTCATATAACGATCCCACTTTTTTCAAAAAATATCCAAATATTGGCTTACGATATAATTACAACTTAGCGTTCAACTGTCCGGTAAATATATTAGGAGGCGAACTAGATTTATACACTGATCCTAGTGACACGAATATCATGAGGGTCAAGAAGGATGCTACTGGCAAACACACAAAATACATTCAAGGGATTTGCCCTGAAGGCTGGCATGTACCTTACGACTCTGAATTTAGAGATCTTATTGCATATATATCAACAGTAGCTGCTACTGACCCCGAATCTGTAGGTATTAATCCTAATTTGAAGTCTGATGTCGCCCCAATGAGATACCCCTTGGTGACCTGCTTACCTGGTCATAATTTATCAGATAATAGAGGAGCATCACATATTGCCTTAAAAGGAGGACTTGCCTTAACTTGGAGTGGAGGAAACTCGATAGTAGGAAAACAAAAAGAGTATGGAGGCTTAGCTGGCTATATTGTGATTTCCGAATTTGTAGAACGTAATCCAACTAGTCCAGGCATCAGTAAGATATTGAATAAATCCTTTGCTACCGTCTGCCCAATCAGACCTCATTATAACTCATGGTCGTCTGACAAGGCAGTACCATCTAATCAGTTTTCGGTTCGCTGCAAAAAGAATGATGACAATATGGATGATCTACTAGACTACAACGATATTATTAAGTAAACGGATCCCCCAAAATTACTATAGAGCTATTTAGAGCTAGCATAAAAAAAGAGAACAAAAACTGTTCTCTTTTTTTACTTGACTTTTTTACTAATTAACACAAATTCCTGCTAATGGCATCGGAAGTGTTTGCTCCACATAATAGGTGCGAGCAAATTGTTTGATGAAGTTCAGAGTTTCAGCAGAAGGTGCGACAACCTTCTCTTTCTTACTATTCTTATCATTGCATAAATCTGAAGTAATGTCTTTTTTCATAGGCACACTTATCTTTGATTGTTTGTAATAATAGAACGACCGATTTGTATTAATATTGTATATCTCTTAAATATTTAGCTCATTCTATTTTTATAGTCTTCGTAAGAAAATTCACGATACATTTCTAAGGTATTATAACGTGTCCACATTGCAATAGAAGGATGATGTACTCCATTGAACATATTGGTTTTCACCGTAGTATAATGCATCATATCTTCAAATATTATTTTATCTCCCACCTGCAAAGGTTTATCAAAAGACCAATCTCCTATAAAATCACCACTCAGACAACTACAGCCTCCCATACGATACGTTGGCAGACCGTCAACCGGTTCGTGATGTGCTCCTCTTATTCTAGGTTTATAAGGCATCTCTAAACAATCAGGCATATGACAAGCAAAGGAAACATCTAGGATAGCAGTTTTCACTCCTCTATTTTCCACAATATCAACCACTGTAGACATCAAAACGCCTGTTTCCCAAGCAAAAGCACTACCAGGCTCCAGTGTTAATTGCAAGTCAGGATATTTCTTCTTAAAGTCTTGCAAAATAGAAATCAAATGCTCTACATCATAGTCTGCACGTGTCATTAGATGTCCTCCACCCATATTTAGCCATTTAGCTTGTTTCAATAAATGACCAAACTTTTCGTCCATCACTTTTAATGTTTTTTCTAATTCATAAGAACTAGACTCACACAAAGTATGAAAGTGTATACCTTCAACACCTTCTGGCAAAGTATCTCCCAAGTCTTCAAGCACGACTCCGAAACGAGATCCTGGCAAAGCCGGATTATACAAGTCTGTTTCCACTGCCGAGTATTCAGGATTAACGCGAATACCACAAGACACTTTCTTTCGAGAAGTTTTGGCCACAGGATAAAACTTTTCGAACTGGCTCATTGAGTTAAAAACGATATGGCTACTATATCTAATGAAAACCGGAAAGTTTTCATTGGTATATGCTGGACAGAACGTATGTGCCGGACTTCCCATTTCCTCATAAGCCAACTGTGCTTCATAAGTAGAACTAGCTGTGGCATATGGCACATATTCTCTGATGATAGGAAAAGACTTCCACAATGCAAAAGCTTTAAAAGCCAATATGATCTCAACTCCAGCTCGTTCTTTTACTGAACGAATGAGTTCAAGGTTCTTTCTCAACAACTCTTCTTCCATCACATAACACGGAGAAGGTACTTTATTAAAATCAATCATTACCCTATTTTCTTTTTATAGACTACAATTAAACCAAAAAGCGGATAAAAATACATAAAAGAATAAACATTTTGTATTTTTACTGTTTATATGTTTAAAACATATCATGCTGAATGAAAAAATACGCTTTACCCAATATACAAAAAGCTGTTGAGACTGTTGTTTTGGCAAATGGAAATTTCCCTACACACCCAATAGCTTTGCACATGTTAAACAATTGCAAGAACCTTGTTTCATGTGATGGTGCAACCAATAAACTAGTAGAAACAGGACGTATTCCTAATGCCATTGTTGGAGATCTTGATTCACTTTCTAACGAGAATAAGGTGAAATTCGCTTCGCTTATTCACCATGTAAAAGAGCAAGAGACCAACGATCAGACAAAGGCTGTTAATTATTGCATCAGGCAGAAGTGGAAAGATATCACTATTTTAGGGGCAACCGGTCAGCGTGAAGATCACACCATAGGCAACGTCAGCCTTTTATGTGAGTATATGCATCTTGCTAATGTGCAAATGATTACTGATTATGGAATATTTATAGCCATTGATAGCACTACCACTTTAGAAAGTTATAAAGGGCAACAAGTTTCCATCTTCTGTTTGGACAAAATGCCAATATCGTCTCATGGCTTACGCTACAAAATAGATAATCAAATATTCACCAGATGGTGGCAGGCTTCTCTCAACGAAGCCGAAGGTGACGAATTTACGATAGAAACGGAAGGCGCTGTACTTGTTTACAGAGAATTTGCAGAATGCGAAAAATAGCTTTTAGGCAAAAGCAACTTACTTTGTGCTAAATAGGATTTATTGCTCGCGTAAATAAATAACAATGATCCATTTTTAATTGTATTGATGATAGGTTTGGTCAATTCCTGTGGGATAGACGGACACCCGAAGCTTCTTCCCAAACGTCCACTAGAGCTTATTACATTTTCGCTACAATAGTCTGCACCATGAATGACAATAGCACGAGCTTTTGCTTGGTCATTTATTCCTTTTTCCAGTCCGTTAAGGATCAGCGAATAACCATTTTTACCTTGATAAGTGTTCTCTGTTTCATAGAAACCAAGTGAGCTTTTATGGGAACCATGTTTGTTAGAAAACGAGTCTGCATATAAGTTTCCACTATTACGCCCATGCGAAACATACGAATGAAAAAGAGTTTTTTTATTCTTCATATCTAGAATAACCAAACGTTTTTCGCTTGAAGGTTTGTCGAAATCAATAATGCTTAAAATATTTTTATTCTTTACATCTAAGCTTAGATAGCCAATGTAAGCTTTTTCAAAGACTTCAAAATCAAGTAGCCCTTGCAAATTCATTTCTGCATAAATATTTTCACTCACAGAGGCTTGATTGACAATAATAGAATCTTCTTTTTTATTATCATCTTCCAAAGAATAACCATCTAAAAAGGGAATCAATAAGATTAACAGAACCAGAATAAATAACTTTTGTAATCGACCGCGCATAAATTATATTTCGATATAAGAATGCACAAAGATATAAAAACATGCCGTAAAAAGGAGAAGATCAATCTGTTAATCTATCACAAAAACGACAGACTCTTTTATTGTAGCCCAATCGTAAATAAATTTAGCATGCGACGAGGCGTTTCTCACACACATATGCGAACGGGGTGTAGTCCCCAAACTCCAACTGTATTCTATGATTGGTGCATTAACACTATTCGTTGGCACACCATGAATATATGCCCCATTAGTGAAACGACTGGCATAGGGCGCATACCCTGCCAGCTCACTAGAACCATCATGAGTATAGAGCATTTTTGATTTTTTTTGTTGAATAGCGAACAACCCAACAGGTGTATCGTGTGCGTAAGGAGGACGATGTCTACCTGTTGTAGATGGATTCATACTTTGCACTACCCAAGCAGTATCGGTCTTCTCCATCGTTGCTATATTTTGGTTTGTAACATCTACCACAACCACCTTATTCAGAATTATAGTATCTCCCCAAGGAATTATATATCGCTTCGGAACATTATAGGTGCCCTCGAACGAAACACCTTCCACCTGCACCATATCTAAAGTGTCAGAAGAAAGCAAGTGTACCAACCAGCCATCTCGTCCATACCTAACAGGTTGCACAGAATCACCGACCAAAAACAAAGGTGCTGACTGATATCGTTCGACATCTAAAGTATCTGAAACTCGTTTATAAGCATTACGAACATACGAGTAAACCAATGGAGCCTCTCGATTTTGATTTTTATAATTGGACAAAACACCCCAATTAGATTTTTCCAATTGTGCATTCTCAAGTTGTGCCAGATGCTCTCTTACCTTCTCCCACTGAAATATACGAATGGTGTCCTTGTAAGGATACTCATCCTCCAAAGTATATTTATCGAATTTCAAATCCTTCACAATCTTGATGTCAGCAGGCATTATTAGCCTTGGCATCTCTTCTAAAACTTCTAGACTATCCACAGCTACACTAATAGAGTCTTTTATCTCAGCCAGATTGCTCTCTTTATCTATGCTCCCTCCTTTATTACAAGAGTAAAGTTGGATCAAAAAAATCAAAACAAAATTATGCAGTTTCATATTGTAAATGTCATTCGCGTTTCTACTTATACAAACATATAAAAAATAACTTTGTTTACTGATTATTGATCTTTATTTTACTTTATCAGAATAAAGCTTCTTGTAAGATTATTTTAAGTGCAAGGTTTTAAAAAAAAGTGATCTTTACATAAGACCACTTTTTGATATTTCAGAATAAAAAACTTTACATACCTTTAGCTTTAAATGCCATAGCATAAAAACGAATTTGTTTGATCATAGACAACAAACCATTCGATCGCGTTGGCGAAAGATGTTCTTTCAGTCCAATCTTATCTACAAAATAAAGATCAGTATCCAGAATTTCATCCGGCGTTCTACCTGATAACACTTTTAACAATAATGCAATTATTCCTTTTACAATAACAGCATCGCTTTCAGCCTTAAAGGTGATCACACCATCATTAAACTCTGCATGCAACCAAACTCTACTCTGGCATCCTACTATCAGATTATTCTCAACCTTATACTGTGGGTCTAATTCCCCTAAAGAATTGCCCAACTCTATAAGCAGAGCATATCTATCCATCCAATCATCAAAGAGAGAAAATTCATCAATTATCTCATCTTGTATTTCGTTCATTGTCATCGTACTTAATTTCCTTTTTCTTTATATATAACTTCTAAAACAGTCTGACCCACTGCTTTCAATGTTTCTTTATCAATTACAGACATATCATCCTTATGTGTATGCCAAAACTCCCCGAAAGTAAAATCACGATTTTCATCTAAATGAATAATATCTATACTCGGAATATTTCTTCCTCTGTTTACATAAAGATGGTCGTCAGTGACACCGCCTCCATCTTTGCCGATGAAATACTTAGAGTATCCTAATTGGCGGGCTGTAGACCAAACCTTTTCGAGTACATTTTCACCATAATGCTTAGAATAATACTCTCTAAAGAAAGTAGCATCTTTTGCTCCAACCATATCAAGAAGAATACCATAATTAGCTTTATAGTCTTTTACATGTGGATTCTTTGCCCAATACTGTGAACCTAAACACCACCATTCTCCACTAGGCACATTCTTTGCAAAGACAGGATCTCCATAATCTTCTGCATCAAAAAATATGATATCTACTCCTATTTCAGGTTCTTGCTTGCTGAGTTGACGCGCAACCTCTAACAACACTCCTACCCCACTAGCTCCATCATTGGCACCTAAGATAGGCTCATTCCTTCTCGATTTATCAGGATCAGCATCTGCAAAAGGGCGACTATCCCAATGTGCAAACAACAATACTCGCTTCGATTTATCCTCACCATAAACGCCTATTATGTTACGTGCATTCAACTTTGTTCCATCAAAGGCTGTAACAACCATCTTTTGCTCTTGTACCTTAGCACCAAAGCTCTTTAGTGTTCCCACTAAGTAGTCTCCACATGCTACATGCTCCTTTGTGTTTGGCACACGAGGTCCAAAAGCGACTTGCTGATCAACATACTGATAAGCACTATCAGCATCAAAGTCTGGCGATAACTTTTGATATCCTTTTGTTGTAGATGCTTCGTTTGTTTTCACAGTTGTGTTCGAACACCCCATAACCAGCAATCCCAAAGCAATACAAAATCCAGTTAATTTCATTTTTTTATTTTTATCTCCAAATATAATAATCATTAAACAAAAAAGAGTCATAGAATCAGAAATCCTACAACTCTTCTTATTTTTTATCTTAGCTACTTAGGCATCTACATTTGCATAAGTGGCATTTTCTTCTATAAATTCACGTCTAGGAGCAACTTCTTCTCCCATCAACATAGAGAAAACATGGTCTGCTTCAGCTGCATTATTTATCGTAATCTGACGCAATGTTCTATGTTCCGGATTAAGCGTTGTTTCCCAAAGCTGTTCAGCATTCATCTCTCCAAGACCTTTATAACGCTGAGTATTGATTTGCGATTCTTCTCCATTTCCATACTTATCAATAAAAGCTTGACGCTGACGTTCGTTCCAGCAATACTCTTCTACTTTACCTTTTCTGCATAGATAAAGTGGTGGAGTTGCAATATAGATATATCCTTTCTCTATCAAGGCTTTCATGTGACGGAAAAAGAATGTCAAAATCAATGTATCAATGTGGCTCCCATCCACATCGGCATCGGTCATGATTACAATCTTATTATATCTTAGCCTATTTAGATTTAACTCTTTAGAATCCTCTTCTGTACCAATCGTTACCCCCAAGGCAGTATAGATATTCTTTATCTCTTCGCTTTCTAGCACTTTGTGAGGCATTGCTTTCTCTACATTCAAGATCTTACCTCTCAATGGTAGAATCGCTTGATACATACGATCACGTCCTTGCTTGGCTGTACCTCCTGCCGAGTCTCCCTCGACAAGAAATATTTCACATAACGACGGATCTTTACTTGCACAGTCTGCCAATTTTCCAGGAAGGCCTCCACCTGTCAATGGTGATTTTCTTTGCACCATTTCTCTAGCCTTACGAGCCGCTGCACGAGCAGTAGCTGCCAAGATAACCTTCTCTACAATTATTTTTGCTTCTTTAGGGTGTTCTTCTAGATAATATCCTAGCGCCTCACCTACAGCTTGATCAACTGCTCCGATAACCTCATTATTACCTAACTTAGTCTTTGTTTGTCCTTCAAACTGAGGTTCTGCCACTTTTATCGAAATAACTGCAGTCAAACCCTCTCTAAAGTCATCACCACTTACTTCAACCTTCACTTTTTCAAGCATCTTAGAGTCATCAGCATATTTTTTCAATGTACGCGACAATCCTCTGCGGAAACCTGTTAGGTGAGTTCCTCCTTCTATTGTATTAATGTTATTAACGTATGAATGAACATTTTCATTATACGTTGTATTATAGGTCATTGCAATTTCAACAGGCACACCTTGTTTTTCTGTTACAATATGTATAACATCTTCAATCAAAGGCTCTTTATTAGCATCTATGTAAGTAACAAACTCCTCTAATCCTTTTTCAGAGAAAAATTCTTTTCGTTTGTAGTTACCTTCTGCATCCAACTGACGCTTATCTGTCAAGGTCAATTTGATCCCAGCATTCAAATACGCCAACTCACGCAAACGCGAAGCTAAAGTTTCGTATTTATATTCTAATACTGTAAATATTGTGTCATCTGGCTTAAAAGAGATAGTAGTACCAGTATCAGATGCTTCACCAATCTCTCTTACATCATGTAAAGGTTTTCCTTTTGAATAATTTTGTTCAAATATTTTTCCTTCACGATGCACTTCTGCTCTGAAATCTATTGACAATGCATTCACACAAGAAACTCCAACCCCATGAAGCCCCCCTGATACTTTATATGTACCCTTGTCAAATTTACCTCCAGCATGCAAGACTGTCATAACAACCTCTAGTGCTGATTTCTTTTCTTTAGCCATGATTCCAACCGGAATACCACGACCATTATCTCTTACTAAGATTGAGTTGTCTTCATTTATAACAACATCGATTGTATCACAAAAACCGGCAAGCGCCTCATCAATCGAGTTATCGACTACCTCATACACAAGGTGATGTAAACCTTTTTCACTAATATCCCCGATATACATCGCAGGACGTTTTCTAACGGCCTCAAGACCCTCCAGCACCTGAATATTATCGGCTGAATAGTCACCCTGTTGTTTTTTTTGTTCTTCTGTCATTATTATATTTTTATCCTACTTCTGATAATAGAAAGTTGTATGTTATTCCTTTTAAAACATCCTAGCAAAGATACGAAAAATTTATCTTTTTTCCATATATTTAGAAGGCTAAAGTACCATCCTTAGCCCCTTATTTTTCAATGCTATATTTAGATAAATATTCTTCTGTTTTGAAAATATTTATATGCCTTTAGAACTGTTTCATTCTGGAATATGAATCTTTTTCGAGGCAAAGAATAAGTAATATAAATAAACATTATCCATCTATTCTCTAGCATTCAAGACTTCAACTACCAACGACGAATAAATTTGTTCAAAAACTTTTTCAACTTCAAAACAAACATTATCTCTTTATATCTTTTCGGTGTAATGAAGTTATATTTTTTTTGCAACTGATGAAAATCTTCATAATAAGCAAAAAATGAAGAAGATATACCTCCAAGCCTAAAATTGGAGATGACAGAATCAACTCCATATAATTTAGCACCATCGCTGACGCAGCGACAATAAAAATCATAATCTGCCAACACTTTGATAGACAAATCAAATGCTCCATACTTGTTATACACCTCCTTGGCTACGAAAAATGTAGCATGAGGCAACGTTCCTTCTCCTAAATAATCAGCACCACGCCTATAAACCATATATACCTTATCATCTTTCCATTGACGCTCAATTCCATAAAACATGCAATTAGAAGCTTCGTCACCTGCATTCAAGTATTGCTTCCACATTATTTCCAAGGAATCATTTTCGTACCAATCATCCGAGTTTGTTATTCCAACCAATTGCCCTTTTGCTAAAGCAATACCTTTATTCATAGCATCGTAAACACCTTTATCCGGCTCACTAATAATAGTAACAGTGACGCCTTTCTGCTCAAAAGCTGGAATAAAACTTTTGATCCTAGCCACTGTACCATCCTTAGAAGCTCCATCAATAACGATATACTCAAAGTCTGTAAAAGTCTGATTCAAGAGTGCCTCAATAGTCCGATCTAAGGTTTTTTCTGAATTATAAGTTGGTGTTATTATCGAAATTTTTGCCATACGGTTCTTTTTTAGTTATGCAAAGATAGCTAAATTCTTATAGTAATTAACCATCATTTTTCATATTGCGATAATGATACAAAGAGCCTTCGTTTGTTATTGTTTTCTTTCTCTTTATTACTATTAAAGATTGATTTACCCCTAAAAGAACATTTTAAAAGATCGCAACTCTTAACTATATGACTATATTTGTAATAATATAAAACCAACCTTATTGAAATATGAAAAAAACATTTCTATTTATTATTGTTTCAAGTTACATTCTACTTGCTTCTTGCTCGCAACCTAAAAGCACTGAAGTTTATTCAGATGGTTGGGCAATGGTACCTGAAATAATGAAGAACATCAAAGTTCCGACATTTCCTGACAAAGTATTTAACGTCTTAGATTATGGAGCGAAATCAGATACGACCTTCAACAGTCTTCCAGCTATTTTGGCTGCTATTAACGAGTGCAACCTACAAGGGGGAGGAAAAGTATTAATTCCTGAAGGATCCTACCTATCAAAAGGCTCGATTATACTCAAAAGTCATGTTAATCTCCACTTAGCTGAAGGTGCTAGATTAGAGTTTTCAACCGAGGCGAGTGATTACCTCCCTATGGTTCTCACTAAATGGGAGGGGACTGAATGTTACAACTATAGCCCTTTAATATACAGCTATCAATCGACTAACGTAGCTTTAACAGGAAAAGGGGTAATCGACGGAAATGGAGCTGCTATGTTTAACACATGGAAACCGAAAGAAAAGGCCGGTATGGATCGCCTGCGTCAGATGGGAAACGACACGATACCAGTATATCAACGAGTATTTGGTGAGGGATGGTATCTTCGTCCATCAATGGTACAATTTTTCGGTTGTAAAAATGTATTAGTTGAAGATATAGAAATATATGACGCACCATTTTGGATCGTACATCCAGTCTATTGCGATAATGTTACAGTTAGAGGTATATACATTGATAGCAATAACTACAACAACGACGGCTGCGACCCTGAATCATCTACAAATGTACTGATTGAGAACGTAAAATTCAATGTCGGAGATGATGGTGTGGCTATAAAATCAGGACGGGATCAAGATGGATGGCGCATAGGTCAAGCAACTGAAAATGTAATAATTAGGAATTGCCACTTTGCCAGATGGGCGATTACCATTGGTAGCGAAATGTCTGGAGGAGTCAGAAATATTTTCATTGAAGACTGTAAAATCGATAGCTGTAGAAATGGAGTCTACTTTAAATCGAACCTCGATCGTGGAGGTTTTTTCGAAAACTTACATATGAGAAATATTGAAGCAGACATCTGTTTATGGGGTGTAATTAATTTTCGCACAGATTATCATGGGTATCGTGGAGGAAATTATCCTACACAATTTAGAAATATCACTATCGAAAACGTAAAATGCAATCGTGTTGATAGTGTTGCCATAATGGCAAATGGTGTTCCTGAAGCTAAACTTTATGATATTACACTTAGAAATATAGAAGTTAAAAGTGCTCCTAAAGCCACACAAATGAAAAATGTAGTGAACCTAAAACTTGACAATATTATAGTCAATGGGAAACAAATAACTAAAGAAAACGAATGATCTATGATCAAATACGCATCATATTCTAAATATTTGGGTCTCATTGTCTGTATAAGCAATGAGACCTAATATTATAAAGATAATTACACTTTATACCAACATCACCTCTCTTATTTGTTATAATAAACTTCGAAATATCTTCGTTTCAACACTTCCTGAATTATTCACTTTCACTAGGACTTACAGATCTGCTAATTCGCCTATTTTAAAACAACAAAGTCTCTCTCAGGTCGAATATCTACTTCTATATTCAAGCCCGATAAGTCAAGTTCATTAGCTCAGGCTTTTGTTACAAAGTTACTACCCTTCAATTAGTTTGCAATCAATGCAAATTCAATAATGATGAACACTACTTTAGTGTATTACTCCATGCAATTTTCAAAAATTAAATCATTTAAGTGAGAAATATGACGTCTATATTCTATGCTAGAATCCATAAAAAACAAACAAATAATTGCATTTATTCAAATGTATCAATGTATTCTCAATTCAGAACTCTGCATTTGCATCTCACAATCCAAATACCCCAAGCTATATTAACAAAGGAAGGTACCTCTTCATTACTTGAAGGAGCACCTTTCCTATATCTTCACAAAGTGTTTTCTCTATATTCCTATATTCAAACACAAAAAAAGCTCATTAGTTTTACACTAATGA
>CALKIV010000050.1 GCA_937995835.1 uncultured Dysgonomonas sp. | reverse complement strand
TGGTTTGTGCCACTGGCATGGAGGCAAGGTTCATTGGTCTGCACTTTCGCTTGGGGGGCTTGGGGGGTGCGTCAGCCTGCGTGAGGGATAGAAGCAAGTAGCCCGAAGCCCCATGGGGGCAAGGCTACTGCGGAGAGCCCGACCCCTGAAAGGGGGCACGCCCTAGAGAGCTGGGAGAGGAGAGGGGTGAGGGAAATTGAAAGGATGGGGAGTAACGTGAATTGAATAAATATAGATATAAACAATTAAAAATTAAATAATTATGAGATTGGGAAACAGCAACGGAAACAACAGAGGGAAGAAGTATTTTATCAGAGGACGGGATGATGTGAATCCTAAAAAGTTGTATACGGAGGAGGCAAATGCGTTTGCTGACTGGTTTGGAGCGAATTACGATCGGCTGAAAAGGGATGTGAGAGGGGCAAACCAGGCGGATGAGGATACTTTTAGCGAGACGTATTTGCGTATCTATGAGCTGATTATGTATACGGGGAGGGAGATTCGGGATTATAAGGCTTTTTTTCATCGTGCCTATTATACGAATTTTGTGCAGAGGGCAACACAGGAACAACGTTATTGCAACTTTTTCGAACATGTGGAAGTGGAGAGCTCTAGTGGGCAGATGGCGCATCATGGTGTGCCGACAAAGGCGCAACTGGAGGAGGACGATCAGCAGTGTGTGAACGAGATGGAGAGAAACATTACACAACTGGAGGGCGACATTATGGAATATGTGTATGGGAAGTATGATCTGCGTGATTTTGAGATCTTTAAAATGTATATGAATTTGAAGCCGGCGATCAATTATCATGCGCTGTCGAAGATGACGGGCTTGAAGTATCATCGGATTCAGACCATGATTTCGAAGATTGTGGTGGATGTGAAGTCGCACGAGGATTTTGCTACACGCCGAAAAAGGCTGGTGGGAGTGGGTGCGCGATGTTTTAACAGGTAAAAAGTTGAATTTGAAGAAGAAAAGGGCAAGAGGTTGGAAGTTATTCTTTATTTTTGCAGAGGGTTAGATTTAATCGGGCTCGGAAAATGAATTAAATAAAGAGGAAAAAGATGATGAGAAATATATTATATCTACTGATAATAAGCGTTTTGGCACTTGGGTTTGTGGCCTGTGCAGAGGATGATGATAAGGATCATTACTTTGAACAGGGCTGGCATCTGAAGCTCAGAGGGTATAAAAAAACGGGAATGACGAAAATGCAAGCTCCTCGTCCGGCGGCAGATTATCGCTATTTTAGGATGACTTGTCGCACGGATGGTGATGTGCATGGGCGTGGTGAAGAGAATATTTTTACGGCAAAGTACTCGATCAACGGCAATAGAATTCAATATACGGAGGTCAAGAGTTCGAGTGTGGAATCGGAATATGAGGACGAAAAAGCTGCTCTAGGCTTGTTGAGACAGGTAACTAAGTTTAAGTATGAAGGTAAATTTCTCTTTATGTATGTGCAGAATGAAGAGAATCTTTTGATGTATGAGCGATTTGACGTAATGAAGGATATCAAATCCAGCAAGTATGCTTTGCCCGAAGGTTATGCGCTGAAAGCGAGTGCCAAAGAGGGTGAGGTGTATCGTGCCAACAGTGTGGGAGAGTTGGGCGAACTGTTGGAAGTGACAGGCGAAGAGGCTCAACTGCCTGAGGTGGACTTTGAGAAGCAGATGGTGCTTTTGGTGAATGTGAGATCTAGCAATAAGATCAAAGAGATAAAGTCTGAATTGGCACAAATAGATCACCGATATGAGTGGAGCTTATTTGTGGTGCAGGATGATGCCGAAGTGGCTAGTGTGCAAACAATGGCTATTGTGACCGATAAATTGGCTGAGAGCGAAAAACTGAGCACCGACATTGTATATTCTTTGCCGGTGAATAGATAAGTGAAAAAATGAACGTCGGAGACTGACGTGATAAAGCATAGCGAAAAGGCTGTTTCTTCTTTTGAAGAGATGGTCTTTTTTTTATCGCCATATATATGGTGTGTTTCTCTTGAGAAGAAACTTGTTTTATTGATACGAAAATTATCCTCACTTAGTTGTGGTATGGCTTAGATATTTACTCTTTTTGTGTTGTTAAAATATGTATAATTGTCTATGCTTTTTGGAAGGTTGTTCGTCTCCTTGGTTTTGCTGTTGATCAGCTGAAAAAGGAGAGCGATTGGCAATATTCTGCTCCTGGTTTTATGTTTTTCAGAGTGCTTTTGGTGGTGCTGTGGCTTGCTTTGTGGATGAATGATGTTTTTGTAATGTACTTATATATAGTGTATTAGGTGCGTTTTTGAGCTTATGAAATAGAGGAAAATGTCTGTTTTATATCTTTCAGCCCCAATAAATGTTCTCTTGTGTAAGGATAACGACCATTGGTCAAAAGTAGAGGTCGATTTAGGCTCAAAATTTTTGTAATCTGAAAATGGAGCCCTAAATTTGTTGCAACTAATTAACATAAATAGGTACAAAAAACTTTATGAAATGAACATCCTTGTATTTGAGAATTGACACTCAAAGTAATGTACAGGACATAAAGTTTGAAAACAAAATCAAAATTATTAAAATTATGAAAAAATTATTGTTGGTATTTGCCCTTGTAGTAGGTGCAGTGACTGTTAGCGCTCAAGAAGTTGGAAGTGTATGGGTTGGAGGTTCAGCCGGTATTACAACAAGCAAACCAAAAGGTGGAAGTAGCACAACTAACTACAAATTTATTCCTGAAGTAGGATACGTACTATCTGATAACTTAGGAGTAGGGGTGAAACTTGGATATGCAAAAGATATGCAATCTTTTGGTAAAGAGGGTTCTCTTAAAGTTAAGACTTTCAATGTAAATCCATTCGTACGTTACACTTTCCTTAAAGGAGGTATTGGTAGCCTATTCGTTGATGGAGGTATTGGATATGCAAACTCTGACATCGAAGGTGCAGACAAAAAAATGAATACATATGAATTAGGATTCAGACCAGGTGTTGCTATCAACGTAACTGAAAAAGTATCAGTTCTTGGACACTTCGGTTTCCTAGGATACCAACATGAAAAATGGGGTGATGCTAAGACTAATACATATGGTCTTGATCTAGACATGACTCAATTTACACTTGGTGTAAACGTATTCTTCTAATCTGAGAAAAGACAATCTTTTTAAAGAATAAAACATCAGGCGATGTGCTTCAGAGCATATCGCCTGATTCTTTTTCGGGGGTGTTTCACTGTCCGTTGTAGCGATAGTGACCTGTGATTTGGTAGCGAAAAAGGATGTCCTCGCACACCTGTCCACCTCCATAATTGTGTACCACCATGGGGCGACCATGGCTGGTTTTCTTGTTTACCACGATGCCGATATGAGCAATGCCTCCGCCTAAGTCCCAAGTGACGATGTCGCCCACCAAGTAGTCGCTCGCCTTTTTGCTGATGGGCAACGATTGTCCTCGACGGGTGAAGAAGGTTTGTAGGTTGGGCACTCGGCGATGATCGATGTTGCGATCGGTGGACTTCAGCCCCCATATCTTTTTGCTGGGGTAGAGGTTAAAATGTGCCTTCATGTCCTCGTGAACTTCCTTCTGCAGATCGATGCCCAGCTTACGGTATGCTCTGATCAGCACATCGGTGCAGACCCCTCTGTCGGCAGGCACATCGCCATTGGGATAGCTTATACGTGTGTAGGCTGGGTCGTACTTTATTCTGGGGTCCACGATAGACAGCGTGGCTTCTGACAAGCGTTGATAAAAATCGGCTTGCTGTGCCCAGCTTAATGTGCTTAGGGGCAGAAGAATGAAGAGTAGAGTGAGGCGTTTCATGGTGTTAGGATTTCATGTAAGTGTTGATTGTGTTAAAAATCAGGAGTATATGTCACTTCTTTTTTTGCTTTTAGGCTGATAGTTGCCCCTTCTACAATGCATCTAGCAATTCTTTATTCGACATCTTTTTTTGCCCATCTCGTCTGCGTTGGGCGAGAATTTCTTGTTTTGTTTTTTCGTTGAATAAAAATAATGGATGATGCATTTTTATCAATTCTTCGTCCTTTTGAGATATCGTATAGCAAAAAACATCCTCACTACCTGTTTCCCATGTAGTAAAAAATGAGAGCTCCGGCTTTAACCGTCTCATTTTCCCATAGTCCTTTCCATATTTTTCATCTAACAGATTTTCAGTCTTAGAGTCAAGGTCTTTCATACGGATCTCAAACAACTTATCTCGATAAAAAAACAGAACTATATCTTTTAGTTGATAGTCTAGATCCACTTCGTAATATGCCAAATATATTGTCTTTACCTTATCTTTCTCTGAAAGTAAGTCTTCACCCTGTATATATTCAGAAGTCGACAAAACAGTGTCGCTAAGTGCAGTAATGTCCACCACTTTTCTTAAGCCTTTTTCATTCATCCCAAGTTTGAGTTCGAAGATGCTGTTTAATTTAGGAATAGAGGTCTCCCTAAAATAGGTCTGTATATTGGTTATAACCCAAGACAGACCAAAGACTAAAAAAAGTAATAAAAAGAAAAGAAAAAAATATGCAATAAAATATTTTTTGAGGAATTTGATGGATTCATAATCCAAGTCATATTTTTCAAAAAAAGTGTTTAATTTATTTTTCATCGGGCTAAACAACCTCCTACCGAATGACTTGAACCAATATGCACTCGGTTTGCCAAGCTCTGCATCATCTGACTCAGATTTTACAACCTTTTTGCTCCTGTTTTTTTGCTCCTTCATGTTTTTATTTCACCTAAAATATCCAATTTTTTCATATTGAGTCATTTGGATTTGGCATAGCTCATTCCTGTTCTCCCACTGCTATATACAGTACTTTCATTTGAAGAGGAGCGTTGAATAATGATAAAAAATAAGACGTGTTTTCTAATTCCTTATTTTGATATAAAGTAGCAGTGCAAAGATTATCAAATTCACGATGATCAGCTTGCCAAGCTTTAAACGTTTCTCGGTATTTCTTTTCATCGTCTTTTTCTTCCACCTCTAGCAGGGGCTTTCCATATTTTTGAGTCAGATAAAATTCTGTTTTATAATTATACTTTTGAATTGTGATTGCATATAGCTGATCGTCAAGAAATTGTAGGTTGATATCTTCCAAGTAGTGGTCATGTCCCATTTTGTGTTTTTCAAGTTCAAATACAATTAATCTGCCCCTCAATCGCCCAGCTGCCAATACAGATTCGCGATCTTCCACCAATAGAGTTGTATCCACTACTTGTATCATTTCGCTTATGGTCATACCAATATTTAAATCCCCAAAACCTTGAATGTTTTTTATGTTTTGTGAGTATGCTGTCATTAAGCAACAGATGACTAGAAGTAGACTTGCGCAGATCGTTGTTAGTGTTTTTTTCATATAAGTGTTGATTGTCTTAAAAAAACTGCTTCTCAAATATAAGAAAGATTTTTCAAGATATTTATCTCTACTATAAACATAACAAAGATAAAGGAATAAAGA